>JAYWFU010000152.1:0-10566 GCA_043778625.1 Bacteroidia bacterium | reverse complement strand
TGAGTTTCGAGGCTGTACCCCTTTTCTTGTTCTTTGGTAGAAACCCGAGTATATACAATGCAGTTGCTGCCCTCAATGCGGTCGGCAAACTTGCTTTTCTTGGCAAAGGGGGTAAAAATTTCTAAGTCGTTTTTCATAAATTATTGCGTTTTATTATTAATTAATTGCAGGTCGTGTAGGTACAAATGGTGCATTATTTTAGCTAAACGTTTTATTATTTCTAGCTCGGCTAATGCTTCCTGTTCGGTGCATTGCTCAAAGCCTTTATAAGTTTTTAATCGTTCAATTGATAAGGGTAATTGTTGGTGTACTACACTTTTTTTCATTTAGCCAAACCGTTGTTAAATGAATGTATAACCTTACCTAAAAAGAATGCTATTGCACTATGTTGTAACCTACGTTTTACAATTACAATAGTAATGATAATCAATAAGTTATGAAAATTTAAAACAAAAAAATTAGTATTTATACACTTGGATATATGCAAGTGTATAAACACTAATTGACTATAAAATAAGGGGACAAGAAACACTAATTTGCTATTCATACAGCAAATGTGCTACGGCTTTTAACCTTGTGTTTTAAACAAGTGCAATACTGTTAAACAAGGTACAATAATGTGCAATATTAGTGCATTAATAAACGGAAAGTTAGCACTAACTGCAAGTTAGCGCTAGCCTAAACTGCACGGTTACCTAACGCTTGCACCAGCAGGAGCCTAAACTACACGGCTACCTAACGCTCGCACCAGCAGGGGATTTTTATTTAGTAAACGTGAAATTATCAGTAACTATACCATTCCAGTCTTCTCCATAAGTAACAAGTTCTATGAATTTTATTTTCCCGTCAGTTATATCTACTTCATAACCTAAACCATATTTTAAGCCATCTATTTCTATAGTTTCACTAGTACTTATAACAGTATCTTCTATTTCCAATCTCAATATTTCATTGGTCGGGTCGTCATAAATAAAATTCACATACATACCTACACCTGTATTTTCCCTGCTCTTTACTCTTAAAAATGTGATATGTCTCTTTATAAAATGGTATTCTATCGCAAGTCCTTCAAGTATTGACAATTCAAGTTTATTTAATTTATCTGTCATAATCCCTTTCTACTAAATGATGAAATAAAAACTTGTCCATTTTCAATTCTACCGCCAATTAGACGAACATCCATACCGCCTACTTTGATAATATTTCCTAAATTACCTGATGGCAAAATGCCTTTTGAATTTGGAGTTAATTTATTTAATTTTAACGCCTGATTTGCGGCATTTTGTACCCCCCGCTGGCGCGAGCATTCTGCTCGTGTCCGTTATAACTGTAACTACTTTTGTTTTATCCACTTTTATTTTAAATATACTATTTTTTATTGAATACGAGTAACATGCTCGCACTAGCCTAAACTACACGGTTACCTAACGCTCGCGCCAGCAGGAGCTATAACTCCTCGTAATAGTAAGTCGTTTAATTCGTCATCACATAACTGTTGTGTTAACTGATTTATTTCTACTTGCTTTTGAGCCATAGCATTAGCGTATTCTAATGTGTAGTTTTTATTTTCTTGTGCTGTAATATAAGCTTGTGCGCCATAATCATTTGGCGTTTTTAAATAATTATAATAATCAACCGGTAATAACCAGTTTTTACTATAATGTGTTTTAAACCAAGTGTTTAAATACTGTTCAGCACTAGTTTTAAATGCAAATGAGATACTGTTAAAATTGTGTAGCATAGTTATGATGATGTTATTTATATGGCACAAACATATATTACTAGCACGACAGACTACGTCGTAGTATTAAAAATAAAGCTAATTACAACTTTAAATAAAAATTTATTTTGCTATGATTCTTGCGTAACGACATTTTTATTTCCCTCTGAGTTATAGTTTTCGATACTGTTTAGTAAATCTTCTAAAACGCTAGCAACATCCTCAATTGGCGCATCTGTATCAATTTTCTTGGTAGTAAGTCTATTTCCAGGTAGGTCAAAGCTGTTAAATGACTTGGGTAAAAAGTTATCGCTTTTACACATTGTATTTATAATGAAATTGGAAGATTCGGAATTACGTCCAAAAAGTCGTATTTCCCACCCATTAATAGTTATTACAGTGTCAACTGCTACCTTGTATTTACCGTCCACTATATAGTCATGGACCAAAATGTTTTTATTGCAAATCCATTGCTTATCAGCTTTTGGCTTATTTTGCATAGTATCTTTAAGTACCGTTATTTTTGAATTGAGTGCGTTAATATATACACTAAATTGTTTAGTCAACTCTTGTATTTCCGTTGCGTTTGTTTTGATGAATTTAAAAAGTTCTTTATTTTCCATAGTTGTAGGGTTAAAATTTTCCATAGTTTTAATGAAGTCGGTTAAATGAGTTACATACTTAATATTTGAGTTTCCAATATATTGGCCAATACTCTTTTTTATATTTTCAAAGAGTTGCTCATACGTTATATTAACAAAATGATTTTCTTTTAATTTCTCCGTATCCTCTATTTTGTTTAATTTATTAAGGGATAAAACTATACATATTGTTTTTTTATCAGTAGCACAGCTTTCTACTGTTGTGTAATAATCGGATAGGTCGTTATGCAGGTGATGAAAAATTTTATTTTCAATTCCTATTGCATATTCATTTGTTAAAATAAGTAAGTCTAAGCGGTTGTTTTTTTTAGTAATGTATTCTCTATAAATTTCAATTTTTTCATTATCAGTATCAAATTCAAAATCTTTGTTCACAAGGTGAAGTAATGAATTTAGCACCAAATTTTTTAATCCATGTTCGTTATGTGGGTCAAGATAAAACTTTAGAATATTACTACACACATTTTCGTAATGAGGATAGCCAGCTATCTCCATAAAAGTTTTGGTTGTGGTATGTCGTGGAATTAATTTAAACCCTTTCAGTATTTTTTCAAATTCGGTCATCAATGTCAGTTTTTATTAAGGTTAATACATTTTAAGTGCACTATTTTAAATAGTGCGATGTAAATATAAATTATCACTGCGACAAAATGCGTCGTGGTGTTCAAATTAGCGAATTATTTATATAATCCATCTGTTTTTAATTTTACAATTATTACTTAATGCGCTGTTATCATTTAAAAATATCCAAAAATTATTTAGTCAATATTATCTATCAAAAATGCATTTCTAATATCGCTATCATTACCTATGAGTACGTTTATTACCGATTTAGGGTTACACTCCGTAATTAGTTTAGTGAGCGAATCCTCTATACCAAATTCGTCACCTAATAGCAGTATGTTTTTATTATATAAAGAGCTTCCCTCATATATACACACATCGTAACTTACCTTGTTTACAGCTACCTTAATAGTATTGTTGGGTAGCAAAATGGTATCTCCCATAACCAAAGCTTCCTTAAGGTCGTGGATGCGTTCGGTGGGCATTAGTTTTCCAACTTCCGATGTTTTTAATTGGTTGTATAGCTGCACGAGTATAGATTCGTTGTTAGGCATACGGTTACTAATAACCAGTACGTAATCCTCGTTGTTAAAAACAGTAGCTAACAATTGTTTAATTTTAGTAATGATTTCAGTGTTGAGTATGGGCTTAGCGCTAGAAAATGTGTACCGTTTTTTAACTTCAATAAAATATTTATTGAAGTTAAATTTCAAGGAATTAAAGTCAATAAATTTTGCTTCGCTGCGCTTGCTCATGTAGTAAAACCGAGTTACTTCATGCAATTCAAAATCGTGGGTATAATCTTTTAACAGATTAAGTTGTGCCTCAAGCTCTGCACGTAGCATTAGTGCTTTTGCATGAATTTTGTCTAACTCTAAATTTTCGTTTTTCATTTGTTTGTGGTTTTAATTGTTTACCACAAATGTATATTACTACCACGACAAAATACGTCGTGCTATTAATTAAATTGTTTAAACTAATTACACCTACAACTTTATTCAATAACTTACGTCTTCCGTGTTTCTTGCGTAATTCCCTTCAATGAAAAATCGATGAACTGGCATTCGTGCAAATATGCTGTTATTAATAATTGTAAACTGTCAATTAATCCATCAAACCTTACAACATTACTCCGTAATAATAATGCGCGCTAAAATGCGGTTGTAAATTAACCTCTTTTTCAAACAAGCCATACACCGTAGCGCCACTGCCACTCATGGCAGCGTACAAAGCGCCGTGTACATACAGTTGTTGTTTTATGGTGTTAAGCACAGGGTGGGCGGCAAAAATTGAAGTTTCAAAATCGTTAGTAATGCTCTCTTGCCAAGTGCTAATAGGCTGTTGTATTAACTCGGTAAGCAATTGTGTACTTATGGTAGGCGTAACGCCTGCATAGGCCTGCGCAGTACCTACGTGTACGTTAGGTTTTACTAGCACTAAATAATAGTTACTTAAGTTTAATGTAATGGATTGCAATACTTGCCCACGCTCAGTAGCGTAAGCAGGTGTATTAGGTACAAAAAACGAACAGTCGCTGCCCAGTTGGGCGGTGTAGTGTTGTAGTTGTTGGGTGCTTAATTGTAAGTTGTACAGCGTATTAAGCTGTTGCGTAAAAAAAGCACAATCGCTACTGCCACCGCCTAACCCAGCACCCATTGGTATGGCTTTGTGTAGGTGCACGTGTAGGCCTTGTAGTTGGGCAAAATCGGCACGGAGTAAATTGTAGGTTTTGGTTATTAAATTATCAGTGCTGTTGCCTGCAATCTCAAACCCTGAAGTAACTAATGTTAATGCAGGTTGTGTGGGCATAATAACGGTTTCAAGCACATCAGTGCAAGGTATGGGGTAAAATATGGATTCAATGTTGTGGTAGCCATCAGTACGTTTGGCTACAATATTTAATCCAATATTTATTTTAGCATTAGGAAATACAATCATACCTGCAATTTTATAGTTAGTTAATGACGCTTGTAAACTTAGTGAACTATTTTGTGTTGATACATACTTACTCCCCTTAATTTTTTACTAGCGTAAATTATGCATTTTTGTAATGCAAATTTTTGTACCGCAATTGTAATGCAAATAAAAACTAAAGCCATTGTGCTACGCTGTACTAACTACGGCGATAACAAATTAATTACACGCTTGTTTACCGAGGAACAGGGCGTGCAATCGTTTATTACTACCAAATCGGCGGGTAGGGGCAAGGGCAAATTCACGGCATTGCTACAGCCGCTGTCGTTATTGGTTATTGATTACAAACAGGTGCCTAACAAGCATTTACATTCCTTTGCCGATATTACCATGTTACACGCCTACACAAGCGTGCATAGCAATATGGTTAAGCTATCCATTGCACAATTTATAAGCGAGTTACTACATAAATCCATTAACGAAAACGAGCATTACGCCTCAGCGTTTTTTACGTTTATGGAAAATTCTTTAATTTATTTTGATGTTACCCACGAAAATTTCGAAAACTTCCACCTCTATTTTCTCATAGAATTTTCGCGCTACTTGGGGTTTTATCCTCAGGTATTGGACGATAACGAAACCACCAATTTCGATTTGTATAACGGTATGTTTTGTAACTATTCTGTTAATTCGGCATTTATGCTTGATGCCTCCACTAGTGCGTTATTATTGCAATGTTTAAATATATCTATTACTAATTTTATGAATTTAAAATTTAATTATCAGCAACGCAAGCAACTACTTACAGCCATTACCGATTATTATCGCATACACGTTAATGGTATCGAGGAGTTTAAAACAATAAGTGTATTACAAACCGTTCTTAGTGTCTAATTTAAAAAAACAACCTAAAATGTTAGCGTCAACTAAAGTGTATAGTGTAGTTAAAAATAAATGTCCGCATTGCCATCAAGGAAATTTCTTTGTGAGTAATAATGCTTACAATCTCAAACAATTTCATGTAATGAATGATAGTTGTGCAGTATGTGGCGAAGATTTTAAAAAAGAGCCTGGTTTTTATTACGGAGCCATGTATGCTAGCTATGGCTTAACAGTAGCTATAGCAGTACTTTGGGCAGTAGTGTTAAACGTATTACAACTGTACGAAGCATTTACTTATGTAATAAGTTTTTCTATAATAATTATTGCGTTGTTTCCAGTACTGTATCGTATAGCTCGGTTGGGTTACATTAATGTATTTGTACAGTACAACAAAAATTTCAAGCGTATATAATTACTTATTTTTTCAACTACAATGATTGCATTAACTACACTTTTAAAAACTACACATAGTGCCAAACAGGTAGTAAAATCAAGCCTTCCCAAACAATTTAGTTATGTGTGTATTGATAGCCGTAAGGCAAATGCGCATGATTTTTTTGTGGCCTTAAAAGGTGATAATCATGACTCGCATGCTTATATTGCCGATGTTATTGCTAAAGGAACTAAGCTAGTGGTAGTAAACAAATTATGGTTTGATGCCCATGCTAAAAACTATCCTACCACTGCATTTATAGCAGTAAATGACACCACACTAGCCCTAGGAGAAATTGCTAAACTACACCGCAGCACACTAGCTACCAAAATTATTGCCATAGGGGGTAGCAACGGAAAAACATCAACCAAAGAACTATTGTACAGCGTATTAAGTACACAATACAACACCTTAAAAACCGAGGGCAATCTTAACAACCACATTGGTGTACCGCTTACGTTACTGCGCCTTACAGCACAACATGAGTATGCAGTGTTGGAGGTAGGTTGTAATCATTTTGATGAAATTACCTATCTGTGCCAAATTAGCTTACCCAACTACGGCGTTATAACTAATATTGGCAAAGAGCATTTGGAGTTTTTTAAAAATAAAGCTGGTGTAGCTAAAGCCGAGTTAGAATTATTTGAATATCTGCGTACGCAAAAAAACTCCGTATGCTTTGTAAACGCTGCCGATACATATTTAAAAAAATACGCTGACAATTATTTAACGGCAAAACAAAAAAAGCTATACGCCACCAAAACTGCATTTAACGGAGCTTTACTAGGTTACACGCCACAGTTTAACCCAATGTTAGCATTGTACAATGGCAACAAGCTATTGTACACCCCAATAGTTAATGCCTTTGGTAAGCCTGCGGTATACAACGCTGTGGCGGTGTCGTGCATTGCATTACATTTTAATATTAGTGGCGTAAACTTAACGTATGCCTTGGCTAACTTTGTAAGCGCAAGTAGCAAACGTATGGATACCGCTACTTACGGCGGTGTTACCTTTGTAAACGATTGCTACAACAGCAACCCCGACTCCGTAATTTTAGGCTTGGATAGTATGCGAGATTACACCACCACAGGCAACAAATACTTGGTAATTGGCGACATGCTAGAACTAGGCACAACAAGCCAAACAGAGCACTTAGCGATTGGTAAATACATTAGCAAACTAAAATTAAATAACCTGTATTTGTTTGGCCCCGAAAGTGCGCAAACGCTCAAAGGTGCAGTAGGCATTAAACACAAAAAACACTACGCGGATAAAAAAGCACTTGCTCACGATTTGTTACTAAAACTACAGCCCAATGATATTGTGTATGTTAAAGGTTCGCGCGGAATGCTAATGGAGGAAGTTACCAACTATTGCAAAGAACAGTTAACCATTGTGTAGTTTTTTTTGATATCATTGCGTAATTAATTAACTGTCGTAAAATCTAATTGGGTAATTAATTACGTAAGTAAACTTAACAGTGAAAAAAACAATAATTTATATAGCCCTATTTTTTTACACAACCACATTGCTTAATCCGATGTTGGCTGTGGTTAAAGATGCGTTGGAACATTCGTTTACCCACTCCTACCACATTACACATGTGCATAATAAGCATGGACACCATCACTTACACAAAGAGTTAAAAGAGATTTCAGAAAAGGATAGTGCTCCTCAATCTAAAAAAGAAAATTCTTCTCCTAAATATAAACAAGAATTATCTGCGCATATTTTACCACAATTTACTTGTACATTGGTAACTATTGCTACTAATAGTAGTAGGATCATAACAACGTATAACCCACTATTAATTACGGGTTATACTACAATTATTAATCCGCCGCCTGAGGTATAAAAATTGTTTTTCTTTTATTATTAATTTGATAAGTACGCAGCACTACAAGGTTGAATAACCAATGTATTGATGCGTTAGTTTTATTAATTTAATACAAATCAATTTTTATTTATCTTATTCAAAATCTCACATGACTAAAATCACTACTTTTTTAGTGATTGTAATGTTATGCTTATCAGTTACTACCTACGCTCAAAGCATTGAGTTAAAAGGTTTGGTTACGGATGCGCAAACATTGCAACCGCTTGACGATGTGTCAATAAACATCACACAAAACAATACCCACACCCACACTAACGAGCATGGTAGTTTTTACTTTGCTAATTTACAACAGGGCAACTACAGTCTTCGCATCGAAAAAAATGGTTATCAAACTCAACTCATTGAGGTAAATACTAATGATACTACACTAATAATAATACCATTAATAAATACTGCAGTTAAACTTAATGAGGTAGCTATTGCTGCTGATAGGCCAGTATCAGCAGCATCTTCAGCGTATATAAGCCAAGCAAGTTTTGCTAATAGGCCTAAAGGTTCGGCACAAGATTTACTACGATTAGTCCCAGGATTATTTATAGCGCAACACGCGGGCGGAGGAAAAGCGGAGCAAATATTTATACGTGGTTTTGATTGCGACCATGGTACTGATATAGCTACTTTTGTAGACGGAATACCTGTAAACATGCCTAGCCACGGACATGGGCAGGGGTATGCCGACTTACATTTTTTAATACCCGAAGTGGTAGAGGGTATGAGTATATTCAAAGGAACATCGTCGCCGTTATACGGCAACTTTGCTACAGGCGCAGCAGTAAGTTTTAAAACATTAGATACATTGGCTAACAACCTTATTCAGTTGGAAGCTGGCGCTGTGCCACAGGCTAATGTTATGAGTAGTAGTAGAGGTTTAGCCATGGTGCAAGTACCATTAAATTCAAGTAAAATAAAATCTTATTTTGCAATTGATATAATCAATAACAGAGGCTTTTTTTATAGGAGTCAAAATTTTAAAAGAGCTAATATATTTAGTAAAACAACTTACCAAATTAACGACAATAGCAAGTTGCAATTTTCGGTTACAGGCTTTGGTTCATCGTGGAATGCTTTTGGGCAAGTACCTGAGCGTGCGGTGCAATCAGGCCTTCTGTCACGTTACGGAAGCATTGATCCTAACGAGGGTGGTACTACACAACGCAATAATTACAACTTAAATTATACTGCAAAACTAGGTGCGGGCGAGTTTGAAACACAGGCTTACGTAAGTACTTACCGTTTTAAATTATTCTCGAATTTTACGTTTTTTTTAAATGATAGTATAAATGGTGATATGATTGAGCAAGATGATAACCGAACGGTACGTGGGTTAAATACCAAATACTCAGTGGGGCACAAACTATTTAATAGTTACAGTAAATTTACTATTGGAGCGTCTTTTCGTGCTGATGAAATTGAAAATCAGTTGTGGCATGCTCCTCTCCGCACAAGGCTTACGGCTACTGCGCACTCGTTAATACACGAGCGTGCTACAGGAGTATTTGTAAATGAAGTAATAAACTTTACATCAAAATTTAGAGCCGAAATTGGTGGGCGTTATGATTATTATATTTTTGATGTAGAAGATTTGCTTCCTACCGATTCGGTACATACTAATTATTCTGGCTTTAATTATCAATCAGCTATTAATCCTAAATTAAATTTAATATACGCCGTAAATAATAATTGGCAATTATTTTTTAACACGGGCAGTGGCTATCATAGTAACGACGCACGTTCATCAGTGCAGGATAAAAAACAACACCGCTTGCCACTGGCTATTAGTAGTGAGTTAGGAACATTGTTCAACATTAATAAAACAGTAATTTCGGCTGCAGTGTGGGGTATGGATTTAAGCAACGAATTAGTGTATGTAGGGGATGATGGCACTACAGAAAACAAAGGTGCTAGCCGTAGATATGGTGTAGATGTTAGTGTACGCTCGGCACTAACGTCATTGTTGTATTTTGATGCCGATATTAATGTGTCGCGCAGTCGTTTGATAGATACTATTTTTGGGGTGCAAAAAACTACCGACTACTACATTCCACTTGCGCCAACGCTTACCAGTGTAGGTGGCTTAACTGCCAAGTTTAAAAACGGCTTTGAATGTAGTGTCCGCTACCGTTATTTAAAACAACGCCCCGCTAACGAAAGCAATACTATTGTAGCACGTGGCTATACCGTTGCTGATGCAACTATTAACTACCGCTACAAAAAATATAAAGTGGGGGTAAGCGTAGAAAACTTTTTTAATGTAAACTGGAACGAAGCTCAGTTTGCTACTGAAACTCGCCTACGCAACGAAACTAAATCAGTAGAAGAATTGCATTTTACACCAGGCACACCCCTATACGCTAAACTAACGGTGGGTTATTTGTTTTAAACACTATCTATAATTATGGGTCTATGACGTTTGGTGTGGGTAATCAAATTTTAGTTTAGCGGTAAGAAAATAAATCATATTAATAAAGTTCTCTGTTTTTCTATATCCCCT
>JAYWFU010000151.1:0-37899 GCA_043778625.1 Bacteroidia bacterium | reverse complement strand
GGTATGAGCATCACGACTACAACTGGTGCTTTGACATTAGATGCAACACACTATACTGTTATCGCTAACTGTACTTCGGGTGCTATCGCTTTGACTTTGCCAGCCGCTTCTACTTGTACAGGTCGTATCTATTACGTTACAAAATCAGATGAAACAACCAACGCATTGTCATTCAGTATTCCTTTGAAATTGACAGAAACAACCAACGTTTCAAGCTATAACTTTACAAAACGCTTAACTATTCAAAGCGACGGTACAAACTGGCGCGTTATTAGTGAATAATGAATAATGGATAACTGATAATGGATAACTGATAATTTAAGACCCCCCTCAGTATTTGATAACTAATTATCCATTATCCATTATCCATTATCCATTATCCATTATTTTAATTTATATTTGAGTATCGAGTAAAACCAATTATAAACCATTAGCTACTCACACCCACATATTCACCTCCACTGGAGGGGTGCCCTTTGGGGCGGGGTAGGTACTAAAAAAACAACCACCATGAACGCAACAGCTACCACACCACGCAATTACCCCCACTACACTCACGCCACGTTATTCCCCTCCTTTTTTGGAGGGGTGCCCGCAGGGCGGGGTGGTATTAACCGCCACGCCCGCACTCTACTTACCTTAGTACTACTAGTGGTTGTAGCTACCACCCAAGCCCAAAACAACGTGGGCATAGGTACTACCACACCTAACCCTAAGGCACTACTAGAGCTACAGGCTACCGACAAAGGTCTACTAATACCACGGCTAACCACCGTGCAAATGAACGCCATAACCACCCCGCCCAATGGCTTGCTGGTGTACAACACTACTGACAATTGTTTTAATTATTATAACACCACCGCCAGCATGTGGAAAAGCATGTGTGTTGCCACCACAACAGGTATAAGTAATAATGGCGATACCGTTATTATTAATTTACTAAAAGCCGACAGTATTTTTGTTAATTATCTTACGGTAAACACTGCCCTTATCAACAATCTATTTGCCACCTACATTACCGCTGATAGTGCTTATATTAAAAACCTTGTAAGCAATTATATTAAGGCTGACAGTGCCTACATTAAACTACTACGTACCGATAGCATATTTACCAATTATCTATACGCTCATTATATAGTAACAGATAGTATTTACGCACAATTAGGCAAGTTTGATAGCCTTGTAATTAAAGGGGTGAGTATTGATAGTTTGATAAAACAAATCTCGCAAAACTACCTTAACACTAAAGACACCATAGTACTTAATTATTTGCGTGCCGATAGCATATACACCACTCTACTACGTGCTGATAGCGCATTTATTAACTACCTATATGCCAACACTATTAAAGCTGATACTATTATTGGCGGCTGGGGAAAATTTGATAGCCTGTATGTAGGTGGGGCAAATATACTTAACACCATTACCGATAGCATTACAGCCCAAGCGTGGTTACTTAAAGGCAACCTAACCACCAATGCTAACAAGCTAGGTACAATTAACGCTAGAGACCTACACATAATAACCAACAACACTGAGCGTGTAACCGTACTAAGCGGTACTGGTAACGTAGGTATAGGGCAAACTTTGCCAAGTGAAAAATTAGATGTGATAGGCAACATAAAAACCACAGGTAGCATGGAGTTGGGTACTGACCTTAAACCGGCAGGATTAGCGGGTAATGCAGGCGAAATATTAACAAGTGCAGGCGCAGGCATAGCCCCCACATGGACACCCGCAAGCAACCTCAACACTACCGCAATAGCAGGCACAGGCACTACTACACCAGTAATAATAATTAATGGAGGAGGCGAAATTGGCTACAAAACAGCACCCTCGTTAGGCGTGGTGTTAATTGACAGTAGCAACGTATGTTGGAAATTAAGTGTAAGCACCACAGGCAGCTTAATAACCCAACAAGTACCTTGCCCTTAAATTAATTAAGCAAACCAAAATCTAACGTCTCTTAATTTATAATCTAATATCTATTGTTTAGCATCTAATATGTATTGTCTAATATCTATCCTCTAAATCCAAAAAATAATGAACGCAACAGCCAACACACCACGCAATTACAACAATACATTCACGCCAACACAATCCCTCCCAGCATTCCCCTCCATTGGAGGGGTGCCCTTTAGGGCGGGGTGGGTTATACACTACGCTCGCACTCTGCTAAGTCTACTAATAATTATTAGCTCAGTTTTAACTACCCTTGCCCAAAACGTGGGCATAAGCAATACAGGTGCTACTCCCGATGCCTCTGCCATGCTGGATGTTGCCTCAACCAGCAAAGGAGTATTGCTACCCCGTGTGGCACTAACAGCTAGCAATGTAGCAGCCCCAATAGTTGCACCACTTACCAGCCTATTGGTGTATAACACAGCCACAGCAGGTATAGCCCCCAACGATGTAAAACCTGGCTATTACTACTGGGACGGCACTAAGTGGGTAAGTGTAGGTAGTGGTACAGCGTGGTTACTTACAGGCAATGCAGGCACTACCCCAGCCACTAACTTTGTAGGCACTACCGATGCACAAGATTTTGTAGCCCGCACCAACAACACGGAGCGTATGCGGGTAACCACTGGTGGCAATGTAGGCATAGGTACACCTACGCCTAACATTAGCGCAATAGTTGATATAACAAGTACCTCGCAAGGCTTTGTAATGCCCCGTATGACAAGCATCCAGCGCAAAGCCATAGCAGTCCCCATAGCAGGCTTACAAGTATATGATACTAATCTTAAAGGAATATACATATATGATGGTGCCAAATGGGATTGTGCTAATAACCCCGCAGGCACAGTAGATTATTTTGCTAACGTTACTGCCCCTAATGGCTACCTCGAATGCAATGGGCAAAGCGTAAGCACTACAACTTACGCTGAATTATTTGCTGCCATTGGCTACCTGTATGGGGGTAGTGGTGCTACGTTCATACTCCCTGACTTACGTGGCGAATTTATACGTGGTGCAGATAATGGGCGTGGAGTAGATGCGGCACGTGTATTGGGTAGTTCGCAAGACGCTACCGCTATACGAATATTAATAGACAATTATGTAGGTTATCCAACAGGGACTTATGCTGTAGGAATGCGTAATATTGATGGCGTACTGGCTGGAGCAGGAAGTAATTCTGGAACTGAAGGACTTGATAATACTTTTTACCAAAGTACAGCTACTACGCTTGGCGGTGCTGGAGATAATAATGCTGGTAAAGTACGCCCACGAAACGTGGCGATGAAGCCATGCATAAAATTTTAATGTATGTTAACAATTGATAGTGTGAATTTAAAAAAATAGTAAAATACCACATATTTAGTTATAAGTTTACAATGCCATTTAGCATTGTAAACTCATATAAAACATTAAATAAGTGCACAAAATTTTATTTTTGTTAGTATTACTAAATAGCTCCTCAGGTCATGGAGCTAGCAGTAATTTAACATGCGCACTCCAACAAAAAACACTAAGCAACTACGATAGTAGCTTAGCCTATTGCAGTAAAGCACTAAACGAAGCGCTAAGCCCAACTGAATTAATACAGCTGTACGAGCTACAGCTATACATTTATCAGCGTAATGCTAATGTAAAAGAACTATATAGGGTTACTTCAAAAGTATTGCGTTTAGCCAGCAAGTATCATAAACATGATTGGGCGGTTAATGCCTATCTATACCTTGCTAACATTAGTTTGCAAACACCCAACATTACTGAAGCTCAACGCTACTTAACTATCTGTACCAAAAACAACATATATCGTAAGGCATTAAAGCAACCTAAGTTGTTAATGCGTTATTATTTGTGTCTTATTCAAATAGAAAGTATCTTGGGTAACACAAAAAAAAACGGCTTGTACTTAGCTCTGTGCCTCAATGCCGCTCAACAAGCTAGAGACACTGTTAAAACTGCTTTTTTTTTAGAGACCAAGGCACTGTATAATTTGGAAAATAATTCAAACTTAGCATGGTGTTACATAGTAAAAGCTCAAAAAACAGCGCAATTAGTAAATGATAGTGGACTTAATTGTGGTATAAATGCATCTTATGCACGTATTTTGGCTATTAAATTTAACGAAAATACAAGAGCAATAGACATAATGAAACAATCGTTGCTATACAGCAAAAGGCATCGTTTATTACAAGAGGAAATTGATTCCTATCTTAATTTAGCGACACTATACGCGACCATAAAAAATTATGATAATGCTATACTGTATTTTGATAAAGCAATAAGTACAAAAGGTATTGATATATTAACAAAAGAATCTTGTTATTCAGACAAATACAAAATAACTTTACAGCAACATAACTATAAATATGCCACGGTATGCCAAGACAGTTTCTACACATGCAAACAATTAGTAAACGCTGAGGAACAATTATTTCAGTTAAAAACTAACGAGACACAACAGCAGCAACAGCAGCAGCAACAACTCAAAGAATTTGCACAACAACAACAACTTACACGTAGCAAATATATTGGGCTAATAACTGCTTTGCTATTAGTATTAATATTAACCATTGTGTTGTTGTTCTACCGTAAGCAGTATGCTAATCAAAAACTACAACATGCCACGCTACACCAGCAATTATTGCGTAGCCAAATGAATCCGCACTTTATGTTTAACTCGCTTAATGCCTTGCATTATTATATATTAGATAACGAAAAAAACAAGGCCGCTAAATATTTAAGTAAATTAGCTACCCTAGTACGCAATAGTCTAAATCAATCATTTAACGAAAAAATATCGCTAGCCGATGAAACAAGACACCTTACCCAGTACATGGAACTAGAGTGTTACAGATATGCGGATAAAAATTTTTACGAAATAAATAGTGATGATAGCCTAGATACCGAGCGTGTAAAAATACCACACATGCTACTACAACCCTTTGTTGAAAATGCGTTTAACCATGGTTTAAAACACAAAACAGATAATGGCAAAGTAACCTTAACTATTGCTCCGCACACCGCTAATGCATTGGCATGTACCATAACCGACGACGGCCTAGGGCGCAATGCCGTACAACAGTTTAATAGCTTACGTAACCACAACTCTAAGGCATTAACAATAATAACCGAACGCATGGCATTACTTAACAAGTTTGAAAAACCAAGTGTACCCTACAGCTACACCATAACCGATTTGTACACCACCAATAACCAACCCGCAGGCACTGCCGTAACACTTATTATACCCTATGATTAAATGTATTATAGTAGACGATGAAAAGTTTGCGCAACAATCGTTACAACTTATTTTAAAAAATAGTTTTGCCACAACCGTAGATTTAATAGGCGTTGCAGGCTCAGTACAAGAGGCATTAATACTTATGCGTACCCACACTATTGACCTTGTGCTACTAGATATTGATATGCCCAAAGAAGATGGCTTTGAGCTGTTAAAGCAAGCCCCGTATACTAATTTTAAAATAATATTTACTACCGCTTACGAACAGTATGCAATTGGGGCTATTAAACAAAATGCGCTTGACTATTTGTTAAAACCTATTGACGAGGACGAATTAAGAGTTGCCATTAATAAAGTACAACAACAAGATAAATTAACGAGCAGTACTACCATTGAGTTACTACTACACTCCATAAACAACACGGCAGGCATAGCTAATAAAATACCCATAGCTATTGCCTCAGGCTTTGAACTAGTGCGCACCAACGACATTGTGTGCCTATACGCACAAGAACACAAAACCGATGTGCATTTAGTAAACGGAACTATACTTTATTCCACCAAGAAAATAGGGCTAATTTTAAACGAACTGTCTAAGGCTGAATTTTGTCGTATTCATAAGTCGCACGCAGTTAATTTAAGTTTAATAAAACAATATAACCGCAACTCAGGCAATGTTATTATGGTTACTGGGCAAGAATTAGTGGTATCAGTTAGCGAAAAGCGAAACTTTTTAACGTTGTTTAAGTAATTACTAAGCACTGTTTTTTTATTATGCTATTATTTTAAACTATGTTTGAATAATAATAAAATTAATACTCAACCAAATGCTACGCATAGGATTAACAGGAGGCATAGGTTCGGGCAAAACTACTATAAGTAAAGTATTTACCGTACTTGGTGTACCTGTATTTAATAGCGATAATTGTGCTAAACAATTAGTGTACAACCCAGTTATTGCTAACCAATTAATTACCACGTTTGGGGCGGAGGTATATACTACCGCTGGCCACTATAACCGCAATTATGTAAGTAATTTAGTATTTAACAATGCGCAAAAACTACAACAACTTAATGCCATACTACACCCCGCAGTAGCTGTTGCATTTAGTGAGTTTTGCGCTATTAATGGTCATCATACCTATATTATTAAAGAGTCAGCCTTGCTGTTCGAGGTTAATTTACACCAACAACTTGATGCTACTGTGCTTGTAACGGCAAGTATCGAAACCCGCATTAACAGAGTTATGCAGCGCGACGGGAGTACATACCACCAAGTAATGCAACGCATTAATAACCAATTAAACGACACCGAAAAAATAAAGCGCGCAAATTATGCTATTTCAAACAATAATGATAGTTTAGTACTCCCACAAATTTTACACTTACATCAATTATTTACCACTAAATAACTCACTACTATGAATAAAATTTTAACACTATTAGTTGCCTTATCAGCTACGCTTGTTTCGGCGCAAAACAAAGGAAGTGTAAAGCAAGCCAACGAATTATTTCAGGCTCGAAATTTTGAGCGTGCGCTTGAGGAGTATTTATTACTTGTTGAGGCTGATGCCAGCAATCCGTTATACAACTACCGCATTGGTGTGGCGTATTTAAACACCAATACTAATAAAATTAGTGCCGCGCCCTATTTGCAAAAAGTGGTAGATGAAAAACCAAACGATTACCCCGATGCCTTATATTTGCTAGCAAAGGCTAATCATTTAAATAGCAAATTTGACGAGGCTATAAAATTATACACAGCATTTAAACTTAAAAACAAAGGCAATGCGCTAAATTTAAAAGAGGTAGACCGAGACATTGAACATTGCTATAACGGCAAAGAGTTTATGAAGTTCCCAGTAAATGTTTCGTTTGAAAACTTGGGTAAAAATGTAAATAGCCCGTTTGCCGATTATTTTCCGTTCATTACCAAAAACGAAGGTCTATTATATTTTAACTCTCGCCGCGATGGCGACATGAGTGCCGACGGTCGTTTTTATGCTGATGTGTATACCTCCATAACTACCAAAGGCACGTTTACCAAGGCAAAAGCATTACCTACAAATATTAATACCAACGAGGGTAACGAAGAAATTGTAGGGCTTTCGCCTGATGGTAACGAACTAGTATTTTGGTATGATAACAATACCAGCAGTGGCGATTTGTATTTGGGCACTTACAACAAAGGCGAATACACCACACCGTTTGCATTACCCGCACCCAATATTAACAGTAAAGGCAACGAAATAGCGGCAAGCATAACCACCAACGACGATATACTATACTTTGCCAGCGACCGCGAAGGTGGTTACGGCGGAATGGATTTGTACACCTGCAAACGCTTACCTAACGGGCAGTGGGCCAATGCACAAAATATGGGCAATATTATAAACACTGCCTTTGACGAAGATTTTCCGCAAATAACAGTTGATGGAAAAACGCTATTATTTAGTTCTAAAGGGCACACCAGCATGGGCGGCTATGATATTTTTAAAACGGAATTAGACGATGCCACACAAGCTTGGAAAGTGCCAAGCAATATTGGTTTTCCGCTGAACACGCCCGACGATGATTTGAACCTATGTATGGAGGAAGGCGGTAAACACGGCTATATTACTGCTGTGCGCAAGGAGGGTTTGGGCGACCAAGATATTTATCGTGTAACGTTTAACGATGTAGAATCGAAACAAACGGTATTGCGTGGTAACTGTGCCAGTACCGACTTACTCAAAAAAATTAGTCAAGTATCTATAACCGTTACCGATACCAAAACCACCGAAATTTACGGCACCTATCTATCTAACATTAATAGTAACAAATACATAATGATATTGCCCGCAGGCACTTACGAAGTAAGTATTGAAGCCACTGGTTTTAAAACCATAACACAAACCATAAACATACTGGATAAGAGTGATTATGTAAACGAAATAGAACAAGATTTGGTGCTTACGCCGAGTAAGTAGTTGGGTATTAAATTAATAATTGAATGAAACCAATGAAGGCAAAATTTTCATTTCACAAAGCTGGACAGGGATTGTTTTATGGGGGACGCATTTGGGATTATCAAGAGGAAAAAACAACAACTGTTGTTTATGATTGCGGTACAAGCTCTTTTATAAATGGGAATAAATCCGCGTTAACTAATGAAATTAATAATTTTAAACATTTGAATTATCCTTTGAAAAATGATAATTCAAATGAAATTGAAATTGAATTATTGTTTATATCTCATTTAGATTATGATCACGTATCTGGTTTGGGACAATTATTTGAAAATTTTAAGGTCAAAAATATTATTTTACCTTACCTCGAAATAAGAGAAAGGACGTTTTCTCTACTTTCATTTCCTGATGATATTGATCCAACTTATAGTCTCTCATTAGATGATTATATTTCATTTATTGAAAGTCCAACTGATTTTATTAAGGAAAAAAGTGAAGGCACTAAGTTGTTCTTTATTAAGCCTAATAAAAATAATGAATATGAAGGTTATGCTAGCAATAACAATAATCTTGGTTACATTTATCGAAGAGGAACAAGAATAACTGAAGAGGGATTAGGAGAAGAATCAAATGTTTTTGACAATAATTTACAATTTTTTATCCAAAACAAATGGGAATTTACAACTTATGTACAAGGTGTAAATGAGGGAGTAGTAAATAAACTACACGAGGGTTTAAAGTCCTTACTAAAAATAAAAGACGACTTAACGATTGATGATTTAAAACAATTATTAACGAGTAAGCGAAAAAAGGCTCGTGAATACTATTTAAAACATATTGGAGAAATAAATGCTCATGGACTCGTTCTTTTGCACGGCCCAATTAATGCTGAATACCTTCATACTCACATTGATTCTAGTAGCGAATTAAATGATAGGCATCACGATTTTGGTTATCGAAATAAAAACCATGACAGTTTTTTTGAAAATAAAAATAACCTAACTTTAAAAACTCTTTTATTTGGAGATACGTCGCTAAGAGACAATAATGAGAGTAAAATTAATTTCCCTGATAAATTTAAAGATAAACTAACTGCTGTGCATGTTGTTCAAGTGCCGCACCATGGTGCTTCGAAAAACTGGTGTTTTGAAGAGTTTAAATTATTAAATATAGGAAGCGATATCAATCGTTGGGAAAATGAAGTTGTTTCGGTGTGTAACTTTGGTTATGGAAATACGTATGGGCACCCATCACACAATGTTTTGAATGATCTTCGCGCTACAATTTTTTTAAATACACAGTTTTCAAGACTAAATATTAAATATTGTTGTATCATACATAAGACATCATAGAATTTACCCCCTCACTCTATTCAATATTTTTTTGAGCGAAATAGAGATATTTATATCAAACTAGCATTTAAAATACTATTGTTCATTTTTTAAAATAAAGCATCGCTCCTTGGAAAACATACTAATAGACATAACCACCCTTAAAAATGCTGTAAAGCATAACGATTGCGCACACATACAATTGCTGGAGCAGGAAACGTATGCGCCTGACGTAGCATTTTTTTTTAATGATTTAAACACCAAGGAGGCGCAATATGTGTATGCACATTTGTCGCCCGAATTTGCGGCGGAAGTACTGTTAGAGCTTGACGAGGAGCAGC
The DNA here is from genome assembly GCA_043778625.1 of Bacteroidia bacterium. Taxonomy (GTDB): domain Bacteria; phylum Bacteroidota; class Bacteroidia; order UBA4408; family UBA4408; genus JACMRI01. Next base: position 28,082 of record JAYWFU010000151.1, on the reverse strand, counting down.
GAGAGCAAATAATGAGTGGACTTACGTCCAAAGAAATTGCTGAGCAAATTATTGATAACCTTGATACCGACGATGCTGCCGATGTACTGAACGAATTATCAGAAGAAAAACAAGAGGAAGTACTTGCCCAAATAACTAATATGGAACACAGTAGCGATATTGTGGACTTACTTAACTACGACGAAGATACGGCAGGAGGCTTAATGGCAAAGGAACTCATACAAGCCAACGCCAACTGGAACACTCAAACCTGCATAGCCGAAATGCGCGACCAAGCCGAAAAGGTAGAAACCGTGTATGCAGTATATGTAGTAGATGACGACGAAAAACTATTAGGATTATTATCTCTCAAAAAACTACTCCTAGCATCAGCCGATGCCATGGTAAAAGATATTTACGACCAAGATATTATATCCGTAAAAACCAATACTCCCAAAGAAGAAGTAGCGCAAGTATTTAAAAAATACGACTTAGTAGTAATACCCGTAATAGATACTCTAGGCAGGCTTGTCGGGCGCATTACCGTAGATGACGTGGTGGACGTAATGCAAGAAGAGGCCGAAAAAGATTACCAATCAATGGCGGGTATATCAGGCGATATTAACGAAAACGACTCGATATTTGAATCCTTAAAATCGCGCTTACCTTGGCTATTAGTAGCAATGGTGGGCGGTGTGCTAGGTTCGCGTGTTATAGCTAGCCACGAAGGTGTTATACAACTACACCCCGAAATGGCATCGTTCATACCCATGATAGCCGCCATGGGTGGCAATGTGGGCGTACAAAGTTCGGCAATAATAGTGCAGGGCTTGGCCAATAATAGTATTCAAATTAAAGATATTACTCCTCGCTTGTTTAAGGAGTTAGGTACTGGTTTACTTAACGGTTTAATCTGTTCGTTGTTAATTTTGGCATATAACTTATTTACCTGCGATACCCTTGCATTAACCTATACCGTAAGCATTTCGCTAATGTCGGCCATTGTGTTTGCATCAGTGTTTGGTACATTTGTACCGCTATTACTTAACAAGTACAAAATAGATCCCGCCTTAGCCACAGGACCTTTCATTACTACTACTAACGATATATTGGGTGCGTTTATTTACTTTACTATTGGGCATTTATTGTATAGTGTATTTTAATTTAGTGTAATGAATACCACCCAACTCAACACCTTTAACAACGCTTGGTACACACCCGCTAACAAACTAAAAATAGCGTTATGGTATGTAGTTAATCAACTAGTGTTTAATAACGCATTTAGTGTGTTAAATGGTATTAAAGCACCGCTACTTCGCTTGTTTGGCGCACGTGTGGGTGTGGGTGTAGTTATTAAGCCCAACGTAAATATTAAATATCCTTGGTTGCTTACTATTGGTAATTATTGTTGGATAGGCGAAAATGTATGGATAGATAATCTAGCACAAGTAACCTTGCATAATAACGTGTGTGTATCGCAAGGCGCGCTGTTGTTATGCGGTAATCATAATTACAAAAAATCAACTTTTGATTTAATAGTACAACCTATTACATTACACGACGGTGTGTGGATAGGCGCACAAGCCGTAGTTACGGGCGGAGTAGTAGCGCACTCGCACGCCCTGCTAACAGTGGCTTCGGTGGCTAGTATTAATTTAGAAGCATACAGTATTTACAGAGGAAACCCTGCCGTGAAAATTAAAGATAGGGTAATACAATGATAGCCGCTAAGCCCTTAGTAACTATTATTACCGTGTGCCGTAATAACGCTACAACCATTGCTAATACTATGCAATCGGTAGCGATGCAAACCTATACCAACGTGGAATATATTGTTATTGATGGATTATCTACCGATGATACATTGTCCATTGTTACTGCGCACGCCACCCCTACTACACGCATTGTATCCGAGGCCGACAAAGGCATGTACGATGCCATTAACAAGGGGTTAGCACTAGCCAGTGGCGAAATAATAGGGCTACTACACGCCGATGATTTTTATACCAATGCTAACATACTACAAAACGTAGTGGAAAGTATGCAAGCTAATAATGCTAATTTGCTGTATGCTAATTTACTGTATGTGAACGCTACCAATACTGATAAAGTAGTCCGCAATTGGCAATCGGGCACATACAGCCCTAATGCTTTTAAGTGGGGTTGGATGCCACCACACCCTACGTTTTTTGTGCGCAAAACGGTGTACGAACAGTACGGAAATTTTAGGTTAGATATGCAATCGGCCGCTGATTACGAACTAATGTTGCGCTTTGTACACAAGCATCAATTATCAATTAATTATTTGCCACAAGCTATAATAAAAATGCGTGTAGGCGGCATGAGCAACGCATCGCTCAGCAATAGGTTAATAGCCAATAAAGCCGACCGCAAAGCGTGGGTAGTAAATAACCTAACACCTTATTGGTTTACACTTTATGTAAAGCCACTACGTAAACTACTACAGTACTTTATTAAATAATTATTACGAACTGCACGAAAGCATTGAACAACCTATCTTGTGGCGTGCCCATTCGGGGCGTTTAACAAACCAATGTTCATATTCGGGTTGCTCACTGTAAGGTTGTTTTAGCAATGTTTGCATTTCGTGTAATAATGTGTAATCATTATTTTCGGCAGCATCAATAACTAACTGAGCCATGTAGTTGCGTAGCACGTACTTAGGGTTTACTAAATTCATAGTACACTGGCGTTCGGTATCATTAATAGTTTCGCTTTGTAATCGAGTGTTATACTTGTGTAACCACGCACACCAAGCGTCAAGCACATTGCCAGTTAAGGTTTCAGGGCTATAAAATGCGGTTATAATAGGTTGCAAATCAGTTATGGTATGGGTTAGTACACTGTGTTTTTTTACGGTACTTAATGTTCTAAAAAAAATAGTGAAATCCGTTTCGGTAAGTGGTAGTACTTTTTCTAAATCGGATATTAATGCCACATCATTATCCATCGCATTTTGCAAACCTAATTTATTACGCATCATAGTTAAGTAATTACTTGATGCCTGTTCGTAATAATTATCAAGTATGGCTTGTAACGTTTTTGTATCCTCAATTAAGGGGTATAATGCATTGGCTAGTTGTACTAAATTCCAACCCGCAACATTAATTTGATTACCGTACCTATATCTACTGTGTTGCGCATCGGTAGTATTAGGAGTCCAGTTATTATCAAAACCTTCCAACCAGCCGTAAGGGCCATAATCAATGGTTAGCCCAAGTATCGACATATTATCGGTATTCATTACACCATGCACAAACCCCACACGTTGCCAATTAATAACCATAGTTAATGTTGCATTAGCCACGGCTTCAAAAAACTGCACATAGCATTGTTTGTTACCTACTGTTAGGTGTGGATAAAAGTGGGTAATTGTATAATTAGTTAGTGCCTGTAGGTTGTTAATATCTTGCCTTGCGGCAAATAATTCAAAATTACCAAAGCGCACAAACGATTGCGCCACACGGCACACTACCGCCCCTTGCTCGTAAGCGGCGTTACCGTTATACAATACGTCGCGTAACACGTTATCGCCCGTGAGCATAAGCGATAACGAACGAGTAGTAGCCACACCTAAATGGTGCATAGCCTCTGCGCACAAAAACTCACGAACGGACGACCTCAATACTGCCAATCCATCAGCAGTGCGGGAGTAAGGCGTGCGCCCTGCTCCTTTAAGTTGCAATGCCCAGCGTTTATTAGCATACTCCACCTCAGTTAAGTTAATAGCTCTACCGTCGCCTAATTGCCCTGCCCAATTACCAAACTGATGCCCAGAATAGCACATAGCGTAAGGCTTGGTAGTAGGTATAACACTAGCTCCCGAAAAAACGCTTAAAAATTCATCACTATATGCATCGTTAGTACTTAACCCAAGTAAATCAAGTACTTCTGGTGTGGTACTTACCAACCGTGGTTGCGAAGGCACACGTGGCGTAACGTACGAATAGCAGGCATTAAACACTTGTCGAGGTTCGTTAGTGGTAACGATATCTGCGGGTAATTCGTTAGTAAATGTTGGGTTGATGATAAAACGCATTGTTGTAAAATTGAAATTAATATACAGTAAAAATAAACTATTGTTATAATTAAACTTACCAGTTATTAACTTAATGCAACCAGTTTAAACTAAATTTATAAATTTGTGTATATAAATAGTAAAATCAAATAAAATGAAAAAAATATATACCCTAGCCGCTTCGCTTTTAATTGCAGGCGCATCAATGGCTCAAGCACCTGTAACTCCTCGTTGTTATGCTGAAGAGCACCGTTTAGAACTGGCTAAAAAAGAGCCTAGTTTAGAAATTAAAAGAGCAGCTTATGAAGCTGAGCTAGATAATTACATCGCCGCAAACAAAAATAATAAACAAGCACAAGCAACTAAAATAATACCTGTGGTAGTACACGTACTACATGTTGGTGGTATTGAAAACATATCAAAAGCACAGATTGATGATCAAATTCGTATTTTGAACGAGGCATATAGTTTTACTAACGCTAATAAATCAGGCATACCATCGCAAATGTTACCAATATGTGGTGCCGCTAACATTGAGTTTCGCTTAGCTAACCTTGATCCTAATGGAAATTGTACTGATGGTGTTACGCGTACTTACACTAATTTAACTAATCAAACTGCTAACAGAGACGATGTTAAGGGTGTTATTTATTGGCCAAGTAACAAGTACTTAAATATTTGGTTAGTAAAAGGTATTGAAAGTTCGGGTACAGGCACAAGTGGCGGTATTATATTGGGCTATGCACAGTTTCCTGGCTTTGGAGCTATTACCACTGACGGTTTAGTAGTGCGACACGATTATTTTGGAACTATTGGAACAGCATCAGCTGGCGACTTAGGTAGCACTACCGTACACGAAGCGGGGCATTGGTTTAACTTGCGCCATATTTGGGGCGACCAACCTTGCGGTACTGATTTAGTGTCAGATACTCCTCCACACCAAGGTGCTAACCAAAGTTTTTGCCCAGCATATCCTTGGCACCCAAACAATACCTGTGGCGGAGGTCCTGATGGTGAAATGTATTTTAATTACATGGATTATACCACCGGTGGCTGTCAAGCTGCATTTTCAATTGGGCAAGGTACTCGTATGAATGCTGCCTTGAATAGTTCAACTTCAGGACGTAATAACTTATGGAGTGCTGCTAACCTAACGGCAACAGGCGTGGCTAACGTAACACCTAATGCTTGCGCGCCCAAGGCAGAATACACTCCTACTAATTATAAAGTTATTTGCAAAGGACAAAGCGTAATATTCAAGGATAATAGTTATAATGGCGTGCCTACATCTTATTCATGGTCGTTTCAAGGTGGAACACCTGCTACATCTACCAACGTAACTGATACAGTGATATATGCTACTGCTGGCGTGTACGACGTAACTTATACTGCTACTAACGCATTTGGGTCAAGCACAAAAACTAAAACTGGCTATATAGTAGTAACTAACGATGTTGCTACTCCTGCAGCAATTTACAGCGAAAGTTTTGAAGACCCTAGCACATTTAACCAAAAATGGATTGCCATAAATAAGGATGGTGACGCTGCTAAATTTCAAAACTCAGCAGCTACAGGCTTTACAGGTACTCACTCAATGGTGTTAAATAATTTTTTTGGTAATTCAAAATTATCAGACGAAGTACTATCATCACCTATCGATTTTACTAACGTAAACAGTGCGCAATTAAGTTTTAGATATGCCTTTGCAACACAAACATCAACTGATAACGATAAATTAGAATTATACGTGCAAACTGATTGTAATTCAGGATTTATTGGTACTTCTAAATTTACAAAAACAGCAAATGCAGCGGGTGTAAGTAACTTAAGCCCTATAGCAAACAACGATGTATTTACCAGTTACGTGCCTGTAGCTGCTGATGCCTCCGAGTGGAAACAAGCCACCGTAAGCTTAGGCGCAATAGCTAATAAACCATTTATTCGTTTTAAACTTGTGTTTACAGGTGGTAGGGGTAATAACTTGTATGTAGATGATGTGCAAATTACTAACTTAATTATGAGTGTAAAAAACAATACCACCTTAGTCAATAGTTTTTCTACAAGTCCTAATCCAGCTACTACGCAAGCAGTAGTTAATTTTGAGTTAGAAAAAAGTTCGCCTGTTGAGTTAAACGTAACCAACTTATTAGGGCAAACGGTAATTAAAGTAGTGGCTGGTAATTTAAACCAAGGGCAACACAACTACGATATTAATACTTCAAAACTAACAAGTGGTGTGTATATGATTGTATTAACATCGAACGGAAGCAAAACAGTTAAAAAATTAATTGTAGACTAATTTTAATAATTATAAAGCGCAAGCAAAATTTAATTTTTGCTTGCGCTTTATAATTATTAATGACTATCACTAACAATTACCTCAGAGATCACGTAATAGATAAACAAGTAAAAATAATACAACCAAAAACTAATATGAAAAAATTAATTACATCAATTATGATGCTTGCTTTTGTAGTAACAATGGCAAATGCTCAAACGTGCACGCTCAGCGAAAATTTCACTGCATTTACAGGAGTTAAAACAGCATTGCCATCAGGCTGGCGAGGCGCTAACTTAAGCACAACTGCAGGTACTAATGTATACACAACAGTAGCATCAAGCGGGCCTAGTGGTGTTAATGCGTTTAAATTTGGAGTAACAGCAGCTACCTTATATTCGCCCAACTTTACAGTAGGTAATAATGACTCAGTGAGTTTTTGGGCCAAAAACAATGGTATAACTGACACAGTAACTAGGTTAGAAGTATTTGCAGGGGCTGATACTATTACTATGACGCTTATCAAAACAATTAAAAAAATAAGTTTTGTAGGTACTGCAGGCAACTTTTTTGTATTGCCATTAAATTCATCAATTCATGCCCTAAAGTTTGTTTATACTAAGGTAGCAGGCAATATGTCGTTTGACGATTTTTGCGTAAAATCTTATCCAGCACCTTGTGCGGCACAAGCTAACTTTACATTTGTAACCGACACTATGGGGTTAGTACATTTTACAAGTACGTCAACTGGTGCATTACCTAACTTTTATTATTGGAATTTTGCTGATGGTAACACTACCGATTCAGTAGCCACTACCAATCATTCGTACCTCGCTAACGGAACTTATAATGTTACGTTGTATATGTCAAACGGTGTGTGTGCAGATTCAATTACAAAAATAGTAACTGTTACCAGTGTAACTGCTCCTGCATGTACGCTAGGGGTAACTTTTAATTCAACTAACGACTCAGCAGGTACAGTATCTTTTGTTGCTATGGCAGCAGGTAATACAGGAGCTATAACTTATAACTGGAATTTTGGAGATGCTGGCACAGGCACAAGCGCAAATCCATCGCATACATACACCACCAATGGTAATTATACTATAACAGTAATAGCTAGTGATTCAGTGTGTGCTGACACACTATCATTACCTTACTCAGTAAGCTCAGTACCAGTAGTTACGCCTCCAGCTGGCGCCTGTTATTTAAGTCAAAATTTTAATACTTACAGTGGTGCTTCAACAGCATTACCCGCAGGTTGGCGAGGTGCTAACTTATTAACTACTGGCAATTCGTACACCACAATTGCTTCGAGCGGGCCTAGCGGAGCTAATTCATTTAAATTTCAAACTGGGCTTCCAACTGGCACAGTTGCTACGTTGTATGCGCCTAACTTCAATGCAAGCAATAATGATTCAGTTACGTTTTGGGTAAAAGCTAACAGTATGGATACTATAAGCAAACTGGAAATATTTGCAGGAGCCGATACCATTACCATGGCATTAATCAAAACAATTAAAAAAAATGATATTGCAATAGCTGGTCAGTTTTTTACACTCCCATTAAATGCTAGTTACCACGCTTTAAAATTTGCATACACTAAATCAGGAGGTAATATGTCGTTTGACGATTTTTGTGTAAAAAGCTATGGTTCGCCTTGCGCATTAAAAACTAACTACAGTGTAGTAACCGATACTATGGGTACGGTGAGCTTTGTAAGTACTACTACTAATAACACAAGTACAGTAACCTATAGTTGGACTTTGGGAGATGGATCTACTGCTACCTCAGCAAACGTTACGCACACTTATGCAACTAATGGTACTTACAATGTGGCTGTAACAGCTACCGATTCGTTATGCTCTACTACTTACAGCCAAGTAATAACGGTTAACTCAATTCCTGTTGTACCATGTAATTTAGTAGCTAACTTTCAGGCTACTTATGATACTGCTGGTGTAGTACATTTTTTGGCTACAACTACTGGAGCAACTGGTAATGTAACGTATGGATGGAGTTTGGGCACTGGTTCGGCAACTGGTTCGGGTAATCCATTTGATTTTACATACACTTCTAATGGTAATTACAACGTAACCTTAGTAGCTCAAGACTCTGTGTGTGCTAATACTGTTGTTACAAATATTACAGTAACTAGCGTACCTGTAGCACCTTGTAACGCTGACTTCACTTACACTTTTAGTAGTGCTGGTATAGTTAATTTTAACAGTACATCAACCAACGTTACGGCTAATACCAATTATACTTGGGATTATGGCAATGGCACTACTGACGTAGGTCCTACATCAGTAGTTACCTACACCGCTAACGGAACGTATAACGTATTGCTTACAATAACTGATACCGCTACGCAATGTAACGATACTGTTAATTATTCAATTGTTATTACTACTATAAATGCTCCATTTACGTGTGTTGAAAGCGAAGACTTTACCACCTTTACAGGTAGCGCAAGCGCATTGCCATTTGGCTGGGTAGGAGCTAACTTAAGTACCTCTGCTACGGGTAACGCTTACACAACGGCAACATCAGCAGGCGTAAGCGGGCCAAATTCATTTAAGTTTGGTACTAACATGGCAACACTTATTACGCCTTATTTTACGGTAGATAACGGCGATTCGGTTGCGTTTTGGTTAAAAGCTAATAGCCTTGATGCAGTAAGTAAGTTAGATGTATTTGTAGGAAATGATACCATTAACATGGCATTAGTTAAAACAATAGTTAAAGCTGATATTGCTACGGCAGGGCAAACAATGGCAGTAGCCCTTGATTCAACCCGACACTTTGTTAAATTTGTATACACTAAGTCAGCAGGTAATTTGGCGTTTGATGATTACTGTGTGCGTTCCTATAATTTGAATGCGCCTACTAACATTAAAACCACTGCATCAATTAACAAATTGGTAAATGTGTACCCTAACCCTAATAACGGAGAGTTTACCCTAACGCTAAACAATGTAGCTATGGCCAACATAATTATATACAACGTACTGGGCGAGGTTGTATATAACACTATTCAAACTAGCGCTAACAGCATTATTCGCTTAACTAACATAGCAAATGGTACTTATATGTTAAAAGCAACTACAGGCACAGCCATTTATACTCACAAATTGTTTATTAACAACTAATAGCAAACTATATTAATTAATCGTTAAACCCACACTACATTTTTAGTAGTGTGGGTTTTTTAATGGTAAAAAAAGTATATTTGTACAGTTATAAACCTCAAAAAATAAATTATGAAAAAAATTTACACAACAATTTTATCAGTAGCAATTGCTACAACAATGGTTAATGCACAAACGTGTGTATTAAGCGAAAATTTCACCACCTACAACGGTAGCTCTTCTGCTCTTCCATCTGGATGGATAGGTATGAACTTAAATGCTGCTGCAACAGGCAACATTTACACATCTATAGCATCAAGCGGGCCTAGCGGGCCTAATGCGTTTAAATTTGGTTCGCCTGCCGTAACAGGTACACAGCCAACGTTAATATCGCCAACATTTACAGTTGCTACTGGCGATAGTATCTTTTTTTGGTTAAAAGGTAATACGCTTGATACCATAAGTAAAATTGACATTTATGTAGGGGCAGATACTTCTTTTATGTATAAAATAAACACCCATACCAAAGCTGACATTGCCAATGCAGGGCAAATTTTTGCTGAAAAAATGTATGCTTCTGAACACGTAATGAAGTTTGTATATACCAAAGGTGCGGGCAATATAGGCATGGATGATTTTTGTGTAAGAAGTTACGCATCAGTAGGTGTTAATGATACTAAGCGTTTTGAAAAATTAGCTATACGTTACAGCACTAATAAATTAAGCGTTAGTGCTAATTCAACAATAATGTTGCACAACATTATTGGACAGCAAATGTTTACTAAAAATGTTGCCGCTAACGAAACTATTGATTTATCAACACTTACACAAGGTATTTACATTGTAAATGCTGTAAACGGAACAAATCGCACTACTAGAAAAATTGTGATTGAATAATAATTACTAAAATTTATTTAAAGGAGCGGTAATAATTATACCGCTCCTTTTTTGTTAAATGATGGTTTATAAAACATTAAAGTAAGTATAAATTAGTATTATTTTAATGTAGAAACTAACCTTTTTACGCTGTTTAAGGCATTAAAGTACACAACTATTAACTGCTACTCACAGTTGTATTCCAATTATCAAAATATCGTCGAGCTGCTCAGTTTGTGCGCTCCAAGTTGTTATAAAATCACTAAGAAAAATTTGTTGCTCTGGCATTGGCTTATGCTGTATGTCCAACAATAATTGTTTAAAGTTTTTAGTCATTAATTTCTTTCCTTTTTCGCCACCGTCTTGGTCGGCATATCCGTCAGTAAACAAGTATAGCGTGTCGCCTTTGGCTAATTGTATATCATGCTGTTCAAACTGCTGCGTATTACTGGTTAGTCCGCCAATAGCGGCTTTAGTAGCCTTTGTTTCGATTATTTCGGCTACTCCATTTTTAATAATCCAAAGTGGGCGATGAGCACCAGCATAACTTAAAGTAAAGCTAGTGGTATTTATTGCGCATAGGGCTATATCCATTCCGTCGCGAGTAGAGTCAGCACTATCTGTTTGATGCAAAGCTGCCTTAATACCATTATTAAGCAAATTCAAAATTTCGGACACTTGGTTCGAATTATTAATTGCACTCGTTAGTTTTTCGTATCCTACCATGCTCATAATAGCTCCAGGTACTCCATGCCCCGTACAATCGGCAGCGGCAATAAATACTAGATTGTCTTTTTTTTCAAAAAAATAAAAATCGCCGCTTACAATATCTTTGGGTTTAAATAATATAAAGCTGTTAGGTAATGCTCCGCTCACGGCTTGCGCATTGGGGAGTATGGCTTGTTGTATACGTTTGGCGTAGGTTATACTATCAGTAATTTGCTTATTTTTTTCTTGTATAGTTAATGCTGAGGCTTGTACCATTAATGAATTAATATAGCTTTGCTTGGTAAGAATATATTTGTTTTTCATACCTATAAATGCAAATAACACAAACAATATACTAAAGAAAAATGCGCTACCAATGGTAGGCATAGTAGCTATTGGCTCGGCACGCATGCTTAACAATACCAATAATATACCATAATTTATAATAGCTACAATACCAATACTTTTGGGGTTACCAAAGTAAAGCAGCCCACGCACTAATATTACAGAGCTTATTGCCATTACATAATTGTGTACATTGTCCACAGCGGTATAAGTCGCTATAGCACTAGCACTAACACCAATAATTAACGATACGCCATACTCATTAACTAACTTAGGGAACTTTATTTTGTTTTTAACATAGGTAATTAGTAGTAAAAACCCTGATATACTTAGCAGTAAAAACAAAGCGTGCAAAAAAACGGATTGCTCATATTTGAATTCAAAAAACGCAAAAAACGGAATAGTGCATGCCGCAATTAACCAACTACGATTCATGGTTTCGGTAGTTAATCTAAGCTCTTCGGCAAGCCATAATTGCTCATAATTTTCGGTAGTATGCTTGTTCATTTTAATGTTTTTAGTGTTACTTATCAAACCACAAACCTGTGGTTAATATTAGTTCTAATCGTTGATTGGTTTTGTTATCATTTGAGTTAAATAACTTCCACGCATTGTTATATACTTGCTGGTTAGTAAAGTTGTTAAGATACCGGGCTTCAATTCTAAAATAATGTTCGGGGTGTAGTTTTAGTTCTGTACCTATGGTTATGCCTGCCGTTTTGTAACCGTCGGGAGTTTGAATTCCTAAGGGTGGGTATATAGGGGTAGCAAAACTTGGTACAAGATTATTATAGGTTTGTTGTTCGTTAACAGGCGCACTTAACATTCCATAGTTATCATAAAAAAACTCAGGGCGTGCCACAAATGCCCATCGTTTTAAAGTTTGATGTTTAACAGTAAGGAGGCTTCCTATTACAAAATCGTTGTTGTGGGTTAGCCTACTATCGTAGGCATTACGCTGTTGTGTAACTACATCAATTCCAAGTAGCACACTCCATTTTTTATGTGAGTAACTCGCATTAAAATTATTGTAAAAACGCAAGTTAAATTTATTATTAACCACTTCATCGCTCAGCAAATTATTATACATTAATTGTAGTTTTTTATTTACTACATAGCTACTACTAAAGCCCAGCGCAGGTATGGCGGTGTTGGCTGTAAATTTATTAAAGCCGTCTAACAAGTGTATTCCCCAATTAAATTTGGCATTGGTTTCTTGCACAATGCGCACACCACCCTGAAAAAAGGGTTCGTTGTAAGTAACCATGGCAATGGTACTCAATAAATTATAACGTCCAGGTATAATTTCGGCACCAATGTGTGTTTTAAAAAAACCAGCATCTATCCATGTTTTTTTGCCTAAGCGCGCACCCACATAAGCTTCTTGTACAAATCTGTAATCGGTAGGCCACACTTGTGCAGGCACATCGCCAAACTGTATGGTTATTTTTCCACGCACATCGTCGTGCGTATAGTTGCCCGAAAGTTGTAGAATATTTAACCCCAAACTATTGTTTTTAGGAGCTATTACGCCATTGGTAGCAATAGTACCTGCTTTTGCACTTTCGCTGTATGTTGCATAATATACATCAGCGTAGCCATCAATATAAAAAGGAGGGTGAGTTTCTTTGGTAGTATCGGTTTGTGCTTGCGCTGATAATGAAATAAGCGACAAAAAAAGTATGAAAAAATAAATATTGTTATACATGTATAATAAATTAATTTGTATATTTGAATGAGCATATAAACACTATAGTTACAAATTACGCATAAATTACGCACAAATAAAAGTAGTATGAACAAACCAATTGATACCAAACAAAAAACAGTGTGTGGCACGTTTCGTAGTACGTGGTTTCAAATAGCGCGTATGTACAACCTACAGGCTGAGCATTATGGTGGCAATATTACCATAGCTTATTATTTGCTAAATATTGATAGCACACAGGGGGCGTTTGCTACTGATATAGCACTACGCTTAGGTGTGGAGGGTACAGGGCTTGGAAGAATGACCAAAAAGTTAGAAGACGAAAAATTAATAGCCCGCACTGTTGATAAATTAGACAAGCGCAAAGTAAAAATAACACTTACCGCCAAAGGCAAAAAAGCCAAGGAAATGGCCAAAGATGCCGTGCGTAGCTTTAACAAGGAAATTAGCAAAATCGTTAGCGAAAAAGAATTACATAGTTTTTTTGCAACAGCACAAAAAATAACGCAACTTACTGAACAAAAAATTAACGAATAAACATAACTATTTACTAAAAAATATAACGCCAGAAACATGAACAGATCAATTAAAAAAGTAGCCGTACTAGGCTCAGGAGTAATGGGAAGCCGCATTGCGTGCCATTTTGCTAACGTAGGTTGCGAAGTACTATTGTTAGACATTGTACCTAAAGAGCCTAACGCTGCCGAAGTAGCCAAGGGCTTAACGCTTGAGCACAAAGCGGTGCGCAATCGTATTGTAAACGATGCCTTGCAGTTTGCATTAAAATCTACTCCATCGCCTATATACGACAAGCGTTTTGCAAGCCGCATTACTACTGGTAATTTTGACGACAACATGAAAGATATTGCATCTGCCGATTGGACTATTGAAGTAGTGGTAGAAAATTTGGCTATCAAACAAAAAGTATTTGAACAAGTAGAAAAGTTTCGCAAACCTGGCACACTTATTACCTCTAACACATCGGGTATTCCTATTCATCAAATGTTGGACAGTCGTACTGATGATTTTAAAGCGCACTTTTGTGGCACACACTTTTTTAATCCGCCCCGTTATTTAAAACTATTAGAGATAATTCCTACTCCTAGCACCTCGCCTGCAGTGGTTGATTTCTTAATGCACTACGGCGATTTGTTCCTAGGTAAAACTATGGTATTGTGCAAAGATACTCCCGCATTTATTGCTAACCGTGTAGGCGTGTTTGGTATTATGGCCATGTTGCACGTGGTAGAAAAAATGGGCTTAACCGTAGAGGAGGTGGATAAACTTACGGGCCCTGTGTTAGGTCGTCCTAAATCGGCTACCTTCCGTACGGGCGATGTTGTAGGCTTAGACACCTTGGTACACGTGGCTAACGGCGTGGCGGCTAATTGCCCTAACGACGAAGCTAAGGCTGAATTTACATTACCATCATACTTGCAAAAAATGGTAGATAACAAATGGCTAGGCGATAAAACAGGACAAGGTTTTTACAAAAAAGTAAAAGGCGCTAATGGCAAAAGCGAAATACAAGCATTAAACCTAACTACTATGGAATATCAACCATCAGTTAAAGTTAAGTTTGCTACGTTAGAAGCTACCAAAACCATTGATAACCTTAAAGATAGAGTTAAAGTATTAGTAGCAGGCAAGGACAAAGCTGGCGAGTTTTATCGTGCTACATTTATGGGCTTGTTTCAATACGTGAGCAATCGCATACCTGAAATTACTGATTCGTTATATCAAATTGACGATGCCATGAAGGCTGGCTTCGGTTGGGATTTAGGTCCGTTTGAATACTGGGACGCCATAGGTGTGCAAAAAGCTACCGAAATGATGACGCAAGGCGGTAAAGCTCCAGCAGTGTGGGTTACGGAGTTTTTAGCGGCAGGCAATACCTCGTTTTACAAAATTGAAAATGCTACGCGTAAGTTTTACGACATTGCTACCAAAACCTATTTACCAATACCAGGTGCCGAAAATAGTATTGCTTTAGATACGCTACGTGATACTAAAGTAGTGTGGAAAAACTCAGGTGTAACTATAACCGATATTGGCGACGGAATACTTAACGTGGAGTTTCATACTAAGATGAACACCATTGGCGGCGAAGTATTAGCGGGCGTTACCAAAGCTATTGAAATGGCTGAGAACGGTTATCGTGGAGTGGTTATCTCTAACGAAGGAGCTAACTTTAGCGCAGGTGCTAACTTAGGCATGGTGTTTATGTTGGCCGCTGAGCAAGAGTGGGACGAATTGAATTTTGCTATTAAAGCGTTTCAAGATACTATGATGCGCGTACGTTACTCGTCAATACCAGTAGTAGCAGCGCCTCACAACCTTACGTTAGGTGGTGGTTGCGAAATGTGCTTGCATGCTGATATGGTAGTGGCACACGCCGAAACCTATATTGGATTAGTGGAGTTTGGGGTAGGCGTTATACCTGGTGGCGGCGGTACTAAGGAGTTTGCTCTACGCTTGAGCGATAGCCTACGTGATGGCGATTTGGAGTTAAATCAATTTCGTGATAAATTTCTTACTATAGGTCAAGCCAAGGTAGCTACCAGTGCTTACGAAGCCTTTGATTTAGGTATATTCCGCAAGGGTATTGATAAAGTAGTGACCTCACGTTCGCGCCAATTAGCCATAGCTAAAGCAGAATGTATTAAGTTAGCAGATGCAGGCTATACAATGCCTGCTAAGCGCAAGGATATTAGAGTGTTAGGCAACCAAGCATTAGGGCTTACGTATGTAGGTGCTAACAGTATGAAAAGTGGTAATTACATGAGTGAGCACGACCAAGTTATTTCCGAAAAATTAGGCTATGTATTAGCGGGTGGCGACCTATCAGCACCCACAATGGTAAGCGAGCAATACTTGTTAGACCTAGAGCGCGAAGCCTTTTTGAGCCTATGCACACAACGCAAAACATTGGAGCGCATGCAAAGCATATTAACAGGGGGTAAGGTGTTGCGTAATTAAAAAAATATAAAGACAAGTAACTAATTAAAAAAATGAAAAAGATAGTTCATAAAATAGTGAAAAAAACTATAACTGTAGCAGCTGTGCTATTAACAGCTAACATAACAATTAATGCCCAGTGTTGGAAAATGACCAGCGTAAATAAATGTGATGGTTGGGCATATACCTTAGGTGTTCAAACAAACGGAACTATATGGGCTTGGGGTACAAATGAATATGGAAAATTAGGTAACGGTACAACAACAGACACTTTATCTCCAGTACAAATAGGTGTTGATACTAACTGGATACAAGTGGAGGCTGCGGGTTGTAGTTCGTCTTTTGGAATCAAGTCAAACGGTACTCTTTGGGCTTGGGGTGAAACAGACTCTAGTTATATCCCAAAACAAATTGGTATAGCAACAGACTGGAAAATATTATCAGGAAGATTCGCCATAAAGAATAACGGTACTTTATGGAATGTTTATTATACCAGTACCCCCACACAAATAGGTGTGGCTACTAATTGGCAAAAAATAGCCGATATGAATTCTGGATATGGAATAAAAACAAACGGAACCTTTTGGGATTTATATACTGAAACTCAAATTGGAATTGCTACAACCTGGTTAGAAATTTCTGCAGGAGGATATGGAGTTAAAAATAATGGTACGTTATGGAATTTGTCAACAGAAACACAGATTGGTACTGCTACAAACTGGATGAAATTATCTGGAGATTTTGGACTAAAGTCTGATGGAACATTATGGGACTTATACACGCAAACACAAATAGGGTTAAGTACTAATTGGAAAAATCTTGCAGCTAATTATTCAACCTATTATACTAATGGTTCATTAATAGCTAACGACGGAACATTGTGGGCGTGGGGCAACAGCTATACAGGTAATTTAGGTGACGGCACTAAAATAGATAGACCTTTACCTGTGCAAATAGGAACTGCCTGTATAGCTACAACTATTAAAGCAACTACTAATGCTTCATCGATTTTGTTGAGCCCTAACCCAACTACTAATAAATTCATAATTACAGGAATTAATCTTGCAGAGTTAGCTCAAATTAATGTAATGGATTTAGCAGGAAAAATAGTTGTACAATCTTCTAATTTAACCGTAAACATTGCTGATTTGAGTATGGGTACATACTTAGTAAGTATAAAAATGAATAATGATATAACTACAATTCATAAATTAATAAAAGAATAACTATTTAAATAACACATATAACATGGAAGCATACATAGTAGCGGGATTCCGCAGTGCAGTAGGTAAAGCCACACGTGGCGGTTTTAAATTTTATCGCCCTGATGATTTGGCGGCCAATGTAATTAAGCATTTAATAGCATCAGTACCTAACCTAGATCAAGAGCGTATAGACGACATAATAGTTGGCAACGCAATGCCTGAGGCGGAGCATGGCTTAAACGTAGGGCGTTTAATATCGTTAATGTCGTTAAGTACTGATAAGGTAGCGGGCGTAACCGTAAACCGTTATTGCGCCTCGGGGCTAGAAACCATAGCTATGGCTACCGCCAAAATACGTGCAGGCATGGCCGAGTGTATAGTAGCAGGCGGAACCGAGAGTATGAGCCTTATACCAATGGGCGGATGGAGAGTTATCCCTAACCCTGTGGTAGCAAAGGAACATCCTGATTGGTACTGGGGTATGGGCTTAACCGCCGAAGCAGTAGCTAACGAATACAAAGTAAGCCGCGAAGATCAAGATTTATTTGCCTTTAACTCGCACCAAAAAGCATTTGCAGCTATTAAAGCTGGTAAGTTTACTGATGAAATTGTGCCTGTAAATGTTACTGAAACTTACGTGGACGAAAACATGAAGCGTAAAACAAAAACCTACACCGTAGCCAACGACGAAGGTCCTCGTGCCGACACTTCAATAGAAGCTTTGGCAAAATTAAAACCAGTGTTTTCGGCCATAGGTTCAGTTACGGCAGGTAACTCGTCGCAAACCAGCGATGGCGCTGCATTTGTACTCGTAATGAGTGAGCGTATGGTAAACGAATTAGGCTTAAAACCTATTGCACGCTTAGTATCGCACGCTGTGGCAGGCGTGCCACCACGTATCATGGGTATTGGCCCAATAGCCGCTATACCAAAGGCTATTAAGGCAGCAGGCTTAACACAAAACGATATTGATTTAATTGAATTAAACGAGGCCTTTGCATCGCAATCGTTAGCGTGTATTAGAGAGTTAGGTTTAAATCCTGATATTATTAATGTAAATGGTGGCGCAATTGCGTTGGGGCATCCGCTAGGGTGCACGGGCGCTAAGTTATCAGTACAATTGTTTAGCGAGCTACGCCGTCAAAACAAAAAATACGGTGTGGTAAGTATGTGCATAGGTACAGGGCAAGGTGCTGCTGGCGTGTTTGAGTTAATTAATTAATACGATTAATTATTATACATGTATAGTAAATTAGTAAGTATAGTTGTGTTAGTAGTAGCGTTGTTCGGTTGTAAAAAAACGAGCAATGATGCTAGTAACAGCGTATTATACGAAGTTATTATACCCAATAACACTGGTGTAACTATTAATTATAATTCGGATTATTACTACGCTACCAACACACGCAAAGCTATTGTATATGCACCTAACGAGTATCCTAGCAGATACTGGCGCGGCGAGCATTATGCTGCCTTAGGCGATGAATTGTACATCAACGCAGTATACACCACTACCGATACTGCCATTAAACCCAATGCGTTCATTGTAAATGTGTATGTAAAAGATACATTGTACAAAACTGTAAAAGGCTCAGCAACACTGGAGATAAAAGAAACTTTAAAAATTAATTAAACAATAAACAACTAAAAAAAATGAGCACAACAACCACAACCCAAAACTTAACCAAAGGCGGAGAATTTTTAATTAAAGAAACCGCAGCAGCTGATGTTTTTATTCCTGAACAATGGACAGAAGAACAGCTAATGATGAAAAAAATGTGCGAAGATTTCTTAGCGCAAGAAGTGTATCCTAACATCACTCGTATTGAGGCACAGGAGGAAGGCTTAATGCCGTCTATCATGGAAAAAGCAGGCGAGTTAGGTATTTTAGGAATATCAATACCTGAAGCCTACGGAGGACTAGGTTTTGATTTTACAACAGGTATGCTTACCACCGAAGCTACAGGCGCAGGATACTCGGCATCGGTAGCGTTAAGCGCACACACAGGTATTGGTACATTGCCCATACTATACTACGGTAACGAAGCGCAAAAAGCCAAGTACATACCTAAGTTAGCCAGCGGCGAATGGAAAGGCTGCTATTGCCTTACTGAGCCAGCAAGCGGTAGCGATGCTAACAGTGGTAAAACAAGCGCTAAACTAAATGCTGCAGGTACACACTATGTATTAAACGGACAAAAAATGTGGATTACCAACGGCGGTTTTGCCGATGTATTTACTGTATTTGCTAAGATTGACGACGATGCTAATTTATCAGCATTTATTGTAGAAAAATCGTTTGGAGGTATTACCTTAAATGCTGAAGAGCATAAAATGGGTATTAAAGGCAGTAGCACACGCCAAGTGTTTTTTAACGACTGTTTAGTACCTATTGAAAACCTATTAAGCGAGCGTGAAAACGGTTTTAAAATAGCGGTAAATATCTTGAATATTGGCCGTATTAAGTTAGCAGGTGCTTGTATTGGTGCTTCAAAATTAGTGGTGTCGCAAGCGGTTAATTATGCTAATGAGCGTAACCAATTTGGTCGACCAATTAGTAAATACGGTGCTATTCGGTTTAAATTAGCTGAACAAGCGGTTAAAATTTATGCCAGCGAAAGTGCCGTGTATCGTGCTACGCAAAACATTGAAGATGCAATAACCGCACTAGAAGCTGGAGGAATGGATGCTGCCAAAGCTAAACTAAAAGGCGTAGAGCAATTTGCGGTAGAATGTGCTATGCTTAAAGTACATGGTTCTGAAACATTAGACTACGTAGTAGATGAAGGCGTACAGATATATGGTGGTATGGGTTATAGTGCCGAAGCCCCTATGGACAGGTCGTTTCGTGATGCACGTATCAACCGTATATTTGAAGGAACCAACGAAATTAACCGCTTACTTACAGTGGACATGATGCTTAAACGTGCCATGAAAGGTGAGCTTAACCTTATGGGGCCTGCGCAAGCAGTGGCTGGCGAGTTAATGGGCATACCTGAATTTGGCGAAGCAGATACGACATTATTTGCACAAGAAAAAAAATACGTAGCTAACTTTAAAAAAGCGGGTTTAATGGTAGCAGGTGCTGCCGTACAAAAACTAATGGCAACATTAAGCAAAGAGCAAGAAATATTAATGAATATTGCTGATGTGCTTATTGAGATATACGCTGCAGAAAGTGTGTTGTTGCGTACCGAAAAATTAGTAGGCATACGTGGCGAAGCCGCTTGCGAAGCACAATTAGCCATGATGCGTATATACATATACGATGCTGCTGACAAAATAAACAAAGCGGCTAAAGATGCCTTAAATTCGTTTGCCGAAGGCGATGAACTACGCATGATGTTAATGGGCTTAAAACGTTTTACAAAAACGGAAGCCTTTAATGTTAAGGAAGCCCGTCAAAAGGTAGCTACTCAGTTGGTTGATAATAACAAGTACTGCTATTAATACTTATTAAAATAGTTTGTCAAATAAAATCGCCATTGTGTACTTTGTACACAATGGCGATTTTATTTGATAATTATACACACATATACAATGTGTAATAGGCTATTAATAACTACGGCGAGGGCTGTTATTAGTTTTTGGTTTTTCAAACCTAGTGTTGCTTTGCATTTTGTTTTCGTTGCTAGTACTGCTAGGCATTGATTTTTTTTGAGGTTGCCCGCTTTTTTGAGGGGCTGTATTACGGCGTCCTTGCTGTTGTTTAGGTGCTTTTACAGGGTTGTGGTCCATTAATGGATATTGATGATTATCAATAATCGAAAGTTTTTTGCCAATTAATTTTTCTATATCTCGTAAGTATTCTTTTTCTTCCGCATCGCAAAACGAAAACGCTGTACCCTTAGCTCCTGCACGGCCAGTACGGCCAATGCGGTGTACGTAAGTTTCGGGTACGTTGGGCATTTCGTAGTTTATTACGTACTCCAGTTCATCTACATCAATACCACGTGCGGCAATATCAGTAGCTACAAGTACACGAGTAGTTTGTGCTTTAAAATTAGCAAGTGCACGTTGGCGAGCATTTTGCGCCTTGTTGCCGTGTATGGCTTCGGCAGTTATTTGGTTAGCTACTAATATTTTTACGGCTTTATCGGCACCGTGTTTGGTACGTGTAAACACTAATGCTGTTTTTATTTTTTTATCTTTTAGTATGTCTAACAACAATGCGTTTTTATTGCCTTTATCCACAAAATACACTTGCTGATTAATAATATCCACCGTTGATGATACTGGCGTAACCGTTACCTGCTGCGGCTTGTCGAGTATTGTGCTTGCAAGTTTTACAATT
This sequence comes from Bacteroidia bacterium, assembly GCA_043778625.1. GTDB lineage: Bacteria > Bacteroidota > Bacteroidia > UBA4408 > UBA4408 > JACMRI01. Next base: position 6,561 of record JAYWFU010000151.1, on the reverse strand, counting down.
TCGGGTGGCATAGTGGCCGAAAAAAACAACGATTGACGTTGCTTAGGTAATACCGCTAATAGTTTTTTAACATCGTGCACAAAGCCCATGTCCAACATACGGTCGGCTTCGTCTAACACAAATATTTCTACATCACGCAATGATAGGTGCCCTTGGTTCATTAAATCTAACAAACGCCCTGGTGTTGCTATTACTACATCAACACCGTTGCGCAATGCTATTACTTGTGGGTTTTGCCCAACGCCACCAAATATTACCGCACTGGTTAAGCCTGTGTGTCGGCCGTAGGCCTTAAAACTTTCTTGTATTTGTATGGCTAATTCGCGCGTGGGAGTAACTATTAAACTACGTATTTTCTTTTTGCGGTCAAACGTTTTTCGTTCACTTAATAATTGGATAATTGGCAACGAAAAAGCCGCCGTTTTACCTGTACCCGTTTGTGCGCAGCCCAGTAAATCAATACCTTGCAACACTATAGGTATAGCTTGTGCTTGTATGGGAGTTGGGGTGGTATAGCCTTCTTCTTGTAGGGCTTTTAAAATAGGTTCAATAAGTTGTAAATCTTGAAATTGCATAAGTATATATCTTGTTTTATGAATTAATTATAGCGTTAGTAGCTAATGTGCGCAAGGTAGATATTTTAATGTGTTAAAATGAACTAGCAGTACAAATAAATTAATGCTATCCCGCAATTGTGTGTAATTACGCTAAAAAAACCAAACATTTTGTTTAACATTGTTGAGGTAAAACATACAATGAAAATAGCTGTAAATACACGATTATTACTACCCAATAAGCTGGAGGGTATAGGTTGGTTTATGTACGAAACGTTGCAACGTATAACCACGCAACACCCCGAACATGAATTTGTATTTATATTTGACCGACCTTATAGCTCCGAATTTGTTTTTGCCCCTAACGTAACGCCTATTGTTATTGGTCCGCCAGCGCGCCACCCGCTTTTGTTTTATGCATGGTTTGAGTTTTCGGTAGCTTATATTATCAAAAAACATAAGTGCGATTTGTTTCTATCGCCTGATGGCTATCTTTCTTTACGTAGTAATGTAAAACAATTGGCAGTAATACACGACTTGTGTTTTGTGCATTATCCTAAGGATATTAAATGGGTTTATCGTAAATATCTGCATTGCTTTTTTCCACGGTTTGCACGCAAAGCCACTCGTATAGCTACCGTTTCGGAGTACAGTAAACACGATATTAACAAACAATACCAAATACCATTACATAAAATTGATGTGGTGCACAACGGTGTTAATGAAAACTTTAAACCATTAACACTAACTGAGCAACTTACTGTAAAGCAACAGTACACCCAGGGCAACGATTATTTTTTGTATGTAGGGGCATTACACCCCCGCAAAAATTTAGGGCGATTATTACAAGCGTTTGACGTGTTTGTGAGTAAATCTAACAGTGCCACTCAACTTATTATTGTAGGCGAAAAACAATGGTGGAATAAGCATTTGCAACGTACTTACGATACTATGTTGCATAAAAAAAAAGTGTTGTTTGCTGGTAGATTATCTACCGAAGAACTAAATAAAGTACTGGCATCAGCCTTGGCACTTACCTATATCCCTTACTTTGAGGGTTTTGGTATACCAATACTCGAGGGCTTTAAATGCCAAACCCCAGTAATTACAAGCAACATAACCTCAATGCCCGAAGTAGCAGGCGATGCCGCACTGTTAATTAACCCCATGGAAATACACGAAATTGTAGCTGCTATGTTTAGTGTTTACAAAAACCCCGAACTACGCATAACGCTTATTAACAAAGGTACACAGCGTTTGAATGAATTTAGCTGGCAAAAAAGTGCCAACTTACTTTGGCAAAGTATAGTAAAAACAGTTGCTAATTAATTAGTACTTTTACTACACATAAATTATTAACAAATGAAAAAAATATTTTTATTAGCCACTGCCTCAATGTTTAGTGCATTAACACAAGCACAAACCTTTACCTTACAAAGTAACGATGTTGGCGGGCAAGCTACAGCAACACAAGTGTTTAATAGTTTTGGTTGCACTGGCAAAAACATATCGCCACAATTACAATGGGCAAATGCTCCGCAAGGCACTAAAAGTTTTGCTATAACCATGTACGACAAAGATGCCCCCACAGGTAGTGGTTGGTGGCATTGGGTAATGTTTGATATACCCGCAACTATTACTCAACTTAAAGCTGGTGCTGGCAAAGCCGATACAGCCATTGCACCCAAGGGTAGCGTACAAAGCATAACCGATTTTGGTGGCATGGGTTACGGAGGTCCTTGCCCGCCCGAAGGACATGGGATTCATCAATACGTGATAACGGTATATGCCTTAAAAAACGAAAAACTAGGACTTGACAAAAATGCAACTCCTGCATTAGCAGGTTATTATTTGAATGCTAACGCTATTGAAAAAGCGTCTATCATAATGTATTATAAACGTTAAACACTAACCTAACCATGAAACTACTTACATTAATTCCATCATTGTTTTTATTTACTCACTGTAACTCATCAACCCCACAAATGACAACCCCTAACACTACACCCGAAAGCATAGCTATTACTACCACAACACCTACTAATGATACTGTACAAACTGCAATATTTGCGGCAGGATGTTTTTGGTGTGTAGAGGCACAGTTAGAACAACTGCAAGGGGTATCCAAAGTAGAAAGCGGCTACATGGGAGGCTCGGTTAAAAACCCTAGTTACAAGGAGGTATGCACAGGCCTCACAGGCCATGCCGAAGTAGTGCGTGTAACCTACAACCCGCAAGTAATTAATTACGCTACGCTGCTACAAGCATTTTTTGGCGCGCACGACCCCACCACCCTTAACCGCCAAGGGGGCGATGTAGGCACGCAATATCGTTCGTCAATATTTTATACTAATGAGGCACAAAAAGCTACCGCACAACAAATAATTACGGCCCTTAATAAAGAAGGAGCCTACGCAAAGCCCATAGTTACACTATTAGAGCCATTAGCAGCGTTTTATCCTGCTGAGGATTATCATCAAAATTATTTTAGCCTCAACGGCGAACAACCCTATTGCCAGTTTGTGATAAAACCCAAAATGGAAAAATTTCAAAAAGTATTTAAGGCACAATTGAAGAAGTAATGAAAAAAGCATTAAGCATAATAACTCTTGTTATATTGACTTTATCTAGCTATGGACAGCAGTATCAACCATTACCTTCGGATAGCGCAATCTGGGTTTACTTAAATAGTGGTTACCAAAGCGACTGCTATTTCTCAAAATATGAGATGCAAGGCGATACTATAATAAATGGAACTGTTTGGCAAAAAACATATCTTCAAGTAGCAAAAACACTGTATCCAGGTCAATTTCCTTGTTCATTACCTACACAATATGGTACAAGAGAATATGTAGGTTGTTTACGGAATGACACTCTTAACAGACAAGTATATTATATAGCTGCTAATGATACTAGTCTTATAAAAGACACGCTACTATATAATTTTAATTTACATCTTGGTGATACTTTTATTCAAAAGACATACATATATAATACTGTGGGATATGATACACTTATTGTTACTCAGGTAAAAATGGAATCCATAGGCGCAAATTATTACAAAAGTTTTTGGGTAAAATTAAAGAATAATAATATTCCGTGTGGGGAAATTTTATTAATAGAGGGAGTAGGTAGTTCTAATGGTCTTTTACCCATTCCTTTTTTTTGCGGAGAAACATCAATCCAATTAATGTGCTTTGTTAAAAAAGACTTCGTAAATTATTCAAATTCTTGGAAGAATGATTGTGCGTCATACTTAGTTTCGATTAAAAGCGAAAATCTAAAAAATTTAAAAAACATTTACCCTAACCCTGCAAGCAATCTAGTTAACGTGCAAAGCGAATTAACCATAGCTAAAATAACGTTATTTACAATTTTGGGTGAGTCAGTCCTTAGCGTGCAAAACGCAAGTACTATTGATGTTTCTTCATTACAAAGCGGTTGTTATTTTATGCAAGTCACAACTCAAAATAATAGTAGTACAACCTCAAAACTTATTGTAAATCATTAACTTAATTATTAGCTAAAAGTATTACATCAATATCAAATGAAAAAACACTCAATAAACGAATTACTAACGGCAGATGTAACTGCGTTAATTAACACCACAATAACGGTTAAAGGCTGGGTACGCTCAAAGCGTGGCAATAAAAACGTAAGTTTTTTAGCCTTAAATGATGGTAGCACTATCAACAATATGCAGTGCGTATTTGATATGGCCACTACCACCGAGGACGCATTAAAACTAGCTACCACAGGCGCAGGTGTAGCCGTTACAGGCACGTTAGTACGCAGCCAAGGGCAAGGGCAAACTGTGGAAGTACAAGCCACAAGTATTGAAATATATGGCACTGCCGATGTAGAAACTTACCCCTTACAAAAGAAAGGACATACGCTAGAGTTCCTGCGTGAAATTGCTCACTTACGCCCACGCACCAATACCTTTGGCGCTATTATGCGTATACGTGGCGTAATGACGTATGCTATACATCATTATTTTACAAGCCGTGGTTTTTATAGTATTCATGCTCCCATAATTACAGGGTCGGACGCTGAAGGTGCTGGCGAAATGTTTAGAGTAACAACCTTAGATATGAGCAATGTACCTAAAACTCCTGAAGGCGAAGTGGATTACGCACAAGATTTTTTTGAAAAATCGACCCACCTTACTGTTAGCGGGCAATTGGAGGGCGAGCTTGCCGCCATGGCATTAAGCAAGGTATATACATTTGGACCTACGTTTAGAGCCGAAAATAGCAATACGCCACGCCACCTTGCAGAGTTTTGGATGATAGAACCAGAGGTAGCATTTGCTGATCTTACTGACAACATGGATTTGGCTGAAGATATGTTGCGCTCACTTACACAGTATGCGTTAGATAATTGTGCTGACGATTTAAAATTTCTGTCGGAAATGTATGATAAAGAATTACTTACACGTCTTACCAGCGTTGCTAATGAGCCATTTGCTCGTGTAACTTACACTGAGGCAGTAGATATATTATTAACCTGCGGAGCTAAGTTTGAATACTTACCTAAATGGGGAGCCGATTTACAAAAAGAACACGAAAACTATTTAGTGGTGCACCACAAAAAACCAGTGATTGTAACTGATTATCCGCGTGATATAAAAGCGTTTTATATGAAACAAAACGACGACGGAAAAACGGTGCGTGCCATGGATATACTCTTCCCTTATGTAGGCGAAATTATTGGAGGTTCGCAACGCGAGGAAAACTACGATAAGTTACAAGCCCGTATGAAAGAAATGAACATACACGAAGCTGATTTGTGGTGGTACATGGAAACCCGCAAGTATGGCTCAGTACCGCATTCGGGCTTTGGGTTAGGTTTTGAGCGCTTGTTGTTGTTCCTTACTGGTATGACTAACGTACGCGATATTATACCATTTCCTCGTACACCACGTAATGCGGAGTTTTAAGTAATTAATTGATAATGAATATTACTAAAATAGCAGGCATAGCTGCGCTACTAGCGGCCACTGGTGTACTATTAGGAGCATTGGGTGCGCATGCGCTTAAAACGGTATTAACGCCCGACCAGCTACTAAGTTTTGAAACCGCTGTACGTTACCAACTGTACCATGCCCTTGCATTGCTTGTAATACAAGGCATAAACGTAAATAACCCACTACGCAACATCACCACTATTAATAATTGTATGTTAGCGGGTACGGTATGTTTTAGCGGGTCTATTTATTTATTACTTGCTACACACATTAAAGCGCTAGGTCCAATTACCCCTATTGGCGGGCTACTGCTTATTACGGCATGGATTTTACTAGCCTATAATCTGCTTACCTCATCAACCACTAAAAACTAAAATAATGAACACAACTATCGTAAAAAAAATAACTAGCGCTTTAGCAACTCTTGTACTTGCCGCAACTATTAATAACGTACAAGCGCAACAACAAACCGAAGAAAAATACCCCGTAAAAGTTAGCTTTATTAGCTATGGCGCAGGCACTGATGCTAAGGCCGATAAAGTGTTTGATGCGTTTATAAAAAATTACAGTAAAACACTCGCTTATGAAAAAACAGGTTGGGGGCGCGAGGGCGAACACGATTATTGTTTTAAACTAACGGAACTAAAAGCTCGCAAGCAAAAAAAATTTATTGCAAAACTGAAAGCCGAAATGAAACCTTACGAGTTGGTACGTATAACCGAAAACACTACCTGTGCCAAGCCAAGAGGAAAATAAACTGAAAACATTAAATTGATTTAGAAAATTAATGGCTTTAAGTAATTCGCACTTGTATTGTGCGAACTACTTAAAGCCATTAATAATTTAAATAGTATATTTATAAACTTGGTTACAAGCGGTATATAATAAATTTTTGAGCCATAATGCCATTAAATAAAACAAACGCAAACTGTTTTATACATTATACCAATTTGAAGTAATATATAGTCCAATTTTTTTTTTGTAATATTTTTTAGTATATTTGGACTATATAACAATTCATTTATGGCACGACCTAAA
>JAYWFU010000150.1:0-10608 GCA_043778625.1 Bacteroidia bacterium | reverse complement strand
ATGTGCCAAGAATGAGATAAACCTAAGGCGATTGAAAATAATTCGTTACTATTCATAATTACAAAGATAGATTACCCACACCAAACGTCATAGACCCTCGATTATACACTTTTTTAGGATTTACTTTTATTAACCGTGAACCATTAATAACAATAAATGGAACAGTACCTAGTGGGCTAAGCAATGGAGTAAGTGCAAAGCCACTTGCCACACCAAACAAAGCTCCTCCTACCACGGACATAGGTGTTGTGTAATGTGTACGTGCATCTTGCTGGCCAATAATAAACATACGCATCTGACGTTCGTTTAGCTCGTTTTCTCCAATAGTATCTTGGGTATAAAAAATTAATTCGTTGCCTAACTTTGGAGTATAACTAAAAAATTGATCTCGTGGTATACGCTTAATTTTGGTTTTATTTGCAACCGTATAGTTTATTGTTGTGCTATCGCTTGTGTAATCTACAGTAGTGCATTCTATTTTATTACCATCAATAAACAATAACGAACCTTGTGCCAAGGCTCTTGTTATAGGCAATAATGCTAGTGTAATAAGGGCAATGCAATAATTTAATTTCATAGTATATTTTTTTTACGCAATGTAAATTACAATTATTTTAATAATTAAGCACGCTACCTAACCATTTTTCTAGCTCCTCGGTAGGTTTGTTTTTGCGTTGTGCATAATCGGTAACTTGGTCTTTGCTTATGCGTCCTAGGCCAAAATAAAACGATTCGGGGTGGGCAAAATACAACCCACTTACCGCAGCAGTGGGGTACATAGCAAGGCTATCAGTTAAGGTAATACCAGTATTTTTTTCAACTTCTAACAATTGCCATAGCGTAGTTTTTTCGGTATGGTCGGGCTGTGCTGGGTAACCCGGTGCAGGGCGTATGCCTGCATAGGTTTCTTTTATTAATTCTTCGGGAGATAAATTTTCGGTAGGTGCATAGCCCCAAATTTCAGTGCGTACTTTTTTGTGCATTAATTCGGCAAATGCTTCCGCAAGCCTATCGGCAAGGGCTTTAAGCATTATTGCGCTGTAATCATCGTGGTCGGCTTCAAACTTAGCCACATGCTCCTCAATTCCAAAGCCTGTACTTAGTGCAAATACGCCCAAATAGTCTTTGCCTTTGGTAGCAGGGCGTACAAAATCGCTTAGGGCTATGTTGCCCTTACCATCAGCTTTTTTAATTTGTTGGCGCAAGGTGTAAAATGTATATGGTGCGCCGTTAGCGTCGTGTAGCACAATATCATCGCCTACGGCATTAGCTTCAAACACGCCTACTACTGCGTTGGCGGTAAGCCAATTTTCATCAATTATTTTACCTAGCATAGCTTGTGCATCGGCAAATAATTTGCGTGCTTCCTCGCCACGTTCTTTGTCGTCCAGTATGCGTGGGTAAGCACCTTTCATTTCCCAACTTATAAAAAAGGGTGTCCAATCAATGTACGGCGTTAGTTCCGCTAAATTATAATTAGTAAACGTTTTAACACCTATAAATGCAGGCGTTGCAGCCGTAGGTTCGTTATCCCAATCTAACTTAAAATTATTAGCACGTGCTACTTCTAACGTTACAAAATTTTTGGCATCGTTGGCTATTTTGTTGTAAGCTCGCACACGGTCGTACTCTTCGTTAATTTCTGTTTTATAGGCTTCGCTATTTTCTTTGCTAATTAATTTACTTACTACAGGTATGCTCTTACTAGCATCATTAACGTGTACTACGCCATGGGCGTACACAGGCTGTATTTTTACGGCTGTATGTACCTTGCTAGTAGTAGCTCCGCCAATTAGTAGTGGCACGGTAAATCCTTGGCGCGTCATTTCTTTGGCTACGGTTATCATTTCGTCAAGGCTTGGTGTTATTAAGCCACTTAGGCCTATTATGTCCACGTTGTGTTTACGGGCTTCGTCCAATATTTTGTCAGCACTTACCATTACGCCAAGGTCAATAATTTCGTAGTTATTACACGCCATTACTACGCCTACAATATTTTTCCCAATGTCGTGTACATCGCCTTTTACGGTGGCTAGCAGTACTTTACCAGCACTAGTACTCATATTACCACTAGCTTTTTTTTCGGCATCCATATAGGGTTCAAGGTAAGCCACGGCTTTTTTCATTACACGTGCGCTTTTAACTACTTGTGGCAAAAACATTTTTCCTTGCCCAAATAAATCTCCCACTACATTCATACCTTTCATTAAGGTTTGTTCAATAACATCGAGTGTACGTGCAGCTTCAGCCCGTGCTTGTTCTACATCTAGCTCAATATAATCAGTAATTCCTTTTACTAACGAGTGTGTTATACGGTCTTGTAAATCCAAGTTACGCCACTCAGTATTGTCTTTGTCCTTGGCTTTTGACGCGCCTTTTACCGTTTCGGCAAAGTCAATTAATTTTTCGGTAGCGTCCTCGTTCTTATCAAACAATACGTCTTCTATCAGTGTTAATAGGTCTTTGGGCACATCGTCGTATATTTGCAACATGCTTGGGTTTACAATACCCATGTCCATACCGTGTTGTATAGCGTGGTACAAAAACGCACTGTGTATAGCCTCTCGCACGTTATCATTACCTCTAAAGCTAAACGATACATTACTTACACCACCACTTATGCGTGCGTGTAGTAAGTTTTGTTTAATCCATTTTGTAGCATTAAAAAAATCTAACGCATTCAACCTGTGCTCGTCCATGCCTGTAGCTACAGGAAAAATATTGGGGTCAAAAATAATATCCTGCGGAGGAAAGTTTACTTCATCTACCAATATATCATAGGCTCGTTTGCATATTTCAATACGGCGTGCATAGTTATCAGCTTGTCCAAGTTCGTCAAATGCCATAACTATAACAGCTGCTCCAAATTTTTTAATAATGTTAGCCTGTGCTTTAAACTCCTCTTCGCCTGCTTTTAAACTTATTGAGTTTACAATGCCTTTGCCTTGAATACACTTGAGCCCAGCTTCAATTACATAAAACTTTGACGAGTCAATCATTATTGGCACTCTTGATATATCGGGTTCCGAAGCTATTAGATTTAAAAATTCACGCATGGCTTCCTCAGCATCTAACATGCCTTCGTCCATGTTTATATCAATAACTTGTGCGCCACCCTCTACTTGGTCGCGGGCTACGGCAAGGGCTTCGTCGTATTTTTTGTCAATAATTAAGCGTGCAAATTTTTTACTTCCAGTAACGTTGGTACGTTCGCCTATGTTCATAAAATTGCTTTCAGGCGTAAGTGTAACAGGCTCTAACCCACTAAGGCGTAAGTAAGCAGGTTGTTCTATTTTTTTACGAGGCTGATATTTTTTAGCAATATCAGCCATTTGTTTGATGTGTGCAGGAGTTGTGCCACAGCAACCGCCAATAACATTAATAAAACCCGCTTGCAAAAAATCTTCTACCTGAGGCGTCATTACATCAGGCGTTTCGTCGTACTCGCCAAACTGATTAGGCAAGCCTGCATTAGGGTAAGCATGTACATAAAACGACGATTTTTGTGCCAACTCTGCCAAGTATGGGCGCATATCTTTAGCACCCAATGCACAGTTTAGCCCAATGGTAAATAAATTAATGTGCGACACCGAATTTAAAAATGCCTCTACCGTTTGTCCGCTCAAGGTACGTCCGCTGGCATCGGTAATAGTGCCGCTTACCATTATTGGTAATGTATAACCACGTGTTTCAAACACCTCCTGGCAAGCATACAAAGCCGCTTTAGCGTTAAGGGTGTCAAATATTGTTTCAATTAATAATAAATCGCTACCGCCGTCAATTAAGCCTTCTATTTGTGTTTTGTAAGCGTTGGCTAATTGGTCAAATGTTATGGCTCTATAGCCTGGCTGATTAACATCAGGGCTCATACTTAGCGTACGATTAGTTGGCCCCATAGCACCTGCCACCCAGTGTAATTTGCCAGTGGTGGCATAGTGCGCATCAGTGGCGGCACGTGCGCATTTGGCAGCTTCCAAGTTCATATCATATACATAATCCTGCATATCATAATCTTCCATGGCAATAACGGTTCCGCTAAAACTGTTGGTTTCAATAATATCAGCTCCTGCATCAATGTATTGTTGGTGTATTGATGTAATTATTTGTGGCTGAGTAATACACAATATGTCGTTATTACCCTTAATATCTTTATGAAAGTTTTTAAATTGCTCGCCTCTAAAGTCTTCTTCACTAAGTTTGTAGTCCTGTATTAACGAGCCCATTGCGCCATCTATTACTAATATGCGTTCGGCGGTAGCTTTGTACAGTGCGGTTATTCGTTCAATGCGTGTCATAGTATATGTGTAAAATAGTGTGTAAATAAGTAGTATGTGTTGAAACAAAAAAAATCCTCTCCGAAGCCTAAGCCAGAAAGGATTTGTATAATTAGTGTACCCAACTAAGTGAGTATTTATTATTTTTTATTTCTGACTTATCTGTACATTAAATGTAAGAATTGGCACCTTCTTTTTTTAGTTAAAATACTAACTAAACTCAGGGTTGCCAAGGCATCATAGGGCTTTTCCCTCTTCCTTTCTTGATAAGCTGTTGTAATTATGTAATAGTAAGAACTATATTTATATTGTGTTACAAATATAGTTATATTAAGTGTTGTTTAAAAATACTAATACATCTTTTTTAAATTAAAATTATTATTTATACTACAAAAAATCTCCTTGCAATTTTGCAAGGAGATTTTTTTTTGGCTTAAATCTAATCTATTTAGCTTAGCGTTGTAGCATAACTCGCTTTACAGTTACGTTATTGTTTGATACAACACGTATTGTATACGAACCACTTGCATAGTTTGATAAATCAACTTTTAGTTTTTCAACACCATTTAATTGCTTAGTGGTATTAGTGTATACTACTTGTCCTAAATTATTTAACACTTCGCATTTAACGGCAGCTGTTGTGTTACCTTGAATGGCTATAGTTACTATATCCATGGTTGGGTTAGGGTAAGCTACAAAACTTACACCCGCTAATTGCTTAGCTATTGCAACTGGAGGAACTGTTGCTGCAGTGTCAATTTTAACTACATAATCCTCAGTTTCACCATAATAGAAGTTACTACAAGCACTGGTAGAATCATTAGTACCGTATAAATTGGTACGAACTCTCATACCTGTTTTACCTATCATAGCGGTAGCTGGTATTGTAAACGAAGCTAGGTTACTACCGCTTACAGTATTTGCAGCTATTTGCGTCCATTCAGTAGCATCAAATAAACCATTCCTATTATAATCTATCCACATTGATATATTAGCATTCGCTATCATTTTTACATCTATAGTATAGGTACTGTCTATAAATAAAGTAGCTGTGGTAGCAAACTTTGAATATCCTACTGATGTATTACTAGTCATACCTCCTGCATTATTTACAAATGTGGTATTAACTATAACAGTAGTATCAATAGAAGGATACCCAGCGTTACCATGTAAATTAGCTGAGCAATAACAATCTAAGAAATTGGTATTTAATGCTATTTTAATAACGTTAGTATACACTGTAGTACCTGCATTACAATTAACAGCTACGCGATAAAATATACTATCAGCAGGCGCTACTACTGAATAAGTAGATGTACCGTATCCTGTTGAGGTCCAGTTTATTCCGTCCGATGATTCTTCCCAATCTTTGTTAATGCCCAATCCTACAGTAGTACCATTTATTGATAGTAAAGCTTCTGTATTAGCACATAACAAGCCTGCTGTTGCGGTAACAGTACCTGCTGTAGGCGTACCAGCACAAGGCGCAGCGGCAACAATAGTTACTTGATAATCTTCTGTTTCACCATCATAATTGTAATTACAAGGATCAATTGTTCCGAATGACGAAGCTCTTGAGCGCACTCGCATACCCGTTACGCCTGGTAATGCTGTTACAGGTATTGTAAATGTTGCTGCTGATAATGTTGCAGATGGAGTATTCCAAATAGTCATCTCGTTTGCATCAAATGTTCCGCTTTGATCATAATCTATCCATACAGCTGCTTGCTGAACATTTTGCTCAAAAACACCTTGTATAGTGTAATTAGCTGTTTGTGTTAATGATGCTGTTGTTGCACCAGTAGCTGGATATTTATTGTAATTATTTATACCGCCATTATTACCACAGCCATTAACTAAGTTACTTAATGTAGTATTTGTAATTTCTACTCCTTCAATATGTGCATAACCGCATTGGCCTCCTAAACTTGAGGTACAATAACATAGGTTAGCTGGTGCTAAAGTAAGTTTTACAACGTTAGTGTATACTGGCGCACCTCCGTTACAATCAACTGCTACACGGTAGTAAGCACTATCACTTGGTGCATACTCCTGCAATGTAATTGATGAATCTCCAGTAGCTGTCCATGTTATTCCATCAATTGAAGTTTCCCAAACTGTATGAATATTTAATGCTTGAGTATTACCTGCAAGTGTTATAGTGGTAATATCAGATGGACACATTGCAGTAGTTGATGCTGTTAATGTACCTGCTGTAGGCGTACCTGCACAAGGTGTACCCGCTACAATATTTATTACATAATCTTCAGTTTCACCTGCATATAAGTTACTACATGCACTTGAACCGTTCATAGTAACGAAAGTATAAGGGGTAGTACGTACTCGCATACCTGTTTTACCAAGTAACGCATTTGCGGGAGTGGTAATAGTTGCTGTACCTGATATTATAGGCGTATATTCAGTACCATCAAAGCTTCCTGATTGGTCATAATCAATCCAAACACCTACAATGGCTGTACCAAAACTTGCATTAGCAGCCACGTTAAGTGTATAACTAACCGCTTGCATTAAATTAGCGGTAGTAGTACTTGTTGCTGGATAGTATGAACTATAACCTCCAGCACATGTAGATGTATTGTTAAGTGTTGTACCTACTATTGTAACGTTAGTAATTGGGGTGCTACAATCAACACCTAAATTACTTGAGCAATAACAAGCATAGGTTGGGCTTGCCTTAACTTTAGTTACTAAAGTATATACTGGTGCTCCTCCACTACACGTAACTTTAACTCTGTAATAAATAGAATCAGATGGACCATAAGTTGAAATTGTTGCTGTTGTATCTCCTGTAGCTGACCAGCCTGTTACGCCATCGGCTGATGTTTCCCACTCAGTTAAAATACCTACCGCTTGTGTGTAACCACTTGCTGTTAAGTTTAATTGAGTACCTGCGCAAATAGCGGTATCTGTAGTATTAATTGTACCCGCTGTAGGTACTCCTGCACACGGCACGCCAGGTGTTATGTTTATTACATAATCTTCAGTTTCGCCAGCATAATAATTACCGCATGATTGAACTGTAGACCAAGTACCATAGCTTAATACTACTCGTAAACCAGTAGTACCTATTAAAGCACTTGTAGGAATAGTTACGTTGCCCGTTAACACATTAGTGTTTGAACCTGTTAACGTACTTGCTGAATACACATCTTCACCAAAGTCATAAGTACCGCTGTGGTCATAATCAATAAATATTTTTACATTACATGCGTTAGAAAAATTGAATTTTGATATTTGAGTAATATTTATTGGATATGAAAGCGCTTGCTGTGCCACTATTGGACCTAGGGTAGTATAATCAGTGTACAAAGCTGTACTATTTGTATTGTTAACCGATGGGGTAATACTTTGTGTATTATTAAATGTACCAAAAGCAAATTTACCTATATTATCATCCGCATAACTTGAGGCTGTAGCACAATAACATTGGTAAAAATTTGGATTTGCTTTTAGCTTAACAACATTAGTGTATACCGGAGCTCCATTATTACAAGTAACTTTTACACGATAATAAATACTATCACCGGCTGTTATACCAAAATCAAAAGATTGTGTAGTTGAATCTCCAGTAGCTGTCCAGTTAGTATTGTCAACTGATGTTTGCCATTCGTAAGCAATACCTATGGCAGAAGTAGCACCAGTTAATGTTAGTGTGTCATAAGTACTTGGGCAAGGTGTTAAGTCTGTAGCACTTAATATACCTGCTGTTGGTGTGCCTGCACAAGGTACACCTGCGCCAATAGTTATAACATAATCTTCAGTTTCACCTGAACCAAAAGTTTGGCAACTGTTGTTGAAGTTAGTAGCACGTGAACGAACACGTAAGCCAGTTTTACCTACCAATGCATTAGCTGGTATTGTAATTATTAATCCCGTACTATTTGCTGATGGAGCTGACCATTGGTAATATTCGTTACCATCAAAAGTCCCACTTTGGTCATAATCAATCCAAACGCCTGCTTGCTGTACACTAGGTTCAAAAGTACCATTAAAAGTATACGTACTTGCTTGAGTAAGTGTAGCAGTAGTAGCACCACTTGCTGGATATTTATTATAATTATCAATGCCAAAATTAGTACCACAGCCTGAATTCAAATTACTAAGAGTTGTTGATGTAATACTAAAACTTTTAATATCACCCAAACCACAACTACCTCCTAAATTTGAGGTGCAATAGCAAAAATAGCTGGGAGCAACTGTTAATTTAATAACGTTAGTATACACTGGTGCTCCACCATTACAATCTACCGCAATTCTATAAAATGCAGAGTCGCTTGGGGCAAATGTCAATAAACTTACTGAACTATCACCTGTAGCAGTCCACCCAGTTACGCCATCAGCTGATGATTCCCAAACGGTGTGTATGTTTACACCTTGCGTTTGACCAGCTAGCGTAATTGTAGTAGTTTCTGATGGGCAAAGCGCTGTAGAGTTTGAGCTTAATGTACCCGCTGTAGGGGTTCCTACACATGCAACACCTGCAGCTATTGTTATTACATAGTCTTCAGTTTCGCCAGCATAAAAGTTACTACAAGCACTATATGAATTGATACTTATAAAACTATAGGTTGCTAAGCGTACTCGCATACCTGTTTTACCTAATGGAGCATTAGTAGGTACTGAAATAGTAGCCACCCCACTGGTAGGAGTTAACGTTACTGGAAAATATTCTGTGCCATCAAATGTTCCTGATTGGTCAAAATCTATCCATACACCTGCAGAACTAGCTGAAGATATATTAAGTGTAAGATTATAAGTTGATGCTTGCATTAAATTAGCTGTAGTACCAATAGTACTGGGATAATAGCTTGTGTAGCCATTTGTACAACTTGTGGTATTATTTAAAGTAGTATTTGATAATGATACATTTAATATAGAGCTATTGCAATTAGTACCTAAGTTTGATGAACAATAACATGCGTAGTTAGGAGCAGCCTTTATTTTAGTTACAGTAGTATACGACGGAACACCTCCATTACACGAAACTTTAACCCTGTGAAAAATTGAATCCGAAGGCCCGTAAGTAGTAATAGATGGTAATGTATCGCCTGTTGATGCCCAACTTGTTGTACCATCAGCAGATGTTTCCCACTCAAATGTTGTACCTATCCCTTGAGAATTACCCATTAGAGATAAACTTAATTGAGTACCCGCACATACGGCAGTATCAGCAATATTAATTGTACCAGCAATTGGTGTGGGCATACAAGCTGAACCCGCTACGATTTTAATTTTATAATCCTCGGTTTCACCGTACGAATAACTACCACACGGTGTTGGGCTACTATTTTCAATTAATACTACACGTAATCGAGTAGTACCTAAAGCTACACCAACAGGGATGTGTACTGATGCAGAAAGTACATTACCTCCCGCTGATGAATTTGTACTTCCTGAATATACATCTTCTCCAACATCAAACGTACCGCTATGGTCAAAATCAATGTATATTGTAGCGGTACAATTGCTAAAGCCATACTGATTAATTTGCGTAATGTTAATTGGATAGTACCCGCCTTGCTGTGCTTGTATTGGCCCTAACGCAGTGTAATTAGTATACAAATTTATTGAAGCGGGATTGTTTACCGCAGGGCTAGCACTTTGTACATTACTAAATGAGCCAAAAGAAAATGCTCCGATATTATCGTAAGCATTATTGGCTGTAGATGTACAATACTGCGCATTAGCAGTTAAAGAAAACGTTGCAATACCTAGTATTGATAACGTTTTAGCAATTTTAGACAATTGCTTTCTGAGGGTTTTGTAGTTGTTTATCATTGGTTTGGGTTTATATTTCTTTCTAATTATCGATACAAACATACATTATATCTAATTGTAAAGCAATTAAAAGTAGTTTGTTCATTTATATAGTTATTCACAGGCTATACACATTACAGTTATTTAACTACTGTTTTTATCAATTTTTGACTATCCACGTATTTATTATTGGTATCGTATAACATTACTAAGTATATACCTGGAGTTAGGTTACTTATGTTTATTGAAGCGTTATCCAATGTTTTGTGTGTAAGTAGTGTTCCAGATGGATTAATTATACTATAACTTTTAACTGAACTTAATGTTGTAATATTAATATTGTTGTCAGCTGTTGGATTTGGAAAAATACGTGTGTTTTGTGTTACAGTTGAAGTGTTATTTTTTAATGCCGTTACATTACTTGTTTTGTACACATTGCCTTTGGTGGCATAAATATATACATCTCCTCCAAAACCTGCCATGGCATAATTAGGTGCTTGGTTACTAAGTTTAGACACTTGAAAGGTTTGAAAATTAGTTGATGTTTTGTAAATAT
>JAYWFU010000149.1:0-10865 GCA_043778625.1 Bacteroidia bacterium | reverse complement strand
CCTATACTGATAGACCTACTATCATCTTTTATACAACATTGAATAACTACTATAAATAGTCGCTATTCATTCACAGCACAACTGGGACTAGCAGGGGGAATTATTAAACTTTTTATCTTTTGGACTAAAAAAAGAATCTATTATAAAATCTCCTTGAAGTTTATTGACGATTTTTTCAGGATAAAAATTATCTCCTGCGATTGAGAGTGTATATTTGCATATCATAATTAATTAAAATTTTCGAAAAGTATTTATTTCCCCGCTAGCGCGAGCATTTTGCCACAAGTATTTGAAACCTCACACAAATGTATGTTTATAATTAAATTATGTACCGTTCTAGTCCAATTTTAAAAATTGGTTTATTTCATTTCTCTGTATTTTTCTTCCCATTTTTTAGTGTCCGAATAATAAATTTTAGATTCTCCTAATACGATTACAAATGATAATGTATAGTGAATACTGTCTTTTTTATCATAATAAATAGGAGGATCACATTCATCCCTCACGATTATTCCAATATCTGATAATGATTTAGGAAGAGTCGAATTAGTTTTTTTATATAATTCTATTTTTCTTACAAATTCATTTCCTTGATGAGTTAAATTACTTTCTCGGTTACCCTCGCATCCTAAAAAATAAAACAATGTAAGAATAGTCCCCGCTAGCGCGAGCATTTTGCTCGTGTTTATTATTATATACTGATTTAACTTCATTACTCATATTTTATATTTATGATACGGTTTAGTGAATACGAGCAAAATACTCGCACTAGCCTAAACTGCATGGCTACCTAACGCTGGGACTAGCAGGGGAGTAATTCCTATAATAATGTGTCTTAACATTATCATTTCCCCCGCTAGCGCGAGCATTTTGCTCGTGTTTATTGTTATATACTGATTTAACTTAATTACTCATGTTTTATATTTATGGTACGGTTTAGTAAATACGAGCAATATGCTCGCACTAGCCTAAACTGCATAGCTACCTAACGCTGGGACTAGCAGGGGAGACTACTTTATTTTAGAAGTATCAGAATATGAAGGATAAGTTATCAGCCAATTATGCTCTTTTATATAGTTAAGATTAATATCTATTCGCTCTAAAGGAGGATAAGTTTTTATTGTTTTTAACCAGCCATACTTTTTTAAAGTATCTGCAGAAAAAACAAATACTCTCAATATCTTATCTGGATTATCTTTCAAATATTCATCGTATAAATACCAATCTAAAAAAAGTCTCTGAGTTATTTTAGGAGGTGTATAATATCCCTCTTCTATTGCTTGATAGCAATCAAGCACAATTAATTACAGTATCCTTAAGATCAAATAAAATGTAATATACTAAGACCGAATCATTAGTATTATTTAAAAATAAAATTCTATCGTCAAATTTATGATTGAAGCATGAACTCAAAAAAATAAAGCTAATTATAAATAAAAAATAAGATCTGCCTATCATTATTCTCCTACCAGCATGAGCATCTTGCTCGTGTCAGCTACCTTTGTACCTAAGTTCACTTTTTTGGTTACTATCATTATTCGTTAACATTACTTTTTTGTAAATGCTAGTAAAATGTTGGTACTTGCTCCAAACTAACAATGGAACTAAAATTAAACAATAAAAGCTCCGCTATCATTTTGATAACGGAGCTTTTGGTTTTATTTATTAACCTGAAATTATTCTGCAATAACTTCAAATTTAATAGTAGCAGTAATATCTTTGTGCAAACGAGCAGTAGCTTCGTAGTTACCCAATGATTTAATACTATCACCTTCAATAGTAAGATTTTTACGGTCAATATCGTGTCCTAGCTTTTTTAATGCATCAGCAATTTGAATTGCAGTAACTGCACCAAATATTTTACCGTTTTCGCCAGCTTTAGCACCAACTTTAACAGCTATTGTAGCTAATTGAGTTGCTAATGCTTCAGCAGTAGCTCTAACTTTTACTTCTTTGTGAGCGCTCTGTCTTAAATTTTCGGCAAGAACTTTCTTAGCACTATCAGTAGCTAATGAACCCATACCTTGAGGTATTAAAAAATTTAATCCGTAACCGTTTTTTACAGTAACTATATCATTTTTGTACCCTAAATTTTTAACGTCTGCTCTTAATATAACTTCCATCGTTGTAGTTGATTTTTTATTAATTAATACAGTGTTATTATTTCATCATATCGGCTAAGTAAGGCATCAAAGCAATGTGGCGTGCACGTTTTACTGCTTGAGCTACTTTGCGTTGATACTTTAGCGAAGTACCTGTTAAGCGGCGAGGTAATAATTTACCTTGCTCGTTTACAAATTTTAGCAAATATTTTTCGTCTTTGTAATCAATGTATTTGATTCCGCTTTTTTTAAAACGGCAATATTTCTTTTTGTTAACATCCACACTTGGCGGATTTAAATAACGTACTTCTTGTGTTGCAGCCATTGTTATATTAGGTTGTTGTTAGTACTTAATTGTTTTTTTCAGCATATTTATTACGACGCTTTGCAGCCCATGCTTGTGCATGTTTGTCTAACGACACTGTCATAAAACGCAATACACGCTCGTCGCGTTTAAATGCAATTTCTAAATTTGCTACAACGTCTCCTTCGGCTGCAAATTCCATTAGGGTATAAAACCCTGTGTTTTTCTTTTGAATAGAATAGGCTAGTTTTCTTAAGCCCCAGTTCTCTTCATGTGTAATTTTTGCTCCGCTTGCTTTAATAACGTCGCGAAACTTTGTTACCGCTTCCTTTGCCTGTTCGTCAGACAAAACGGGAGTTAAAATGAAAACGGTTTCGTACTGTTTTACCATGATTAATTGTTTTGTTTAATTTATTGTTATTTAATTGAGTTGCGAAAATAATCAAAATACACTTACAAACAAGTATATTAGTAATAAAACTTATTATTAGTATAAAGTTTAGTATTAAAACTTGGCTCTAACTCTACGTTTTTTCATACCTCTACGGCCTGTAATACTACGATATTTAGATTTGTAAAACGAATTTTTACCTTTTAATATGTAACCTGCCGTAAAATTTATAAAAAAATAGTCGTCAGTATTATTTGGGTCGCCTCTTTTTTGAGCTATACCATCTACTACTCCATAGTTTCTAGGGTCAGCTATTATGGTAGGGTCAGCGTTTAAATCAAGTTCGCCTCTACGGTTAGCTACTGCCTTGGCAATAGGGTCGGTAAAGGTGTTAGGGTCGCGGTACACGGTACTCACATCATCAATATAATCAGTAAATACTTTACGGTAGCTAACTTCGGCGCCTATACGTAGTGTGCGTCCAATGGTATAGGCTAAACCTAACCCTGCTGGTATTGATACTTGCCAAGGGCTATAGGCCACCCCCTCTGTTTTTAACGGACGAAGTGATACAGTTTTGCCATTATAAGTAGTCCGCGGATTATGATGAAAACCTGCTACACCAGCAAATACATACGTTTGTAAGTCAACCCTGCGGCCTCCCAGTCGAGCTATGTTTTTAGGTTTGTAAAACACCCATTCTAAATCAGTACCTAATTCAAATATATTGTTTCGGTAGCTTAGGTTACGCCCTACTCGCCCAGGATTTAGCGATAGCGCATCAGTACCCGATAGGCGCGCGTAATTAAAATCAATCCGCCACATAAAACTTTTATTTAATTTGCGGCGTACGTACAATCCTTGTTCCGAACGTATGCGTTGCAATTGCATATCCACTATAAATTTGCGTGCTGTAAGTTCTTTGCCACCCATTTCGCCTAAGCTGCTAGCTGTGCCCAGCATTGCACCTACCTCCCAGCGGTATTGCGCATTAGTTATGTGAGTAAGCGATATGAGTAAAAGTAACGAGTATAATTTTTTCATGATGTGCAAATATAAATAATTTTAATTAGATGACAATATATTTAAAATAAAGCGTTTATTTGTAATTGTAATTGGTTTTGTAACTACTACAAATTAAAAGGGAATTATGTGTAAATCATAAACAGTTCCCGCTACTGTAAGTTTCAAACTACACAAAATTAATATACGTCCTTGCAAACCATTGTAACTATTGGAGTTATGAGAAGGTGGCGTGTTATTAGAAACGAGTCAGGATACCTGCCAACTACACAATTTAATTAGGCTTGCTCACGGGTAATGGGTAACGATTATGGTTTTAATACTACTACATATTGCTACATTGTGCGCACAATTGGCAGAGGGTATAAGGTAGTGTTAAATTGTTTTCGTTTTATTTATTATTAAATGGGTAAGTAGTATATTACATTTATTTACACCATTAAAAACAAAACAAAATGAAAAAAATTGTACTAAGTATTGCAACGCTACTAAGCGTAAACGTTATGGTTAAAGCCCAAACGGTAGTGGTTGATTTTGAAACCTTAACTGTGGACTCAACAGGCTACGAAAATGGTAAAAACCTAGGTGGTGCACCATTTAAAACACAAGGATTAGTGTTTGAAAATTTTTATAGCTACGACACAACTTATGGTGCGTACTGGGAAGGCTGGGCTTACAGCAATAATGTGGACACCGCAACCAATTCGTACGCTAACCAATACAGTACTATTGCGGGTAAGGGAGCTAACAACTCGACTCAATTTGGGATTATATACAAAAATACCCAGTTAAAATTTGATACATCTGTAGCTAATCCTTACAATTTCTTTTCAAGTTTACAAATTACTAACAGTACATTAGCAGTGTTAGACATGCAAAATGGCTCAGGTTTTAGTAAAAAATTTGGTGGTGCTACAGGCAACGACCCTGATTATTTTTACGTGAAATTCAAATCAACAGATAGTAGCAACCCTGATTCAGTAGTATTTTATTTAGCTGACTTTAGAGATACAAATAACACTAATGATTACATAGTTAAAACTTGGCAAACGGTTAATTTAACTAGCTTAAATAGTATTAATCAATTTGGTGGAATTAACATATCGTTTCACTCAAGTGATGCTGGGCAGTTTGGTATTAACACGCCTACCTACGCTTGTATTGATAATATATTGTTAGATGTAACTGTGGGTAACGAAACAAAAAGAGCTAAGCAACAAAAGTTTTATCCTAACCCAGCTACTACTTACATTACTACCAATGCTACTACTACCACTATTTACAGTGTTGATGGTGTGTTAGTTAAAACAAGTAACACTACTACTGTAAACATAGCCGATTTAGCTAACGGATATTATGTAGTTAAAATGACTAACGAAGCTGGAGTAACTACTACCCAAAAACTAATTAAACAGTAATATTGGCTTGTTAACAACGCAATAGTTGAAATTATGTCAGTAAATTAATAGTAGGCATATTACTTGAATTAGTAGTTTTACATTGCTAAAAAAATAACACGTAAATTATTAATTTAAAAAAATAAAAAAAATGGCATTAGAATTAACCGACGCAAACTTTGCAGAATTAGTAGAGAAAGCAGACAAACCAGTACTAGTAGATTTTTGGGCAGAATGGTGTGGTCCCTGCCGCATGGTAGGTCCAGTGGTTGAAGAACTAGCTAAAGACTACGAAGGACGTGCCGTAATAGGTAAGGTAGATGTGGACAACAACCCTGAAATAGCAATGAAATATGGTATTAGAAACATACCTGCATTGCTGTTTTTTAAAAATGGCGAAATTGTGGACAAACAAGTTGGAGCAGTACCACGTAGCGTGTTAGAAGAAAAACTAAAAGCACAATTGTAGTACTTTATAATTTACATCAAAAGAAAATAGTAATTTTACTAACCTAAATAATTACTTGCAGCAACGTTTACTGTAAGCTAATTGTTTAGGTTTTTTTTAGTTAAAACGTTAACCATTATTTATTATTAGCACCATGAAATTTATACTTACGCTTATTGTTATTTATTTAGCATTGCGTTTAATTGCACGTATAGTGTTCCCTATATTGCTAAAAATGTTTGCGCAAAATATGAGCGAGCAAATGAACAACCGCCAAAATAATAATCAATCTAATAATACTCGCAAAAACGAAGGCGAAACATTAATACAAAAAAACACTACTCCTCCCACGTCTAACTTTGATAATCAGGGTGATTACGTAGATTTTGAAGAAATTAAATAACACCAACCCTATAATTTAGCTAATGCTTACTTTTATCAAACAATTATTATTTAAACTATTACCCATCGAAGCTTATTTACGTCTAGTAAGTAGCCTGTACATTAAGTTAATTAGTGCCGGGTTTTTGCAAAAGCAATACCCCGAAATTCATTACCTACGTACGTTAGTTAAACCTGGCTTTAACTGTATTGATATTGGTGCTAACCTGGGTTATTACAGTGTGTTTATGAGCAAGTGGGCTACACAATCGGGCAAGGTTATAGCGGTAGAACCCATGCCATTGTTTGGCAAAATTTGGCAAGGTAACATACTAATGAACCGCTGTACCAACATTACACTTGTGCCTAATGCCTTAGGGGATGAGCGTAAAACGGTACGCATGACAACCCCTGTAGTGGACGGAGTGCTACGCCACGGCTTAACTAAAGTAAGCGACACCAATACTGACAGTGCCATCACTGCCCAAAGTATTGATGTGCAAATGATAACACCTACTGAAGCATTTGCCACAATGACCAAAATTGATTTTGTAAAAATTGATGTGGAGGGCTACGAACAGTACATTATTAAAGAAATGTTGCCCTTACTCAACACTCATAAACCCATAGTACAAGCCGAGCTTTCGGGTACTGAAAACCGCGCTAATGTACTGGCCATGTTTACTGAACTTCGTTATGAAATACACATATTAAAAGCGCAGCAATTAGTAGCCATTAATTACGCTGATGCCACTAATTACGATTGCGATTTTTATTTTAAACATCCTTACGGTATAGCCTACAACTAGCACTAATACTATGATGCACGACATTACCACTAAAGAAGATATACATCAATTAGTGCATACATTTTATAACACTATGATAACTGATGAACAATTAAAGCGTCATTTTGAGGGATTAAATTTAGAAAAACACCTACCGCTTATTGAACAGTTTTGGCAATTAGTGTTGTTAGATATACCTGGCTACACGCACAATGTAATGGAAAAACACATACATTTAGCTTTAACATCAGCTGATTTCGATAATTGGTTGCAGCTATTTAATACCACGGTTGACAGTTTGTTTGCTGGCGCTAATGCCTCACTAGCTAAAAATAGAGCTAACCTTATAGCTATAACTATGAAAATAAAATTAATTAAACAATAACTCAACCTACATTATACACATTACCATGAAAAAAATTAAAGTAGCAATTAACGGATTTGGGCGTATAGGCCGTATGACCACTCGTATTATGCTTAATAATCCCAATATTGAGGTAGTAGCCATAAACGATTTAACCGATACTAAAACCTTAGCGCATTTGTTTAAATACGACTCAGTACACCGAATATACAAAGGCGCTGTAAGCCACGATGCCACAAGCATGACGGTGGACGGACACAAAATAAATTTTTACAAAACTCCTAACATTGCTGACCTACCTTGGGCTGCGCTAAATGTTGATGTAGTAATAGAAGCCACTGGGCACCACCTTACTACCGAAAGCTGTATGCAACACATTGCTTCAGGCGCTAAGCGTGTAATAATATCAGCACCCGCAAGCGATGAAACCAAAACCATAGTATTGGGTATTAACGATGCAATGCTAACTGCCGATGATTTAATAATATCAAACGCATCGTGCACTACTAACTGTGCATCGCCAATGTTAAAGGTATTGCACGAAAATTTTATATTAGAAGAGGCGTACGTAACCACTGTACACGCCTACACTGGCGACCAACGCCTACACGATTCGCCCCACAAAGATTTGCGCCGTGCACGTGCCGCTGCAGTAAGTATGATACCCACAAGCACAGGTGCTGCTAAAGCGGTATCAAAGGTTTTCCCGGAGCTTACAGGACGCATTGGTGGTTGTGGCATACGTGTGCCCGTGGCCGATGGTTCGCTTACTGATATTACTTGTGTACTTACTAAACCGCACACCCCCGAATTAATTAATGCGGCATTTAAAAAAGCCTGCGAAAATGAGTTTAAAGGAATTATGGAATACACTGAAGACCCCATAGTATCAGTAGATGTAGTGGGTAACCCGCATTCGTGTTTGTTTGACGCCGAGTTTACAAGCGTAGTAAACAACATGGTTAAAATTATTGGTTGGTATGATAACGAGTGGGGCTACAGTAACCGCTTGGCCGATTTAGCACTAAAAATGATGGCGTTAGCCAAGTAATTAAATATGGCAGAAGAATTAAAAATTAACACACAACTAACTAAGGCAGAATTGTACCAACAATTACTACCTCAGTTACAGGCATTATTGCACAACGAAACCGATGTAATTGCCAACATGGCCAACGTAAGTGCGGTGCTCAAGCAAGCATTTAATTTTTGGTGGGTAGGGTTTTACATAGTTAAAAACAATGAGTTGGTACTAGGTCCGTTTCAAGGTACATTGGCCTGCACACGCATTGCCTTAAACAAAGGCGTGTGTGGCAAAGCATGGGCGCAAAATAAAACCATAGTTGTACCTAATGTAAACGAATTTGACGGGCATATTGCGTGCTCTAGTTTGTCGCAATCAGAGATAGTGGTACCCAAAAGTACTAATGGTGTAGTGAGTTTTGTGTTAGATGTAGACAGCGAATTTCTTAATCATTTTGATGCGGTGGACGAAAAATATTTAAACGAAATTGTAAATTTATTGTAAGCTATGGCACCTAAATTCAAACTATTAGTAGTGGTAAGTATTTGTATTTACACAGGGTGTAAGCCAAATGATAAAAACACTTCGTTAAAAAAAGACGACAATGCCGATGCTTTTATTATGCTAAATAAAACGGGTAAAGACTCCGTGTTTTATGATGGCAGTAAGCAACTACGCTTTGCAGGCGAGCTTATAAAAGGTAAGCGCAACGGGCTGTGGAAAGCCTATTACAAAAACGGAAATTTGTGGAGCGAGGGCGTATTTAAAAACGGAATTGGCGAAGGATATTCGCATGTATTTCACGCCAATGGTAAAGTAAGTACCATGGGTTTTTACACTAACGACGCACCATCAGGCGTATGGCAATATTTTAACGAAGACGGTACTATGACCCACGAAATAGACTATACCCAAGGCGGCAAAGGAAAATTAACTACCTACACTAAATAAATTAATGTAACGCTTTGGCACTACTTTTTAAAAATACTAACGATCCACAAGGGTTAATTAACAAGCAAGCCATAACACTATGGCTAAACCAATGTGCATTAACTACTGAGCAAAGCCAAATAACAATAACAGAACTACCTTGCCCACACGAGCACGATAATTGTGCTGATTACACCACTATTATAGCTATAACTACTACCATTACCGAGCAACTATACACCATACACAAACCCTTGCTATACATACGTAAGCACGACATTTATAACTTAACCAAACATTAAAAAAAATGAGCAATTACATACTACACAAAGCCAACACACGTGGAGAGGCTAACCACGGCTGGTTACACGCCAAGCATACGTTTAGTTTTGCTAACTATCAAAATCGTGAGCGTATGCACTTTGGTGCTTTGCGTGTACTTAATGATGATTGTATTGATGCTGGAATGGGCTTTGGTATGCACCCCCACGATAATATGGAAATTATTACTATTCCGCTTGAGGGTGTAATTGAGCATAAAGATAGTATGGGCAATATAGGTACTATTACTGCTGGCGAAATACAAGTAATGAGTGCGGGTACAGGCATACAACACAGCGAATATAATGGCAGTGCAATTGAGCAACTTAAATTATTACAAATATGGTTGTTTCCTAAGGTAAAAAATGTAACGCCTCGCTATGCGCAAATGAGTATTGACACACTTAGTACGCCAAATATATTACAGCAAATACTATCGCCCAATGCTAACGATGCTGGCGTGTGGATACACCAAGACGCTTGGTTTCATTTGGGTAAATTAACTGCTGATTTTTCGGTAGATTATACCTTGAAAAAACAAGGCAACGGAATATATGTATTTGTAATAAGTGGAAATGTACTAGTGCAAGACCAACCACTTGAGCCCCGCGATGGGATTGGTATGTGGAACGAAACCACTATTAAAATTACAGCTAGTACCGCTGCTAAAATACTAATAATGGAAGTGCCAGAAATTTAAGTTGCGTCAATTAAAATTTAAGTGCTATTTTTAATTAAAACAAACAAAATACTACTACCATGAGCGATTTTAAAATACACATACCTGCCCCATGTAGCGAAAACTGGGATACAATGCAACCCAACGAAAAAGGTAGATTTTGTACTACCTGCAACACCACCGTAGTTGATTTTACGGCAATGAATGCCAACGAAATTAAAAACTATTTTATTGCAAAAGCAGGGCAAAAAATATGTGGACACTACAGAGTATCGCAAACTGTGCAACCGCCAGAACCAGCTATACACAGGATATTGTACAAATGGTACGCCCATGTTGAAACACAATTTAAAAACACGTTGTTAAAAACCGCAGTGCTAGTTATACTAAGCACATTAATGGTAACTGTTGGTTGTAATAACGTTCGCACTACTGGAGAACCAGCTCCTGTAACTGATAGCACAAAACTTAGTGGGGATACATTAGCAACTAACCCTGATACAGCAACTCTTACGGGCGCACCGCCAGAACAAACTTTAACTGGCGAAGCTCCTATGATAGAGCCAATCATTAAGAAGAAAGATACACTTAATGAAACATTAGTGGTTGGAAGAGGTGCTTAAAAATTAATTACAATTCTCTCATAATATTTAACACCTCTGTTGTTAAGCTAGTTATCGCTAACGCAACATTCCAGTTAGCGGTATTACGCA
>JAYWFU010000148.1:0-3867 GCA_043778625.1 Bacteroidia bacterium | reverse complement strand
TATTCAAATCATTAACACCGTTAGGAAACGGACGATTATTGTTAGCAGGAGTGGTTAGTGTTGGATAGGTAGAGAAACTAACATTGCCAGCAGGGTCGGTTATGTTAGCCGATGGTTCAAACGTTACTTGTACAGGTTGCATATCCTTACGGCCAAATGGCACTATAAACTGAGTACCGGAAGTTGCTGCTATAATATTCCACTTAACTATACCATAACCAGCTGTAAAATCAGTTTCGCTAATAATACTTCCCCCTCCTGCAAATACAATAGCCGCGCTTGGTCCAGCAGGTACGGTATTAGTTACAGTAAGTATTTTGCTTTTTAAATCCATAGTTACACTGCCTAAATCAAGTGTGCCAGTAGTACCCGCAACAGTTGTATTTACTTGCAACTCCACCGCTTTACCTTGTAAAAATAAATTGTTAAACGTAGTTGGGGTACTACCGCCAATAATATGTACAGGAAATGGAATAGTCGCACTACCGTTTAAATGCACAGTGCCATCGTTAGGGTCGAGGGCTGAAGAAGATGAATTATTTGTCCAATTTTCTTTTACATAAATGTCTCCTAAATTATGTATTTTACCCACGTTAGCAAGTGTATTGTCAGTATTTACTAACTCACCTTGTATAGTAACAGTAGCTCCTGCTTGTACAGTTATATCAGCCCCTTTATTATAAAATAAGTTAGGATTTTGCGCAGATGATGTAGACACAATACCTAATGAGAATAGAAATAGTAGATTAAAAATTTTCATTGCAATTTTAATTTAAATTATATACGTTGCTAATATAGTATTTCTAGTTGGATATTTTCATAAATAATAATTAAACTATTTATTTTAGTGTTAAATGTAGGAGGTTGCCCTCAAAAAACTACTTTTATAAAAAATTAAAATAAAAAAACTATGAAAAAATCAATTTTATTACTAGCCACAATTTCAGTATTGGCAGTAGGTTGCAACCAACACAACGATGAGGAATATAACACAGTTGATAAAGCCAAACTAACTGCCGAAAGCCTTACAAAAGAGCAAGCTGCCGCATTAATTGAAAAGGATAGCGTTGTGAGTAATTTTTTAACCTCGTTTAACGAAATACAATCCAACTTAGAAGAAATTAAGCAAAAAGAAGGTATAATAACCGTAAGCCGTTCAGGCAATGCTGAAAGTGTAAGTGGTAACAAAGACCAAATAATACAAGATATTAGTTCGATAAACGAATTGATGCAAAAAAACAAAGATCGCCTAGCTAGTTTACAATCAAAACTTAAAAATGCTAATTTTAAAAACTCAGCATTAGAAAAATTAGTAGACCGCCTAACCAATGATATTAAAGCTAAAGACGAGCAAATAGCGCAGCTACAAGAGCAGTTGGCTAATGGTAACGAGGCGTTTAAAGATTTGCTAGGGCAGTATGATAAAAAAACAGAAGATTTGGATAAAACCACTAGCAACTTAAACAATACCACCAACAAGTTGCAAACCGCCTATTATGCCTATGGTACAAGTAAGGAACTTAAAGAAAACGGAGTTATTAGTAAAGAGGGAGGTTTTATTGGCTTGGGTAAATCGGAAAAATTAGCGAAAGATTTTAATAAAAAATATTTTACAAAGGTGGATATTAAAACTACTAAATCGATAGCTTTAAATTGTAAAAAAGCCAAATTATTAACCGTACACCCATCAAGTAGTTATAAAATAATTGAAAAAGATAAAAAAGTAGACGGTATTGAAATTACTGACGAAGAAGAGTTTTGGAGTGCTACCAAATATTTAGTTATTGAAATACAAAATTAACCTATGATAGGTAAACGTATAGTGAGTGCCACTCAGTTAAAAATTAAACAAAAAAAAGAAAACGACACTGGTTTTGGTAACTTAAACTCTAATAGATTAGTAAATAAAAACGGAACAACTAACGTTGAACGAACGGGTGTGCCGTTTGTTCAACGTTTTAGTTTGTACCACTACCTTATAGGAGTAAGTTGGCTACATTTTTTGGGGTTAATATTGGCATTTTATTTTGCTACTAATATTATATTTGCTTACTTATATATATTAGTAGGAGTTGAACAACTCAATGGTATTAGTGCGCACTCGTGTGCATCGCAGTTTTGGGATACTTTCTTTTTTAGTGCGCAAACATTATCAACAGTGGGTTATGGACACATTGCACCAGTAGGTATGGGAGCTAATGCAGTGGCGAGTATAGAATCGTTGTTAGGATTATTAGTTTTTGCGGTAATTACAGGCTTAGGCTATGGTAGGTTTGCCAAGCCCGACGCATCGTTAATAGTGAGCCAAAACATGGTTATGGCCCCTTACTTAGATGGGCAAGGCCTCATGTTTAGATTAGCTAATGCACGCAACGAAAATTTGTTAGAGGCAGAGGTAGAAATAATGTACAGTTACAACACAGGAATTGAAACAAATAAAGTGTTGCGTACATTTAAACCACTGCAACTCGAACGTAGTAAAATAGTATTGCTCTCGCAAAGCTGGACTGTAGTGCATCCTATTGACGAAGAAAGTCCGTTAAAACTACTTACGCCCGAACAATGTAAGGTGCAAGATGTAGAGGTACTCGTGTTTTTTAAGGCTTTTGACGAAAAATTTAATCAAACCGTGCGCCATCGTTTTTCGTTTAAACACCACGAAATAATTTGGAATGCCAAGTTTGAAACCATGTTAAGTTTAAATACTAAAAGTGGCAATGTTAAAATAGATTTTACAAAAATTAATGCTTACGAGTTGCTTGATACGCAAACGTTGGCTGCAGTATCGTAATTGTAGTTGCTTAATTACACTATGATAGTAACAGTATGAAGTTTCGTAAACTACTGCAATACCTGTTGGTGCAAAAAATACGTGTAAGTAATAAGGAAGCTATTAGATTGATAACTACTCAAGGGATATTAGTAAATAATGAGCGAGTATTTGAGAACATTGAACTTACAATAACTGATACGGTTACCTACAATAACATTACGTTAAAAAAAGGAGTTAACCTTGTGCACATTGCCTACTACAAACCACGAGGCATTGAGTGTACTATGAATACTAGCATTGCTAATAATTTGCAAACCCAATTACCTTTCGCACACAAGGTGTTTCATGTTGGCCGGTTAGATAAAGAGTCGGAAGGCTTGCTATTACTCACTAACAACGGTGCACTACACGATGCGCTATTGCGTAAGGAACACAGCATTACGAAAACATATAACGTAAGGGTAGATAAACCCTTAACCCCCGAATTTGTAACCGCACTGCGCACAGGCATTGTTATTATGGGGCAACTTACATTACCTGCCACCGTTGTTGAGCTAAGTAATTATGAATTTAGCATAACACTAACACAGGGGCTCAACCGCCAAATACGACGTATGTGTTATAAATATAGTTACGAAGTTACACAGCTCGTGCGTGTGGGTTTTGCTAACCTAACATTGGGTAATTTAACCCCAAACGAATACGAGTATGTTACTGAGCAAGCTATTGTGGGTGAGCATATTACTCCTTAACTACCCTTGGTAGGTTTAATTAATTTAAATACTATTTCTGATTTTAGTTCAAGTTCAAAGCCTTTTTTTCGGCAGACTCAATCATAATTAATACTTCAGCAATATTTTTTTGTAGTTGATAAATAGCTGAGGCGGTCGAAAACATTATTAATCAAGTGCATGCAATTGACTACAAAACAATGGCATACAAAGGGCAGTTGATTTGGAAATTAAAAATTTCAATTGTTTCAACTGGTAAGTATGTAATACCAATTTGAAGTAATATATAGTCCAATTTTTTTTTGTAATATTTTTTAGTATATTTGGACTATATAACAATTCATTTATGGCACGACCTAAAAA
>JAYWFU010000147.1:0-112434 GCA_043778625.1 Bacteroidia bacterium | reverse complement strand
ACTACATTGTAACCGATAGTATTTACGCACAATTGGGCCGTTTTGATAGCCTTGTAATTAAAGGCTTGAGTATTGATAGTTTGATAAAACAAATTACGAGTAACTACCTCAACAGTAAAGATACCGTTGTATTAAAGTACCTGCGTGCCGATAGCATATACGCCACGCTAATAAAGGCCGACAGCGCATTCATCAACCACATAGCAAGCCATTACATTAAGGCCGATACCATAGTAGGCGGTTGGGGTAGCTTTGATAGCCTATATGTAGGCGGTAAAAATATTAGTCAAATTATAACCGATAGTATAGCCGCACAAGCGTGGCTACTTAAAGGTAACACAGGCACTAATACTACCATTAACAAATTAGGTACACTTGATGCCCGCGACTTACACATTGTAACCAACAATACCAAACGCATAAGTATAATGAGTGGTACAGGCAACGTAGGTATAGGGCAAACATTACCTGCCGAAAAACTAGATGTAATAGGCAACATAAAAACAACAGGTAACCTTGAATTTGGAAAAGAATTAAAACCAGCAGGACTAAGCGGTACCACAGGCGATGTACTCATAAGCCAAGGCGCAGGCGTAGCGCCTAAGTGGGTGCTACCAAGCGCACTAGGCGTTACGGGGCCAGCAGGTGCCAATGGTACTAACGGAACAAATGGAACAAATGGCGCAACTAGTTTAGTAAGTACCACAACCGAACCCGCAGGAGTGAACTGCCCCAACGGAGGACAAAAAATAGAAAGTGGTACCGATACCAATAACGATGCAGTATTGCAAGTAGGTGAAGTTAGCAACACCAGCTATACTTGTAATGGCGCAAATGGTGCGCTTAACGCTTGGGCACTATTAGGTAATTCAGGTACTAACTCCACTACTAATTTTATAGGTACTACCGATGGGCAAGATTTAGCATTTAAAGTAAATAACACCAGAGCAGGATTGTTAAACTTTACATATAACAATCCTGCTCTGGTGTAAATACTTTGCCAACAACAAACAACGGTGGCGACAATACCGCTATTGGAATGAATGCACTTTCGTTAAATACTACAGCTGCATTTAATACCGCTATTGGTAGCCAAACGTTAACCAATACTACAACAGGAGAAGAAAATACAGCCACTGGTTTTTTGGTATTAACAGCAAATACAACAGGTACTAACAACACTGGTATTGGTAGCCAAGCCTTAGCTTCAAATGTTTCAGGTAGTAGTAATTCGGCAGTTGGCTATTCTTCACTAGTTTACAATAAAGGTAGCAATAATACAGCGGTGGGAGTTAATGCTTTAGAAACAAATAGTACAGGAAGTAATAATGTAGCGGTAGGCGTAAACTCTCAACAATTTATTGATAACACGTTCCCCACACTTGCCAACACCTCAGTAGGTACAAGTGCTTTGCAAGGCGGTGTAATAACGCCGTCCGCTAATACTGCCTTAGAAAACACAGCCATAGGCTACGAAGCAATGAAAGGCACAACTGGTGTTGCCACCACAGGTAATAGCAATGTAGCCGTAGGTACACAAGCCATAGTGGATATTACAAGTGGCAATGGTAACGCAGCCTTGGGTGTACGTGCATTACAGCACACCACTAGCGGTAGTGCTAACACTGCCATAGGTTTAGCGGCTATGCAAAACAACACTTCGGGTAGCAATAATACTGCCCTAGGCGATAACTCATTAAATTTTAACACCATAGGTATTGAAAACACTGCCCTAGGCGAACGAGCATTAATAGTTAATGGCGCAGGTAATGGTAACGTAGGCGTAGGTAAAGATGCCCTTGGAGGTAATACCACTGGTAATTATAATACAGCACTAGGGCATAGCGCAGGCGTTAATTCAGGCACACTAACCAAAGCCGTAGCTATAGGCTATAACGCCAAAGTAGGCGCAAGCAATAGCATGGCATTAGGTGGTACAGGGGCTGATGCCGTTAAAGTAGGTATAGGCAAAACAACACCTGCCCAAGAGTTAGATGTAGTAGGTAATGTGCAGTTTAGCCAAGCCTTAATGCCCAACGCTAACGCAGGCACAGCAGGCCAATTACTCACAAGCGCAGGCGCAGGCGTAGCTCCTACTTGGATAAATGCCAACACACTACCCGCACCCGCAAGTGCGTGGAATATACTAGGTAATGCAGGTACAACAGCAGGTACTAACTTCCTTGGTACAACTGACAACGTAGATGTAGTATTTAAACGTAACGGTGTGCAAAGTGGGTTGTTAAATAGCGCATTGTTTAATACATCGTTTGGTGTTAATGCACTTAGACCCACCACAACAGGAGCCGAAAATACTTCGTTTGGTTACGGTGCATTACAACAAAACACTACTGGCACACAAAGTATAGCCTTTGGTAGTTTTGCCCTTAATGCCAACACCATAGGCATATACAACACTGCAGTAGGAGCTGGCGCATTAACTACTAATATTGATGGCGGCACTAATACCGCTGTGGGTAATAGTGCCTTGCGTAATAATACCTCAGGCAATAGCAACACAGGCTTAGGCTATCAAGCATTATTAGTAAATACCACTGCAAGCAATAACACCGCCATAGGTTTTACGGCTATGCAAGCAAGCACTACAGGTACAAATAATACGGTAGCTGGGGCGCAAGCCCTGTATTACAGCACTACAGGCAGCAATAATACCATATATGGCTACCGTTCAGCATTTAATATAATAAACGTAACCCTTAATCCTAACATTGCTATTGGCGCTAATGCCCTAGAGGGAGGCGATGCGATAACACGTACCAACAATACCGCTAGTAATAATGTAGCTATAGGTTATAACGCTATAAGAGGAACTGCAGGTACAGCAAGTATAGGTAACGATAATGTAGCGGTGGGTAACAATGCTTTAAGAGATAACAGCACAGGTACGTTAAACGTTGCTATGGGTATCAATAGTCTGCAATTAAACACCATAGGCAATGTTAATACTGCCCTAGGTCATAGTAGTATGAAGTTCAATACTACAGGGAGCGATAATACTGCAATAGGTATGAATTCGTTAACAACAAATACTATGGGTAATAATAACGCAGCATTAGGCGTAGGTGCGCTTAGGGTTAATACCACAGGTAGCCAAAATACTGCTATTGGACACGGTGCATTAGGAAGCAACACTATAGGTATGGATAACATAGCATTAGGGCGTTATTCAGCTCCTACACTTACGATAGGGAGTAATAATATTTTAATTGGCTCACAAAGTGACGTATTGGTTAATAGTTTAACAAGAGCCGTAGCCATAGGTTACAACGCCAAAGTAGGCGCAAGCAACAGTATGGTGTTAGGTGGTACAAGCATTGACGCTGTAAATGTAGGTATTGGTTTAACTACACCTGGCTACCCCTTGCATGTAGTAAACAATGCTGTAATAGCATACTCAGCCAAAGTGGATAATAACGGAGCCACTAGCGATGGATTATGGGCAACTAATAGTGCTGTGAGTGGTACATCAACAGGTAATGGTGTATACGCCACCACTAACCAAAGTATTGGTAATGGGGTATATGCACGTAATTTTAATGCAAGCGGTACAGGAGTATTTGGCGCAGGACAAAACGTGCTAGGCTCTTATTTACCTGCGGGTAGTGGTGCATCGTTTTCGGGCGATGCCTCAGGGCAAGTAGCTAATGCACTTAATGCTACTGGTACAGGTATTAGAGCCATGGGCAACAATGTTGGGGCATACCCCGCTTTAGTATCAGGTAGTGGTGGAGCATTTGCAGGTACTGTTATTGGGGTGTATGGTAATGCTACTAATGCCGCCAACAGCACTGGTGGAGGGTATTTTACCAATGGTAACGGAAGTTTTGCTTACGTGGGGTACACAACCGCTGGCGGTGTAGCGCAAAAAATTAATGGCCCAGGTGCAGTATCTACCATTGTTAAAAACACCAAAAACGAGGCAGTTAATTTATATTGCCCTGAATCGCCCGAAGTATTGTTTCAAGATTTTGGCAAAGGCACACTAGTTAACGGCATAGCATACATTACGTTAGATGCTGATTTTACTAAAAACATTGTAGTAAACGACAAACATGATTTACGTGTTATTATACAATTGGAAGGTGATTGTAACGGTGTGTTTGTAACTAATAAAACTAGCAAAGGTTTTACTGTAAAGGAACTAAAATCGGGTACTAGCAATGTTGCGTTTACTTATTTTGTAACCGCCAACAGAGCTGATGCCTACAATGCGGATGGTACATTGTTTTCTAAATTTGAAGATGTACGTTTTGGCGAAGCACCAAGCCCAATGGCTACCAAAGATGAAAAAGCAATGCCCGCACCAACACGCGAAGCCAAGGTAAAAAACTAAATAACTTAAATAATAGTACAATTGATTAATACCTATTATTTTGTGTTTAGCCTAAGTAATGCTAAAATTGTTAATCAAAAAATTAGCACTACTTTTGCGCAAAATAATATACCTACACTATGAGCGTTTACAACGAATACAAAGCACTTAACTTACCCAATATAACTAACGAAATATTAGCCAAATGGCAAGCCGATAACACGTTTGAAAAATCAATTACCAACCGTGCAGGCGCTACACCATTTGTGTTTTACGAAGGCCCGCCAAGCGCCAACGGCTTACCGGGCATACACCACGTTATGGGGCGTGCCATTAAGGATATTTTTTGCCGTTACAAAACACTACAAGGCTTTGAGGTAAAACGAAAGGCTGGCTGGGACACCCACGGATTGCCAGTGGAGCTTGGTGTAGAAAAATCGTTAGGAATTACCAAAGAAGACATTGGCAAAAAAATATCAGTAGAGGATTACAACACCGCCTGCCGTACCGATGTAATGAAATACACTGACGTGTGGAACGATCTTACTCAAAAAATGGGCTATTGGGTGGATATGAAAAACCCCTACGTAACCTACGACAACAACTATATTGAAAGTGTATGGTGGTTACTACAAAACCTCTACAAAAAGAATTTAATATACAAAGGCTACACCATACAACCTTACAGCCCTGCGGCAGGTACAGGGTTAAGCTCGCACGAAATTAATCAGCCTGGGTGCTACCGTAATGTTAAAGACACTAGCGCAGTAGCCATGTTTAAAGTAGCTACTGAAAGTATAGCACAGCTTACTAACGATGCTGCGCCAATTTATTTCCTCGCTTGGACAACCACCCCATGGACATTGCCCAGCAATACTGCACTTGCTGTAGGCAAAAACATTGAGTATTGCATTGTTAAAACCATTAGCCCTCACACGTTTGAAGTGGTGCAAGTTATTGTAGCGCAAAATTTATTAGCTAAATATTTTCCTGCGGCAAATGGGGAATTAAGTTTTAATAATTACAAGCCCGGCGATAAAGCTATACCTTACCAAGTGCTTACAACGCTTAAAGGTAGTGCCCTAGAAGGATTGCGCTACGAACAATTATTACCCTACACCCAACCTACTGATGGCGATGCTTTTAGAGTAATAATTGGAGATTTTGTAACCACCGAAGACGGTACAGGCATAGTACACATTGCGCCAAGCTTTGGTGCAGATGATTTTAGAGTGGCCAAGCAGAACGGAATAGGTACACTAACGTTAGTGGATAAGGCAGGGCGATTTACTAACGAAGTAAACGATGCTGTGTACCCATTACAAGGGCGTTATGTAAAAGAGGCGTACTTAACCGATGCCGAAAAAGCTACGGAATTTGCCGTGCAACAACCAGCAATGGCGCACATTATTATAGAACTTAAAAATTACCTGAATGTTGATGAAATTATTTGTTTGAAGCTATTATACGAGGGCAAATTATTTAAAAGAGAAAAATACGAACATAACTATCCGCACTGCTGGCGTACTGATAAACCGATACTGTACTACCCATTAGATAGTTGGTTTATTAAAACTACCGCAGCCAAAGACCGCTTAATTGAACTAAACAAAACCATTAATTGGAAACCCGAACATACGGGCTCTGGGCGTTTTGGCAATTGGTTAGAAAACTTAAACGATTGGAATTTATCACGCTCACGTTTTTGGGGCATACCCTTACCTATATGGCGCACTGCCGATGGTACACAAGAAATTTGTATAGGAAGTATTGAAGAACTTAAAACTGAAATTGCTAAAGCCGCCAAAGCAGGCATTACCAACACGGTTGATACCGAAAGTAAGGATTTTGACTTGCACAAACCCTATATTGATAGTGTGGTATTAGTAACGACTGACGGACAACAAATGCATCGTGAGGCTGACCTTATTGACGTGTGGTTTGATAGCGGCGCAATGCCTTATGCACAGTTGCATTATCCGTTTGAAAACAAAGAACTGATTGACGAAAAAAAATATTATCCCGCTGACTTTATTGCTGAAGGGGTGGACCAAACACGCGGGTGGTTTTTTACGCTACACGCCATTGGGGTGTTAGTGTTTGATAGTATTGCTTACAAAAATGTAGTGAGTAATGGTTTGGTGTTGGATAAAAATGGTAACAAAATGAGTAAGCGTTTAGGTAACGCCATTGACCCATTTGAAACTCTAAATAAATACGGCGCCGATGCCACCCGCTGGTACATGATAGCCAACGCAGCACCATGGGACAATCTAAAATTTGATACTGACGGCATAACCGAAGTACAACGCAAGCTATTTGGTACGTTGTACAATACCTATAATTTTTTTGCTATTTATGCTAATCTCGATGCTTTTGTGTTTGATAAAAACAACATTGAACCTTACGCGCAACGCATTGAATTGGACCAATGGATACTATCTAAATTAAATAGTTTAGTAGCAGAAGTTACAGAGTGTTTTGAGAGTTACGAGCCACACCGTGCGGCACGTGCCGTGGAAGACTTTGTGGACGAACATTTGAGTAATTGGTACGTGCGCTTGAGTCGCCGTAGATTTTGGAAAGGACAAATGGATAGCGATAAAAAAGCTGCTTACGAAACCCTATATGAATGCCTTGGTACACTAGCGCAATTAATGAGCCCTATTGCTCCGTTTTTTAGCGATTGGCTGCATCAAAATTTAAGTGCAGAAAACACTTCTGTGCATTTAACCAACTGGACAGCGAGCAATACAACACTTATTAATACTGAGTTAGAGGAGCGAATGGAGTACGCCCAAAAAATATCATCAATGGTGCTGAGTATTCGTAAAAAAGAAAATTTAAAGGTGCGTCAGCCGCTTCAAAAAATACAAATACCAGTATTAAATGTCAGTGTTGAACACAAAATAAAAGCTGTAGCCGACCTGATATTAAGTGAAGTAAATGTAAAACAATTAGAATTTGTGAGCGAAGCCGATGTTCAAATTGTGAAAAACATGAAGCTCAACTTTAAAAATTTGGGCAAAAAGTATGGCAAAAGCATGAAAGCCATACAAGAATATTGTGAAGCCAATAGCAAAGAGGTAATTAGTAATATTGAGCAAAATAATACTTACACGTTTGAATTAGCGGGCGAATCGTTTACGCTAATTAACGAGGATATAGAAATTATCCCTGTGGATATTGAAGGTTGGAAAGTAGCCAATGCAGGTAATTTAACGGTAGCGTTAGATGTTACGCTAACACTACAATTGGTAGAGGAGGGAATAGCGCGTGAGCTAATTAATAGAATACAAAATATACGAAAAACTTCAGATTTAGCCTTAACAGACAAAATAGTAGTTAAGATATTAGCTAACCAAGCATTAAAGTTAGCTATACATAATAATTATGACTATATTTGTTCTGAAATTTTGGCAGAGCGAATAGAAGAGGTAGATAATATTGAAGGCAATGCTGTTGAAATTGAAATTGATGACAACATTAAAACACAACTTGTAGTAGAAAAAATTTAGAACACAAAATAAAAATGGCAAAGAAAGTAGCACCCAAAAAAGCAGTTAAAAAAACTATTGCGAGCAAGCCTTTAACTAAAGCGCCTGCTAAAAAAGTGGCACCCAAAAAAGCGATTAAAACCGTAGCTAAAAAGGTAGTGAAACCTGTGGCTAAAAAAGTGGTAAAAGTTATACCTAAAAAAACTACAAAACCTGTTGCTAAAAAAATAGTGAAAGTGGTAGCTAAAAAAGTGGTAAGGGTTATTCCTAAAAAAGTAATTAAACCAGTGGCTAAGAAACTTGCAAAACCAGTAGCTAAAAAAGTGGTAAAGGTTATTCCTAAAAAGGTAATTAAACCTATTGCTAAAAAACTTGCAAGGCCAGTGGCTAAAAAAGTAGTAAAAGTTATTCCTAAAAAGGTAACTAAACCTATTGCTAAAAAAACTGTAAAACCAGTGGCTAAAAAAGCAGTGAAAGTTATTACTAAAAAAGTAACTAAACCTATTGCTAAAAAACTTGCAAAACCAGTAGCTAAAAAAGTAGTGAAAGTTATTCCTAAAAAGGTAACTCAACCAGTAGCTAAAAAACTTGCAAAACCAGTAGCTAAAAAAGTGGTAAAAGTTATTCCTAAAAAAGTAACCAAACCCGTGGCTAAAAAAATTGAAAAGCCCGCAG
This sequence comes from Bacteroidia bacterium, assembly GCA_043778625.1. Taxonomy (GTDB): domain Bacteria; phylum Bacteroidota; class Bacteroidia; order UBA4408; family UBA4408; genus JACMRI01. Next base: position 103,929 of record JAYWFU010000147.1, on the reverse strand, counting down.
CTAAAAAACTGGTAGTAAAACCAGTGGTGGTAAAACAACCTAAGGTGAAAATTGTAAAAGAAAAGCCAGTAAAAATAAAAGCACCTAAAATAGTGAAGGAAAAACTAAGTAAATTTCCATCGCTACACAAAGGAATGCGTACACTAAAACGTCAAAATAATATTTATGACGAAAGTGCTTATGCCGCTCCACAACATATTGAACGCCCTCAACAAATAATTGATGTTAAAAATACGGATATGCGCACTCGTTACAACGATGATGAACTACAAGAATTTTATCAATTAATTGATAAAAAACTAGTAGATGCGCGTAAAGATTTTGACGTGTTAAAAGATACCTTATCGCACAAAGATGACCACGGTACTGATGATACATCACCCACATTTAAACTATTAGAAGATGGTGGAGAAGTATTAAGCCGCGAAGAAACTGCACAATTAGCACAACGCCAACAAAAATTTATTGAAGCATTAGAGCATGCCTTAATACGTGTGCAAAATAAAACGTATGGTATATGCCGTGTTACTGGCCGCTTAATAAGCAAAGAACGCTTACGTAGCGTACCACACGCTACACTAAGTGTAGAGGCAAAAATTGTTATAAACAACGAAAGATAATTGAACAAATAAACTAAAATAGTTACGATATTTACATCTCGAAAGCAATAGTTGCTTTCGAGATTTTTTTTTGATTAAAACCAGTAATGAACAAACGATTAGTAACACTTGCGTTGTGCATAATAATAGGCGTATTAGTAGCCGACCAAGCACTTAAAATTTGGATTAAGACTCACTTACTTATAGGAGAACAAATTCCAATAATTAACAACTTTTTCATACTTCATTTTACTGAAAATAACGGAATGGCTTATGGTATTGAGTTTGGAGGGATTATAGGCAAGTATTTTTTAAGCGTATTTCGTATTATAGCCATTGTAGGTTTTATTTGGTGGCTACGTGATTTAATTAAAAAAAATGCCCACTGGACAGCCGTTGCCACAGTATCATTAATTATGGTAGGCGCATTGGGTAATGTTATTGATTGTGCTTTTTATGGGTTGTGGTTTAATGAGAGTTTTTCGCAGGTGGCTACTTTTATGCCTAAAGATGGGGGGTATGCTGGCTTGCTACAAGGGCAGGTGGTGGACATGCTTTATTTCCCTGTAATACAAGGCCACTACCCCTCGTGGAGCCCTATATATGCTGGCGAGGAACTGGTATTTTTTAGCTTTATATTTAACATAGCTGATGCCGCTATTAGTGTTGGTGGGGCTTTTTTAATATTGAACCAAAAGCATTTATTTGCAGAGAAAGAAATAGAACAGCCAATAATTACAGATACTAAAATAGTAGAAAATTAAATTCAGTAAATTCAACTAAAACCTCACAAATGAAAACACAATTACTTACATTAGCCACAGCACTTAGTACATTAGTAGGCTGCAATAACTCGGCTACTACTACCATAGTTAATAAAGACTCCACCTTTGTGGTTACTGATTCGAGTAATAATATAGTGGCTACAACTACCGTTACCACTAGCACAAAAGGAGATAGTATTGTTAAAAAAGTAATTACCACAAAGGGTACACTCGAAATAAATGAGTTTTACGAAGCATCGGGCAGTGAGCCTGGTTGGTTTATTAACATAAAACAAACCTCACTAGATACCTACCCTACTGAAGTACAACTTAACTACGGTAAAGAAAAATGGACAGGCGAGTTAAACCGTAAAATGGAAGCTGCTAGTAACAAAATTAACTTAATTGGTACGCTTGCTTTTAACGGAAAAACACAAAATTTTACAATAGTTATTAATAAAGAAAAATGTACGCACGAGGCATCGGGCGAAGAGCGCAATGCAACAATAAGTGTTAAAACAGTAAACCAAAATTTGAAAGCGTGCGGTAATTTAATTAAATAAAATACTTGGTTATGAAAGCGTTTATTAAATGGAATTATGTAGTATTTGCTACAATACTACTAGTAGTAATTGCAGGCGGAGTAGTACGTATGACACAAAGTGGAATGGGTTGTCCCGATTGGCCACGTTGCTTTGGACGCTGGATTCCACCCACTAACGAAAGCCAACTACCATTTAACTACAAAATAATTTACCAGTTTAAATACGTTGATACCTCGTTTAACGCCTACCATACTTGGATAGAATATATTAACCGACTACTAGGTGCGTTACTTGGGCTATTTGTAATTGTGCAGTGTGGCTGGAGTTTTAAATTTTGGAAAACCCATCGTTCCGTAGTATTAATTTCAGTAGCATTAGTAGTACTTACAGGGTTTCAAGGTTGGTTAGGTAAGTTGGTGGTTGATGCTAATTTAGCGTCCATAAAAATAACCATACACTTAATAGGAGCATTAATTATAGCAGCGTTATCCATGGCGTGTATATTTATATTAACCTCAGCAACGCTACAATCATCTATTAGCAAGCAATACAAGGCATTAAGCATACTAGCATTAGGTGCGCTTACACTACAATTAATGTTGGGTACATTAGTGCGCACACAAATTGACGAAATATCATTAGCACTAAAATTTATAAATCGAGAACTCTGGATTAATAAACTTGATTATTTGTTTTATGCCCATCGTACGTTTTCGTTAGTGTTGGTTACGCTAATATTATACATGTATAGTACTATTAAAACCAATAGCGCATTTACTAGTCTTTACAAAATAATAGTGGCGAGTATTGTGTTTGAGATAGGTATAGGTATTGTACTTTCGTACTTAGGGATGCCTGCACTGGCACAACCTGCGCACTTGTTAGGGGCTACAGTATTGTTTTTAGCACTATCCTACAACGTATTACTAAGTTTTAAATTTAAAAACGCTTAGTTAAACCGTATGGCGGCATTACCTCCCAAAATATATACTGTGGCGCAAGGTGTGGTTAAAGCGCAAGCATACTGCGCCTACCAAGAGCGTTGCCACCAAGAGGTTATTGATAAAGTAATGGAATGGGGCTTAACCTATGCTGAAGCTAACGAGGTAACTACACTACTTATTGATGATGGTTTTTTGAACGAGGCACGTTTTGCAAAATTATACGTAAGTGGCAAATCGAGAATAAAACGGTGGGGACGCAAAAAAATACTAATAGGTTTGAAGCAAAAAAAAATATCAGACCGTTGCATTAAAGATGCTTTTGCTACCATTGACGACGACGAATATTTGGGCAACATTATAATACACTTACGCAAAAAAATAGGCGAACAATTATTTAGTAAAGTAAATAAACCATTGTTGCAAAAAGCCATACAGTACACGCTTACCAAGGGTTTTGAATACGACATAATACTCGATGTTATTAAAACCGAAATTAATAACGAATAACCTAGTTAAGTACTACGCCTCAATTTCGTTAATAATTTGCACCGCTTTATCGTACAATTGTGGCATAGCCATGGCTGATGATGGTGCATAGCGTGCTAGTTCGCAATCATTTATTACATCAATTAATTTATTGGAAGTATCGTCGGCAATGCTTTTAGCAGTAAGTTCGTTTTTAATGTTTTGTTTACTCATTTCGGCAAAGGTAATGTTGTATTTATTATTTAAATAATTCATTAGCGCTTTGTGTACCTCTTCGTAAAATTGTGTAGGCTTGTTTTGCTCCATAAAATTATTAGCCAATTTTAACTTTTGTACCGCTAGTTTATTAGCTTTTTTGCGCTTAGTACCAACAACATCGCTCGCCATATTGTTGGTGTAACGTTGGTAGCCTAATGCTCCCGCAAACCCTAAAACAATAGCGCCTATCAGTGCGTAAAACATAGTACTACGGTAAAACGTACTGCCATCGCTTAGTGTATCAATATCTTGTTTAACAAATAAAATATCTGTTACGGCAGGGGTTGCACTTGCCTGGCCATTAACAATAACGGGGGCTGCGGCATCGTTAGCACCTTTTTCCACTTGTAAAGTATAGGCGGGTATAGTAAGTGTTTTATACGATTTAGTGCTTGCATCAAAATAACTTAACGTAGTGCTATTAATAGTAAAAGTGCCTGCAATACGCGGAATCATTAAGTACTCAAAGGTGCGTGTACCACTAATACCATTTGTGTTTTTAACAATAGCATCGTTTATTTTAGAGTCGTATGCTTCCACATCGGCTGGTATGGCTAACTTTGGAGGGTCGAGCAATAATAAATTACCCGTGCCACTTACCGTTACTTTAATAGTTACTGCCTCGTTGGTTTTTAGTTTAGTTTTATCAATAGTTGACGTTACTTTTATATTGCCAGTGAGTCCAGTAAAATCAAGTGGTTTGGGTTCGGGTAGTGCTATGGCTTGTATTTTACCAACGCTCGAAGCTAAGTTTACAGGAATATTTTGCACGTTACCCCCCATTATTTGATCAAATATTGAATTACCCGTTCGTGTACGTTGTTGTGCCACAGCTTGCAACTTTATAGGCTCTACGGTAAGTGTGCCCGCACGTTGCGGATATAGTAAGGCTTGCTTAATTTCGTATACGGTGTATTCAATACCATTAACGGCTTCGATGTATTGCTTGGGTGTTTTGGTAGTAATTTCTTCTTGCCAAAAACCGTTCATTTTGGGTAAATCAGTAGCTTGTAGGTTAGCTACATTTAAGCGAGTGTATATTTTAAACGTAGCCACCACAGGCTCGCCCACATATACTTTGGTTTTATTCAAATGTAATTTAACCATTATATTATCCTTAACATCGCCTTGGGGCTGTGCCTTTTGTGGAGCTTGTTTTTGCTGCCCACGCCCTTGTTGTTGCTGTTGTTGATTAAAAAACGGATCGTCTTCAAACAATGCTGCAAATGGGTCTTGCATCATACGTTGCATACGCTCTTGTTGTGCTCGCTCTTGCTCTTGTCGTTTTTTAGCAGCTATCGGGTCGGGCTTTAAGGCTTCTATTTTAAAAGGTTGCGAGGTTATGGTTTTATCGCCAATGTAAGCCGTCATAGCACCAATAGTAAGTGCACCCTCTTTTTTGGGTGTTAAATAATACGATAATGTAGTACTACGGTTCATTACGCCATTAACAAAACTCATATTTTGCGATTGATTAGGACCACCCAATACCACAAAATCAGCAAAGGTAGGTGGAGCAACTTTGCCTACATTACCCTCAATGGCAAACTGTATTTCAAAAGGTTCGCCCACAGGCACACGCTGTGCTGATGCGCGCACAGTAATGTTTTGCGCTAGTACATTAGTTATGGCGCAGATGAATAGTAGTAGTGTTAATTTTAATTTAGTGTGTATCATAATATACGTGTGCTTACCAATCTTTTTCAATAGTAACTGACGATGCTTTTGCTTGTTGCTTTTTAAGTTTATCGTTTAAGTTTTTTTCATTCTTGTTTAAGGCCTGTAACATGCGCTCAGCGTCCTCCTTACTTATTTGGTTAGGGTTTGGCTTATTGGCTTGCTGGTCATCTTTCTTATCGCCTTTGTCGCCATCTTTTTTGTCGTCTTTTTTGTCCTTATCGCCGTCTTTTTTGTCGTCTTTCTTGTCCTTGTCTTTTTTATCGTCTTTCTTTTTATCTTTTTTATCGTCCTGTTTCTTCTGCGCTAATTTTTTTTGTGCATAAGCTAGGTTGTAGCGAGTATCATCGTCGGCAGGGTTATTTATTAACGATTGCTTGTAAGCCTGCACGGCTTCTTCGTATTTTTTTTCTTTTAGCAACGCATTACCCAAGTTGTGTTGCATTACTGCTTTTTTATTAGGGTCTTTTTCGGCATCTACTAATTTTTTAAATCCTGCTTGTGCATCAGCGTATTTGCCTTGCTCGTATATGGCGTCGTTGGCGTTAAATTCGGCACGGGCATCTTTTTGTTTTGCACTAGCTTGCGTGTATTTTTTTTGCGCTTCGGCGTATTTTTTTTGTCGGTATAGTTTGTTGCCTTCGCGTATGCTGGCGTTGTCTTGCGCAAGGGCGGAGTGTAGCGTAAAGCATAGGGTTAGTAGGAGGAGTGTTTTAGCCACCACCCCGCCCTGCGGGCACCCCTCCTCCAAAGGAGGGGAATTCTGGGCGTGAATATGTTTTTGTATAAGTAGCATGGTATGAAACATTAAAGTAAGATAATTATGTTAGATTTTGTATTTGTTGAGGCCAGAGTAGTGGCTTATTAATTGGAATAGCTGGCTATTAATATTTTAAAATAGTGCGCCAAAAGTTACTGCGTTTGTTATTGAGTAATAGCTCTAACAATAGCAATAAAAATGCAGGTATTAAGGCGTACATGTATTGGTGTTCGTAGTCGCTAAACTCCTTGCTGTCGTAATCAGTTTTTTGTAGTTTGTTAATTTCGGCGTATAGTTGGTTAAGCCCTACTTGGCTAGTGCTTGCGCGTACAAATAATCCTTTGCCCTCAGCGGCTATCTCAGTAAGCGCTTGTGCATTGAGCTTGGTTATTACGGTATTACCTTCTTTGTCTTTTTTAAACGTATTACCACTTACGGGTATTGGTGCGCCTTCCGCCGACCCCATACCAATGGTGTGTACCACAATACCTTCGTCGTTGGCGTTAGAAGCAGCTTTTAGCGCATCGTCCTCATGGTTTTCGCCATCAGTAATTACTATAATTGCTTTTTTGTTTTTCGATTTTTTATCAAAACCCTCTACAGCCCTATCAATAGCAGCACCTATGGCCGTACCTTGTGTGGGCACCATACCCGTATTCATATTATCAATGGCTAATTTAACCGCAGCGTAATCAGTAGTAATAGGCAATTGCGTATAAGCTTGCCCCCCAAACACTACAAGCCCTAAGCGGTCGCCGTTGAGTTTATCAATTAACTGAAATAAGGCACGTTGCGCTGCCATTAATCGGTTAGGCTTAATGTCTTGCGCTAGCATGGAGTTACTTACGTCCACAGCTATTATTAAATCTATACCGCTACGTTTTACTTCCTGTTGCTTACTCCCCCACAAGGGGTCGGCTACGCTAATTATCAATAAAAATAATCCAACCACATATATTGTAAATTTAAACCCGCTACGCCAAGCACTAACATCGGGTAGTATGTAGCCGTGTAATATAGGGTTGGCAAACTTAGTTAGGTTTAGTTTTTGACGTATAGCAATGTATATATATATAACTATATATACCACTAATAGAGCTAAGGCGTATAGCCAATTTTTATGTGCAAATTCAAACATCGTGCGTTAAACTAAGGTGTTAATTACAAATCGTTTAATAATAAATTCGCTTAATACTGCTACTAATGCAAGCATGGCAAATATCCAAAATTCCTCACGACGCTTGCGGTACTCGCTGGTTTCAAAACGTGTTTTTTCGAGCTTGTCAATTTCGGTATATACTTCTTTTAGCTTTTTATTGCCTGTGGCTCTAAAGTATTTTCCACCCGTCATAGCGGCAATATTTTTTAGGAGTTTTTCGTCAATTTGCACATCGGCATAATCATATATTAATTTACCCGATGCGTCCATTGCCACAGGGGAGTAAGCTTTGCCTGTAGTACCTACTGCAATGGTATATACTCGCATATTAAATTTTTGAGCAATCTCCGCAGCAGTTTCAGGGCTTATTGCGCCTTGATTATTTACGCCATCGGTCATCAAAATAATTACTTTGCTTTTTGATTTACTTTCTTTTAAACGATTAACGGCAGTAGCCAAGCCCATGCCTATGGCAGTACCATCAGCTAGTACACCCGTTTTTACTGATTCAAACATGTTTTTTAATATTGCATGATCAGTAGTTAAGGGGCATTGAGTAAATGCTTCTCCACTAAATATTACAAGCCCTAGCCTATCGTTAGGTCTATCATTTACAAAATCAACAGATATATTTTTACTGGCTTCCAAGCGATTAGGTTTAAAATCTTGCGCAAGCATTGAGGTAGAAACATCTAAGGCCACTACCATATCAATACCCTCGCTACTAGTGTCGCTCCAGCGGCTAGTGCTTTGTGGGCGTGCTAAGGCTATCACCATTAAACTTAATGCGAGTAAACGCAACACTAGTGGCAGGTGCAAAAAATATTCTCGCCACGATTTTGTAACGCCTTGCAAGGCTTGCGTACTGCCCATGTTCACTACAGGATATTGTTGCCTATGGCGAAATATGTACCACACAATTAATGCAGGCACAATTGCCAATAACCACAAGTAGTTTGGGTTGGCAAAGGTAAGTTGTTTAAAAAAATCTATAAATTCCATTTTTATTTTTTTGTAACGCTACTTATCATTTTCACTACTTTTTCAAAAATGTCAACAGAAACAGTATCATTTTTTTCAATTTCTTTTTCTATAAAATCATTATTGCCAAAAAACTTCTCTACTAATTTCTCTTTTATCTCTTGTTTTTTAGTTTCATTTAAAGTCTCAATAAATGGATTAATAGCAGCTAATTCTAACTCTAATTTTCTATTTGAATTTTCGAGAACCCTATGTTTATTTGATTCCTTGGAGGCATATGTCGCAGGATAAATTAAGATTGCAGATGCAATTATTCTAATTAATGCCTTTAATCCATTATAGTTTTCTACGCTAATATTCCATATTGATAAAATTACGAGAATTGATAGTGCTAGCATTACACCCCCCGCAATGTATCTCCACGTATCTGCAATTTTTTTATGCTCTTCTGCAATTTTTTGATAATTACCTGTAACACCTATATTTCCTATAATATTTAATAATTTTTTCGCTTCGATTTGTTTTTTTTCTAAATCTACTATGATTTCATTTGAAATACTCTTTAAGTTTTGTCTGTCCGAATCTGCATTTGCTTTTAAAGCGGTTCTGTCTTCGTCGATTTTTTTGACATACTCTGCTGTTGATGTATCAAATTGATTTTGAAAATTAATTGACAAATCATTTATCTCATTTTTTTTTAATTTTATTTCATCATCGAGTTTTATTATTTCAGATTGTCTTTCCAATAATAATGCACTAGTACCTTCTACCTCTTGACTGAGTTTTTTTTGAAGAGTATCTAATTGATTATAATCCTCTTGAATTTTTGTATGAAAAATTGAAATTTCTTTACTTAAATCAATTTCTGCATAAGGAAGTATATTAGGTATTTTATCAACATGAATAATTACATTATTAACATGACTAAGTGCTGTGAATAAATACGACTCATTATTACTCTCTATAAATGCATTAATATGTGATGTAGCATTAGATAATTCGGCACTTATTGAATTAAGAATTTCTACATTTACTAAAGGCGCTACAATGTTTTTAAATTTACTTGTTATTAGTTTATAAACACTTTCAAGAACAATTTGCTTATCTGCATTAAGTTTTTTTGTTACATCTGGATTCTGTAATCTATTATAGAAATTAGCTAATACTTCATTAACCGCATGATTTAAAAACTCTGTATGTGTCATGTTTTATATTTATTCTGTAATTGGTTTAACATCTTCTCCTCGTTCGCTTGTTAAGGCTTTGGCAACGCCCTCCACAAAGGTTTGGGCGTAGCGCAGGCTGGCTTCGTGTTCGTCTTGTAGGGGAGTTTCTTTGGCAAATTTTACCATGTCGGCCAGTTCCAATACATCAATTAATTTACGCTTATTATCGTGGTTAATAGCCGTAATGTGTTTAATGCTACGCTTGGTTTGTGCGGTAGTTTGCTCTAAAGCATTAAACTTAAATTCTTTGTATAAATACTCTCTCAGGGTGTCGGCAATGCCCGAATGGTATTCCTTAGCAAAACCTTGTTGCCACAGTTGTTGGGCATCAATATTAGTAAACTGCAACATTGCCCACTCGTAAGGTGTAAGTAGGGTTTCGGGCGCAGGCGGAATTTTGTGTTTGTTTTTATACTTGCGATACAGCACTACGCCAAGTGTAACGAGGATTGCAATAATCCATGCAACAACGATATACGGGATAAGTTCCTTAAAGCTAAAGGGAGCGTCCATAGGAGGTTTTATGGCCTTGATGTCTTGCGTAGTGTCTACGGCTATGGTGCTTACGGTAAGTAATTTTACATCGCTGTACAGCGTGTCGTTGTTTATTACCAATGGTATGGGCGGTATAGGCCAGTAACCACTGTCGAATGATGTTAGGTAATACTTAACGTGCAATGTGTCGGTACTGCCTGTTGTTACAGTATCTAACATTGCAGGGCGTGCTACGCTAATGTGTGCATTAAGGGTATCAGCGTAGTTAGTAATTTTAATTTTTTGCCCCTTGGCTAACGGTACATTAAGCGTAAGTACAACTTGCTCGCCTATGCGTATGATAGTGCCGCTAATGCTGGTAGCTATTGTTTTGCTAGGCGTTTGCGCTAGTGTTAATGCACTAACTAATAAGCAACAAAGCATTGCTAGTAGTGGGTTAAACTTTCTGTTTGAATACATTGCGTAGCGATATTACATAATCATCTAAGGTGTTAAGTTGTGCACACGGCACACCATAGCGTTTAAATGTGGAGTTTAACTTATCTTGTTGTACTTGTGCCTGTGCGGCGTATTGCTTGCGTACATTGGCATTGCTGGTGTCCACCCAACGTTGGGTGCCAGTTTCGTTATCAAGCATGGGTATTAGACCAATGTTGGGCAATTCTTTTTCGCGTTGGTCGCTAATGTTAAGGGCAATAAAGGTGTGTTTTTTGGCAGCTATTTTTAATTCATCATCAAAGTTAGGGCTTTCAAAATCGGAGATGATAAACGTGGTAGCTCGTTTTTTAATTACGCTTGCAAAATATTTTATGACCACACTTACATTAGTACCTTTACTTAGTGGGGCTATGTTTAGCAACTCTCTAATAATAAGTAGTATGTGGCTTTTGCCTTTTTGGGGAGGAATAAATTTTTCAATTTTATCCGTAAAAAATATCACGCCCACTTTGTCTTTATTTTGCGTAGCCGAAAAAGCAATGGTAGCGCACAACTCCGCTATTAACTCTCGTTTGAGTTGTTTTTGTGTGCCAAAGTTTTCAGAGGCTGATATATCTACCAGCAACATTACGGTAAGTTCGCGTTCCTCTTCATATACTTTAATGTGTGCGTTGTTGGTACGTGCGGTTACGTTCCAGTCAATGGAGCGTACGTCGTCGCCAGGTTGGTATTCGCGCACTTCGCTAAAACTCATGCCTCGTCCTTTGAACGCACTTTTGTATTCACCCGAAAATAATTGCGCACTCAAGCCTTTAGACTTAATTTCAATTTTACGGACTCTTTTTAATAGCTCGGTAGTATCCATAATTAAATTGGTAACTTTTAATTAACTGGTTTTAATTAACTTTCTTGAGTAGGAAATTTGGTCAAATCCATGCAAAATATTTCCCATGTGTGGCCGTCAAAATCTTCAATGGTGCGCTGTTGCATAAATCCATAATCCTTAAATGGCGAGGGTTCTGTGCCTCCTGCCATAATACCATTATTAACAATTTCGTTTATTCTATCCACTCCATCAACTGATACAGAAAGTAGTGCGGCTAGTGTATTTTTAGTGTCGGCAATAGGCTTAGTAGTAAAGGTTTTAAACTTATCATGAGTCATTATCATCAACATAATACTGTCGTTCCACACCATACATTTAGCGGTTTCGTCAGAGAAATTAGGATTGTTACTAAAACCTAAAGCGCTGTAAAACGCCATTGATTTATCTACATTGGCAACAGGTAGGTTAATGAAAATTTGTGATTGCATTGTTGCAGTTTTTTAGTTAAATGATTGCTTATAATGAGTTATACTAATTTGGCAATATTGGCGGCTACACCATAATGGTAGGCCTCGTGTATGTTGTTGTAGGTTATAGCGTCTTCAATACTATTGAGTGCAAAACCCGCAGCCATGTAAGGGGTGTAAGTTTTAAATGCACCGTTATTGTAGTCAGTTTCCATTTGTGTAGCGGCAGTTTTAAGTTGTGCTATTACGGCATCAACTTCGGCTTGAGTAAATGCACGTTCGGGCTTGCTACCAATTTTGTACAATTGCCAAGTTTCTTTGCTAATAAGGCTTTCAACGCCTGCTAAGCGGTAGCATAGCCCCATTTGGCTTGCTAATATGTGCCCTAAATTCCAAGCAATGTTATTAGTGCAGCCTTGCGGTATGTGGTTAAGTTGGTCTATTGACAAGCCTTGCGCTAGTTTAATAAAATGACCACGAGTATTGTTGAGTAGTATAAATTGAGTTTGCATTATGGTTTATAGTTTAGTTAGAAGTTACTGGTATGTTTTTAATTTTTCGAGACCAAAAAATCATTAGTGGCACAAAAATAAATGTAGGTAACAACCACAAAACTGTACCCTGCATCACGCTAGGAAAGTGGCTACTATTTACTACTAAAAATGCCGTAATAGCTGCAATGTAGCCGCCTACCATACGCCCAATGTGTAGCACTAACCAATAGTTTTTGTTGGTAATTTTGCCTTGATAATTTTTAACATCGCTATATACATTAGCTAAGCCTGAACTACCAAAAACAATGTACACCAGCCCAAATACTTCAGCTTCAATAAGATAATATACACCAAAGCCAATAAGAGTGAGCCCGCCAAGTAGCATTAATGCTGCTAAAGCCCAATCAACCAATTGCGGTTGTTGGTTATTATGTAATTGTTTTAAGGCTAAATAACGTTGCCCAGTACCTACCAAATGCACAGTAAAAACACCTACCATAAACAAAAATAAACTAGGGTGAATACTAGCTAATATAAACGAACAAAAGCCAGTGCTTAACATACCGTACAAAAATGCTTTGCCAATAACTCGGTGCCATTTGTCGCCTTTTTTGCGCACCATATTAATAGTACCTGCCAGTAATCCCACAGTACCGCTGGCAATGTGTATAAATAATATGGCTTTAAAAAGTTGTTCCATTTAAGGTATGATAATTAGTTAGAATAAGGTTTGAGTAGTTAATTTTTCGCAATCAAATATTGTACCAATAAAAGTAGCAAAAGATGTGGTTGTGAGAAGATAAAACGCGCTAAAAATAAATTTACATTAACAATGTACTGTTAGCACAATATTACGCTACACGTTGAGTTAGCCATGCAAGCCACTATTTTTAGCCAAAATATTATATATGCGCATTATTAAAAAAATACTGTTGTTACTACTTGCCTTGCTATTAATGGCTGTGGGCGTGGTAGTATATACTATAACTTATCGCAAACAAGAGGTAATACAATACGTACTTGGCAAATTAAATACGCAACTAAACACGCCCGTTGTAATTGAAAAGGTAGACTTAACCTTTGTAGCAAGCTTTCCGCGTGTGGCCATACTACTCACTAATGTTAGTGTGCAGGAGGTAAATACAACCGCTAAACCCGAAAATTTATTAATCATGCACACCGTTGAACTGGGCATAAATGCTTGGGATATTATTAATAAAACCTATCGCATACAGCAAGTAAAATTAAATAACGGTACTGTTAATTTAAAATTATTTAAAAATGGTACTGATAATTTTCATTTTTGGAAGACCGATACAGCCACTACCGCCTATAACAGCCACACATTATTTGAATTAAAAAAATTAATAAGTAACCATGTTAATTTAAAATTTAACAACTACACCAACGCCACAAACCTTAATCTACAAATAACTCATGCGTTGTTAAGCGGAAAGTTTAACAAACAAACCACACTTAAATTAGCCCTTGACGGAACGTTAAAATCATTTGCTGCTAATGATTTTTCCTTGCCTAACAACAAAGCCATAAGCACCAGTACCGAACTATTAATTAACAATAATAAGTACCAGCTAAGCAATACTACGCTTAGTTATGCAGGCATTGATTTAATGCTAAATGCTAACATTAACAACGCTACCCAACTAACGTATGCGTTAAGTATTAACAGCACAAAATCATGCTCGGTTAAATCGCTATTACAATTATTACCTAATAAGTATGCTAATAAAGTAGCGCAGTACGAAGCCAATGGCACCATAAATTTTAACGTTGCGGCAAGCAAAAATAATAACGCCTCCCCAATTATTAAAGCAACTATACACGCCAGCCAAGCAAGTATTACTGAACCAAATAGTGGCGAAAAAATAACTAATATTACTATTGATGCCACCTATGATAATGTGTTTAGCAATGGCTATATTAATTGTACAAAACTAAACGCACAGTTAGGCACAGGCACTATTAATGGGCGCTGTAGCATTACTAACTTTGATAAGCCATTGCTAATTACACATTTTACTACTGATGTAAAGTTAGATGCCGTTAAGCGTATAGCCAAACTCGATACCTTACAACAACTAAGCGGAAACCTTACTGCCACCATTGATTACGAAGGCCCATTAAATTTAAAAAGCACTGCCGATTATCCTACTATTAAAAAACTACAAGGCAACGTACTTGCTACCAATGTAGTACTACAGTTCATTAACGATAAACGCATAATACGCAGTGCTGATGCCGCAATGCAATTTAACAACACCGATTTAGTATTTGAAAAATTACCCGTAAGTATTAATGCTACCACGCTTAACCTTAGTGGGCAATTAAAAAACATATTACCCTACTTGCTAGGCAATAGCAACCAACTCACTATTAATGCAGTGCTTACCAGTAATAGTATTAACATGGACGATATAGTTAACGAAACCAAAACAACAAACGCTATAACGGTATATAACATAGCCCTGCCTGATAATATTACTTGTACATTGCAAAGTGATATTAAACAATTAAAATTTGGAAAATTAGAAGCCACTAATATTAAAGGGGATTTACTATTAAGTGATAAAAAAATAATTACCAATGGTTTAACTCTCAATACCTGCAATGGTTCAGTAGCACTCAAGGGCAGTATTAACAACACAATACACAATAAGTTAGCTACCACTATTGATGCCGACATTAAAAATATTAATGTAAAGCAACTATTTTATGTGCTAAATAATTTTGGACAAACGTTTGTAACCGATGCTAATATTTCGGGTATATTATCGTCGGAAGTTACGCTACAATGTACTTGGAACAACGCCTTGAAACCCGATATTAATACACTTGCATGTATTGCCAATACCACTATTGACAAAGGCGAACTAATTAACTTTGAACCTATGAAAAAACTTTCGCGTTTTGTAGCTGTTAGTGAGTTAAACGCCATTAAATTTTCGAAACTCAACAATACCATATCGGTTAAAAACGGAGTAATAACAATACCCCAAATGGATATTAAAAGTAGCTTGCTAGATATTACCGCTAGTGGTACACATACCTTTGATAATAAAATTGATTACCACTTTAGTTTATTACTTAATGATTTATTAGCAAAGAAAGCACGCAACAAAAAAGAAAACACTGAGTTTGGCGAGGAGGAAAGCGATGGATTGGGCAAAATACGATTGTTTATAAGTATGAAAGGCACCACCGATAAACCCATAATAAGTTATGACCGCAAAGGATTAAAGCAAAAATTAAAAGAGGATTTAATAAACCAAAAACAACAGTTTAAAGCGTTATTAAAACGAGAATTTGGCTGGTTTAAAAAAGACACTACGCTTAAATTAAAAACGAAACCACACGCCGAAATTGGAATAGATTTTAATACTAAAAGAGAAAATACAGCTACCGAAATACCCACCGAGAAAAAAAATAAAAAACATAAAGAGCAACCTAAATGGTTAAAAAAGGAGAAAGATAAAACACACCAAAATGCTGATGATTTTAATTAATACTTGTTAAACTAAAAACCTGCAACAGCATTGTGCTGTTGCAGGTTTGGTATAGTTGTTAATTTAGTAATTATAAGCCTAATAAAACCTCTTGAGGGTCTTTAGCACTAAATAATAGTTTAATTGGGTTCTCGCACATTTCTTTTACCTTAACCAAAAAACCTACTGACTCTCGCCCGTCAATAACTCTATGGTCGTAGCTTAGTGCTACGTACATCATTGGTCTAATTTTAACCTCGCCATTAACTGCTATTGGTCGCTCCACAATGTTGTGCATACCTAATATAGCTACTTGTGGCGGGTTAATAATTGGTGTACTCATTAACGAACCAAATACTCCACCGTTGGTAATGGTAAATGTACCACCCGTCATATCATCTACCGTAATTTTATTATCGCGGGCTTTTAATGCCAAGTTTTTAATCCCTGTTTCAATGCCTGCAAGGCTCATCATTTCGGCATTGCGTAATACGGGCACTACTAAGCCTTTGGGCGCACTTACTGCTATACCAATATCAGCATAGCGGTGGTACACAATTTCTTCGCCATCAATCATTGCATTAACTGCTGGAAACAATCCTAGTGCCTCGGTTACGGCCTTAGTAAAGAAACTCATAAAGCCTAAGTTAGTGCCATGTTTTTCTTTAAATTTATCTTTGTACTTGTTACGCAATTCCATTATTGCGCTCATATCAATTTCGTTAAAGGTAGTAAGCATAGCGGTTTCCTGCTTAACGCTTACTAAACGTTGTGCTAATTTTTTGCGTAAGGGAGTCATTTTTACACGTTCCACATTGCGTTCGCCTGCCCAGTTACTTGCTGTATCTTGTGTGCTAAAGCCTTTAGCCATAGCAGCTAGTACATCTTGGTTGGTAATGCGTCCGTCTTTGCCAGTGCCTGTAATTTTGTTAGCGACAATATTATTTTCGGCCATTGTTTTGGCTGCTGTTGGGCTTGGTGTACCATTAGCATAGGTAGTGGTTACTGGCATTGCTTGTGCCACAGGTGTTGGCATAGTTGCTACCACTTTAGCCTCGGCCACTGGGGCAGTAATAACGGCGGGTGCTACAGCATCAGTGTTTACTTTGCAGGCCACATCGCCTACTTTTACAGTATCGCCCTCTGCAGCAATAAGTTGTACCGCTCCCGCATGTTCGGCATTTAATGTAAGTGTTGCTTTGTCAGAATCTACTTCGGCTAGCTCTTGGTCTTTCTGTACATAATCTCCGTTTTTTACTAACCATTTTGCTATTACTACTTCTGTAATAGATTCTCCTGGACTTGGAACTTTTAAATCAATTATTGGCATAAGAATTTTTAATTTACTATTTTAAACAAAAGTATAAAAATTGTGTGTAGTTGTACTATGTTATTTTGTGCTATTCTTTGTGTGTATAAACCATCACTCTCTAATTATGATTTAGCAAGTTATAACTAACGCTATAGCCACTAGTAGCTCTTAATGATATTGAAATATTAGGCTTAATGGTTTGCGATTGTAAATGCGTAACTTGCCTATGCACTAGCCCTACGCTAGGTGCGTATTGATATAATTCTACATTTTTAGTTATTAAATTAGAATCGTTTTCGTACGTAATTTCGCGTACATCAGCGTAGCTAGTATTGTTGTAGGTGTAACTATTATCAATGGCCGTTACGGTTACATTTTTTAGGACTAAATTATTTTCGGCATTAATATTCCATACCTTGTTTTTTATTAACGGATAGTTAAGTAGTATCCTTTTAACGTTGTTGTTAAGTTCAATAGTTTTGTTGTTGCGATATTGGCTACCTCGCACGCTAATAAACATAAACGAATCGTTAGCGTAGTTGCTTTTGTATACCAATTGTTGCGTAATAGCAAAAGTATCTACCGTGGTGTAAGTGCTTTGGTTGTATAGTTTAATATAGTAACGGTACTTAATAGTTGTTTTAGTAAAATCATCGTACACGGTTGAATCCACAGCATAAGTAGCTATGTAGCCCACATCATTACGTTGGTAGTTGTAGTAAGTAGGAGGTGTTATTAAAGGGGTAGTTTTTTTACAGGCAATTATCAATAGTATACAACAGCTTACAACAAGTATGGCTTGGTTTGCGGTAGTAGTTATTAAATAAGACGATGCCGTGAATTTCATTTTGAAATTAAAATTACACATTTTATTTTTTAAAAATGAAATAAACTGCCAATATCAAAAATCCAAAGCCAATAAAGTGATTAGTTTTTAGCGTTTCGTTTTTAAAAAAAGTTATCGTAAATAGTGTAAACATTACTAATGTTATTACCTCCTGTATTACTTTTAATTGCCAAAGGTTAAACGGGCCTCCGTTATCAATATAACCTATTTTGTTGGCTGGCACCTGAAACGCGTATTCTAACAATGCAATACCCCAACTAATGACTATAATGCCCACTAAGCCTATGTTATTAAACCAATTCATTTGTTTAAATTTTAAATGCCCATACCACGCAAAAGTCATAAAGGCATTGGAACAAACAAGTAATACAATGGTGGTAATTGCTTTTTTCATAATTGTAAACTTACGTAAAAATAACTTGTAATTAAACGTGGTATAACGAGCTACAAAAGCATTTACGTTGAAAAAATACATTTTGATGTTAATTATTTAATATCTTTAAATTATATAAATTAATATTTACAACTATGAAAAAAATAATATCCCTAGCCACCGCACTATCATTAATAGTTACTGCCTTTGCACAAAACGAATTACGCTGTGCATCCGACGTTAAAATGCGCGAACTGTTTGCTGCCAATCCTGCATTAAAAGCAAAGATGGAAAATAAAAACAAAGCCTTACGTACCGTTAATGCCAAGCATGTGGGCAATTACACTATACCTGTGGTGTTTCATATTTTGCACTTAGGAGGAACTGAAAACATTTCGGACGCACAAGTAATTGACCAAATGCGTGTTATGAATATTGACTACGCCAAACAAAATGCGGATACAGTTGATATTATTCCTTCGTTTAAAACCATTGCGGACTCAACTAACATTAGGTTTGAATTAGCCACTAAAGACCCCAATGGTAACTGTACCAATGGTATTGTGCATTATTATGATGCTAATAGTAATTGGGACGATCAATCGGCAACACTATATGACAAAACATGGAACCCAACTAAGTATATGAACGTGTATGTAGTTAAATCAATTAAACTAAGTAACGGTTTTAATGCAGCAGGCTATACTTGGCTACCAGGTACCTGGAACACTGGCGATGCCGCCGATGCAATAGTGGTACTACACACTTACATTGGTTCAATAGGCACTTCAAATCCGTTTAGTTCACGTGTGCTTACGCATGAAGTTGGGCATTGGCTCGATTTAAATCACACTTTTGGCTGGAACTCATGTGGTGTTGATTGTAACAACGATGATTTTGTATATGATACTCCAACATCAAAAGGATATTTAAGTTGCCCTAACTTAAATGATCCCAGTACTTACCAATTATGTAGTACAGGAGTTGATGAAAATTTTCAAAATTTTATGGATTATTCCTACTGCGAAAAAATGTTTACTCATGGCCAAGCGCAACGTATGCAAGCTGCCTTACAGTCAAGTACTTCGGGGCGTAATAATTTATGGAGCTCCGCTAACTTAGCTGTTACAGGGGTTACCACGCCAACACTATGCGCACCTGTTGCCGATTTTAAACAAACCAAAAACGTAGCGTGCGTAAATGTACCTATTACGTTTACTGATATTTCAAGTAATGCAGTACCTAGTTATTATAACTGGACGTTTCAAGGCGGAACACCCGCCACATCAACCAACTCAACTGAGCAAGTTAGTTATACCACACCTGGCACTTATAGCGTAACGCTAACCGTAGGCAACGCTGCTGGTAATAATACTATTACCAAAACAGGTATTGTGCACATATTAAGTGCCGTTGCAGCGATGCCTGTAGCTAACTTCAACGAAGGATTTGAAAACAATACCACATTTGTTCAAAACTGGATTACACTAAATAATAATAACGACAATAAGTATTTTAAAACCACCAATGCTACAAGTTTTACGGGTAATAATGCGTTAGTTATTAATAACAGTGCGAATGCCAACGGAGGGGTGGACGAAGTATATTTTCCGCCACTTGATTTTACAGGGGTAACCTCAGCTACATTATCATTTAGATATGCCTACGCACCAATGACATCTACTGATAAAGATAAATTAGAATTATACATGCAAACTAACTGTAACCTAGGTTTTGTTGGTACTCCACGTTATGCACGCACCGCCAACACTACTAACCCCACTAACGATTTAAGCCCAATAGCAGGTAACTTTACATTTGGTAATTATGTGCCAGTAAAAGGCGATGCTACAGAGTGGAAATTAGTAACGCTTAATAATTTATCAACCGCTTACGGTAATAATAATGTAGTATTAAAATATGTATTTACTGAAGCTGGAGGTAATAACTTGTATATTGATGATATACAGCTTACTACTAATTTAACGGCCAATGGGTTAGCTAATGTGGCAATGGCGCAACAGAGTGTGCAGGTACAGCCTAATCCATCAGCGGGGTTAGCTACTATTAGTTTTGTATTAGCAGACCCTAGCAATGTAAATATAATTATTACCAATACTTGTGGGCAAACGGTACAAATAGTAGCCAATGATAACCTAGCACTAGGCGAGCATAATTATGATATAAATACCAGTGCATTAGCTAGCGGTTTTTATTTAATTGAACTTACTGCTAATGGTACTAAAGTAGTGAAGAAATTAATAGTGGAGTAACTCTTATACCACTTGCATTCAAGTAAAAATACAACAGTAAAAATACAGTTATGGAAAACCGAGTATATTATGGGCAGTATTCGCTCATGCATTGGATTGAATTAATTCTCAAAAAAAACATTACTCTTCCAGCATATCAAAGGCGTTTTGTTTGGGATGATAAAAAGGTTAAAACACTAATCGATGCATTAAAAAACAATCAATTTGTTCCGCCAATTACAATAGGTGCATTTAAAAGTAGTGATGTTAAAAGTGGTGATGTTAAAACTAATTTAATTCTTGATGGACAGCAACGACTAACAAGTATTTTACTAGCATACGTAGGTTATTTCCCTAATACCAGTAAGTACAAAGACAAGACAGTAAAAATTGCGGATGAAAATGATAGTGAAAATGAAGATGAAGATAATGCTTTAGTGTGGCGATTTGACGAGTTAACAAAAATTGGTAAAAATAAAGATCAAATTATTCAAAGCATTGAAAACATTGAAAAGGCTAATTATAAAATAATGAATCTTGGTATAAAGGATGATTTTTTTAGCAATACTTTTTTAGGTTTTTCTTATGTAGTACCTCATAGTGAAGATAAAAAGGAACAACAAAAGTATTATTCTACAGTTTTTAGGAGTATAAATAATGAAGGTAAATCTTTATCAGCGCAAGAAAAAAGAGCGTCTCTCTATTACTCTGACGAAAGTTTAGCTAATTATTTCGCGCCTGATTTTTTCGAAAAACTAATTGTTAACAATGTAGGTTGTGCCGACTTCGTAAGGTATATGTCTTTATTGTCGCAATATAAAAAAGACTCAAATACAGCTCAAATAGGAATTGGCTTTAAGTCTAGAATGGAAAGCTATTACGAAAAATATATTTGTTCCGTTACAGGTGATGAGAGTTGTGGATTATTTGTTGATTTCGAAACTGTTTTTCCCCAGAAAGAATTCAAAGCTAAATGTGAATTGTTACAGAAAGCAATAGAAGATGTGTTTCTTACAAAACAGTTTGATTCAATTATTGACTTAGACATGATGCTTTTTGGTTTGATTTACGCAGTAATTTTTGAAAATAAAAGCATAGATATTGCAAGGTTGGTAGAATTACAACCAAATATAAACAGAGAAACTACTGTATTTAAAAATGATAAGCTACATGCAAAGTCTCCAAGTACATTAAAGTATTTACGGGAACGTATTGATAAATCAATCAAAATAATGGATAAGTATGTGAAAATTGACAACGATGTATCATAGCGTTCATAAAAAGTTTATTGAATCATCTATTACTCATATATTAGAAGAGGTGGTACATGCAAGTGCCGGAATTGGAAATGGCATTGAAACATTTTCTTTGCGTGATTATTTGATGCCATCAGTTTTTTTAAAAATGACAGGGTTTCAGGAACAAAAATTAAAGTGTATTGTTTGGGAAATAGCAACAAATGATTTTGATTATAGACGTACTTTATTAGCAAATGAAGCAAAATTAGGAGAATGCTCATCTTACACAGATAAAAACAAAGTCTTCCTCCAACTACTAAAGCAAGTAATAGAACACAATTCAACATTTGATTTTAAATTAGAAATTGATTTAACAAATATGTTAGAAAATACAATTGATTTTGTGAAGAATAATTTTGCGGCTACAAATTTATCAATTTGGGATCAGGAGAATTTTAATACTTTTATAGAAATGAAAATAACTCCAAGTGATATTTTCGTGAAAGGGAAGCATGACAGTATAAATTTATTTGGAGATAATTTACAAAAAAAACATAAACTATTATACAATCATCGAAACCGAATTGCTCATAATACTCTATCTTATCAACAAAACTTACCCACATTAAATACACTAGCAAATCCTAATTATAAATACGACAACTATTTTATTTATTTCAGTATTCTAATTTTAATTGATAAAATATTTGTTGAATTATATAACAAGTATTTAAGTGCAATTGATAACAATACAAATTAAAAAATAGGTAGCTACCACCTTAGTTATTATATCAATATAAGTTTGCTTATTAGCTGTTATTGAATAGTGTTGCACTACCCGCTCTCGGGCTGTTGCGCCAATAGTTTGGCGCAATGATGGGTTTTCAATAAGTTGTTTTAATGCTGCATACCATTCTGTTTCGGAGCTTGCTAAATAACCGCTTTTTTCGTGTTCAATAACTCTGTAATTAGCGCCAATAGCAGTGGCAACCGTAGGTATGCCCAATGCCATGTATTGCAGTGCTTTTAAGCCGCTTTTGCCATACACCCACTCTTCGTTAGGTAATGGATACAGGCCAATATCAATTTGTTGTAAATCGGCTACCTCAGTACTGGCGTTCCACGCAATAGCGTTAGCGGCTAGTTCGTTAAATTTAAAGTTAGCATCGCCTATTACTCTAATTTCAAAATCAAATTCGTGTTTTAATTTTTGTAGCACAGGTTCTAACAACAACAAGTATTTTGATGTGCTATGGCTACCACTCCAGCCCAGCACCAACCGTTTATGATTGGTGTACTCGTTTGCAATTTGGTACGTATCAGTATTTATAGTGGACGATATATCAGTACTGTTAGCGTTATATTGCTTTACAAATTCGTGTAGCTTGGGCGTACACACTATTACATGCTTGGCTTGTTGCATTAAGTAAATCATTTTATCGGTGCCTTTAAATCGCTCTATAAAACGATTAGCGGTACTTGAGTGCCCCAAAAAAACCATATCGTCAATATCATAAATAATGTTTTTGTTGAGTTTGCAAATAGCCCATTCAATAATTGGGAAACCAAACGGTGTTGCCCACAAAAACACGTATACGGCATCGTATTTATGCAAAGTAAATAGTATTTTAATACGCATAAAATATCCGTATAATGTCAACCTAATTTTTTGGAACAAGTAGCCTTTCTTATACACAATATTCCAAAAGGGCATGGTCATAAATGGCGATACGGTTATTGCGTAGCCTGCGTTTTCAATGTGTGCAAAATACTGCTCGTACTTCAATCGCTGCCCAGGCGCGGTATTTATAGGGTGCGGACACAAAAACAATAATTGCTTGTTAGTTGCCATGTTTTCCATTATATTTTTTGACCAACAGCATGCCAGTAAGGTTGATTAGTTGAAAATGTAATGTTGCTTAATCCTGCATTGCGTAACATAGTTTCAATTTCCTTTTTGGAAAATCGTTGTTCTAAAGGCGTACCAAATCTATCTAATGCATCGTTTCTAATAATATGAAAATTTTTATCTACATAATAATACAACGGCATTTTTTTAGCACTACTCTCCCACCCTATTTTAACAAGTGTTCGTGCCAATAGCACCAATGGCATGTACACCGCAACAGCTATACAATCGGCCACTATTAGCTTGATGGTAGCGGGTAATTTATTAATAATTAAACGTAAAATAGTTGATGCGTAAAACACCATTTTATATCCCACACCTCTATTATCCAAATTATAATACAAGTACACCAAAAACCAACCGCTAGGCTTGAGCTTGCTCACGCTATCAATAATAGCTTGCTGGGTATTAGGTATGTGGTGCAGTACACCTAAGCTAAACACAAAGTCAAAAGAGTTGTTAGCAAACGGAATAGCATCGGCACTGGCTTGTGTTATTCTAACATTAGTGCATTTAGCTTGTGTGAGTTGTTGCGCACTTACCACAGCACTACTGGGGTCAACGGCCTCAATAAATTTGGCTCTGTTAGCCACGTACATACTCCAGCGGCCAGTACCACAACCTACATCAAGCACAGTACTATTAGTGTTAAGCATAGCGGGAGTAACTATATCAAAATACTCAGCGCCTGCAGTAGCAATATCTTGAGCTGAAAAACTATTAAACTTTGTCCACTCATCGCCAAACGATTCTACTGTAGCTTGGTCAGTATTTACAGCTGTGGTTACAAAGCTATTAATACTACCGTAGGGAGTGTGCAGTGTGTTAGTTATGGGTAATGAATACGGAAACATAAAATAGGTGCGATGTGTTAAAATTTAAAAAGGGAACAAACACATTTGCTTGCTCCCTTTTTGTAGTAAATTGTGTTATGCTATTATTTTTTTATAAACTTATCCGTTTTATTATCAAAATTTAAGTAGTAAATTCCTTTTTGTAAACTAGTAACATCTACCTTAGCTCCACTTCCTTTTTTTACAATATTACCGTACTGATCCCATACTTCAAACATTGTTTCATCACTAAAGGTAACTTCTTTGTCAGGTTTAACAGGCGAAAATGTAATTTCTTTACTCATTGAACGAAATTTTACAGGCTCAGAATAACGAGGACTACCACTAAAATCAACTTGTTTTACTCTAAATTTGTTTTCACCTGAGTGTGGTACAACTTTAGCACTATAATCAGTTGGTGCTTCTTGCCCTTTGCCTTGTACATCGGTTACTTTAATCCATTTATTCCAACGAAATTGCTCTACTACGTATCCTAATTTACCAGTTTCGCCTTTTGCTTTCCAATTTAAAGTACCGTCTTTTTCAACTTTCATTGATACTATTTCAAATGTACTTTTTGGTTTTAATACTTCAGGATTTAACACCTTTGGTTTGCAATCGTCTTTATGTTTTATTTTAACAGTAACTTTATCTCCACTTTTTAACGAAAAATTAGTAAAATCAACCTCAAACGCACTTGAGTTCCACTCGTCAGTAGTTAATTTATCATTAACATACACCTCGTACACACAAAAACCAACACCCGAACCAGCGTACGGATTGGATATGTATAGGTTTTTACCTTGATAGTTTCCTTCTATAATTATTTGTGCCGCATTAGCTGAAACAGCGGTAAACACTAGGGCAATTAGTATATTTAATATTTTTTTCATAGTTCGTAACAAGTATAACGGCTATTAATAGGTTTAATGTTATTGTTTTATAATAATATGCAATATTAAAATTCTATTTGAGAATATCAAAATTTTTATTAAAATAATTTTAAACTGAGCTATATTACTGAACAAATAAAGTGCCGAAAGGGGTTAATATAACATCTTTGCTATTAAAAATTGTGTAATGCCAAATAATAGCCTTACTTTTGCACAAAATTACAATTAAACAAAAATCAAATAACAAATTATGCAAAACATTAGAAACGTAGCCATTATTGCTCACGTTGACCACGGAAAAACTACCTTGGTTGACAAAATGTTACACACCGCAAAACTTTTTAGAGATAATCAGGAAAGTGGCGAATTAATACTTGACAACAACGATTTAGAGCGTGAGCGTGGTATTACTATCTTGTCTAAAAACGTATCTATTACGTACAATGGCACAAAAATTAATATTATTGATACTCCTGGTCACAGCGATTTTGGCGGAGAAGTAGAGCGTGTACTAAACATGTGCGACGGTGTATGTTTGTTAGTAGATGCGTTTGAAGGACCAATGCCCCAAACACGTTTTGTATTATCAAAAGCATTAGAATTAGGTAAAACTGCAATATTAATTATTAATAAAGTGGATAAACCTAACTGCCGCCCTGACGAAGTGCACGATGGTGTATTTGATTTGTTTTTTAACTTAAATGCAACCGAAAAACAATTAGATTTTAAAACCGTATATGGTTCATCTAAACAAGGTTGGATGGGTCCAGACTGGAGAACTCCAACTACTGACATTACCCACTTACTTGATGTAATTGTAGCAGAGGTGCCGCCCGCACCAATGAACGAAGGTACACCTCAAATGCAAATTACATCGTTAGATTTTTCGGCATTTACAGGTCGTATAGCTATTGGACGTGTACAACGTGGCACTCTAAAAGAGGGTATGGCAGTAATGTTATGCAAACGTGATAACGTAAAAGTAAAATCGCGTATTAAGGAATTGTATGTGTTTGAAGGATTAGGACGCAGAAAAGTAGAAGAGGTTAAGTGTGGAGATATATGTGCGTTGAACGGTATTGAAGGATTTGAAATTGGAGATACTATTGCAGATATTGATAATCCTGAGCAACTAGAGCACATTAAAATTGATGAGCCTACGATGAGTATGCTATTTACAATTAATAACTCGCCGTTTTTTGGTAAAGAAGGTAAATTTGTAACAAGCCGCCACATACGTGAGCGTTTGGAAAAAGAAACGGAAAAAAACTTAGCAATGCGTGTAGAAGATACTGACAGTGCTGATTCGTTTTTAGTATTCGGCCGTGGTATCTTGCACTTATCTATTCTTATTGAAACTATGCGTCGTGAGGGGTATGAGCTACAAGTTGGGCAACCGCGTGTATTAATAAAAGAAATTGATGGCGTAAAGCATGAACCTATGGAAGTGCTAAACATTGATGTACCAGAGGTTTCGAGCGGAAAAGTTATTGAATTAGTAAGCCAACGTAAGGGAGACATGACTATCATGCAACCTAAAGGCGATTTAATTCAGTTAGAGTTTGAAATACCATCGCGTGGTATTATTGGCTTACGTACTAACTTACTTACAGCTACAGCGGGTGAGGCTATTATATCGCACCGATTAAAAGGCTATGAGCCTTGGAAAGGCGAAATACCAGGCCGTAGTGCAGGGTCGTTAATAAGTAAAGAAAAAGGTACTACTGTGGCTTATGCTATTGACAAATTACAAGACAGAGGTCGCTTTTTTGTTGAACCAGGAGACGAAGTATATTCAGGGCAAGTAATTGGCGAAAACTCTCGTACTGATGATATTGTAGTAAATATTACAGTAGAGAAAAAATTAACTAACATGCGTGCCTCAGGATCTGATGATAAAGTACGTATTGTACCTGCTATTAAGTTTAGCTTAGAAGAGGCAATGGAATACATACAAGCTGACGAATATGTGGAGTTAACTCCAAAAAGTATTCGCTTACGCAAAATATATTTAGATGAAGGCGAACGCAAACGCAATACCTCTAAATTTGCATTAGTATAATAATTAATTCAAATTATTAAAACTTTAAAATCCCCTGTAAACAGTTTGTTTACAGGGGATTTTAAATAAATATCAGGAGAGTTAGATTAATAATAAACTATTTAGCGCAGTAAAAATTTACTTGGTTTACCATAATAACTTTTATGAGACACAACATGAAGTTAGTTAAATCTGTTGTGCTTAATTTTATTCAAATCATAGTTGTAGTATACTATTGATTTTAACAATTTCTATATGCAAATTATAAATATATCAATATAATTTGAACATAAAAAAGTGATCCGGATTGAATCAACAAAACACAGCGTTAATACTACTTTGCTAGGTGCTTGGTTCTACGGTTTCGGTTTTGGTTCTACAAAACGGTTTAAACTTTATTTTTTTATGGCATTATTTTTTTATTGATTTTTGTATTATAAATAATCTAATGATGTTACAAAATTTATCAAACCCTACTGCGCCCTTAGTTACGGTGGCAATACCTCACTTTAATGTTGTTAAACCTAAGCAGGTGCAACAAATTGGGGCTATGCAGGTATTTGGCTACTAGCTAGTTATATCTCCAGCACTAGCCATATACTAAATATATCGGTTAGTGGTAGTTCAAAATCGGGGTACTTTAGGCCGTTATCGCTGCGGAGTGTGAGGGTATCGGTGGTGGTGCCTGGGTATATGCGTTTTATCATTAAGCGGTTAGTTATGCTATCTACCACAAAGGCACGCCCCCACTGTATGTATTGCATGGGCACACGCCTAACAGGCACAAAGCTACCCGCCACAAAGTTGGGCAGCATGCTATCGCCAGTTATGGGTATTAGGGCATCAGCCTTAATGCGCAAGCTTATTTGCTCGCATTGGCTAAGTATTACCTGCACATCGTTAGTGTGGCCCACACCAGCCAAAGCCTCAATAGGTAGCACTGGCACACTATAAGTAACCTCGGTGCTAGGTAATGGTGCTACTCCGCTTTGCAACTGTGTTATGGTAGCGTTGTATTTATTAACTAACTCCAGTACTTTAACTTCAATTTTACTTGGTATTGGCGACCTTTCGGATTCATAGTGCTGAACAGTAGCACCAGCTATATCCAATTCTTTAGCAAAATCTACTTGGGTGTAACCTAGTAATTTACGATTATTCTTAAATTCTAAAGCATTCATAATCAATATTTTAATTAAATATTCATACAAAACACATAAAATCATTTGTTTTGTATGATTTTGTATGTATTATTGCAATGTCAAAACGAGAGGAACTATATTATAGTGTAATTACAATAATTTACAAATATAGCAACAAACAAGCCAAACAAGCAACACAAACATTATTAAACAACTTACCACCATGGACTTAAACGACCTAATAGCTCAAAGCCCCACAGTTAAAGCCTTAATTAACGAGGTAGGTTACCTGCGCCAAGAGCTTAACGAAGCCAAAGCCAATAAAGCATTTGCGCCAAGCAAGGTAACTGCCACAGCACTGTGCATAAGCACACAGCAAGCTGCCGATATGCTTAATGTAAGCCGCCAAACAATACTTAACTACCTAGACAAAGGCATACTAAAAGGCACCTACACAGGCGTAAAGGGAGGCAGGCAAGTTAATGTTGAAACCATTAAGGAATTTATTAACCACTCTGGCCCCAGTAAGCAATGCTAACCAACCTAATAATAGTAGTGCTAACGCTAGGGCTAATAAAATTAATGGATAACGATATTAATAACCGTTTAAAATTGTAACCAACGAATTTTCCTTACGTGGCTGGGACTGGAAACCACAGCGAACAAGTAAGGTTTAAAAGCAAGGCGGGGCGGGATAGACCTAACAGCGAGCCCGCCCCAAATTGACAAGCCAACACCAACATCGAGCTTGCTTTTAAAACCAAAAAAAGAGTTTCCCCGCACGATAGTGCGGAACTAATAACTAAGCACTAATTAAACACACAATAAAGATGAACGTTCCTTCACATAATGATTTTGAAAATATAGTAACTGAGTTTACTCAACGCGATAGTATAGTAAGTAGCATATTGTTTATGTCGTTGGCTTATTTTATCAGTTTTAATATTCGTAAGCCTCACACCTATATGCCACTTAAATACGAGGTAATGATGTTGTGGTTGTTTGTGTTTGGCATACCTTACACTATTTACTTTATGTGCAAAGTGTGTTTTATTTTGGTGTACAGGTAAGGTATATAAAAACGACCAAAAGATAACACAAACACGGAGCAATTAGCAAACAAGAAATATTTAAACGTAAGGTGTAGATATACACTTATTAAAATAGCTGCACTTAAAAAGATAACTCCAATAACCCAAGTTTTAAGTAAAAGCTCTATAGTATTTATTACGCCATTATTATTAATAACAGCATGTAATGCTATTGCACACGCTAAAAACCACCCTAAAGCCAAACAAAAACATAGGCTAAGTACCAAGGCTAAGTTAGTAGTACTAATAGTGTTACTAAACAAATTAAGTGCTAAGTAATAATAAGGTATAAAGGTTAGTACAATAAAAAATATTTTACGGTAGCTAAGTGGCATTTTTCCAAGTGTATCAAAATCAAACATAACAACTAAGTTTTAAGGTTAAACAAACCACTAATATAATATAAACTAACAAAACACACCAATGTACCTAAGCCCCAACACTCCGCTAATACTTACTATAATAAGCAACACG
This sequence comes from Bacteroidia bacterium, assembly GCA_043778625.1. Lineage (GTDB taxonomy): Bacteria > Bacteroidota > Bacteroidia > UBA4408 > UBA4408 > JACMRI01. The sequence goes on along the minus strand of JAYWFU010000147.1, from coordinate 73,902 downwards.
TTTATGATGTTGTTTATTACCCTAGTGTGTATTGAGTTATTTCACGAGATAAAAGAACGCGCCATAAAAATAGGGCGCAGTACCATTAACACACAGTGGGTAATGTTTGTATTGGGGTTGTACTTTGTGTGTACCTGCCTACAAAACTTAGTAATAATGGGTAACTTATTAAACAACTAACATAATGACTGAATTACTTAAATTGTACAACAAGGTGGATAACTACCTACAGGTTAATGTACGCAAGCACAAAGACGACAACTATTTTGGGTTAAGCGTAAAAGCTACTTTAGAAAAAGATGTTTTTAAGAGTTATGTACAAAATGTAAGCATAAGCGTTATAATAACTAACGATAGAAACATTATTAAGTGCTGCCTAGGTGTACTACATATTAATAAACAATTAGCATTTAAAGCCCTAAAAGATGATTTAAAGCTATACCAAAAAGGGGCTAAGTTAGATGCAAGCAAACGATTAATTAAGCTATAAAAAACACTGCGAGTTAGAGAAGTGGTCATCTCGGTAGGCTCATATCCTACAGGTCGGCGGTTCAAATCCGCCACTCGCAACTACATTAATAATTTAAACACAATGAAAATTCAATTAACAGGTACTGGCGCAGCTGCATTAAAACAAACAACGTTTACGTTGGTTGATTTTGAATGCGCATTTGCCCAACTACACCAATTAACTGAGCGACAGTTTAAGCACGCATTGTTACCCACCGACAAAGCCACCAAAAAACAACTATTAGAGCGTTTACTTGCTTTTACTTGCTTATGCGAGCACATGTTTAAACCTGCTAACGGACAAAGCTCGTTATTTGAGGTTAATATTAAAAACGGTGAGGCTAAATTCAAGGTAATTAACGATACATTAATCATAAACACTTCGGTGTAAGTACCCTATTGATATGCCCACTATAACCCCTACCTTGATAAGTAAGAAACGCTCGGAATCGAGTACCGTAAAACCAACGTTTGAACAACGTGTGGCTAACAACCGCAAACGCTCGTCAAAAATAAGCAATAACGCTCGCAAGGCTAAAAAGCTACACACTGTAGTACAAAGCTACTTAGTGGCTAACGTGGATAAGCTAGACCAAGAGCAACTGCTACCTTACTTTACAGGCTTGCGCCGTAACTTAGAGCAATGTTGCTCGCACAGCCTGTACAGGGTACACCAAAGCAACGGAGCCACCGAGTACATAGCCTCGCAAATGTGTAAGCACAAGCTATGCCCTAACTGCAATGCCGAGCGTAGCAAAGCATTACGCAAAAAGTACCGTGCTTTTTTTGATAAAAACGAATTTATCGACAAACACACTGGCCAAGTAATTACCAGCAACGATTTTAACTTTATGCACCTTACCCTAACCGTACCGCATAACGAGGCGCACGGTTGGCGCAATAAGCGTTTTTACGCTAAGGAACTAATGCAGGAATTTAATTACATGCGCAAAAAAGACTTTTGGAAACAACAAGTGTGGGGTGGAGAGTTTGGCGTAGAGGTTACTAAAAACCCTGGTAAGGGCTTACACATACACTTACATAGCTTACTAATAGTGTACAAAAACCCACACTACGAAACCCGCAACAATTTATTGTTAGATATAACCGAAAACTGGAATATGCAAACGGCTGATAAATACAGCACTCGTACCGAGTTTGATGCCAAGCAAATTAAAGCCATTAAAAAAATGGCAACTATGCCCAACCCCGACTATTGTGTAATGAATAGTAACCCCGCCATAACCCCTAAGCGTGTAAGTGCCGTAAGCAATGAATATATAGCACGCCTTAACCCACAGGGTAGCACCATGATAAGCCTCGAAAACCTATATACTTGGGAAGCTAAGGGCGATACTATGGTAAAAAAATACGTAACCGATGTAACCAGCAACCACTTTATGGCAGGTATTATGGAGTGTATCAAATACCATTTTAAACCCCTATGTATGGACGATAGCGGTGTGTACGATTTTGATTTGCTATGCGAACTACTACCCAACATACACCGCCAACCTATGTACCGTAAGTTTGGCAATTTACACGGCGTTAAGGAACTTAACATAGTGCAGTTAAAAGATAATGGCATAAGCCCCGAAGCTATGGCTGAGGCTATTAACGATTATGGTACCGATGTAGTAAACCCGCTTACAGGCGCACCAAGCACGGAGTACACCTATGTGGTAACTAATGCTCGTAATGTGTTTCATAACTGGAAGGGAGCGTTGGAAATGAATATAATGAATAAAAACCACAGTACTAACCTATACGCTAACGATATATACGGGGCGTTGCTTAGTATGCTTAGTATGAGTATGCAGCACACCGTAGCCGTATTAAAAGAAGATGAACACGGCAAGCAACAGCAGGCGGTATTGGATTGGGAGCATGGTAAATTTAAACGTATAGCATCATAACCATGGTAGTATTTAACGAGCCTACGCACATTATACACAACAACCTATTAGCGGTGTGTAACGCAATAACCGAAACCGAAACCCATGTTACCTACACCATACCTATGGGGATAAAAAACATAAAACCCACTATGCGACTAAACGCTGATTACAAAGCGTGGGAACATTGGTACATGAACGAACACCCAACCGATTATATGAATTGGCTATGGGATAATCAATAAACAATAACAAACAAACAATTAATTATAAACCAACCAAAAAAACCAAACATCATGCAAAAAACAACAATCATTGGTAATGTAGGTAAAAGTGCCTCAATACAACAAACCAACAACCGCCAAGTAATTAACTTTAGTGTGGCTGTAACCGAAAGCTACCTAAACACCGACAATGTTAAAGTAGAAAACACCACGTGGTACAACTGTAGCCTATGGCGAGAAGCTAACCAAAGTACTAAGTTAGCTGCGCATTTATTACAGGGTACTAAAGTGTACGTAGAGGGTAAACCAAGTGTAGGCGAATACACTGATAAAAACGGAGTTAGAAAATTTGATATGCGCCTACAGGTAGGTATGGTGGAGTTGTTAGGAAGCCCTAAGCCTAAAGACGAAACTACTACAGGTGTTGATACCGAGCAACAACCTAATACTGAATTAATAACCGAGCAACAAATTAACACAGAATTATTAGCAGCAGAACAACCATTTTAACAATCAATTGCAATGAACAAGCAAGAGCTACGCTACTATTACAACATAAGTTACCCAACCTTATACAAGTGGTTACGTACAGTACCTAACTTAATATTGGTTAAGTTTCAGCGCGAGTTTACGCCATTGCAATTGGAGTTAATACACAAGCATTTAGGTTAATGCCACGCCCACGCACTATGCGTGGGCGTTGTGTTTTGGAGTAAAAAAATAATTATATTTGTACAAGTAAAAACATAGCACTATGAAAACCACTACAAAAAACGAAGTACTAACCGAGGGGCAACGTTATATAAGCAATGCCAAAGAAATATTAAAAACTAAGGGCAAGTTGGAAAATAGTTTTTATACCGATAAAAAATATGTAAAAATGGCTGGGCATACCGCTTACACTGGTATACTATATGCTTTAGACCACGCAAACATACTACCCCCATTAGCTAAAAAAACACAACGCCGAGACGTAAAAGATTACCAAGAAGCATTAGGTAAAATAAACAAAAAAATGCTAGGTTACTACGTTAGCTGTTATCAATTGCTACACCTTGTAGCAGGTTACGATGGTGTGGGCAAAAAAGATGTGCTAACAATAGCCATTAACGATGCTACCGAACTTATAACTTGGGCAAGTAACCGAGCCAGCTAGTAGTTAGTTATAACCAAATTTTACCCAACCCACACCCTACACGGTGTGGGTTTTTTGTTGTGTTTAAAATTATTTTGAATTAAAGTTTAAAGAACCTTAAAGAACCTTAAACCCTTGTGGAGGGTTTGTTTCACATTTGCACACGAATTCAAACACGGTGTTTGACTTTGAAACAAGGCTCAAACATTTTAAAACAAATTGCAAACATCGTGTTTTAAATCAAAACAACGGCCAAACACATTGTTTTAAACCTAAACAACCCAACAAACACGCCACACACAACACAAACACTATGATTACAACACCACCTACTGAATGTACTGCGCCATTACCAAGTTTAAAACAAGATGCAAACACGTTAGCTATAATAGCAGAAAGGGGTGTAAGAATAATTACAATAAAAAATAAAAAATTCATTAAACGCAAAAAACCAATGTATCCAATGTATCAATTTGTAGATAAGCCTAACCCTATTTACATACCACGCAAGCACACCGTACAAACCTACCGTAGCCAACAACGCAAAGCTAAACGCAAATAACCCCATGGAAAACAAAACAATAACCCTAACAGCACGTATAGCAGTAACCGACAAACAATGGTTTGACGACTACTGCAAACAACACCCCAACAAAGAAACTGCCTTTGCAACCTTGCGAGCTTTGGCCACTGCTGAGCCAACAACACAAACTATTGAGGTGCCAGTGGAGGTAATTAAAGAAACCGTAAACGAAGTATTGGTAAACGTACCTACGCCTATTGAATTAACCCCTAACGAGCTAATAATAACCTTTGACGATAACGTTAAGGTTATTACTCGTAAGCTACGCCCCACAATGGTTAACGACGGTTACTTAAAAAAATACGCTACCAACAACACAGAAGATTTTTACAACTGCCTAGTAAACCAAAGTATTAAACACGCCTTGCTGGACGATTACAGTGGACTATTACGCCAAATTGAAAAACGCCACGGCGAAAAGTTTTAATAGTAAAAAATAAATAAAATGAACACACCACAAATTACCGACCGCCTGCCCGATGTGGTACTTAACCACGAGCAACAAATGCAAGTAAAGCAAGTTTTAGACCAAAACGCAGAGTACAAGCAAGACATCGAAGACTTAAAAAATTTTGTTAAAAAAATAATAACAGGCTTAGACCTAGCAGACGAAAACGGCAATATAAAACCCGAAATACTCAACAACGAAAAAAATGTGTTTTCAATTATAGGAGGCTTACTACCTAAGTTAATGGTAGAGTTTGTTAATCCTATGAAAAAAGCATCGCTAGAAAAACGATTTTCATTCATAAAAGAAACCATGCCACTACTCGAAAAATATGCAAGATAACACCAACACCCCCGAAACAGCAGTAACCATTACTACCGAAAACTTTGATATGCTTGCCGAGTTATCAAAATCAACCGATGTTAAAACTAACAGTAAAGTACAATCAGCTGACGCAACAACCAATGCTGAAACAAAAACCAACAGTCTGGTAAAAACGGATAGTTCGTGGGAGGCTGATGATTTTACACCCGAATTACTACCCAAAAAACAAACCGAAACCACTACCACAGTTGATGCCCCCGAAGATAAAAAAGCGGGTAAACAAATAACTGATAAAGTGGTGGAAAGTAGCGCACGCACTGCCATTGGTATGTTGGACATTACGCAGCGCACAGTGCTAACATTGGTGGTAGAGCGTAAGTTTCAAAAGCAATTTACCAAAGACGAGCAAGAGCGTATAATTGAAAAAACCAACGCAGATGTAGCCACATTAACCGATGCCGACAAGCAACTTATTGAACGCTACAATAAGCTAGATGCAAAGAAAGACCGTACGCTCAAAAAAATACCCTTTCAGCCACAGGAAGAAACTGACCTAGCCGAAGTATTTGGCCGCTACTTTAAAGAAAAACAAATTGAACTACCAGTAGGCGCACACATGGCGTTTGCGGTAATTAATGTAATTGGGCAACGCGTACTTGATGTAGTGTTTGACTAATGGCAGAGCGTATGAATATGGTAAGCGTACTAGTGGGCGACCGTGGCACAGGCAAAACAACGTACCTAAAAAAACTAATACCCATATACCTAGCCAAGGGTATGAAAGTATTAATTATAGATACACTTGCCCACGACGCCTACGTTGATATACCTATAATAAGCATAGCACAACTCCCAGCGTGGAAAAAAGGCGTGTACCGCTTAATAATACCTAGTTACGAGTTTAACGAAGCCATAGCCCAAGTTAAAGAACACGTGTGGAACGCGCTAATAGTAGTAGAGGACGCCTACAAAGTAATTAAGCGCAAGCTACCTAAAGAAGTAGAGGAATACATTATTGACACCAAACAAAAAAATGTGGATATGATATTTATGTACCACAGTTGGGCGTGGGTAATGAAAGACTTAATAACCATAGCCGATTGCTTTCAATTGTTTAAAACGGGCGACCACCCAAGCTACCGCAAAGAAGCCATGGCAGGTTGTTACCCACAAGTAGAGCGAGCCTACAACAAAGTAATGCAAAGCAAAAACCCTTACGAAACAATAAGTATTTTAAAATAGAAAAATGATAAGAGCAGATACAAAATATTACCCTAAGTATGTAGGTTTAAGTAGCATTCCTAAAAAAGAATTTGTGTTTTTTAAGCAACGAATTTTTAATGCGATTAAGAAAGGAGAAATTAATACACAGCCAGTTTTAAATAAACATACTGGTTTTATTATTGAATTTGAAAGTGTAAAGCATGGTATAAACTCGAGAGCCACAGTATTAAAAATAAAATCTTTTACTGTAATTAGAGAAGTTTTAAAATATGCGTTATTACATGATATGGCTGCGGATAAAAGAAGTGGAGCAGAAACTATTTATTACTTTTTTTATGTAATGATGATAGACGGAACTCCTCACGAAGTAAGATTTACAATCAAGGATAACGGATCTAAAAAACATTATTATCACCACGATTTAACAAGTGTGAAGCCCAATAAAAAATTAAACCCCTTTTAGCACAGCTAAAAGGGGAAACATTCAGGTGCCTTCTAAGGGGCTATTTCGTTTTTTTTTTTAGAAAAAATTTTGAGGTATATAAGCATTCAAAATTTTTACAGAAAAGATGACAAACTCCCTTTTCAAATTCTTTATGAATACAAATATACAACAAAAAACAAATAAATGAAACCCGAATTTACAATACAACCCTACAGCAAAGAACAACTAGCGCAGTTGTATGGTTGTAGTTTGCGTATACTGCGCTCGTGGCTCAAGCCAATACACGCCCAAATAGGTATATACAACGGTAAAACATACACCCCAAAACAAGTATTAATAATAATTAACCACATAGGCGAACCTTAATAAAACGGATAGTATAACAGGAATTACGTTACTGAAAGGAAGGTAAAAATAAACGTTCGAACCGTTGCCGTTTTACCACCAACCCCACTTTACCAATGCGTAAAGTGGGGTTTTTACTTGCGCTTAGTTAGCGTTACGTGCTTTTACGTGCACTTACTAGCGTTTACGTGCGTTTACTGGTTTTGAGGGTTGGCACATTACTCACATTTGTACCACAATAAACCCAAACAATAACCCTTAAAAAATACAAAATGAATTTAAAATTAACATGGTTAGATTTTACAGTGATGGCTGTAATTTTTTTAGCAGTAGGTATAGCGTTAAGTTATGCTATTAAACAAAGAGTAATGAAAAAATTAGATGACGGTACAACAATGAATATAGGTGATTTAGAGCCTCATTTGTTTACACCAAAAAAAGAAACCGTTAAAACAGTATTAACCAACAAATAAAAAAACACAATGACAACTCAAGATTTAGAAATGCAAGCACAAAGAAATTTATCAAGCTACGAAGGTGATGAAACATCGTATGTAGGTATGGGAGACGATGCGTTAAGTTTTAACGGAAGCCCTGCAAAATCATTTATAGCCGAACAAGATAGCGATGTTGCATTTAGCTTTAAGTTAGTTAATACATTCGCAACAGACAAAGTAGTAGCATTAAGTGCTGCATATTTTCAAACACCTGCGGACTTGGCAGCATCTTTTGGCTCAACTGTAGATGCTATTATTGCAGACGGTTTGTTATTAGGTTCAGCAACAGCAGGCTTAACAGCTACTGCTTCACTAAGTAACTTTAGTATTAACGGCTTAATGGGCTTTGTTAAATACAACCCTACTCGTATTGTAGAGTTAGTAATTAACAGTACATCAGCATCTACCTTTGGTAAAGTAATACAAACGGGTACTATTTCGCCATTCCGTCGCCAATCTCAAAACCAGTTAAGTTTAACTAACGTTACACGCCCAGAACAATTTAACGACAAAAAAGGATTTATCAACTTAGCAAATCGTAACGATTTTCAGTTAGATAACCAAAACGTTATTTTGTTTACAGTAGGTGCAGGAGAAAGTATTGACCTTACTTACAAGATAGGCGCAGTGTTAAACAACGCTCGCTCACTTGCAAAAAAAGCAACCAAAGCAGGTCAAACAATAAACGCATTAGGATTGATGCGCAGATAAAAAATAATCACTTTTAAAACAATTCAATAATGGAAAATAGTTTTGAAAGTATTGTTATGGATATTATAAAGCTACGTCCTACCGACGTAGCTTTATTGTATAAGCAATACGGAATTTACAAGCCTGTTAATTACGAAAACACTATATCAGCTTGCATATTATTTAAAGAGCCGTTTATTATGGAATTGTACCATATTGGACACAACCATGATAGCCAACAAAATTTTGCAGGCGGTGTAATTAAAAAAATATTTGCAAAAAAAACGAGTAGTAATTTAAAAAACGATGTTAAATTTTCGCCATCTACCAAATCGGACGATAGCGCAAATGATGTACTACCTAATACTAAGCAAAATCAACAAAAAGAAAAAGGCAAAGGCTGGAGTAATTTTGTAAACGGATTTAAGCAAACAATAGGTTTAGCCAAAGAAACCGTAGTTATAGCCAACGATGTTAAGGGAGTATTTAAAGGTGGCGGAAACGCAGCCGAAGATACACCAGCAGACAATACACCAAGCAAAAAAATTGCAGGAGTGGATAGCAAACTTGTAATAGGCTTAGTAGTAGCAGTAGTAATAGTACTAATTGTAGCCATAGTTAAAATGAAAAAATAATGCAACTACCTTACGGAATTACTAAAGTAGAACGTGTGTATGATTTAGGTAGTACGCCAGCTGTATGCTACCGTAATACAGGAGTAGTTAAGGTAAATGCTAAAATTTGGGACACATTAACTAACGATTATCAATATTTTATATTGTGCCACGAAGCAGGGCATATAGTACTAAATACTACTGATGAATTTAAAGCTGATGCTTACGCATTTGAACAGTATGCCAAAAGTGGGAGAAGTTTAACACAAGCCGTATACGCACTAAGTAAAGTACTGCCGTTTAATAACATTGAACATTACGGCCGATTACAAAAACAATACAAAAACGCACTACGTTATGATAGTGAAGTAAATAACAATTATAAAGCAACACAATTATTAAACAAAATGGATAACATGACCGCAACAGAAATAGAACAAAGTTTTTTAGGCTTAGGCAAACAAGCTAAGGCTAATCGCCAAACTAAATTTGATATGAAAATGGACAGAAAGGCTGCACGTACAGAAGTAATAAATTCACGAGCTGATAAAAAGAAAAATATAGGCTTAGCAAAACTAGAACGTGCCGAAGCTGAAAAATCATTAGCAGAACAAGGTATTACAAGTAAAACGCCATTAGATACAGTGGCTAATACTGTAGGTAGAGTACTTGGAGGTGGTGGAGGTGACGGTGGAGAAGGTGCAAGAGAAACCGCACCTGGTGCCGATGCCCCAGCCCCTACTGACGAAAAAAAGATACTGGGCATGAAACCCACCACTGCCTACATAGTTATTGCATCAGTAGTAGCAACGGTAGCAGGCTTAGCTTGGTATTTTTTAAAGAAAAAATAAGACCATGAAAAAAATACCTACTAATACTATATTAATTATAGCAATACTATTAATAACGTTAGCAGTAGTGTATATGTATTGGCAACAAATTAAAGATGCTATTGCTCCAAAAGACGCAACCGAAAATACACAAAGCACGACTACGGTACCCAAAAAAACTACACCCACTAAACAAACCCAATCAACTAATTCAAATAAGTACGACGCCTTACCGCTAGTGCTTGAACTACATGATGTTATGGCTGGTGTGTTTACAAGTGTAGCTACCAAAGACCAAGCATACAGCAAGCTATTGCTATTAAATAATGTGCAGTTAGTAGCCGTTTACAACTTGTTTAATCAATTGTACTATAGCGATAGCGGGCAAAATTTATTACAATGGATACAGCACGAAGGCTACGATGCTAACACAGGCATTGCACAAAAGGCAATAGCCAAATTACAAACGTTACAATTTAAAAAATAATAATGAAAGAATTTTACTCAAGCTACAAACCAGTAATTATAACAGTAGTAATAATAATTGTTATTGGCCTTGCTATTTTCTTTTGGGGAAAAAAACGTGGCAAAGAAAAAGCCCAGGGCCCACAAGCAAGCTATCCTAAAGGGGCAATTAACATACCTAAAGATTGGAATGCCGAACCGTTAGCTATTGAACTACACGATGTAATGAGTGGCTTATTTACACTAACCGGAACTAAAGATGCTGCTTGGAATAAACTTAACCAATTAGGTACTGATGATATGGTGGTAGCAGTGTACAACGCATTTAACCAAAAGTATTACGACGAGAAAAAAGAAACCTTGACGGATTGGATAAAAAAAGAAGACTACTACGACTATTTCAGCGGAGTAAAAGACAAAACCTTAGCGTTACTAGCACGCCTTAATTGCCAATAATAATGAACGTATTAAACTCAAAACTGGTGGACAACTTACTCAACGATGCTAAGTTACCCACCGTAGAAGTAGAAATAAAAACCGAAACTATCATAAGCCTTGTAATAGGTATTATACTGGCAGGGTTAGTAATAATAATTGTACACAAAATAATTAAGTAATGAACGAAGCTCGCAAACTATTTATTGAAACCCACAAGGCTGATGTAATTAAAACTACGTTAGGTACAGGATTGTTTCCTAGCGTTAAAATGGCGCAAATGATTATTGAAAGTTCCGATAATAATGGCGTAGCTGGCAACGGAATTACGGCACGAAAAGCAACCAACTATTTTGGTATAAAAGCGCAAGACGGTTACAAAGGCAAAAAAATAGCATTTAACACGCCAAAAGATGGGCAAAAAGTAAGTTATTTTAGAGTGTACGATACTGCAAAAGATAGTATAACCGACCACACTAATTTTTTATTGCAAAACTCTAGGTATGCTAAGAATGGCGTTTTTACGGCAACAACAGCACAAGAGCAAACGCAAGCATTGCAAAACGCAGGTTATGCTGAGGGGGAAAATTACGCTAGCAAACTAATGTCAATAATACTAAGCCATAATTTATTAGCGTTAGATGTTGAACAATTATTAGTAAAAAAAAAAGATTAGTACTAATTATAATCGTTTGTACCGTGCTAGTTGCGACAGCTTTACTCCTATACAAAAAAAATAAATAACAATGAATACATTTAGCCCATACACGCCACAAGCCACAGACTACTCACCATATACCGAGCAACTCTTGCAACGTATTTTTGAACAACTACTGCTAAACGGTAGTGGAAATGGTAACACAGCCGACCATAATTGTATTAGCATAGCTAACGATATTGTAGAGTTTGGTACTGTAACAGTATTACCCGATATTCCTGCCAATGCTAAAACCGCTATTGTAGCTATTGAGGCAGACGCAACAACAACCGATAAAACAATTGTAGCACATTATAGCGAAACGGCAACTGTAAGCGTTGAAGTAGGTATGCCTATTGGGCACGGTGGAGTTATTGAATTACTAACAATACAAAACATTAACAACTTTATAATTACAGGATTAGAGGATAAAAAAACACATCAATTACAAGTAACCTATTATTCGTAATGGCTCTTAAACGTACTTATAAAGTAAATGCAACTAGCGGTTTAACTTCGGGCGAAGTAACAGCTATTGTTGATGGTGTAACAACTACACTACAAACAAATATTGATAATGTTGCAACAACATCACAACAAAATATAACCGCACATACTAGCGATGTAGCCAACCCACACAGCACTACCAAAGCGCAGGTAGGACTTGGTAACGTAGATAACACCAGCGACATTAACAAACCTGTAAGTACAGCGCAAAACACAGCTATTACAGGTGTACAAATTAATTTAAACACACATACTGGCAACACTGCCAACCCACACGGTACTACTAAAGCGCAGGTAGGACTTGGTAACGTAGATAACACCAGTGATATTAATAAACCAGTAAGTACTGCGCAAAACACAGCTATTACAGGGGTACAAATTAATTTAAACACACATACTGGCAACACTGCCAACCCACACGGTACTACTAAAGCGCAGGTAGGGCTTGGTAATGTAGATAATACAGCTGATATAGCTAAGCCCGTAAGTACCGCACAACAAAACGAGATTAATACCGCACTAGGCGCAATAACAGGCAATACCACACGTGTGCCATTTTTTAGCGCAGCAATTAATAGGCTTGCTAGTAGTGCTAACTTTATATACAACTTAGCTACAGGCACACTAAGTTTGTACAACAGCGGTACGCTTGAAGTAGGGCTAAACGCCACTAATTATTTTAGACTAGCGTGGATAACTGGAGTAGGATATTTGCAAACGTTTAGCAATTTATTCCCTATTGAAATACAGGGTAGCCATGTACGTGTTACTAGCCAACTACGAGTAGGTAGTGCCGTTGCACCCACTGCCACGCTTGATGTTACAGGTACTACTATACTAGGTGGTAACACTACAGTAAACGGTGCGCATACCATAAACGGTGTGGCAATATTTAATAATAGCGAAAGACACAAGGGCATTATTAACGACTTAGATATTACCCTAAACACCACTCACTACGCACTATACATGTACAATGCAGTGGCACGCACCGTTACCTTGCCCGACCCTATTAACGTGCCAGGTACAGTGTATGTAGTTAAACGAACTGGTGCAGGTACTGTAACCCTAGCCACACTAGGTCCTACACAACTTATTGAAAACCTTACAGGCACATTTACCGCCACCACCACATTAGCCAATGTAGGCACTTACGGCAGTAGCGCAACGTTTATGGCTTTTGCAAGCGGACATTGGCGTAGAATAGCATAAATTATAAACTCAAAAACAACAACAATCATGGATAAGATAATACAAATTGACATTAACAAAACACACCCTTTGTTTGCCAGCATTAAAATAAAAGTAGATGCACAAGACCTACAAATAAAAGCAAGTACGAGCGCAATAGCATTAACGTGTGTAGTTAAATATTACGATGCGCAGGACGTGGATATTACCAACACTTTTGCGCCTAAAGTAGTACAGTTAATAACTACCAACAACGATAGTACCACATTGCCCGACGGCACAACCATGGGTACATACGATTACCTAATAATGTTATTAAGTAAGCCAGTAGCAGTTACAAGTATCATACAACAGTATGTAGTTAAAAACATTGATAAATTCATATAAGCCATGATTAACTTTTTACTACTACAAGTTGCCTCGTTATTAAAACTTACGCTTACACCATTTGGATACATGTACGGAGTGGTGCGTAGCTTACAACGCAAGCAATACAGCCAGTATGCTTTAGACCTTGCACTAAGCAAAGACCGCTACGGCAACGCCCTATTAGGCTATGCAATGAATGATTTGCTAATTAAAAAAAATGGCTACCTATTTGGCAACGGATTAGAAACAATAAGCTCAGCACTTGGCAAAAACCAACAGCGTAATACGCTTACCAAGTTTGGTAAACTAATAGCAAGCACACTCAATAAAATTGACAAAGACCATTGCATAAAATCAATTGACAATACAGTAAATAATCAATAATAATTCAAACAAAAAACAAAACAACAACATGGGAACAATTATAAAAAAAGGAGTAGTGAAACGTGAGAAAGGCTATTTATACTACATTGACGGCGCAGGTAATGCGTGCAAGTCTAAAATGGCTAGTGGCAAAAAAACAACTAAAAAAGTAGCTGCCAAAAAGAAAGCTGCGCCCAAAAAGCGAGTAGCTAAAAAAACAGTACGTAAAACCGCTAAGAAAAAATAGTTATGGCAACCACAAAACGAAAACCAACCCAAAAAGTAGCCGTTAAAAAACGTGCGCCCAAGAAAGTAGCTAAGAAAGTTGCACGCAAAAAAGTTGCGCCAAAGAAAAAAGCAACTGTAAAAAGTAAAAAAAGCACAACCGTACAACAAGATTTAAAACGCTTAGGGTACAAAATGCCACATGGCTACGAAGTGGTAAAACGTGCGCCACGAAAAAAAGCCACTAAGAAAAAATAAACTAAATGCACTTAATTATTATGGGACTATTAAAACGATTACTACTAAAGAAAAAATTAAAATCAATAGGCTTAGGCCTATTGGATAGCATACCTGTAGTAAGCACTATTAAAGCCAATATTGATAGCCAACACCCAACTTTGAGTGGGTTTGATTGGCTACGATTTACCACAAGCGCAGTTACAATAGGTACGCTATTAGCTTTTTTAACTGGCAAAATCTCACTAGCTGATTTTCAGAGTGTAATAACCATTTTACGCTAAAGCTATGTTACTAAATTTTATACAAAAACAACCCTTATTAGCTTTTATAGCTTGTTTTGGCGGTAAAATAGTAGAAACTATGAGTGTTATAAACCCTGTATTGCAAGGTGTAGCCTACGGTGTAAGTATATTCGTAGGTTTATTTACAATAAAAATGTACCTAGACAAATGGAAAAAAAATAGCAGATTTCAATAGTAGCCCCGTAAGGCTACAACTGCTTTAGTAAGCCCCTAACATTAAGTTGTTAGGGGCTTATTTTATTGCCCCCACTTTGCCATTTGTTCAATTTTATAGGTGTCGTTCATTTTAGCATAAATACGTGTTACAGCTAACGATTTATGCCCTAGTACCTCGCTTACTACCTCTAACGGTACACCAGTATTTAAACCAATAGTAGCAAACGTATGGCGTGCTATGTGGCAGGTAATAGCTTTGGTTAAATTTAAACTTTGCACAATAGTTTTTAAATTTTGGTTGAGCTTTTGGCCGCTTAGTACTTTTAGTTCGCTATTAGCTAATAATTTTTGAGCTTGTGGCAGTAATGGTATATGCACCCAGCTTTGGGTTTTGCCCTGCTGTATTTTAATTACGTTGTTTTCAACATCGGTAAGGCTAAATTTTTTCATGTCGCTGTATCTCATGCCAGTATAACACATAAACAAAAAGCATTGTAACGTATTTTGCAAGTGTGGTACTAGGTCGTTAACTATATACTTAGTTTCAATAACCTGTAATTCTTCCTTAGTTAAGGCCGTACGCTTACCCTTTGTACCCTTAATTTTATAGTCGGTAATTGTATTTTTGGTAATGTCGCCACGCCTAACGGCTTCGTTAAGTATTAACCCTAAAATTTTGAGCTTTTGTATTTTGGTATTTGCACTATTATTATACTTAAGCTCTAGCCAATTAAAGTACTTAACGCAAAAGCTGTAGTTAACCTCCTGTACTTTAAGTTTTGGAGCGTATAACCTTAGTTGTTTAATAAATACATTGTAATGTTCTGTGCGCTCGTGGCAAACATTCTTTGTTTCAAATATTTCAGTAGCTAGGCTATAAAAACAATGGCGCAAATGTTCTTTTTTTTGTTCAAATACGTGTTTTACAAAATCGCTAGGGCTTACACACAAACTATCAAGCAACAACAAATATTTATATCTGTCCGCCTTTGCAATAATTTCATTTAGCTTGATAATAGCTAAATCGTTATTTGTATTTTTGAGTATCGTACACGATACTGCACACCAATCCTTAGGATTAACTGTAATACCTGTACTTAATTTTACTTGTTCACGATTTAACGTTGCTACAAATAATATAGGCGCTTGCCCGTTTTTGTTTAATCTGTCTTTTCGTAATACTACGGTGTAAGTGTTCATTTTTTTTGGTTCTACAATGGTTCTACAAAGTGTGTCAAAACGAAGTAAAAAGGAACAACCCAAAAAAACTAATTTGCCCTAAAACCCTAGTTTTTAGGGCAAATTAGCTAAAACAAGATAATAAAGAACGGTGTAAAGGTGATCCGGATTGGATTCGAACCAATGACCGACTGCTTAGAAAGCAGTTGCTCTATCCAGCTGAGCTACCAGACCATTTTTTATTACTGGCACAAAACTACTATTAGTTTATTGTTTTGCAACTATTTAATTAGGTATTTTTTAGTCGTGCTATATTGTGCTTATTTTAAGCATATTGGTCTTACCTTTTTCGCCTAATGGTATAGAGGCTATGTTTATGATATACTCGCCTTCGGTAAGCCAGCCATCAGCTTTAAGAGTGTGCTTAATATCGGCTATGGTGTGGTCGGTACTTATGTTTTTGTTATAATAAAAACCACGTACTCCCCACACTAGGTTCATCATATCTAGTATAGCTTGGTTGTCAGTAAACATGTATATAACAGCATTAGGGCGATAGCCGCTTAGCTTAAATGCTGTAAATCCACTGTGTGTCATAGTTACAATAGCCTTAGTACCAGTGGCTTGCGTAAGTTGTGCCGCACTAAAACAAATGCTTTCGGTAATGAAACGCTCACTTGTTTTTTCAATAGCGGGGCGTACTCTATTGTAACGGTACCCTTTAGCCTCTACTTGTGCAATAATTTTTTGCATTGCCTCAATAACCTTTACAGGGTGCGCACCTACTGATGTTTCGCCACTTAGCATTACAGCATCAGCACCATCTAATACACCGTTGGCTACATCGCTTACTTCAGCGCGGGTAGGTTGTATGTTAGTTATCATGCTCTCCATCATCTGCGTAGCAATAATAACGGGCTTGCTGGCATCAAGGCATTTGCGTACAATTTCTTTTTGTATTAGGGGCACTTCCTCGTACGGAATTTCAACTCCCAAGTCGCCACGTGCCACCATTACGGCATCAGTTTCTTTTATAATATTATCAATATCAACAATAGCTTCGGGCTTTTCAATTTTTGCTACAATACGTGTACGGCGTCCGTGGTTGGTAATAATGTGGCGCAACTCAATAATATCGGCTGCATTACGTACAAATGATAAGCCTATCCAATTTACGTTGCAACTTAAGGCAAACTCCAAATCAAATAAATCTTTTTCGGTAAGGCACGGCAACGATATTTTGGTGTTAGGTAGGTTCACTCCTTTTTTACTGGCTAACTTTCCACCATATAATACACGTGCACGTACTTCGTCAGTTTGGTTGGTGGCTATTACTTCTAGCTGAAATTTACCATCTTCTACCAATATTTTTTCGCCCACTTTTACGTCCTTCGGAAACTGCGGATAAGTAATAAACAAGCGTTCGGCAGTACCTATACATTTTTCGGTAGTAAATATTACTTCGTTGCCAGGCACTAGTTCCACCAATCCGTTTTCTACCTCGCCTATGCGCAATTTAGGGCCTTGCAAGTCAGCTAGTATAGCCACGTGCGTATTAAGACGTAGATTAATTTCTTGTATGGTTTCAATGGTACGGCGCACACGATCATAATCTACATGGCTAAAATTAACGCGAAACACATCCACGCCAGTTTTAATCATTTGTTCAATTATTTCAGGACTGTCGGACGCTGGCCCTAATGTGGCTACTATTTTTGTTTTGTTTAAAGGGATCATAGTCTAAAAATATACTTCGGTTTTTAATTTGTTGTAAATCTATTTCAAATGTAGTAAGTATGCGGGGTATGTTGCGTAATTCTTTTAACAAAAGATGATAATCGCTTTCGATAAAAATTCCGTTGATGTACAAAAAATAATTAAAATTTTTATGCTCTTTTATTAAATAGCTCACTCCCTCGTCAATTGGTAGGTTTTGAGTGTTTTTGTGCGATACTAGTTGCCCCTTGTTTTCAATGAGTTGATAAAATATTTCAGTGTTTTCTTGGTAAAATTTGTAACTCGAATAATGTCTAAAAGTCGAAAATGATTCTCTTATAATAAAATCATCGTGTTTTATGAACTTAAAGCCCAACTGTGCATTAATAGCCCAACACAGCTTGTACATTTTGGTATGACTAGCTACTGCAATTAGGTTAAAATCAATTTCTTCGGCTATGTCGAGTGTAAATTTTGCCACTGTTTTTTTAAGAATATTTTAATACGTAAATATAAAAATTAAAGCGTAGGCATAGTTTTAATATTAAACTAACCACTAGTTAATTATTTAAAAATAAATACGGTAGAGTAGTATAGGTACAAATTGTAGCTGATAGGTATAATAAATAGCTTTGGTAGTGGGGTTATACACTACATCAAATATATTTTTGTGGTTGGTAACATTGGTAAGGCTTATGGCTAACTCGTGGGCGGCATGTTTAAAATTTTGCCTACAGCCAACTCTAATATCCATGCGTTGATATTGCTTGTATTGTTGCGAGTAGGCGTTAGTTTCGTTGCGTACTACAAACCCAGCTATTTGCGAAGCTAACGTATCTACTGGGCTGTAACGCCTACCGCCTGCTACGGTTATTTTAATGTCGCTAGTTAAAGTAAGCTTTTGATTGAGTTTAAATTCTTTACCCAACAGTACGTTGCTGGCGTAGTTGCTACTAAAAGCAGTTCTACGCCATAAGTTGTCGCCTCCTTTGTATTCACTTTTAAATAACGATAATGTAAGCAAGCCATAAAACCCCTTGTGCATACTTTGCTCTAGCGTAAACTCTGCGCCATAGTTGCGCCCTAGGCCTTTGCTTGCCAAACTATCTACGTAAGGTAAAGCTAACGCCGCTCCTGCATTAAGCATACTAAACGATGTGGCACGTTGCTCGATAGGCGCATTGCGTAACTGTTGATAATAGGTTTCAGTTTTTATGCGCCAGTATTCATTAATACTCCAGTCGTAGCTAGCTACTAATTGGTGCGATTGTGTGGGTTTTAAGTTTTTGTTGGTCAATGATACATCGCCATTTTTTAAAGGAGTTTCAATAAAATAAATGGGCAACTCTTGGTACTTATTGTGTGCACCATACGCTAGGCTAAAGCGATGCAAAGGTAGAGCTTGCCAAGCTAGCCCAGCACGTGGCTCAATAGCTTGAGTATTATTTAACAAAAAGTGCATATACGCTACCCCAGTATTGGCGGTAAGTGTAGGCGTTATTTTATAATTACTTTCGGCGTAGGCACGTAGTAGCAACGCATTGCCTGATGCATTAAATATGGTTTTTGCCACTGCACCATAATTACGCACATTGCTATTTTGGTAGCCTATATTGTCGGTTATTAGCCCAATGCGAGACGTTAGCCGTGTGCTATGCTTGGTGTTAATATAAGTATGTGCGCCTTGTTTAAATCTATTATTTTGTTCGTTACGAAACGGTGCTATACCATTGTTAATAACAGTGTCTAATACCAAAGCACTGCCATCGTAGGTGGCACCTGCCACACAGCGCAAGTACGATTTAGTGTTAAGGTTGTAATTAAACGATACTGCGCTAACTCCCATTATTGATTTAAAGGCAATGTTAAATTCTTTTACGCCTACAAAATCAGTAGGTGCAACATTTTTGCCTAGTATATCGTTGCTGCCAATACCGCCAACTGTAAACCAAGTAACACTACCCTTGGTAAACGGAAAAAATAATTTAAAGGTAAGGTCTTGGTACTGAGGCACGCTGGTAGTGCCGTAGTTAATGCCTAGTTTTTTTATAAACGATAATATGCTGTACCTATACCCCACCATGTAACTTGACCCTCTACGCTTGCTAATAGGCCCTTCGGCGTTGCCCTCAAAACCATTAAAACCAACCTGTGCCGTAAACTCGTGTTTTTCGTTATTACCATTGCGTAGTTTAATATCAAACACACCGCTTAGCGCATTGTTATACTCTGCCGGGAAAGCACTAGTATAAAAATTACTATTAGCCATAAAATTATTATTCAATATACTTATTGAGCCCCCAACGCCTGTAGCACTAAAGTGGCTAGGGTTAGGTATATCAAAGCCGTCGAGGCGCCATAGCACACCACTTGGCGAGTTACCTCGTATTACAATATCGTTGCGGATATCGCTCGTTAATGATACGCCTGCGTAGTTGCTTGCCATACGTGCAGGGTCGTTAAAACTGCCTGCGTAGCGGTTGGCTTCGTCTACACTAAATTGGCGTGCGCTGGCGGTTGCCATTTCGTTACTTGATTTAGTGTTGTCAGTTGTTGCTTTTATTTCCACCTCTTTTATATTCACGTAATTTTCTTCCAGCTCCACGTTTATAATAGTTTCCTTACCCGAGTTTACTATTACTTGCACTTTATTAGGCGCATAACCTATATAGGATATTATAATTTGTTGTTGCCCAAGCGGACAATTTTCAATACGATAATTACCGTTAGCATCAGTAGTTACACCAATTATTGGCGATGTTTTGGCCACAAGTACTACTGCGCCAGGTATGGGTTGATGCGAAGCTGCATCAATAACTTTGCCACGTACTACCTGTTGTAGCGTTTGTGCAAATGTGCCAGAGCTTAATACTATTAGTATAAAAAATAATTTAGTTGCCATTAAAATATTCGTGCATTAATTTAAAACTAGTGTAAGGACCATCTACCATAAACAAATTAAGAAACCACGCAGGAATACTCCCCGCAGGATTAGCCAATGCCATATAATGGGCATCGGTTTTAGTGAGCGGTAAGGTAGTAAGTTTCCACTGAGCTTCAAATTGGGTAATACGTATGTAGCCTTTGTTAGGCGGAATATAATTGTGCATTGATTGCGATGTTATTGCAATACAATTATTAGGTAAGTGTTTTACTTTAAATAAATACACTACCTCTCTATCGGCCACAGGCCAAGGCAAGTCGTATTGTTGATGAAAATAATAGTTGGTATCGCCCATGTTTTTAAGCAATGTAGAACTTTTGCAATTAGGCAAATTTTTAACGTGCATAGTAGGCGATATTAAAAACGACAGTACTTTGTTAGGGTCTACGCTAAACACAGTATGCGCCTTTACCGCATTAACACTGGCGTTAGCAGGCTTGGCGGTATATACCTGAATATTGTTTTTGTTGAGTTGAAGTTTCCAAGCTAAATTAAATTGGGCTACACAGCAAGTGTAGCCTAACAAATTAATAAGTAGATTAAGAGTTATAAATAATCGCATGATAGCTTAATTATTCGGGTTGATATAGTTTTAACTTCCGCGAAAGTTTATCAATACTTTTTGTTAAGCGGTTTACTTTTGTTACTTCTCGCTTAGCCGAAAAAATCCATTTTATATATAAATTTTGTTCACTTTTAGATATACTATTAAAAAACTGCAAAGCCTCTGGTACATCAGTCAAGCAAAGTGCAAACTCATCGGGTATTATTAGCGGGTCGTTATCAGAGTAAAGCGTTACCTGTACATAATTGCCCGCTTGTTTTTGTATAGCCTTACGAATTTCGGCTCTTATAGGCAAAAACAAATATCCGCTAGCCATTGGCATTAAGTGGTATTTACTAATTTCAAAACCATCAATAGTGCCTTTTACTTTGCGCTCATTAAATGGCTTATTTTTAAAAAAATTGGGTAAGCGTGTAAATGTCCACCCACCCTTAATTTCAAATTTTTCGAGCAAACATTTTTCGTCTATAAGTAGGGTATTCATTATATCTGTTTCTATTACTTATTATCAAGCAAGTTAGTAAGATCAATAAAATCGTTTACACTTAACTGTTCGGCACGTTTTTTTAATGTGGTTTCGGGTACGTTGATATAGTTAATTCCTAATTGTTTTAAGGCATTACTCAATGTTTTACGGCGTTGGCTAAAGCCCGCTTTTACTACTTTAATAAACAAGGTTTCGTTGCAAGCCAGTGTTAAGTTAGGCTTGCGTGTTAGGCGTATTACCGCTGATTTTACCTTGGGTGGTGGGTCAAACAATATGGGTTCAATGGTCATTAAATATTCAATGTCGTAAAACGCTTGCGTTATTACACTGGTAATGCCATAGATTTTGTTGCCGTGCTTGGCGGCATAACGCTCAGCTACTTCTTTTTGAAACATACCTACCACCTCAGGCACTAGCTCTTTGTAATCTAATATTTTAAATATTATTTGGGTAGATATGTTGTACGGAAAGTTACCAATAACAGCAAACTGCTCATTGCCCTGCAATTGCAATAATTCCGAAAGGTTCGATTTTAAAAAATCGCCCTCAATAATTTTTAACGGAGTACTCACGTATGCTTGGCGCAAATAGTTTACTGATTCCGTATCAATATCAATTACATACGTTTGGTACTTAGCAGTGTGTTGTAATAAAAACTGTGTAAGTACGCCCATACCTGGCCCAATTTCCAGTACGTGTTTGTATTGGGTAGTTGCCACAAGCGCATCAACAATAGCACAGGCCACGTCTTGATCTTTTAAAAAATGCTGGCCTAAATGTTTTTTTGCTCTTACGTTTTGCATGGTATAGTTTACTTTTTTAAAACCTCCTGTATAGGGTTGGCGGTGCTTCCGTTCGGTTTTTCAATACCTAGGTAGGCAGCTACCGTGGGTGCTATTTGAGTTATGGTATGGTGCTCGTAATCGGCTTTGGCTTTGGGTACATTAGCTCCCCACCAAATTAAGGGTACGTGGGTATCGTAGGTGTATTGCGTACCGTGCGATGTGCCTTTCTTTTTATAAGTTAACCAGCCCGTATTTAGGGCAAACACTACATTACCACTACGCTTGTTATAGTAGCCGTTAGCAATCATTTCTTGGGTGTAATTAGCGTTGCTCAGGGTGGCTATATCGTGGCTGGTAACCGCGGTTTTAATACCCTCTTGCTGTTGTAAAAAACGTACTAACTCAAGTTCTATTTTATCAATATCCAAATTATTACTAGTAATGGTAGCAAGGTTAAGGTATAGGTTATTGTTTTCTTCCTCTTCAATTAAATCACCTATGCCAAATTTTTGTTTTAGGTATTTGTTAGCACTGTCCATTATGTAGTCGCCATCGGTATAGCCTGCGGGTATTTTATTGTCTAGCAACAAGTTAGGTACAGGCACTGCGCCGTGGTCGGCGGTGAGAAATAATAGCGTGTTTTTTTTGCCTACCGTGGCATCAATATAATTAAGTAGCAGTTCCAATTCTTTGTCTAACCGCAAGTAAGTGTCTTCGGTTTCAATAGCATCAGTACCGTACTGATGCCCCACATAATCAGTACTCGAAAAACTAATAGTAATCATATCCGTTACGTTTTCGTTACGCCCTAGTTGCTCGTTTTCAATGGCACTTACTGCCATTTCGCGCACTATAGTATTGCCATACGGTGTAGGGCGCAGCATTTCGTAACTACCTACAGCTTCGTATATTTTTTGCAAGTTATGTGGGAAGGTGGGTTTGTCTTCGCCTTTTAAGGTTTCTTCGTACTTGGTTTCATCGGCCGTACTTTCGGTATATTGTTCAATAGGCAATAGCGTTGTCCACGGTTGTTGTATGTAGCTTTGTGGTAATTTACGGTTATTAAACGCCTCTACCCAAGTTGGTAATTTAGCCATATAATGGGTAGATGAAATAAAATTACCCGTTTTACCATCAAACCAATAGGCTCCATTAGCCGTGTGCCCTGCGGGTAGTATGCTGGAGCGATCTTTGAGCGATACACCAATAACTTTGTTGTTAAACTGTTGGTTTAAACGTAGTTCATCGCCAATGGTGGTGGTAAGCATATTTTTAGGGCTCATTTTACCTGCTTTTTCAGTGCCTCCAAGGCATTGCACGGTTTCATCGTCGGTGCAATACATGCTTTTTTTGGTAGTGCGGTTATACCAATCGTTACCCACAATGCCGTGCTGCGATGGGCTTGCGCCTGTAAATATACTTGCATGCCCCGCTGCTGTTACCGTTGGGCTATAATTGTAGTGTGTGTTTTGGCAAAATGTACCCTCGCTTACTAAGCGTTTAAACCCCTTATTGCCGTACTTGTTCCAGTATTTATACACGTAATCGTACCGCATTTGATCCACTACTATACCCACCACTAATTTGGGGCGTTTAGTGGGTTGTGCCTGTGCAAAAACAGTAGTAATACTAGTAGTAAATAGTAGGGTAAAATAAATTAATTTAGTGGTCATAATGATGGTTTTTTAGCTAAATAATTATGCGAAGTTAATGGTTATTTTGTGGTGAGGGTGTCAGTGTTGGGGAGTGGAGGTTTCATCCACATAAACACTTGCTTATTGTTTTGGAGCGTCGCAAAATTTCGGGTAAAAAGTATGGCAAATAAGTCTAACACGGGTATAAGCCCCACGCCACCACCTACTGTGGCCACGTAGGCTACAGGTACGTGTGCTGGGCAACCCAAATATAAGCGGTGCGCGCCTAATGGCCCCATAGTAATAGTAAGTAGGGCGGCAGTAATACGTTTTTTAACTACTAATTTACGTGCCGTTACTACACTATCAGTAGGCGGTTGAGCCGCTAACAGCGGGGTAAATTGTAGGGTACTTATTACCAAGAATAAAAAAAATAACTGTGATGGGTGTAATTGTTTCACGCTAATGGTTTAATTAACAATGCGTAATACGTTACCGTCCCAAGTGGTGCTGTAACGTAGCAAATATTTACTTGCAGGGCCTTGTATAGTACTACCATCGGTGAGCAAAAATTTAGACCCACTACAAGGGTCTTGCACCACTACGTTATTGCTGGTATCTACTGCGCACACACAGTTTTGGGTAGGCTCGTAGGTGGAGGTACGCTCGTAGGCTATAAACTCGTTTACATCTTTTCGGTACACAATTATGCCGTTAACACCACCGCTCACATACTGCCAACCGCTCACCGAATTTAACTTGTAATATTGTGGTGTGCTCGGGTATATAGTAATATTAACGCTTACGTAGGGTATGCTTTGGCTAGGCTTGCTACAGCTCATTAGCAAGGCACTACAAATTGTTAAAAAGTATTTTATTATTTTAATCATTTACCACAAAACTAATGCTTTCTGCAACTATTTTAGCATGATATAAAAATAAACATTAGGCATTATTTAAAACTCAATGGCAACATTATTTACATCAATCATTACCAAATCTGTTTTAACTCTTAGTGTAGGAGTTGTGTTAAGCGTTAGTACCGCCAAAGCACAACGTATGGATACCGAAAATTTGAATCAGTTAAACGCAGGCAAAGAGAAATCGATTACTCGTGCTCAAATAAAAAATAACCAAGAAAAAAATTATAGAGGTTTCATGCGCCGTCAATCGGCGTCGGCACGTAAAATGATGCGTATGGATGCAAAGAAATCGCGTCGCATTAACGAGGGCAGAGCACCACATACACGTATGGAGAAGTTCTTTAAACGTTTTCAAAAGAAAAACTCGGGCTCAAAAGGCGGAGGACGTAAATAACCAACTACCCCACCAATAACTTTAACAACTATTAATTGCTTAGGTAATTAATAGTTGTTGTTTTTGTAAAAAAATTAACACGTTAAAATTTAATACTACTATGCTAATATACAACGTAACTGTAAACGTAGATGATGATATATGCCAACAATGGCTCCAATGGATGAAAAGTGAGCACATGCCTGCGGTACTTGCTACTGGGCAATTTACAGCATACCACTTATTTAAAGTACGTGTAGATGAAGCCCAAGGCACTACTTATAGTGCGCAATATACCTGCGAAAGCGACGCTAACCTCAACGAATACAAGCAACTATACGCACCATTATTACAACAACAAGGCAAAGATAAATTTGGCGATAAATTTTCGGCCTTTAGAACGGTGTTAGAATTAGTGTAACGTTAATAGCTTTATTATAAACTTACGTTAGGTGTTAGGCAGACTATTTTTTTTATGAAGTTATTACACCTCTATTATTTATTAGTTCTAGCTGCATAAAAATTATAATTGATTTTTCTTCAGTTATGAATACTACTATTAGTTGTAAGTAGTATATCTTTTTTACTAGTTTCTAGGGTTACTAATTTTGGTGTCTTATGTAGTTTGAGTAAGCCTATGATCATCAATTATATAATGAGAGATGATTTGACTATTTATATCAACAACCTAGGCATTGTATTTATCAAATAGTTTGCTTGCAATATTAATTATACCACTCATAATATTAATATTTTATTATATTTATCCACCTATCTGTGTAATACTTAATTTTAAACTATGCCAATACAATTGCTATCTATTGTAATACCTGTGTATAACGAGGAAAAAACAATTCATTTAATACTCAATAAAGTAAAAAAAGTACAACTAATAAATGGTATTGCCAAACAAGTAATATTAGTAAACGATTGCTCCACCGACGATACCAAGGGCGCTATTGAGAACTATATTAGCAACAACCCCGATTTAGCTATTGAGTATTACGTACATCCCACCAATAAAGGCAAGGGGGCGGCTTTACATACAGGTATTAGTAAAGCCACTGGGCAATACTTAATAATACAGGACGCCGACCTAGAGTACGACCCCGAGGAGTATAATATATTATTAAAACCAGTAGTAAATGGTGTGGCCGATGTAGTATTTGGCTCACGATTTAGTGGAGGAAAACCACATCGTATTCTGTTTTTTTGGCACACGTTGGGCAATAAATTTTTAACATTTTTGTCAAACATGTTTTCTAATTTAAACTTAACAGATATGGAAACCTGTTACAAATTATTTAGAACCGATATTATACAAGGCATCCAATTAAAAGAAAATAGATTTGGCTTTGAGCCCGAAGTAACCGCCAAAATAGCACGTATACCCAATATAAGAATTTACGAAGTAGGTATTTCGTATTATGGAAGAACTTTTGAAGAGGGCAAAAAAATATCATGGAAGGACGGCTTTAGAGCCATTTATTGCATACTCAAGTATAATCTATTCAACTAATACTACTCAAAAAGAAAACACTAATGAACGATAACTTTGATTTTAAAATAGTAGATGCTGAGGGTATGGAGATTTTGGATGTAATAGCCGAGTCGCACAAGTTTAATAATTGGATGTATGAAACCATAAAGCCCTACTGCACTGGTAATGTACTTGAGATAGGAAGTGGGATTGGTAATATTTCTCAATTTTTTGTTGATGATAAATTTCAAATAACACTCACTGATATTAGAGAAAACTACTGCGATAGACTTCGTCAAAAATTTAAAAATAATACTTACGTAAACGCAATACAAAACATGGATTTGGTTGCGGACGACTTTGAACAAAAATACGCTTCAAGTTTAAATAGCTATCAAACAGTGTTTGCACTAAATGTTGTAGAACATATTAACGATGATAACTTAGCTATTGCCAATGCAAAAAAACTATTAAAACAAGGCGGTAATTTAATAATACTTGTGCCTGCATACCAAGCGCTATATAATCAGTTTGATAAATCGCTTGAGCACTACCGTCGTTATAATAAAACATCACTCAATACGCTATTTACCAATAATAAACTTGCTATAACGCGCAGCCAATATTTTAATTGTGCTGGTATTTTGGGTTGGTACGTATCAGGTAAATTACAAAAAAATGACTCAATACCAGCAGGCCAAATGAAACTGTACAATGCTTTAGTGCCTATTTTTAAATTGGTAGATAAAGTACTGTTTAACACCGTTGGTTTGTCAGTAATTACCGTAGCTCAAAAATAAAATATTACGTAGCAAATGATTAATAATAAAACACTACAGTACATTTTTGCAGTTATAGTACTGCTATATGGTATGCACTTTTTTGCATTTGGCATAGTAGGCTACGATTACAAATACTTACCTGGCGACTTAGGCGATACCCGATTAATAAATTATTTTTTGGAGCACGGTTACCAATCCTTATTTTTAAATAATGGTTCGTTTTGGGACGCACCATTTATGTTTCCCGCTAAAAACACTTTGGCTCTATCCGAAAATTTAGTAGGCACAATGCCTCTGTATGCCTTATGGCGTGTAGTTAAGTTTGATTGCGAAACAAGTCTGCAATTATGGTTTATAAGTTTATTTGCATTAAATTATTTAGGTTGTTTTTATGCAAGTATTAAGCTAGGCAACAAAATTTACAGTAGCGCTTTGGTAGCATTTATTTTTGCATTTGCTATGCCAGTTATAGCGCAGGCTAATCACAGCCAATTAATGCCGCGCTTTATATTTCCAATAGCATTTTATTTGTTAGTGCTGTTTTTAACTGATTTCAAAATAAAACATTTTTTCTTATTTATGCTAGCTATTGTGTTTCAAATTTATTGCGGAGTATATTTAGGTTTTCTATCTTTTTACAGCCTCTTAATTTTTACTATAGTTACTATCGTAAATAAAAAATTATATGCCTCTATTATTCATTTTGTTAAAACAGAGCATTACAAAATAGCCATTGCTATAGCCATTAATATAGTGTTAATTTATCCTTTACTAACGCATTATTTGCAAAGTAGTAATTTAGTAGGTATGCGTAGTTTTGATACGATTAAAGATTGTGTACCGCGTTTAAATTCGTACTTGTTTGCCTACAATGGGAGTTATTTCTGGGGCTTTTTAACTAACGTGGGTACTAACCTCCCTGTTTTTTGGGAGCACTTTTTATTTCCAGGAGGCGTTGTATTATTTGCATTGCTATTAATTATAATTGCTCGTTTTTTTAACTACGAATTTTTTAACAACAAGAATAATTTGTATTATAATATTGCATTCAGTTGTGTAATTATAATTATTACTACAACCTTAGTTAACGATTTTAGTTTTTACAATTACATACGCCAAGTAGTGCCTGGTTTTTCGGCCTTGAAATCGGTAACGCGTATTGTTTTCCCGCTACTGTTATTATTCGCATTATGTATTGTTCCGTTGTTTAATTATTTAGAAACAAAACGTTATAATTATGTATGGATAACTTTATTAGCATTAGTGATATTGTTGGAGCAACTAGTACACCAAGAAAATTTTATTCGTATTGATAAGCAAGCGGTACAAAACAGACAGATAGCGATACAACAAAAAATAAACTTACAAAGTATTACACCTAATAGTATATTGGCCTATACCCCTACCGTAATAGATAACTCAGAGGCTGTACAAGCTGACGGAATGATGGTTGCACAAGCGTTAGGCATTAAATCTATTAATGGTTATTCATCGAGCGCTCCACCAGGTTTTGCACCTTATTGGAGTATTCCTGATAGTATTAATTTAAAAAACTGGGTAATTCAAAATAAATTAAGTTATCAAAATATTATAATAGTTAAGTAAAAAATAACGCACTACATTATTATAATATGACTGAATTATTACTCCACTATATTTGGCAACATCAGCTCTATAATAGTGCTCAATTACTCACTATTACAGGTTTGCCAGTGCAGGTGCTTAAAGTAGGTACACACAACACCAACGCAGGGCCTGATTTTAGTAACGCACAATTAATTATTGACAACGTAACCCTAGTAGGCAATGTGGAGTTGCACATTAATGCTAGCGATTACCTCAAACACCAGCATCAACACAACCCTGTCTATAATAATATAATACTACACGTTGTGCTTAATAACGATAAAGACATAGCACTACACAATGTAGAAACAGTAGAACTGAAACATCTCTTAAACAGAGGTGTTGAGGCCAAGTACGAACAATTAATGACACAAAATAAGTTGTTATGCGCTGCTCAAATAAGCACTGTGCCGCAACACTTACTTAACACTTATTTAGAGTCATTAACCATTGAACGCCTGAGTACTAAAGTACACGATATTGAAACTACCCTCACGCGTAATAATAACAATTGGGAGCAAACATTTTTTATTTATTTGTGCCGAGCCTTGGGTGCGCCCATCAATAGCGATGCGTTTCAATTACTAGCACAAAGTATTGATGTGCAATTATTAACCAAACACAAAAACAATTTATTACAGCTGGAAGCATTATTATTAGGGCAAGCTGGGTTTTTAACACCTCGTGCTACTACTGCTGATGGCTATCACGCACAATTAATTAACGAGTACACGTATTTAAAAAGCTTATACCAACTCCAACCCCTCGAAGCAAGTGTATGGAAATATATGCGCCTGCGCCCAGCACACTTTCCTACAGTGCGTTTGGCGCAACTGGCAAGTATAATACACGGAGCTACACATTTGTTTTCACAATTAATTGAAGCTCTCAGTGTTAAACAATGTTACCCATTATTTGATGTAGAACCTAGTGCATATTGGCTTACGCATTATCAGTTAGGTGTGCCAAGTAGTGTGCGAATAAAGGGCTTGGGAACAAGTACTATTAATACCATACTTATTAATACAGTAGTGCCGTTATTGTTTGCTTATGGTAATTACACCCAAAGCGAACCCGCTAAAGAAAAAGCCTATAATTGGTTGTGTGCCATTGCTCCCGAAAAAAACAGTATTATAACTTGCTTTACACAAGCACACGTGCAACCCAATGATGCAGCACAATCGCAGGCATTAATACAATTGTACAAAAATAAGTGTACGCACAAGCAATGCTTACAATGCGTGGTAGGCAATTATGTATTAAAGGTTTAATATTTTATTTAGCGTATGAAATTATTTTTTATTATTAGTAGTTGTGTAGTAATTAGTAATCAAATAGTGTCACAAAATAATATGGCATTTGTAGTTAGTGATAGTATTACATTTACTGAATTAGTTAATTTTGAACCCGATCAAAAAGCCAAACAAGCCATTAACCAAATATTAAAGTATACAGGCTTAACCCCTAATATTACTATAGTTTCCGCCAATGTGAGTACCGCAGTTTCTTTTGTTAAAAATGGAAAAAGATACATTGGTTACAATCCTGAATTCATCAAAAAAATAAATAATAAAACCAATAACGATTGGGCTACAGTAAGTATTATAGCGCATGAATTAGGGCATCACTTATGTGGGCATACCATACAAAACAACAAACTAAACCCAGGAGATGAATTAAGTGCGGATAAATTTTCGGGGTTTATTTTACAAAAAATGGGGGCTACTTTGCACGATGCACAGTTGGCTTTACAAAGTGTAAACACCTCTATGGATACCATTAAACACCCGCCAATAGCTATACGCTTAATAGCGGTAACCAATGGTTGGTACGAAGCGCAACAGCAGTCCATAGCTAATTTTAAAGAGTCGAAATTAGCTACCATTACCACTACATTATTGCTTAAATGTATGTTTAACGATGATGAAAATATTTATTTTGTTGATGATAAAAATAGAATTCTTTGGTATGATAATACCGGAAAAGCAATTGTTATAGGTGCTAAGGAAACATCTAACAATAAGCAATATCAATGGTATTATGTTTACAACGGAATAAAATATGCTGTGGACAATAAAGGTAATATGTGGACTGAAACACTGTACGGAGCAATGTTTAAGGTAGGAATAGTTAAAACAATTGTAGATTAACGCTAATGCAAAAAACAGTATTAATAATTGGTAGTGGTTTTATTGGATTACCATTAGCACAACGGTTGCAACAGCACAACTACCATGTAACGGTAACTACTACGCAGGCTAGCAAGCTTACCGAACTGCAACAGCAAGGGATAAATGCGCTACAATTTGATGCGAATTCAGCCAATGATTATGCTCAGTTTGCAGGTGTAGCTATTGATTATTTAATATATACATTGCCACCAAGTGCCTGCCAAACAATACATTACACTACTGCATTAAGTACTATTGTAGAGGCATTGCAAGCCGTAAATTGCGTAGTGTTTACAAGTAGTATATCAGTATATCAAAACAATAATGAAGTGCACACTGAGGCAAGTACGGCGTTAAATAATACTGCTATTACCACTACCGAGCAGTACATACAACAACAGTTTAGTAACCACTATATGTTTAGGCTAGCTGGATTAATAGGTGCTACAGCTCGACATCCAAGTATTTTTTTTAAAAAAGGAAGTATTGATAATAGTAATAAGCCTGTAAATTTGGTACTAGGCACTGATGTAGTAGCATTAATAACACAAGCACTATTAACGCGTATTGTCTACGGTACTTACAATATTTGCGCTCCGCAACATTACAGTAAAAAGGAATACTACTCACGCTACAATTCTTTGTTAGTATGCAACGAGGGCAACGAGGGTAAAACGGTTAACGGTAATTTAATTGCTACATTATTAGCCTACGAGTACGCTAATATTTGTATATAATACTTATTACTTTAATATTAGTTACAAATAAGTAGAGCTCGTTAAACTAAGTTTAACGAGCCCTACTTATTTGACACCATTATATTAAATTTAACTTACAATTTAATGTATTTAAAATCGTGATTGTTTTTAATGGTTTTAACTGATTCTAAAATTAATTGAATAACATCTTCTACATCTTGTTTATCAACCGCTTCTACCGTAGTATGCATGTAGCGCAATGGTAATGATATTAAGGCTGATGCAGTACCATTAGTTGAATATGCAAAGGCATCGGTATCAGTACCTGTTGAGCGCGATACTGCTGCACGTTGTATGTCTATTTTGTTAGCATCGGCAGCTTTAATAATTAATTTTAATAAATTGTTTTGTACCGCAGGGCCGTAGGTAAGTACTGGACCTTTGCCACATGCTACATCACCACTCACAATTTTACTCATCATTGGTGTTTGAGTACAGTGTGTAACATCGGTACAAATAGCTACGTGTGGGTTAATAGTACGTGAAATCATTTCGGCACCACGCAAGCCAATTTCTTCTTGCACACTGTTTACAACGTACAAACCAAAAGGTAATTTAGTTTTTTGTTCTTTTAATAAACGTGCTACTTCGGCTATCATAAAGCCTCCCACACGGTTATCTAACGCTCGCCCTACATAGTAGCGGTTATTAAGTACCATAAACTCGTCAGGGTAAGTTACCACGCAACCTACGTGTACACCAAGTTCTTCAACTTCCTTGCGTGAGTTACAGCCGCAATCTAAAAACAAGTTTTTAACACTAGGCGCTTCTTCCTTGGCAGCATCACGCACGTGTATTGCAGGCCAACCAAATACGGCTTTTACTATGCCTTTGTCGGTATGAATATTTACGCGTTTTGACGGTGCAATTTGATGGTCGACTCCACCATTACGTTTTAAATAAATAAAACCTTCGGGAGTAATATAGCTTACAAACCAACTAATTTCGTCGGCATGGGCTTCAATCACTACTTTAAATTCGGCCTCAGGATTAATAACTCCTACGGCAGTACCGTAGTTATCCACGTATTGTGTATCCACGTATGGTTTAAGATATTCTAACCATAGTTTTTGTCCTTCGGCTTCAAAGCCAGTAGGCGATGCGTTGTTAATATATTGCTCTAAAAAAGCAACTGACTTATCAGTTAATATGCTTTTTGATTTTTTTTCTTTTTTGGTTTCTTTCTTTGCCATGTGATTTTAGATATTAGATAGTGAGTAATTAGTAGTTAGATAAAGAGTAATTAGATTTTAGATAATTAGTAGTTAGCTATTAGATTAAAGTGTAGTTAGACTTTAATTAACATTTGTAAACAAATTTGTTTACAAATGTTAAAGATTTGCAACATTGCCAATCATCTATTATCTATTATCCAAAAATCTAACATCTAATATCTGGACTAGCATTTTTCAATAACTAATGCGCTTGCGCCACCGCCACCATTGCATATAGCAGCAGCTCCATATTTAGCATTGTTTTGTGTAAGTACATTAATTAAAGTAGTAACAATTCTTGCGCCCGAACTTCCAAGTGGGTGCCCTAGGGCTACTGCGCCACCGTTTACGTTTACTTTATTAGTATCTAAATTCAATAATTTATTGTTAGCTAACGATACTGCCGAAAACGCCTCGTTAATTTCATAAAACTCTATTTTATCAGCCGTTAAGCCTGCATTTTTAATAGCAATAGGCAATGCCTTAGCAGGTGCAGTGGTAAACCATTCAGGGGCTTGTTGTGCATCGGCGTAGCCAATAATTTTAGCTAATGGTGTTAGTCCTAATTCCTTTAATTTTTCGCCACTTACTAATATTAATGCGCTTGCACCATCGTTAAGCGTACTTGCGTTGGCGGCAGTTACTGTTCCGTCTTTTACAAACACAGGTTTAAGTGTAGGTATTTTATCAAAACTAACCGCAGTATATTCTTCGTCAGTAGTAATTTTAGTAACATTGCCTTTACGATCGGTAACTTCCACTGGGCATATTTCGTTAGCAAATTTACCTGCAGTGTGTGCAGCAGCTGCACGTTGGTAGGATTGTATTGCAAAGGCATCTTGCATTTCGCGTGTTAGCGATAATTCTTTGGCACATAGCTCAGCAGCACTACCCATGTGATAGTTATTGTATACGTCCCACAGGCCATCTTTTATTAAGCCATCGGTTAATTGTGCGTGTCCAAGTTTAAACCCTGCGCGCGATTTTTCTAAGTAATGCGGTACGTTGGTCATACTTTCCATACCACCTGCAATTACTACATCATTAGTACCTAGTTGAATACTTTGAGCTGCTAACATAATAGCTTTAGTGCCCGATGCACACACTTTGTTAATAGTAGTTGTGGGCACAGTGTTAGGTATGCCTGCATAAATACTAGCTTGTGTGGCGGGTGCTTGCCCAATGCCTGCCGATAGCACGTTACCCATATATACTTCGTTAACTTGCTCAGGTGCTATGCCTGCTTCTGCCAAGGCAGCTTTAATAGCTATTGCCCCTAATTGTGGCGCTGTAAATGAACTTAATACTCCGTTAAAAGCGCCTATTGGCGTACGTTTGGCGGCTACTATAAATACTTCTTTCATTTGAGATATTGTTTTGTGAGGTTGATGTTATACTTCAGTTGTTTAAAAATAATGCACGAATTTAATTATATATGACATACGACTACTAACTATCTAGTATTTTAGTACACAAATTTTAATCATTAATTGTTCAATGAAAAAACTATATACCCTACTCCGTGAAAAACACGGCGATGTATTTAAAATAATATTATTTGTACTCGCTGTAGTGGTTATTGTGTATAATTTGCCCAAAGAAGGCAAGTTTAAATACGAATACAAAATGGGAAAGGTGTGGATGAACCCCACGCTAATAGCTCCTTTTGATTTTGCTATATACAAAAGTAAAGAGGATATTAAGCGCGAAAAAAAAATAGCGGTATCCAACACTCACCCTTATTTTAAGGTAGATACTACGTTATTAAATAGTCAGATAAGCGCATTTATTAATGCCTGCGATAGCAGTGTAATAGCCATTAAGCCTGCTAATAAAGCACAAGGAGTACAGTTACTTACCCATATTTACACACAAGGTATTATTGAACTAAACGAACAACTGGAGGGGCAAACTACTACTTACATCATTAATATTTTAACTAATAACCAAGTAACTGAGCGAGAGTTAGGTAATGTGTTTACCCTGCAAACAGCCTATGATTATGTAACAACAGAGCTTGCTAAAAATAATAACAAAGATGAACAATTGGTTACATTGCTCGAAAATGCACTAAAACAAAATATTGTGTACGACGCAACCATGACTGAAAAAACACAAGCCCAAACTGAAGGTGACGTATCGCCTACGCAGGGCATGGTAAAACAAGGCGAACCTATTATTACCAAGGGTGAGGTTACGGATATGTTGAGGTATCAAATGTTAGAATCGTTAAAAATGCAGTATAGCCAAAAAATTGCCTCACAAACTAATTACTGGCTCATACTTACGGGGCAAGTAGTATTGGTAAGTGTGTGCATTGGATTATTGTTTTTGTTTTTAACCTTGTTTCGTAAGGATATTATTTCCGACAATAACAACGTAACTTTTATACTAATATGTGTGGTAATAAACGTAACAATGACAGCCCTTACCCTCCGTACCGATTTAATAAGTCTGTATGTATTGCCTTACTGCATTTTGCCTGTATTAATGCGTGTGTTTTATGATACCCGCACGGCATTGTTCACCCACATTGTATCCAGCTTAATAGTGGGGTTAGTAGTACCTAATAGTTTTGAATTTTTTATGCTACAGCTGGTAGCAGGTATGATTACTATATTTAGCATAGTTAATATGCGTAATAGGTCGCAATTATTTATTGCGGTTATTTATATTTTTGTAGCATATAGTGTTACTTATTTTGGTATGACTATAGTACAACAAGGTCGAATGGAAAGTATTGAGCCAGAGTACTTTGGTTATTTTGCCGTGGCTAGTATGATTACCTTATTTAGCTATCCTCTAATATACGTATGCGAAAAAATATTTGGTTTCCTGAGCGATATTTCTTTGTTAGAATTAACTGACACCAACAGTAAATTGTTGCGAGCCTTATCCGAAAAAGCGCCAGGTACCTTCCAACATTCATTGCAGGTAGCCAACCTTGCCGAAGACGCCATACATGCCATAGGCGGCTCACCATTACTTGTGCGAGCAGGAGCTTTGTACCACGATATTGGCAAAATGGCATCGCCTGTTTATTTTATCGAAAATCAAACTACAGGCGTTAATCCGCATGATGATATTAACTCCGAAGAAAGCGCGTCCATAATTACAGGCCACGTAAAAGCAGGTATTGAATTGGCTAAGAAAAACAATTTGCCCGATCGTATTATTGATTTTATACGCACGCACCACGGCACAAGTAAGGTGCAATATTTTTATCAATCGTATATTAATATACATCCTGACGAGGAGGTGGACGAAACCATGTTTCAATACCCTGGGCCAATACCATTTAGTAAAGAAACCGCAGTGCTAATGATGGCCGATAGTGTAGAGGCATCATCACGCAGTCTAAAACAATACAACGCCGAAGCTATTGATGCCTTGGTGGATAAAGTAATTAACCGCCAAATTGAAGATCAACAATTTATTAACTCCGACATAACGTTTAAAAACATTAGTACCATTAAAAAAATATTCAAAAAAAAATTACTCAATATTTACCATTTGAGAATTGAATACCCTAACAAGTAGTACTAAACTACAAACAAATAAAGTGGCGTTAGCTGTAAAAATTTCAATGTTGAAAATCAGTACTTTTTTGGTAGTTTCTTTGTTTGATTTTTCAGTAAAGTGTAACCCTACATAGTCTGCTATGTTCACGTAAGAGGTGCTTTTGTCACTAAAAACTATACTTTTTTCACTAATAGAGTCTTTTATTGTACCGTTTATTTCAGTTGCACTGTGGCTAGTTAATACCTTTGCCTTAAAATAGCTACATTGGTTAAACGTCTTTCCAGTTTCAATATCCTCCAAAGGAGTTGATTCTGCTAGTAGTGCAATATTTTGCTTCCCCACAACGCCACGTCCTCTAATGCTTTTGCTTTTTTCTATTTAGCTAGATTCAATGGTAAAATATCCCTCGTTCATTTTAATCATTCTCTCTAAAGTGTAGCGTGCATCACGCTTGCCCATTACCTTACACAACTTATTAACCATTTCACAAGTTAATTTTAGTCGTGTTCATGAGGCTTAGCTGCTGCCCACACAGGTTCGTAGCGTTTTAAACCTAATTGTTTTTGTATTTATTCACTTTAGTTTTTTAATTGGTGTTCATTATGCGCTACGCAGTTCCTTACTTGAAAAACCTTTTTTTAGTAGCACTGAGTAAAAGTATAGTTTTATACCACATCACAAGTTACACCCTTAGTGTCTAGTTCGCCCTTAAAATGCGCTATAAAGGCTTCTTCGCCTCTCAAACTTTGCTGTGAAATTAAATAAATTTACACCGTTTTCTTTGCTAGTATAACTGAAAAATATTAATTATAAGTATTTGCGGACATATATTTAAAACATTATTCATTTACTACATATCGTATAAAAAAAATAATTGCCAATGCTGCAATTACTATAAAAACAAAATAACCTAACGAACTTAAACCAAAACTAACTCCTATTGCAACTAAAATTAATGAAGAGATAGCAAGTAGAGTAAGTGCCATTTTCCCTAGTAATACTCCCACTTTAGCAAATTCTTTACCCTTATATTTTTCGGGCGAAGACTCTATTTTATACAAAGATTTTTTGCCTGCCAATACCGCAATAATTGCAAATATTGGAACAACTAATATAGCTGCAAATCCAAATATTGGCGCTATAAGTACGGTAACAATTCCAAGAAGTAAAACCAATATCAAAGCAATTAGTCCCATTACAAAACTAATAATTGCCTTACTATTATACTTTAGTCGAGCTTTCGGTTCTTCAGTCGGTTCGTCGTTAATAGTGGGCTTATAGCTAGTGCTAACATTAGGTATAAGTTTCTTGTAGGTATTTATATAGTTTACAGGCTTAGAAATAGTATTGCTTTCAGTATTTATCTCAGTAGCGCTTGTTAATACATCGGCTTTGGTAATAGTACTATCAATAAGGGTTTGGGTTACTGATTTATTTTCTTGCGTACTTAGGTATTTATTATTAGTAAGAGGTTTGTTTTTACTAGTGTTCCAAGCAATGGTGTATCCGTTAGTATAATGTTTTTTGTGTACGGAACAAGAGTAAATAAAATTTAATAAAAATAGAAGTATATAAACTAAAAATTTATTTTTCATAATTATAGTAAAACTCTCCCCCACTACTCATTCATTGTTTTTATTTTGAGTTTTACCTCATCGTTGTAGCTTCTACTTATTGGTATTTCTACATCTACCTCTAATAACTTAATTACGCCAGGCTCCATTGATGCAATTTTATTTACATTAATTATAAAAGAGCGATGGGTGCGCATAAAATCAGTTTTGCCTAATTTTTCCTCCATACCCTTCATTGTTGATAGTACAGTATGGCGTTTGGTGGTAGTATATAGTATTACATAATCGGCAAGGGCTTCTACGTATAAAATGTCTTTTACAAACAGTTTAATAATTGCCCCCTCTGTTTTAACTAATACATAATTGCTTTCTTGCAAATGTTTATTAGCCTCGTAACTAAATTTAACTTTATTAGCAGCTATTGTAAACCTTGCTAAATCAACAGGTTTTACTAAATAATCTATAACATTTAACTCGTAAGCTTTGGCTGCATGGCGTGCGTCAGCAGTAACTAGCACTACTTGTGGTGCATGCCTCATGCTTTCTATGAGTTCTATGCCTGTCATTTGAGGCATCATAACGTCTAAAAACACGACATCGACCCGTTGCGTATCCAACAGCTCGAGTGCCTCAACTGCATTGCTTGCTTCGCCAACAAACTCTAAAAATGGAGTACTTGTTACACAATGCTTTAGTATTTTGCGTTGTAGTGCATCGTCATCTACTACTATTGTTTTGAGTTGGTATGCAGCCATTATTGTTGTTAGTTATGTTATATGTTTTATTCTGTAGCGGTTTATTCTACTGTTACACTCTTAGCTAAGTTGCGTGGTTGATCCACGTTACAATTACGCATTACAGCTATGTAATAGCTTAATAATTGTAGTGGTACTACACTTATAATAGGTACAAGGCAGTCGTCGCTTTCGGGTATTGCTATGCTATGGTCAGCAAGGTGCACAGCATGGTTATCTCCCTCAGTTACAATGGCAATTATAATTCCTTTGCGCGCTTTTATTTCTTGTATTGTACTTATCACTTTTTCATAGTTAGCGCCCTTGGTAGCTATTACTACTACGGGCATTTCTTCGTCAATTAGGGCTATTGGGCCGTGTTTCATTTCGGCAGCTGGATAACCCTCTGCATGTATATACGAAATTTCTTTTAATTTTAGTGCTCCCTCTAATGCTACAGGAAAGCTATATCCTCGCCCTAAATACAAACAGTTAGGAGCGTCTTTCATAATTGTAGCTATCTCTTTTGTTTTATCGCTTTGTAATAATACTTTTTGTACTAGTTCGGGTACGGTATCTAATTCTGTAAGTAATTGATGGTAACGGCTTTCGGTGATAGTACCACGTTGTTTTGCCACGCTTAGTGCAAACGCAGTAAGTATGGCTACCTGTGCTGTAAATGCTTTGGTACTTGCTACACCAATTTCAGGGCCTGCGTGTGTGTATGAGCCTGCGTGCGTAGTACGTGCAATGCTCGAACCCGCTACGTTACAAATACCATATACCAACGCCCCTTTTGATTTTGCTAATTCAATAGCTGCAAGTGTATCTGCCGTTTCGCCACTTTGCGATATTGCTATTACCACATCATCTTCGTTAATAATAGGGTTGCGGTACCTAAATTCCGACGCATACTCTACCTCTACAGGTATACGTGCCAAGTCTTCAATTAAATATTCGCCCACTAAGCCAGCGTGCCAGCTAGTACCACAACCAATAATAATAATACGTTTGGCGTTTACTATTTTTTGCGCATATTCAGTTATACCTCCTAATTTTATTAAGCCTTGGTCAACTAGTACTCGCCCTCTAATACTGTCGCGAATAGATCGTGGTTGTTCAAATATTTCTTTTAGCATAAAATGCTCGTACCCTCCTTTTTCAATAGCTTCAATGTTTAGTTCAAGCTCTTGCACATAAGGTGTTTTAGCAATATTTTTGGTAGTAATAATTTTTAATTCTTCACCACGGTTTATTACAGCTATTTCCTCATCATTTAAATATACTACATTTTTAGTATACTCAACAATAGGGGTAGCGTCTGATGCACAGAAGAATTCGTCAGTACCAATACCAATAACCAATGGGCTCGATTTACGTGCCGCAATTAGTTGGTTAGGATTATCTTTCGATAAAATAACAATGGCATAAGCTCCCACAGCTTCGTTAAGTGCAAGACGCACAGCTTCTACCAAACTAACCTTGGCGTTGTTGTGTATATCTTCAATTAGGTGTATTAGTACCTCGGTGTCGGTATCGCTTGTAAATGTGTGCCCACGCAGCGTTAATGCTTTTTTAATTGCATCGTAATTTTCAATAATTCCGTTATGTATTATTGTTAAATCTTTGTGCTGCGAGTAGTGCGGGTGCGCATTTACATCGTTAGGTACACCATGTGTAGCCCAGCGTGTATGCCCTATACCTACTAGCCCATGAGTGTTTTGGGTGCCAATGTATTTTTCTAAATCATCTACTTTACCCTTGCATTTGTACACGGTAAGTTTTTTATCAATTAAGGCAATACCTGCACTATCATACCCTCTGTACTCTAGGCGTCGTAAGCCTTTCATTACTATTGGATAGGCTTCTCTGTTGCCTATGTATGCTACTATTCCACACATATTATTATTTTATTTTTGTATAGGTTATGTTTAATTTAACGTTGCTTGCCGTTAATTTAGTAATATTAGGATTTATTGCTTGTAAAGACGACACCAACACAATAGGGTAGTTAGGTAGTTTTTTACTAACTACCTCTTGTACATGACGTGCTATATTAAAACTAATTGTATTAGTGGCTGCATTGTACACACCATCAAAATAAGCGGCAGATTCGTACAACAAATCTTTTAACGCTATTACACTGCCATTAGGCATTAAGTAACCTAAATTATAAGTTGCCGCAGGACCGTAAGTGTTGTTAATACTAGGCGTTACACTTAACTTGGCTGTATTTATTAATAAATTTCCACTGTCACTTAATATACTTAATTCACTAAAAAATAGTTTTGCTCGGCTTACTCCGCCCTGCATGTATGCCACTGAACTATCAGTATTGGTAACCGATTGAGTAATTGGTGCGCTTATATTTTTATCATTAATAATATTATGTGCATACACTGTTAATGCAGTAGGTTTTATAATAATATAGTTTTTAATTGTATTAGCTGAATCTATTCGTAACACAACACTCGAAAAAGTATTAAGCATGTTTACCTTAGCTATAAAGTTTTTGGCGCTTGCTACTGGCACTATTACTATGTTTTTATAAAACGAGGCTACATCGTAGTTGGTAGTGGCTACACCATTTACATCGTTAGTTTGTAAATAATTATCTAATGCCGTACCGTTTAATTGTATCTTAACTAATGCTTCAGTGGTGTCGGCACCCGCATAACTTACTTTTTTATCTAAATTAAAATGAATGTAACCATTGTATACTACTAAAGCGGGTGTAGTGGTATAAGGATTAAATGAAGTAGCGTTATAAATTTTTGATGCAAATTCAGTATTGCTTTTATACACCGTTACCAACATACTGTCGCCGTTGGTATAGTTACTACCGTAAATATTTTCTATTTTGAGATACAAGCTAATATCGCCTACACGTGAGTATTTTGGCAAACTGAGTTGCGCAATTTTGGTTTTATCAATTTCATAAGCCGCAATAATACTACTGGTGGTTATGCCGTAATCGGCATCAACAGTAGTACCTAGTAATGTTTGTGGTGTGCCATTAGTGGCTAAGGTATCCGAAGCCCACATTGTTTTTACTTTAACATTAGTGCAGTTAAATAAATTGGCCCCAATTTGCTGTCCGCCAGGAATTTCATCAACGGCTAAGCCACTATTTTTTTTACAACTTGTTATAAATAAAGTACTAATAAATAATGAAATAAATATGCGCATAAACTTAGTTTAAAAAAATAAAACGGAGTTTTAATTATTAAAAACTCCGTACTAAAATAATGAAATAGTGTGTGTAAAAATTTCTTTGTAGTTAACTCAACACCTCTTCTTCTACTAATAGCGTATCGTAAAATTCGTTGTAAGCAGCTAAATAATTACTTGGGTCTTGGTAGGCTAATACTGGCTTGTCTTTTTCAACGGCTTTGATATGTTTTACTAAATCTGCATCAATATTTTCGGCACCTATAATTATTGCATCGGCATGCTGAATAGCCATTTTTGTAACGTTAACAAACGTAGGGTCTTTTAGGTGTTTTACATCGTCTTTGGTAATACCTGGCATTTGTATTTTAGTAGCAAACTCAGTACTAAATGCAGTAGGGAAATTATCATCATACACGCTATATACTATTTTAGCATTACTAAATAACGGGTCGTTTTTATATGCTTTTTTAACTAACAACCCCATTGGAGCTGCCATCCAGCCATGGCAATGAATTACATCGGGATTCCAACCTAATTTTTTTACGGTTTCTAACACGCCTCTACAAAAAAAGTAGGCGCGCTCCTCGTTATCAACAAAATGCTTACCCGCTTCATCTACTAAGTCAAATTTGCGTTTAAAAAACTCGTCGTTATCAATAAAATATA
This sequence comes from Bacteroidia bacterium, assembly GCA_043778625.1. Lineage (GTDB taxonomy): Bacteria > Bacteroidota > Bacteroidia > UBA4408 > UBA4408 > JACMRI01. Next base: position 30,881 of record JAYWFU010000147.1, on the reverse strand, counting down.
CCTGCATACGTGCTGATTGTATGGAGGCTACCTTTATAATAAGTTGATGATCTCGGTCATCAATAATGATGTTCATTCCCGATAGGCGAATTACTTCGTGTAATTGATTGCGACGCTCATTAACATTGCCATATTTAGGCATAAACGAACGCATTTCCTTGCCGCGTTCTTGCGTATATTGTGGTAATTCTCTCGCTATTTTGGCAATGGTACTTTCGGGAGTGTAAGGCATAATTTCCGACGACACAAACAATACTTTCGCTTTTTTCATAATATTCCTTTGGATATGTAATTTAATTTATATAAATGCGAAAATACAAAAAATAGAGTTAATATTCAAGTTTTATTTATTAAGTAGTCTAAAGGTAATGAGTTAAATAAATAGGTAGTCGTTTACCGTTATTCTTTTTGTATTGATTACTGTTTTTTATAACGCAGAAACTCCCGCTAATCAATTGATTAGCGGGAGTTTCTGCGTTATGAAATAACTTATTTAATTATTTACGAGGTGCTGTTTTAGCTGGTGCTTGCTTAGGCTGTGTTGATGGTGCAACTGCTGCTGCATCAATACCTAATTTCTTTTTAACCATTCCTAGTACATCATCGCTAGCTTCAGAGTATAATACGTTGCCTGATGCTGTATCCAAAATGTATTTAAAACCATTTTCTTTAGCTACATCTTGTATTGCTTTACGTGCTTTTTCCATCATTGGCGCTAGTAATTCTTGCTCCTTTTTTTGTAATGATTCTTGTGCAGTTTGTTGAAACGATTTAATGCGCTCCTCTAAGTCAACTATTTCTTTTTGTTTGTCTTGTTTTACTATCTCTGTCATCTCTTTTTCCTTAGCTTGATAGTCTTGTACTTTAGCTTGATACTCCGTGTTTAATGTTCCCATTTGAGTTTCTAACTGCTTGGCTTCGTTTTGTATAGTGCTTTCGGCAGCTTTACGTTCAGGCATTAACAACAATATATCGTTGCTATTTACGTGTCCAATTTTTTGTGCGCTAGCTATTGATGTCGCTGCTACTACTAATGCTAATGTTGCGTTTACTATTTTGTTCATTTTGGTTATGGTTTGTTTTTATTTATAATTTATTTTTTGTCAAATATAAAATTTATTTTTTATCAACGGTACTTGCTTTTTTCTTATAGCCCATTAATACCAATACCTCATCACTTTTGTCATATTTTGCATTGGCATATATCATATTTAGCTCTGTACCCTTGTCAAATATTATTGATAATTGTGTTTTTTCGGCCAATTCTTTTATAGCACTATATATTTTGTCTTGTATTGGTTTTACTAATTCTTGACGTTTTTTAAATAAATCGCCCTCTACTCCAAAATGTGCTTTCTGTATGTCCTTAGCTTCTTTTTCTTTGGTTATAATATCGTCTTCACGCTTTTTTTTCATATCTTCAGATAATAGCACTTGCTCTGCTTGATAGGCTTTGTACATTTTATCAATATCAGCATATTTGGTTTCCACTTCTTTTTGCCATTGTAAGCTTAGTGCATCTAATTGCCCTTGTGCCGTTTTGTAATCGGGCACTTGCCCTAATATATATTCGCTATCTACATAAGCGAATTTTTGTGCAATACTTACTACGCCTGTAGTAGCTATTAATGCTGCGGTCAAAAATATTTTTTTCATGATAGATGTTAGTATTAAGTTAAACGTTGTGCGCTCTTTTCAAGTATTGTGCCAAAACGTTACAAATCGCCTAGATTAGCGCCTAATGTAAAATGGAAATGTCCTTTACCCACTAATCCATCTAGGCTTTTAAATGCTGGTTTATGGTTGTAATTAAGTGGGTCGGCTGTTGCGTTATCTAAATTAAACCCATAATCTAAGCCTATCATACCTAAGGCAGGTATCATAGCACGAATGCCAACTCCAGCGCCTTTTTTAACATCAAACGGCGAAAAATCTTTTAACTTAAACCAGTTGTTACCCGCATCTAAAAACGCTAGTGCAAACACTGATGCTTGTGGGCTAAGTACTACTGGGTAGCGTAGTTCGGCAGTGTATTTAACTACCGCAGTACCAGTTTGTGTTCTATCCGCATTTTTATTTAATCCGTAATCTGTATAGCCACGTAAATACACTGTTTCTGACCCAAATAAACTAAAATTACCCGACAATGGCGCACCTCCTAAACTAAAACGTTCAAACGGCGATTGACCAATAGCATTATTATAATAACCCAATACCCCAAAGCCAGCCTTGGTATTAAGCACGAACTTACCTATTACTTTGGTGTACCACTGGGCAGTAAATTTCCACTTATGGTATTCGCTCCATTTGTATTGCTCAGTTTTACTTACTAACTCCGTATTTTTAGCTGCGCTACGTAATAGCGAGTATGGAGGTGTAAGCTGTACTGATAATTTAAACGAAGAACCGCCCGTAGGAAATATTGTTCCGCCCTCCACTGACGACCTTGATAACGTTGCGCCATAGCTTATGTTATTGGCAATATGTATTATGTCTTTTAGTACTCCATCGGCATTGCGGGTGCGTGCAGGGTCGTTAAATATAGGATTGGCGTAATTGGTTAATGTGTAGTGTTGCCACGATACATCTTGATACAATTGAAAATAATCATCAGGTACTTTTAAACGTTTACCCAAGCCAATACTACTACCTATTGTAGCTAATTGACTAAATGCTTCCGAATTAACTCTGCGGGTAATACCTGTAGGATTGTAAATATTCCAAAACAACGAGGTACTAAACGCATTAGGCCGTTTGCCACCTAACCAAGGTTCAGTAAACGAAATACTAGCTGTACTATAATACGCTCCACTGGTAGAGGCTTGAATACTTAAACTTTGCCCATCGCCTGCTGGTATTGGGGTCCAACTTTTGGCTTTAAAAAAATTATAGGTCGAGAAATTACCTAGTGATAAACCTAGTGTACCTATTAAACGATTAGCCCCATATCCGCCTGAAAGTTGTATTTGATCGCTCGATTTTTCTTCCACCGTATACTCAATATCAACTGTACCATTAGCTGGGTTAGGAATAGGGTTTACGCCTAATGTTTGTTCGTTAAAATAACGCAACTGTGCTAGCTCACGCTGAGTTCTAATAATATCGGCACGACTAAATAACATACCTGGTTTAGTACGTATTTCGCGCAGTATTACGCGGTCGTTAGTTTTGGTATTACCCACAATAGTTACATGGTTAATGCGTGCTTGGCGCCCCTCATTAATACGCATTTCATAATCAATAGTATCGCCGTAAATATTTACTTCGGTAGGTTGTATTTGAAAAAAGAGGTAACCATCGTCCATGTACAACGACGACACATCACGCCCATCTTGGCTCATATTTACTCTACTATTTAATAAATCTTGGTTAAACTTATCCCCCTTTTTTATCCCTACAATTTCGTTTAATAGTTTAGTTGGATGCTTAGTATTTCCGTACCAAGCAATATCGCCAAAATAATATTGGTGCCCCTCGTTAATACGCATTTTCACATCTAACCTATTGTAACTTACACGGTATACGGTATCAAAATCAATGCGGGCATCGCGATAGCCTTTGGCATTGTATTTTGCAATGAGTTTTTCTTTATCTTTTTCAAAATTTTCTTCGTTGTATTTGGCAGAGTTAAACACGTTCCACCAACGATAACGCTTGGTTTCTTTAAGCGTACGGCGTATTTTTCCGTCACTTAATAAAGTGTTACCCTCCAATATTATTTCGTTAATTTTAATTTTTTTATTCTTGCGCACCGCTATTTGAATTATAACTGAGTTACGCTGTATGGTATCTTTAATTTGTGTAATATCAGTAGCAATATCTAAGTAACCTTTGTCTTTGTAAAAATCAATGGTTTTGTTTTTGATGTTTAGCATTAAGTTTTCGTTTACAATTTTGCCACGAGCTAGTTTTATTTTCTCACGCAAATCATCTGCATCGCCTTTTTTCACTCCCTTAAATGTAAATTTGGCAAGACGAGGTAAGGTTTCAAAATGAATATCTAAAAACACATTTTCGCCCTCTATTTTGGTAGCAGTAATGGTTATGTCAGTAAACAATTGTTGTTTCCAAAGTACCTCAATTGCTTTGGCAATTTTGTCACCAGGTATGCTGTACGTCTCCCCAATGATTAGTCCTGAAAGGTTTTGTATTAATGCTTGATCAAAATCTTTAGCGCCTGAATAAGTAATACCGCCTAACACATATTCACGAGGCTCAACAAAATTAATAGCTACCGTATCGTTAGTCGAGCCGCCAATTGTGGTTATTTGTGCGTTGGCATTTGTATAAAAAACAATGGCAATAAGTACTAACAGTGTTTTAATAAAGGAGTGTGTCATTAATTGGATTTAACTATTTTAATAAATAATAATATATTGATATACGTTTTTTTTATTGGATTTGTTCACTGGTCTTACCAAAACGACGTTCGCGATTTTGGTAGTCGAGCAGGGCGTTAATAAATTCAGCACGGTTAAAATCGGGCCAAAGTACGTTGGTAAAATAAAGTTCGGAATAGCTTAATTGCCACAATAAAAAATTACTTATTCGATGTTCGCCACTAGTGCGAATAAGTAATTCTGGGTCGGGTATGGTGGCTGTGGTTAAGTAATTACTTATTAATTGGTCGTTAATTTCGTTGGTGGTTAGTTTGCCGTTTTTAACATCAGTAGCTATGCTTTTAATAGCATTAGTAATTTCCCAACGCGAACTATAACTTAGGGCGAGCACCAAAGTCATGTGCGTATTGTTTTTGGTAAGTGCTATAGACTCCTGTAGCTGTTTTTGTACTTTAATAGGCATTGCAGTTGTGTCACCTATGGCAAGTAACCTAATATTGTTTTTGTGCAATCCTTTAATTTCTTTCTCTAATGAACTTACCAGCAGCGACATTAATGAGCCGACCTCGTCCTGAGGACGATTCCAGTTTTCGGTACTAAATGCGTATAGGGTTAAGTATTTTATACCTAATTCGGCGGCCGTTTCTATAGTGGAGCGCACGGCAGTAATAGCGTTGCTATGCCCAAAAATACGGAACTTTCCACGCTGCTTAGCCCAACGCCCGTTGCCGTCCATAATTACGGCTACATGTTGCGGAATCTTAGTTGTATCAATAGCGGTTAAATCGCTCATAAATAGGGGTTAATGCTTTTGCCAAATATAATTATAAAAATGATATTTGACTGTTGATAAATTATGGGTATAAAAAAGTAAATACAATACTATAAACTCAATAATTATCTCTTTATTTTGTTAGCCATTATAAATTTTTAATTAATTAAATTTAGCTATGTATATTTTAAAAATAAAAGGTAAAGCCAAAATACCTGACTATGTGCAGTTGCGTGCTGATGATTTTACTTTAAAAGCTTACGTACGATTAGATAGACCCGAAAAAGGGTTGGAAAAATGTGGCTTAGGAGAACGTATCCCCGAACTATTACAACTGTTGCAAGAGTTGGATTTTGGAGTAGTTAAAAAAATAAGTTAGAATTTAAAAGCAATAAAAAATGCAGCCAATTATATATTTAAAAAATGTGTTTGTTTTTCAAAACGAAAACATAGTACTTGCTAATGTAAATCTTAGCGTAAACAAAGGCGAAATGCTTTATTTAGTAGGGAAAACAGGTAGTGGAAAAAGTAGTTTGTTAAAAATGATGTATGCCGAACTTCCTTTACAAAAAGGCGAGGCCGAAATAGTGGGCTATAAATTACATACCTTAAGTACTAAGGAAGTACCTTACTTGAGGCGTAAGTTAGGTATTGTGTTTCAAGATTTTAAATTATTAACTGATCGTACAGTGGCCAACAATCTAAGCTTTGTGCTTAAAGCCACAGGCTGGGACGATGACGCCAAAATAAACACTCAAGTACTTGCCGTACTTGACCGTGTGGGCATTGGCACTAAGGGCAATAAAATGCCTTACGAACTATCAGGCGGAGAGCAACAACGTGTAGCCATAGCGCGTGCATTAATTAATAACCCTGAGGTTATACTAGCTGACGAACCCACAGGAAATCTTGACCCTGTAACCTCTGACGAAATTTTACAACTATTGTTTGAAATAAGTAAAACGGGTTGCGCTATTGTAATGGCGTCGCACGATGTAGGTAGTATGAGCAAATACGCCACCCGTACCATTAAGTGCGAAAACGGAGTAATACAAGAATTAAACACACCGCAACATACTATTACAACGCCACCAGTTGCTTAGTATTTGCATACCTATTTATAATTATAATGTGAGTGCTTTTGTGGGTGCACTACACAGCCAGTGCGTAACTTGTGGTATTGAGTTTGAAATTCAATTAATTGACGATGCCTCTACCGTTGCTGACAGCAATGCGCAATTAGTTACCAAATTTACGCACACCCATTATACCAAACTACCAGCTAACATTGGGCGTGCGGCTATTCGTAACTTATTAACACAACAGGCACAATACAGTAACTTATTGTTTATGGATTGCGACAGTATGCCAAACGACTCCAATAATTATATTAAAAATTACATTCCGTTTTTAAACGATTCGCAAGTGGTATATGGCGGAAGGGCGTATACACCAACGTGTGATAACGCTAATTATTATTTACATTGGTTATATGGTACTAACCGTGAAGTTAAAAATGCTACTGAGCGCAACAAAGCACCCTACACCAGTTTTTTGAGTAATAATTTTTTAGTAAATAAATCACTAATTACGGCACACCCGTTTAATGCCAACATTACTCAATACGGGCACGAAGACACCTTGTGGGCAATGCAACTTAGCGCTGTTGGTGTAAGTATTATACACATTAACAATCCGTTGCTACACATAGGTCTTGATGATAATACAGCATTTATTACCAAAACACAATTAGCTGTACAGAACTTAAAAACACTTCACACACAATATCCTAAAGAGTTTGATAGTGTTAAATTACTGCGTTATGCTACTATGATCAACCGTTTGCAATTACGCAGTATAGTTGTGTTTATTATTAAACTAATAGCGCCTAAATTAGCTAGTAACTTAGGCACTACTAAGGCTTCGTTAAAAGCACTTGATGTATTAAAACTATATTGGTTGTTGGTGTAACAACTATACCCTATTTAACGCATCAGTGTAACTGTACCTGTACGTTTTTGTTCGTAGCCATTAATGTCGCTAAACTCTAACGACCAAGTATATACATCAGCTTTTACCTTGGTGTTGTTACTAATATCTATTCCGTCCCAGCCTTTGCTAGTAATGTTTTCGACCAAACCTACTACATGCCCCCAACGATCAAATATGCGTAGCTTGTACACTAATAAGCCTGTACCTCTAGCATTAAAATATTCGTTAATGCCATCGCCGTCAGGCGTAAATGAGTTGGGTACAAATATTGTCCAATTGGGTTTTATAACTACGAGTGCGCTCATAGTATCTGTACAACCATTAGCGGTACGCACCATTAGTTTAATAGTGTATTCGCCCTCTTCGCGGTATTGATGCAAAAAGTTAGTGAACTGTACACTACCTGCAAACGAGGTGTCGCCAGTACTCCAATCGTATTTAGTAGCGTTTAACGATGCGTCTCTAATATTAATAATAGGGTTAAGCATGGTGGTTTCGGTAGGGCTAACGGTAAATAAGGCCGTAGGCTTTAAGTTTACACGCACCATGTTAGGTATAGTTTTAAACGAAAAACAATTGTAGTTACTGTATGCTGTAAGAGTTACATCGTAATTGCCAGTGTCTTTTAACAGCATTTGCCCTTGTATGCCTTGTACTTCGGGTTCGTTACCAATATTCCATTTATAATCAGTAATAACCGAACCTGCTGGCACTGCGCCAATACTCGACGAATCAATATAAGTAATTACATCGGGCTGGCAAATAACGTTAGGCGTTACCTTAAAGTAAACATCTGGGTTAGGGTATACCGTTGCCGTTTGGGTAATACTATCCTTACAGCCTTTGTTAGAGGTAACCACTAATTTTACTTGATAATCGTTGGGGGCTTTAAAGGTGTATATAGGGTTGAGGTCAGTACTGTTGTCAATGGTAATAAACTGCCAATAATTTGTAAATGTGTAACTTGGTTTTATGCTACTGGTGTTTTCAAACAACGATGGAGCACTCATACATACTGGAAACACATTAAAATTAACCACTGGATTAGGGTGTATTATTATCTTTTGGGCTAAACTATCCTTGCAGCCATGGTTGGTTTTTACTACTAATGTGGCAAACTTATTAGTATCGTTACTTGGGTAAATGTAACTTGCATTTATAGGGCTAGTATTGTTAGCCTCTACGCTTTTATTACTGGTATAATCCCAATACCAATTAGTTATAGTGCTGGTTGAACCTGCCGCATTAGTAATGGTGGCAGTAGGTGTAAAGGTAGTAGCAAAGTTAATACAGGTATCCGTCATCGTAAAATCAACTACTGGGTTAGGATATATTACTACTGAATCTTTGTGGATGTTGTAACATCCGTTACTGCTTTTAACTACTTGATTAATGTAATATTTACCTGGCGCAGCATACAAATGTGTAGCAGTTAAATTAGGATTTTTGAGCATTGAAGGTAACGTACCATCGTCGTAAATAAAATAAATACTATCAATAGTTGGGTTGGGTACTATTGGGTTAGGTAGCGCATTATTAACAGTGCTTTTATCTACAATAGTTATTAACGAATCCTCGCACACGGCCTGTGTAAGTAGGTTAGGGGTGGGTAACGGAAACACTTGTACGTTTTTAGTGATACTATCGGTACAACCAAAGCCACTAGTTACTATTAACTTGGTGCTGTGGGTGTTAGCAAACAAATAGGTGTAACTTGGGTTTTTAACGATGCTTGTGCCCGTGGCGTCAAACTGCCAATAGTTGCTAGTTATTGTGCCTGATTGTATGCTACTGGTATTAGTAAATACTGACGCGCCACCCAAACATATTGATTTTGGAGTAAAGTTGGCTACTGGATTAGGGTGTACTACTATTTTTTTGGCAAGGCTATCCTTACAACCATGATTAGTTTTAACCACCAACGATGCGTATTTGCTGGTATCGGTACTAGCATAGGTATTAGTTACGTTGGCATTGGTAGCGTTGGTGGCATCTTTACTGCCATTGTTGGTGTAGTCCCATTGCCATTGTACAATACTGTTGGTTGAACCTGCCGTTACACTAACAGTGGCCGTTGGCGTAAATGTAGTTTGCTTAGTTAGGCACGTATCGTTCATTATAAAGTCCGATACGGGTAACGGAAACACTATTGCAGTATCTACCACATTAGGGGCTGAGTAGCAACCATCAGTGCTTTGTACTACTTGGCTTAACGCATATTTACCAGCGTTGGCATATTGGTGCGTAATTGGGTTAGGTACAGGGTACGGTATGGGTATAGGAAAGCCTCCATCACCGTACAAAAACACTACGGCACTAAGTTCGGGGGTGGGTATAATAGCATTAGTAAAAACTGTATTTATGTAACTACTATCAATTATTTGCACGGCCGAATCGGCACACACATTTTGCACTATGCAATTAGCCACAGGATTAGGGTAAATATTAATGTTTACTGAGTCGGTTATGCTACAGTAAGCTGTACTTACTTTTAGTTTAATCCAATAATTAGATGCTGCGGTGTACAAATGATTTTGTGTACGTTTTTGTACCGTATCGTTTTTGGTTACATCAACACTTCCGTTTTTATCAAAATCCCACTCGTACTTAGTAATGGTGTCGCTAGGAGCAATTACAGCATTGGTAGTAAACAATAACGAGTCGGTTGCCACAAAATTAAACCCTGATGTTAGCGCACTACCATACAAACACTTGCTTACAGCTGTTAGTGTGGTAGCGGGTACGTCGTGCACATACAATGTTTTGGTAACGGTATCTTTACATCCCAAATTATTTTCAACAATTAAGGTAGTGGTGTGTGTGCCTTTAGTGGTGTAGGTGTGTGCCGAATTTTGTGTAATGTCGTGTGTTGTACCATCGCCATAATCCCAATCCCACTTGGATACTACTACTCCGCCTACAGCAGGTACGCTACCTTGTGAGTTATCAGTATTGTCAATAGGTTTATTATTACAAATATTACCTATAGTAAAATTAGCTACGGGCAATGGCTTTACTATAATACGTTGGTACTTAACACTACCGGCAGCATTAGCCGCACAAGGTGCATTTAGCTGTATGTAATATACTCCCGGAACGGTATAGGTAAAGTAAGTAGTGTCTTTAGCTTGTTGTGGTGTAAATCCAGCAATGTTTGTACTATCAATAGAACCTATTGTTTGTTGGCAAATAACACCTGTAGTAGTTTTGTTATATACCTTTACGGTATCGTTTACACATATAATTGTGTCATTAAATTCGAGTTGAGGTTTGTTGTTACAACTTTGGCACACAATAATTTCGTTAGGTACAACAGTTATTCTGGTAGACACAAACATTCCTTTATCATAATTAGTTAGTGTGCTTGCTGTGGTACTAATATCAGTTTTAGTAATTAACGGATTAGCTGTTGTTATTGCAGGTGTAATAATAGTGCAATTAGGTAAATTACCTAATGAGTCGGTTTTAATAAACAATGGATCATAGCTAATTGCACCAAATCCAGTAGTTTCGGCACATATTAATATACCGTTATCGCTTGTTTCGCGCGCACCCCATGCTTTATTTACTGTTGCAGCCTGTCCAAAGTGTTTTGTAAACTTGTGTACGCCCAGCGAGTCAAATTTGTTCAGTATGGCGTAGCTACCAGCTCCGTTATCATTAAAGCCAGTTTGTATATATCCTCCGTCTAACGTTTGGCTTACAAAGTGAGAACGGTCAGGCTGAGCTGTTCCTACTGTAGTGTTCCACATTACGTTTCCGTTAGCATCTAGTTTCATAATAGCGTTATCATATCCTCTACCTGTAGCGGCTATATCGTTTGAAAATCCAATTATAATGCCTCCATCCGTAGTAACTTGTGCATTCACGTCCCATTCTATACCATCGGTACCTCCTGTATCATATTCGTTGCCCCAAATAATATTTCCTGAGCCATCCAATTTTAATACAAATACATTCCAAGTTACGTTAACGTAAGCTCCTATAAATATAATTTCGCCTGTGTTTAGTACCTCTACATTATTACCCCATGCGCCAGTCAAGGCAAAGGTTTTTTCCCACAATAGAGTACCTGTAGATGTTACTCGTGCCAAAAATGGTAGTTGACCACTAACTCCTGCAAAGCCCGAAAAAACAAAATCGCCATTAGGAGCTTCGGCTACACCTAATCCATAATCACTAAAGCCACTATCAAACGATTTGAGCCATTGGAAGTTTCCTAACGCATCAATTTTCATCACAAAACTATTAAATGCTACACCTCCTCCAAACTCTGTTAAGCCAGATACTATAAACCCACCATCAGCTGTTTGTTTAATGGTTTTACCGCCATCGCCACCTACATCTCCGTACCTATAGTACCATTCGGTGACACCACACTCGTTTACCTTTGTTACGTAAATATCGCAACTTCCGTGCCCTCCTGCGCCATCATCTTGTCCAGTGGTTACAAAACCTCCATCGGAAGTTGGTGAAAATGATAATCCAAAATTTAACCCTGGCACTTGTGCAAGCCTTGTAAATGTTGAGTTTTGAGCATTAGTTAATGTTACTACTAAAACAAAACAAAAAGAGAGTATTAATTTTAGGTAATTATATAAAGTTGTCATACGATAATTATTTAGTGTTTACATACTCAAACTTAACTTCCTTAACTTGCCCATCCGGGTACTCGCCTAGCTTTTTAAACAGCATTATTACGGAATCTTTACTGTTGTAGCGTGCGTTATTAATATCAAAATAGGCATACTTATAATCAGGCGATATTACTAAATTACTTACCCCTTCCTGCTTAGGGAAACGCTCTTTGAGCATACGCCCTAAGTGCGGACACATTAACGAACCACTTGGTATGTGCACTGTAGCTTTGCTAATAATAGGTGAGGCGGATTTATTAGCGTTTTGAGCAAAACCTGTAGCCGTAACAAAAATAAATAATGTTAAAATAAATAAGGGAGTTTTCATAGCAGTAGATGTAATAGGTTAATACTTAATTATAATTAATTAAGTAGATAAATATAGCCAAAAAAACAAAACTTTAACTAAAGAAAATAATTTAATTAAATGTTTGTATCCCCAATACATACGCTACTTTTACCGCAAAAATATATAAAGCAACTTACCAATGGCTAAAAGTAAAGCAATTGCACCCAAAATAAAACCTGAAACAACTACCAAATCTCCTAACGAAATATTTGTAAAAGGAGCCCGAGTACACAACTTAAAAAACATTGATATAAGCATTCCTCGTAATAAGTTAGTAGTAATAACAGGGCTTTCGGGGTCGGGCAAATCATCGTTAGCATTTGATACGCTGTACGCTGAAGGGCAACGGAGGTATGTTGAAAGTTTATCATCGTACGCACGCCAGTTTATGGGCAGACTTAATAAACCCGACGTAGATTATATTAGTGGAATATCGCCCGCAGTGGCTATACAACAAAAAGTAAGTACGCACAACCCTCGCTCCACGGTGGGTACATCTACCGAAATTTACGATTACCTAAAATTATTGTATGCTCGTGCAGGCAAAACCTACCACCCTATTACTAACGCAGAAGTTACGTGTAGCACCGTACAAGATGTAGTAAATTACCTACAGCAACAACCGAATAAAAGCACAGTACATGTTTTTATAGCCATAAAAAAACACGATACACGCTCAGCAATGCAGCAGTTACAAGTGTTTAGGCAACAAGGATTTTCGCGCCTGTTGTATAAAAAAGAGTTAGTGAAAATTGATGATGTGCTCGAAAAAATTACTGACAAGGAAATTACGAATTGCTTGCTGTTAGTAGATAGATTTGTGTTAAACACCACCGACGAAGACGAGCAAACACGCTGGGGCGATAGTGTACAAACTTCGTTTTTTGAAGGACACGGAATATGTATAGTAGAAGTAACCGATGGTGTTAAACCTACTGTTACTAAACAATTTAGTAATAAGTTTGAAAGCGATGGAATGCTATTTGAACAACCATCACTTAATTTTTTTAGCTTTAACAACCCCATAGGCGCTTGCAAGCGTTGCGAAGGTTTTGGGAGTGTACTTGGTATTGACCCCGATTTAGTTATACCTAACAAAAACCTAAGTGTGCACGAGGGCGCAATAGCTTGCTGGAAAGGTGATACGATGAGTCAGTATCAAAAAGAATTTATAATGATTGCTCCCAAATTTGATTTTCCAGTACATCGTCCTTACAACGAATTATCCGCTAAAGAAAAAGAAGTGTTGTGGAATGGCAATAAATATTTTGAGGGCTTACACGCATTTTTTAGCTACCTCGAAACTCAAACTTACAAAATACAGTATAGAGTAATGCTATCGCGGTATCGTGGCAAAACACATTGCCCCGATTGCCAAGGCACACGCCTACGTAAAGACGCAAGCTATGTTAAGTTGGCTAACAAATCAATTAGCGATGTAGTGCTTATGCAAGTACGCGACGCACATAAACATTTTAACAAACTAAAACTTACTGGGCAACAGGCGCAAATAGCTGATAAGTTATTGGTGGAAATAGTAAGCCGATTACAATTTTTAATTGAAGTTGGGTTAGGATATTTAACATTAAATAGACTAAGTAATAGCTTATCAGGTGGCGAATCGCAACGTATTAATTTAGCTACCAACATTGGCAGTAGCCTAGTAGGGAGTCTGTATGTGTTAGACGAACCCAGTATTGGCCTGCATCCGCGCGATACCGAACAATTAATAAAAGTATTATTAGCCTTGCGAAATTTGGGTAATACTGTTATTGTAGTAGAGCACGACGAAGAAATAATGCGTGCCTCCGATTACTTAATTGATATAGGCCCAATGGCAGGGCGCAATGGCGGGCAAGTAGTGTTTCAAGGGCATATAAGTAGCATAACCGATGTTAGCGAAAGCCTTACTACGGCGTACCTTACAGGGGCTGAAAAAATTGAACTGCCTACACGCCGCCGTGCTAGCAATTATTTTGTAGAGCTAAAAGGCGTTACCGAAAATAATTTAAAAAACATTGATGTAAAGTTTCCACTCAATAACCTATGTGTGGTTACTGGCGTAAGCGGTAGCGGCAAAACATCGTTAGTGAAACGAGTACTATACCCCGCACTAAAAAAACTTACAGGCACCTACTCCGAACTTACGGGCAAATACGAAACCATGCTAGGCGATTACGACCGAATAAAACACGTGGAGTTTGTAGACCAAAACCCCATAGGGCGCAGTAGCCGTAGCAACCCCGTTACTTATCTAAAGGCCTATGACGAAATTCGTAACTCGTTTGCATCAGTACCATTAGCACAACAGCGAGGTTTTAAGCCCTCACACTTTAGTTTTAATGTTGATGGTGGACGTTGCGAGGCTTGCGAGGGCGATGGCAACATACAAATAAGTATGCAGTTTATGGCTGATGTAGAACTACTGTGCGAAGCCTGTGAGGGCAAGCGTTTTAAGCCTGAAGTGTTAGAAATTGAATACATGGGCAAAAATATTTACGAGCTATTAACCATGACGGTGGACGAAGCCCTAGTTTTTTACACTGCACCTGCCAAGCAAACCACGGCCGACAAAAAAATAGCCGCCAAGCTACAATGCCTTGCCGATGTAGGCTTGGGCTATGTGCAACTAGGGCAAGCCAGCAGTACGCTAAGTGGTGGCGAAGCGCAACGTATTAAGTTAGCGTACTTTTTATCGTTAGGTGAGTTTGATAACCACACACTTTTTATATTTGACGAGCCTACTACTGGCTTGCATTTTCATGATATTAAAAAACTATTAGCGGCTTTTGAAGCCCTGCTAAAACAAGGCAACTCCATAGTGTTGATAGAACACAATATGGAAATAATTAAGTGTGCTGATTATATTATTGACATTGGCCCTGATGGTGGGCAAGAAGGTGGAGAACTGCTGTACCAAGGCAAACCCGAAGGATTAGTAAGCACTAAAAAATCGCATACGGCTAAGTATTTAAAGGCAATACTTTAGGGGGAGAGTAAACTTAATATGTTTGTAATACGGAGTGCTGATTATAAATATCTGTGCTATCCTTGAGACGTAGATATTAAAATAAAAAGTGTATAGTTGCATATATAATAGAATTAGCAACAATTATAAGATTACACAACAATACAATGACAACACTTGAACAGTATTTAAAAGACGATAGAAGAAATTCAGTTTTTAGAGAAAAACTGATAAACTATAAGTTTTTTTATGAAGTAAAGTATTCTGCCGCAAAAAAGAGAAGTGATATTAATATTTATATTCCAGAAGTTGATAGAGATGGGTATGATGTTTTACTTGATGATGGAGATAGTATAAAACCATTCCAAATTAAAACAGTTATGTCTTCATCTAAAACCAAATATTGGAAATTGAAGAAAA
Organism: Bacteroidia bacterium; assembly: GCA_043778625.1. GTDB lineage: Bacteria > Bacteroidota > Bacteroidia > UBA4408 > UBA4408 > JACMRI01. The sequence continues at coordinate 15,403 of JAYWFU010000147.1, read as the reverse complement.
ATCTTTTTAGACCAAAATTTTACAATTGTAATAAACTTGGTTTTGAAGAGAGTCCACAAAGCACAGGTGTTGAGGGGGGCTTCGTACTTATTGAAATTTTAATAGACAAGGATGAAATCAAAAAACTGACTTACTATTATACCGATATATTTATTTTAGCAGCATTTGAATGCGGTCTTATAACAGTTAAAATAACTTCAACAAATGCAAAAAAAACAGTCGAAAACAGTGGATTATTGAAAAAGATTATCAGAGGGAAGAGAACGGATAACATTACTCTTACTAAATCAAACTTAGTGAAAGTTAAATCTGTTGACGACCTCTTAGCACTTGCCAATATCAATTCTAAAATGAGTAGCGAATGGACAGATAGTTTTATTAATTATTACTCTAATTATTTAAACAAAAAAAAAGTTATTGGACAGAAAAATGAATTACAAAAAATAATCAAGAAACACATTAAAGATTCAAGAGTAAAAATATAAAGATTGTCCCCCTCTTCGTAAAGCCGCAAAACGTTAACCCAAGCATTAGTAATTTTCTATTTTGCGCTTACCCCTGCAAAGGATATTGAAACTGGAAAAGTATCTAACCAGTGTAGCTATTTTAAGGTAAAGGTATTAACTAGCCACAGTACAGACGAAATAAATGGTACTATAAAAGAATCTATATAGTGAAAAAAGTATAGTTTTTAGCAATAAAAGCACCTCTTACGTAAACATAGCGGGCTATATAGAGTTACACATTACTGAAAAATCAGACAGGGAAACTACCACAAAATAAAAGGTAAGTACTTACAATTATACCTTAACGAGTTTGTTTACAAATTAAATCGAAGAGGTTTTGAGGAGAAACTCTTTGACAGGCTTGTTATTGCTGCAATTACAAGATTATGATTATTTGCCGACATATATAAAGTTGTTAATTTATATGTGTTTGCAATGGTTATACTCAGCTCAAATTTGTTTTGTAGTTTAAAAGCACTTACATTCGCCGTTATGAATATAATTACTAAAACCATAACCATTAGTGCACTTGCATTAAGCGCAATTAACACACAAGCACAACAAAACTTAACGCTGTACAATATGCCCATGATACAGCAAAGCCAATATGCTAATCCAGCTATACGCCCTGAGGCACGCATTAACATTGGTTTTTTGCCCATATTAACCTCAACCTACGTTAATTTTGCTAACAGTGGTTTTACGTTGTCGCAAATTATTAAGGAGCAAAACGGAAAAACCGTAGTTGATTTAAACAACGGATTGAATAAGCTGGGCAAAAAAAATGTACTCTCCTTAACAGGCGAAGTTGATTTAATATCCTTTGGATTCAAACAAAAAAAGAACTATTGGAGCTTTAGCGTTATCGAAAAACTAGATTATCGCATGATGTATCCTAAAGACCTGTTTTCGTTAGTAATACTAGGTAACGCTGCTCCCGAAAATATAGGGCGTACTTTAAACTTAGGGTTAAAAAATGATTTTAATGCCTATACCGAAATTGGATTAGGGTTTAACCGTGTTATTAAAGAAGATAAATTAATTGTAGGCGGTAAGCTCAAGTACCTTGCAGGGCAAGCTAACCTATACACCAAGCACGCCACCGCTACGTTAGAAACTAACAAGGATAGCTTAGATATTACGGCATCGAGTAACATAGCTATGTACGCAAGCACACCTTACGACAAAAACGGAAACTTTGATAGCAAAGGGCTTACGTCGTTTAAAAATAATGGAGTTGCTATTGATTTAGGGGCGCAATATAATTTAACCGAAAAAATAAAATTATCAGCCAGTGTTATTGATTTAGGATTTATCCGTTGGAATAATAATAACGTAAGTGCCATAAGCGATAACCCCAATGCTAAAGCTACTTTTAAGGGTGTAGATATTTCGCAGTACTTTTTAAATTCTAACAACCCCGATTCTTCGTCAGTAGGTTCGTCTATCAACCACACATTTGATTCGTTAGCCAAAACATTTAATGTAAAAATTGATAGCAACGCCAAGGCTTACACGGCACCTATGTTTACCAAAATGTATGTAGGCGGAAATTATCAACTAAACAAATGGAGTAATGCAAGTGCATTATTTTATGGGCAATTTTACGCTAAGACAATTAGACCTGCCGTAACCTTAGGCTATAACGTGTCTGTAAAGCATTGGTTGCGTGCATCTGTAACATATAGTATGCTCAACCGTAGCTTTGCTAACGTGGGCGCAGGATTATCCATCAATTTAGGTGGATTACAAATATATGCCGTAAGCGATAACGTGCTAGGTAGCGTAGTGTTTGATAAATATACGCAAGGTAGTAGCTCGTTTATTGCACCATCAATAGCCAAAACATTAAATGTCCGTTTTGGTATAAACCTAGCTATTGGTCGTAAGCCACAAGATAGAGACAAGGACGGTATAGTAAATAAAAAAGACGAGTGCCCTGATACTTTTGGCTTGGCCGAATTTAACGGTTGCCCTGACAAAGATGGCGACAAAGTACCCGACAAAATTGACGCTTGCCCCGATGTGGCTGGTGTTAAAGGATTTAAAGGTTGCCCTGATAATGATGCCGATGGCATAGAAGATAGTAAAGACGCTTGCCCTACCGAACCTGGCGACAAAACCAATAATGGTTGCCCCGATACTGATAAAGACGGTATAATAGATAGCAACGACAAATGCCCTACCGTGGCGGGTATAGCACAGTTTGAAGGTTGCCCCGATACTGACGGCGACGGCATAGCCGACAATAAAGATTTGTGCCCTACCGTAGTGGGAACCATTGAAAACAAAGGCTGCCCAGTAGTTGAAAAAGATACAGATGCTGACGGCGTGCTAGACAAAGACGACCAATGCCCTACAGTAGCAGGCCCTGCCGACAATAAGGGTTGCCCTAAAATAGCCAAAGAAGAGGAGGAAGTGTTAAATGCTGCGTTTAGCAACTTAGAATTTGAAACGGGCAAAGACGTAATAAAATCAACCTCGTTTGACGAGTTAGAAAACTTAGCTAAATTGTTAGTTAAAAAATCAACTTGGAAACTATTAATGAGTGGCCACACCGACAACCAAGGTGCACCAGCCAAAAATCTCGACCTAAGTAAACGCCGTGCAGCTGCAGTTAAAACCTACTTAGCAAGCAAAGGTGTAGCCACCACCCGATTAATTAGCGAAGGCTTTGGGCAAACAAAACCAGTGGGCGATAACAAAACCGCCGAAGGACGCCAACGTAACCGTAGGGTAGAGATGAAAGTTGTGTTTGAATAATATTAGTATTGGAAATTTAAAATAAAATGAAAGTTTTATTTACCGCACTCGTTGTGTGGAGTAGTTGTGTAGCATTAGCGCAAACTACTATGCACAACGATTGCTTGTTGTTGTACACTGACAGCCTTACTGATCAAGATGGTTACAAAAACAAAGCGGGTCAACTAATTATTCCGTTAGGTAAATATCCACGTTGCTTTACACCAAAGTTTACTAACTATGCTATTGTAGTAGCGCCTAACGGCAAAAATTTCATAGCTATAAACCGTAAAGAAGAAGTACTGTACGAAGTATATGTATTTGATAACGGCCCTGATTACCCTGCCGAGGGCTTGTTTAGAATAATAATTAACCAAAAAATTGGCTATGCTAATGCCCGCACAGGGGCAATTGTAATACCACCAATATACGATTGCGCTACCCCATTTAGCAAGGGAATTGCGCATGTAGCCGTGGGTTGCAAAACAATTGCAGAGGGCGAACACAGCTATTGGACAGACGGCTTGCAATCGTATATTAACAAAAAAGGTAAGCGGGTTAAGTAATTTTAATAGAAGAATAAAAAATGCTATTTTTAAATTAAATGAAAATTAACAAATTAATACTTACGCAAATACACACTATTATTGCTACGGCAAGAGATAGAGCTGTTAAATCAGTAGATACTGAGCGTGTGTTAATGTATTGGCAAATTGGCAAAATTATTTTTGAAGAAGAACAGCAAGGAAAAGATAGAGCGGAGTATGGTGCATTTTTAATAAAAACGCTTGCTAACACTCTAGAACCTAAGTATGGTAGCGGATTTTCGTACCGACAACTAAATTTATTTCGTCAATTTTATAGAGTATTTCCAATTGTGAACGCAGTGCGTTCACAATTGAGTTGGACACATTATCGTACGTTAATACGTATTGATAATAATGATAAGAGAGAATTTTATTGTATCGAAACTGAAAAAAATAATTGGACAGCCCGTCAGTTGGAACGACAGGTTAATAGTCAATTATTTGAACGATTATTACTAAGTAGCAATGTTAGTGAGGTATTGTTGGTAGCACGTAACGAAACTCAAGTATTAGAAGCTAAGCAAATAATAAAAGACCCAATGGTGCTAGAGTTTTTAGGCTTAAAAAGAGAAACGGCATATTACGAGCACGATTTAGAAACGGCTATAATAAGTAATTTACAAGATTTTATATTAGAATTAGGTAATGGATTTTCGTTTGTGGCACGACAAAAAAGAATACATATTGAAGGAGATGAGTTTTTTGTGGACTTAGTATTTTACAACCGATTACTACAATGCTTTGTGATAATAGAAATAAAAACAACTAAATTAACACATCAAGATATTGGTCAGTTACAAATGTATGTAAACTATTACGACCGTTTTGAAAAACAAGATTTTGAAACAAATACGATAGGCATATTACTGTGTGCAGATAAAAACGATGCAGTAGTAAAAATAACATTGCCCGAAAACAACAAAAACATCGTAGCAAGTAAATATCAATTATATCTTCCTACCGAAAAGCAATTGATGCAGGAACTAAAAAAAGAAATTGAAAAAATAGGTGCTGAAAGTACTAGTAAACACCACTAGTCCCGCCTTGGTTCGTGTCTTCACGAAACAATAGCACATCAGTTGTTTCGTGAAAACACGAACCAAGGCGGAAATTAAATAAAAAATAAATTTTAAAAATGGATTAAATAAAACAAATAACTCTTACTCAAAACCACGGTAACAACAGTAATCCATTTAATGCCATAGTTATTGTGGCTGCACTAGGCTATTTTGTTGATATATACGACCTTATTTTATTTGGCATTGTAAGTAATCCAGGCCTACATGCCCTACATTTTAAATACGCCCCAATTGGCAAAACCAAAGGGGCATTTAGCCAAGCCAAAAGCGGTATTGTGTTGTAAATTGCACAATAAGTACAACTACTACGGCTCCTGCACTAGCGTTAGTGTAGGAGCTGTGGTGTATATGCCCAATAACATGCTGTTAAATAAAGACTGATAGTTAGGGGTATTAACATTGCGTTGGCTTTGGCTCTCGGTTTTAATAAAAGAGAAGTTAAACGCAATGTGAATTTCAATGTAAATTTTAGTTGCAATAAAAATAAAGCTGTGGTGTATCAATTATATTTTGAATAAAAAGCATTTGGCACAACTATTGTTTAAATTTTAAACATACATTTGAATTTTCAAAATAACAACCAAGTAATGATTAGCACATTTATCAAACATTTTGTTTTAGCACTAGCGCTTGTATTGGTGTGTGCTATTAGTAATGTGTTTGCTAATGTGAGTTTGCAGCAGTTTGAAAGCAATACTAACAACAAATTGCACTTTAGTAATCAACACCACACGCAAAACAATTCTAATTTTGATTTTTGTGCGGAGGAAGATGAAACAGAAAGCGAAGACGAATTAATTACTACTAACTGCATAACCCAGTTGGCACTAGTAACTACTTTGCGCTACACTATTGGCAAAGTTCAGTGCAAGTACCATTTCAAAAGCTATTATACTATAGCTCCACAAGTTCCTATATACCTTCGTATTAGGAACTTACGTGTATGACAATTACTTAATTAGTAATTGTTTTAATTTGCCTAAGCGCAGTTACAATTTTTTTAAATAGTTTAAGATACTCCGTGTCTTTTATTATGCCACTATAAGCATAATACCCTATTTAATAAATTGCATAGCTAGGCAGCAATCCCCCTCACAATTAGTTTAACTCGTTACTCAAATAAAGTAACCTTACTATTATTTAACTATACGTTATTATGACCAAAATTTTAATTTATGCAAGCTTGTGTAGCACTTTATTAGTGGTAAGCTGTGCATCACATCACGAAGAAAAAGAAGAGGAAACTAACTTTTTGGTAACAAGCCCGTTGCAAAAAGATACTTTGATTAAACGTAATTATGTGTGCCAAATACATGCAATACAGCATATTGAATTAAGAGCTTTAGAAAAAGGATATTTAGAAAAAATATATGTAGATGAAGGGCAAGCCGTAAAAAAAGGGCAATTAATGTTTAAGATAATGCCTCTTATTTATAATGCTGAGTTACAAAAGTCGCAAGCGGAAGCTAATTTTGTTGAAATTGAGTATCAAAACACAAAGCAACTGTCCGACAAAAATGTAGTATCTACTAACGAGCTTGCCTTAGCCAAAGCTAAATTAGACAAGGCCAAAGCTGAAGTAAACTTAGCACAAGCCCACTTACAATTTACTGAAATTAGAGCTCCGTTCGACGGAATAATGGATCATTTTCAGGTACGATTAGGAAGCCTAATTAACGAAGGCGATTTACTAAGTACCCTATCCGACAACAGCGATATGTGGGTTTATTTTAATGTGCCAGAAGTAGAATATTTAAACTACAAAACACATAGCACGGAGGAAAATTTGTTAAAAGTAAACTTATTAATGGCCAATAACCAACCGTTTGATTACGCAGGTGTAGTAAAAGCAATTGAAGCCGATTTTAATAACGAAACGGGAAACATTGCTTTTAGAGCTACTTTCCCTAACCCTAAGCGATTATTGCGCCACGGCGAAACGGGTAATATCGAAATGGGAATTCCCTTAAAAAATGCGATTATAATTCCGCAAAAAGCTACTTACGAAATATTGGAAAAAAAATATGTTTTTGTGGTAGACAAAAATAACATCTTGCACTCGCGCGAAATTACAATAGCATCGGAAATGCCTGATTTGTATGTTGTTAAGAGTGGTTTGCAAGCTAATGAACGCATATTGTTGGAAGGAATTAGAAAAGTAAAAAACAACGAAAAAATTACCTACACCTACGAAACACCCGAAGCTGTGTTTCCGAAACTAAGTGTGTATGTAGAGTAATTATAATTGACTTTTGCCGCCTTGGTTCGTGTACCCACGAACTAATTAAATACTATTGTTGCGTGAGTACACGAACCAAGGCAAAAATTACAACTGGTACAATCATCAAACTAAAAAAACACTAACACTATGTTTAGCAAATTCATTCAACGTCCAGTTTTGGCCATAGTAATATCGCTTGTGATATTATTTTTAGGTATGCTGGCTATAAAAACATTACCTACCTCACAGTTTCCTGAGGTAGCACCTCCCGTGGTTATGGTAAGTGCATCGTACCCTGGTGCTAGTGCCAAATCATTGGCCGAATCGGTTATTATCCCACTAGAGCAATCTATTAACGGGGCTTGGGGTATGCGCTACATGACCTCTGATGCCACAAGTGCAGGCGAGGCTAACATTCAAGTAGTGTTTAACCCTGGTACTGATATTAATCAAGCTTTGGTGCAAGTATCCAACCGTGTGCAGCAAGTAACTAATAGGCTACCTACCTTAGTGCAACGTGAGGGAGTTGTTATTACGCCCGTAATACCTAGTATGTTAATGTACGTTAATCTTTACAGTAAGGATAAAAACGCCAACATGAAATACCTCTTTAACTACGCAGGTGTAAATATGGTGCCTGAGTTGCAACGTATTAACGGTATTGGGCAAGTACGTATATTAGGGAGTAGGCAGTATGCAATGCGTGTGTGGCTTAACCCCGACAGGATGCGTGCCTACAATGTATCGCCCGATGAGGTAATGGAAGCCCTTAGCGACCAAAGTATTATTGGTAAACCAGGGCGTATAGGCCGTGGCGATGGTAAACAGGCCGAAGCCTTAGAATATGTACTTACCTACACCGACCGTTTTAATACTCCCGAGCAATACGAAAACGTAATTATTAGAGCTAATGCCAAAGGCGAAAATCTTCGATTAAAAGATTTGGCAACCGTTTCGTTAGGGAGCGAGTACTACGATATTTATTCGAGTATGAATGGGCATCCGTCAGCGGCATTAGTATTAAAACAAACCTATGGTAGTAATGCTAGTGAAGTAATTGAAAAAGTAAAAGAAAAATTAGAGGCCTTAAAAAAAACCTTCCCACCAGGTATGGAGTACGAAGTAAGCTACGATGTATCTAATTTCCTTGATGCCTCTATTGAAAACGTAATGCACACTCTGCGCGATGCTTTTATATTGGTGGCTTTGGTGGTATTTATTTTCCTTGGCGATTGGCGTTCCACACTTATCCCAACATTGGCAGTACCTATATCATTAATTGGTGCGTTTTTTTGTATGCAATTATTTGGTCTTACCATTAATATGATAACCCTGTTTGCATTGGTATTAGCCATTGGTATTGTCGTCGATGATGCCATAGTAGTGGTGGAGGCCGTGCATGCCAAGATGGAAGAAGAGCATCTATCGCCATACAATGCGGTACGCAAGGTAATTGGCGAAATTAGTGGTGCAGTTATCGCCATTACATTATTAATGGTGTCTGTGTTTGTACCAGTATCATTTATGAGTGGCCCAGTAGGTACGTTCTACCGTCAGTTTTCTATTACCATGGCGTCTTCTATTGTATTGTCGGGGGTTGTGGCACTAACGGTTACACCTGTACTGTGTGCTATGATATTAAAAAATAACCACGGACAACCTCGCAAAAAAACATGGTTAAATAATTTTTTAGATTACTTTAATCGTGGATTTGAAAAATTAACGGATAAATACGTGTGGTTACTTAAATTAATTGCGCACCGCCGACTTATTACCATAGGTTTATTTGCGGTATTTAGTTTCGGAATATTTATTATTAGTACAAGCTTACCCACAGGCTTTATTCCTAGCGAAGACCAAGGAATGTTATATGCTATTATTCAAACTCCACCAGGTTCTACGCTAGAGCGCACCAACGATTTATCTAACAAATTAGTAACTATTATTAATAAGGTGGAGGGTGTAAAATCGGTATCGTCAATAGCGGGTTATGAGGTATTAACTGAGGGTAGAGGCTCAAACGCAGGTACGTGCTTAATTAACTTGCAACCTTGGAAAGATAGAAAACATACGGTAAGCGAAATTATTGTAGAGCTTGAACAAAAAGCAAAAGCGATACCTGGAGCTACCATTGAATTTTTTGACCCACCAGCAGTACCAGGCTTTGGAGCAGCAGGAGGGTTTGCATTACAGTTATTAGATAAAACTAATAGTGGCGATTATAAACAACTGGAAAAAGTAACCAGTGACTTTATGCACGAAATGAAAGAGCGCAAAGAAATTACAGGTTTGTTTACTTTTTTTAGTGCTAACTATCCGCAATACGAAATTGAAATTGATAACCAAGCCGCCATGCAAAAAGGGGTGAGTATAGGCAATGCTATGAACACGCTTTCTATTTTTGTAGGTAGTACTTATGAGCTAGGTTTTATTAAGTACCAACGTTTTTTTAAAGTATTTGTGCAGGCTGATCCTCAATTTCGTAAAGTACCAACGGACATTATGAATTTGTATGTAAAAAATAATCGTGACGAAATGGTACCATTTTCGGCCTTTATGAAAATACACAAAAAACAAGGTGCTAACGAAATTAACCATTACAACATGTACAACACCGCTGCTATTAGAGGCGGGCCTGCCAAGGGCTACAGTAGTGGCGAGGCTATTAAAGCCGTGCAAGAAGTAGCCGCCAAAACATTGCCTCATGGCTATGATATTGATTGGGCTGCACTATCGTATGACGAAACCCGCCGTGGTAACGAAGCCATATACATTTTCTTAATAGTATTAATGTTTGTGTATTTTGTATTAGCGGCACAGTACGAAAGTTTTATTATACCGCTATCGGTTATACTATCGTTGCCTGCTGGAATATTTGGTTCGTTTTTAATGATAAAAGGTTTTGGCCTAGCCAACGATATTTATGCACAAGTAGGGCTAGTAATGCTCGTAGGCTTGTTGGGCAAAAATGCGGTGTTAATTGTAGAGTTTGCCGTGCTCAAACAAAAACAAGGCTTTACAGTATTGGAAGCTGCTATTGAGGGGGCTAAGGTACGTTTTCGCCCAATTTTAATGACCTCATTTGCCTTTATTGCAGGCTTAATACCATTAGTGCTTGCGCACGGGGCAGGCGCAATTGGTAACCGTACTATTGGTGCATCAGCACTTGGCGGTATGTTGTTTGGTACTATTTTCGGCGTAATTATAGTACCTGGCTTGTACTACATTTTTGGTTCGATAGCTGAGGGGCGTCAACTTATTAAAAATGAAGATACGGACTCCTTAACCGAAGATTTTGTACACCAAATAGACGATTTTCCACACACTAACGAAGAAGACGAAAACAATGAAAACAAGTAAATTATATGTGTATGTGGCTATAACAGTGCTATCGTTGCTACATACTGCCTGCATAGGCCCTGCTAACGTTCAACAACGTAACGAAAACAAAACCGTTCCTACGGCATTTGCCAACTCAACCGATAGCGTTAGTATAGCCAAAACCAAATGGCGAAACTATTTTACTGATGTTAATTTATCAGCCTTAATAGATTCTGCTTTGCAACGCAATCAGGAATTAAACATTATGCTACAAGAAATTAATATGGCCAATAATGAGGTGCGTGCCCGCAAGGGGGCTTACTTACCTAACCTAAGCGTAGGCGCAGGTGCAGGTGTTGATAAAACAGGGTTATACACTAGCCGAGGTGCAAGCGATGCCGCCAACGACATTACTCCTAACCGAAAAGTGCCTGATGCATTAGGTAACTTTATTGTGGGGGCTAATGTTTCGTGGGAAGTAGATATTTGGAAAAAATTACGCAATGCTAAAAAATCAGCAGTGTACAAATACCTATCTACCATTGAGGGGCGAAATTTTATGGTTACTAACCTAATTGCCGAAATTGCTAATTCCTATTATGAATTAATGGCCTTGGATAATCAATTAGAATTATTAAACCAAAATATTAAACTGTACGAAAATTCGTTGGAAATAGTTAAGCTCGAAAAACAAGCCGCAAGAGTTACTGAGCTTGCTGTGCGTAGGTTTGAGGCTGAGGTATTAAAAAACCAAAGTCGTAGATACTACATAATGCAACAAATTGTAGAAACCGAAAATCGAATTAATTTTTTGGTGGGGCGTTTTCCTCAACCCGTAATGCGTAGTTCGCAAACATTTACTGCACTTGTACCCAATGTTATTACCGAGGGTGTACCCTCGCAATTGTTAGATAATCGCCCAGATATTAAACAAGCATCGCAACAAATGACGGCTGCAAAACTAGATGTAAATATAGCTAAGGCTGAATTTTACCCATCGTTGCGTATTACAGCTGGGGCGGGTTACAATGCGTTTAACGTAAAATATTTGTTGCAAACACCACAGTCATTAATTTATTCGTTAGCAGGAGATTTGGTAGCACCGTTATTAAACCGAAACGCAATAAAAGCTAATTATTACTCAGCTAATGCTAAACAAGTACAAGCTATTTATAATTACGAACGCACAATTTTAAAAGCACATATTGAAGTGGTTAATCAACTTTCGAACATTAATAACCTTAAAGCAAGCTACGATTTAAAAAACAAACAAGTGCAAGCGTTAACTGAATCTATTGATATTGCGGGTACGTTATTCAAATCAGCAAGGGCAGATTATATGGAAGTATTACTAACCCAGCGTGATGCTTTAGAATCGCGCTTTGAATTAATTGAAACCAAAAAAATGCAAATGAATGCTGTGGTTAATGTGTATAAAGCATTGGGCGGAGGCTGGAGATAATTTTGTTAGAAGGATTTCAAAACATAGTGTAAGTATGAAACATAGTTTCCTACTATTGCTCGTAATGGCTTGCTACTGTAGCAATGCCATTGCGCAGCAAAATTTTATAAACGTACCTTCGAGCGAAGTTACTACTGCTAAAAAAGTTTTTTTTCAGCAACAAATTAATTTTAACGAACTAATTCAATCCAACACCACTATTGATTATGGGCTAGGCAAAGGATTTGAAGTAGGGTTAAATATTTTAGGGTTAAATTTTAGCGAAAAAAAAGTTTCGTTTTTACACAACGACAGTAGTGATGTAGACCCTTACAACCCTTTAGTTACAGTAAATGCGTTGAAGGTAGTTAAGCTATCGGAACGTGTAAAATTAGCTTTTGGAGGGCAGTCAGGTATTAATTTTACAAATAACAAACGCGAACGATTAGCAAACTTATGTTATGGTAATGTTTTAATTGAGGATATTTTAGTACACGAAAGCAAGTTAGTGCTAGGTACTTACTATAACACTCGGCACTATGGTGGGCGAGGTAACAGATTAGGTATTTGGCTAGGCGCCGAAGTACCCATAACTACTAAATTACACGCTATGGCCGAAAGCGTGCTAGGCAATAATGCACTAAGCTATACCTCGTTAGGTATTATTTATTATCCATTACCTCGTATGCCATTAACGTTAGGTATGCAAATACCCAACACTCGTAACAACTCGTATTCGTTGGTGTTTGAGCTAACGTTTGTACCTTAATTATTTTGTTCATTACGGCTAAAGTTATTTTTTCAATTCAAAAATTGATATCAATGGTTTTCGTCGCCTTGGTTCGTGGGTACACGAACCAAGGCTTATTCATATTACCAATTCGGGCTCATTAACAGTGTTAATGAGCCCGAATACAGTTAGAGATATGCACTATATGTTTTATTTCTTCTTCTTGTTTCCTTTTACTTGTGCGCTTACTCCATTTTCGTTAATTTTTAAATGTACTTCTTTTGCATCAATGTTAATGTTTTTCTCATTTTTGTCATCATCGTCTACTCGCTTACCATTTACGTACACGCCGTCTTTGCTTATGCTCATGTTCACATCTTCGGTATCATTATTAGTTGATGGCTCGTTGTCCTCCTCATTTATAATTTTATCTAAGCATACTAAGCCTTGTGTTTGCATTTGCCATGTGTGGTTTACCATGTCGCCGTCGTAGGTATTGCTCACATTATCAATATCGTCAAGCAAACGCTGTACTGATGGGTCAATAAATATTTTTTGACCAACAGGCAAATATACTTTTACTGATAAACGTTGGTTACGCCATTTGTTTAAATTATTTATGGTAAACATATTATCAATAGTAATTACCGAGTCAGCTAACTTAATAGTGTATGTTAATTGATTGGCAAGGCTTGCTGCCATTTTTTTAGTTGACGAATTAGCTTGCTTTGTAATAATTATATAAGCACTATCGGTAGTGCTTTTAAGTATTTTAACAGTGGGTATGCCTTTGTTTACATTAGTTTCATTATCGTTATTAAATAATATTGATCCTAATGTTACTCCAAATTTAATTTCTTCTTCCTCTTCGTCGTTGCCCACATTAGTTGTTTTTAGTACTAGCGTTTTATTGGTAGTAGTATTCAAATACACACTGTTTTTTAACGACGATGTATTACTAAATACTTTATTAACACGATTAAACGAAACAATACTTAACAATAGCCCTACTAACCAAAGTCCGCTTGCTATACGTGTAAAATATTTGTTGCGAGCTACTCCCAATAATGTACGTACACCGTTGTACACCATAGTTATTAAGGGTACACCCAACACTAACAATAGTGCTAATTTGGCTTGCCACACGTGCGTTAGGTTATCAAAAAAGCTATCAATTTTAAACCCGTTTGGCCAGTAATTTATACCATTATTACCAATATTCATTACTGCGTCAGAGGCAAATAACGTTTGTAACAAAAACAATAATAATATACCCCCTATAAACGCACCTAACACGGCTAGTAGGGTAAGTATTATTTTAACTATTACTTTTAAAATACGTACTACGTTATCCGAAATAGAGCGAGTAGCATTAATCATTTGTCCGCTTAAATCATTGCTTTTAAACTTTTGGTTTACGTAATCAAACTCACTTTTAATAGTTTTTTCGATGTTGGCAATGTTTATAGGCTCGCCGTGCATTTGTAATTTTTCGGCTGATGTGCGGGCTTCGGGTATAATAATCCAAAGCACTAAATACACTAATACTCCTGAGCCAAAACCAAACATTGCAATAACAAATGCCAAGCGAATAAATATAGGGTCGTAGCCCAAATAATTAGAAACACCAGCACACACCCCGCCTAATATGCGGCTATCAGTATCGCGGTATATACGTTTGGCTACTGGTGTTGTAGCCTCGTGCGGGGGTGGGGTGTAATTTGTTTTAGATGAAGTTGTGGCGTCGTCACTCTCAAAATTTTCGGGGCTACCCATAGTGTGCATTACCTCTTCTACATCAATTATAGTAATGTTTTGCTTGGTAATATTAGTGTGCTTTTGAAACATTTCGGCAATACGAATTTCAATATCCGTCATTACTTCATCGCCTCCTTTTTGTGTAGCAAAATGTTTTTTTAATGTTTGTAAATATTCATTTAAAACTGGGTAAGCATTTTCATCAATATGGAATACCATACCTCCTAAGTTAATGTCAATTGTACGATTCATGAGTTATGTAAGTTATTTAGTTAGTAATTTTTAAAACGGCAGTATTTAATTCTTTCCAGGTAAGCCCCAATGCGGCATAAAATTTTTTGCCTTCGGTGGTTAATTTATAATATTTACGAGGCGGTCCCATGGTTGATTCTTCCCAGCGGTAGGTAAGTAATTCGTCGTTTTTGAGCCGTGTTAGCAAAGGGTATATTGTACCCTCTACTACTATTAATTTTGCATCTTTGAGTTGCTCTAGTATTTCCGACGGGTACGATTCTCCGTGCTTGTGTAATATACCCATTATGCAAAATTCTAGTATGCCTTTGCGCATTTGTTGCCGTGTGTTTTCTATGTCCATTTTATTTTATGATTGTATGTTTACTACTGAACTATTTATAGCACAAATGTATGCTTAGTTTATTACTATGCAATACAAAGTACTAAAATAGTATTTAATAATTTGATAATCAATTATATAAATTTATAATTTACTGAATTATTTTCGTTAAATTTATTCTAATTAAATAGTAAAACAATATTACACGCTTAACATCTCATTATAATTTAGCCCTTGATATGCCTAACAATTGTATTGAATATATTTATTATCCATCGGCGTACGGCGAGTTAATTATTGGTACTTATGATGATAATACCAATTTGAAGTAATATATAGTCCAATTTTTGTTTTGTAATATTTTTTAGTATATTTGGACTATATAACAATTCATTTATGGCACGACCTAAAAAAGTTCAAATTAAAGAAAGTATCAAAGAGTTG
>JAYWFU010000146.1:0-42333 GCA_043778625.1 Bacteroidia bacterium | reverse complement strand
TGCTAGTTCCCTGAGTTTTCATCGAAGGGACGAGTGCAAGCACTTTTTACTAATATACGTCCCTTCGATGAAAACTCAGGGAACTACGTAAGAATCAGTAATGCCTTATACAGCCCAAAGAACTATTGAATTATTTACAATCGCTATCAATTCATCATTCAACAAATCAATTAACCCTTAAATAATCAATCAAAATGGAAACAAATGTTTTTGACAAACAGTGGGTAGAACTCATTTTTGAAGGTCGTAACCAAAATTACGGAGCGTATGTATTGCGCCAAAATCAAAGCCGTAACACGCTGTGGGGCCTACTAATTACCCTTGCCATGGGTGCAGTATTAATAATAGTGCCACGTATAGTAATGGCATTTAGCGATGTGCCTCCCGCCACAATAAACGATATAATTACTATAGTAGATATTACTCCAAAAATTGAAGAAAATAAAAAATTAGATGACCACCCGATTGAAATGGCACCTGCCGAAAAAGTAGAGATGATAAAAGTTACACCGCCTGTAATTGTTATTGATACCGAGGTACCTGAGGATGAATTGCCACCTACCGAGGAGGATAAAAAAGATAAACAAATAGGAACTGTAGTAGCTGTGGGAACTGATGGCGACGGAGCATCTAATTTTTTGCCCACAGGTAATGGTGGTGGAGTTGAACTAATTATTGAAGAACAACCTAAGGAAGAACCGCCAATGCGTATTGCTGAGCAAATGCCCGAATTTCCTGGAGGAGAAGCTGAAATGATGAAATACCTTGGCGATAAAATACAGTATCCTCAACTTGAAAAAGAAAACAATATTGGCGGCAAAGTGTTTTTAACCTTTGTGGTAGAGACTGACGGAAGTATTACCAGCGTAGCAACCTTACAAGGTGTTAAAGGCGGTGCTGGCTTGGCTAACGAAGCTACACGTGTAGTGCAAGGTATGCCTAAATGGATAGCTGGCAGGCAAAATGGTAAAAAAGTACGCGTGCAGTTTAACTTGCCTGTATCTTTTAGCTTACGTTAAGTGAAGGTGATACTAGTTGTATTTACTATGTAACTCAATAATTATAATGGGCAATGCTCCTATTTTTTACCTATAATTTTATAATAGGCACATTGCTCATTACGATGTACTAGAGTTAAATTAAATATATTATTTACATCTACCTCTCTAGCATATTTTTCAGTAAGAATGTAGCTTCCTGCACCTAATAAATTTGAATCTTGTGTAATTATTTCGCTACTATTACCATCAACACAATCTTTTTTACAATAAAAATTTACAGTAAAATTTGCATCAGAATTAATAATGTAGATATGGTCTTTTTTATGTTTGCTATTCCCCCTTATTTCAGTAATAAAATTACCCAGCGTTGTTCCTTTAATAACACTATCATTATTTAAAATTATTTTGTAAAAAGGAAAACAAAAAATGTAAGCAAATAACACCATTACTTTTTTGTTATTTGTATCGTTTATCAACATAAAAACCGAAAGCCCTATAATTATTGCCATTAAGGGGTAAAGCGGTGCATCGTACCATTCTAGTTTTGTGCGAGATATAGCTAATAAAATTGCAACGCTAAAAAATATGAATGTGAAAAACACTCCTGCATTTTTTGTAACACTTGCTTTTTGTGTAAGAATATAAAAAATACTAGGTGGTAATATCAAAATCCAAGTATAAAACCTATCTTGAGTAATCATACATTCAAAATAAAAATAAAAAGGCAAACTTTTTTGATTTAAAAAATCTTGTCTTTTCAATCGTCCTAAAATTTCATTTTCTAAAACTGCGTTAATATAACCAGGCGTTAAATGTCCTCTTAACCAATAGTATCCTATAACAAGTATCAAAAACGATAATAAAGCAATGTAAAATCCCTTATTGTATAAAGTTGATTTTAATTTACCATTGTAAATTAACCATGCCAAAATACCAGGTATAGCAGTTATACCTGCAATCCCCTTAGTTAAGCAACCAAAAGAAAAAGCAAAACCAAATAGTATTAAATAGAGTTGGGCTTTTTTTAATGATTGTGTATGTGTGTATGCCAATATTAATATAGACTGCAATAAAACCTAAAATGCCAGAGCAGCATCAGTATCTCCAGTGCGAGCCGTATGCCAACCTACATAACCAAAGCTACTTATTAGTACTAAAGGAAGTGTTAAGGCTATCCAATTGTTTTTAACTATTCTTATTCCAATTATCCAAAGTAATAAGGCAGTTAAAAGTGCAAAAATAGCAGAGGCCATTCTAACACCCAGTTCATTAAATCCCAAAATTTTAATACATCCTGCCATACACCATATTGCCAATGGTGGTTTGGAGTTATATAAGTCAGGCTTACCTAAGAGATAAACTTCTATAGGGTTTCCTCTCTCTATCATTTCTTGGGCATTTAAAGAATAACTAGCTTCATCCCACATATTAATAGGTTGTTTTGCTAACTGATGAAACAGCGAAAAATAACAGAGTATTAATAATATAATAAGCGGGGCCCAAAAATTAAATTGTTTAGTTTGTATCATATTTTTAATTTTAAAATAAACTAGGTGTTAACTACTTTTATTGAGGAGGTAATCCTAATATATATTTAGTATCGGCTATTACTACATCGCCTGCTGGGGCTTTGCGTTCTTGGCTTTTTTGTACTATTTCAGAGTATATTTCAGGGGTATTAATTAGTTTATCTATTAGTTGTTGTGCACTAATAGCTTTAGCAGGCGGTTGTAGTATCCATATAGCATCTGCCACCAACACTCCCTCCACAGCTGCATTACGCAATTTTGCTTTCTCTACTATTTGAGCATATATAACGGAATCATTACGCATACCTATTATTAGCTGTTGTATCTCGTTAATGTATTTTATCATTACATAACGTGCTTCAATAGTAGCAATAGTACCGCTGTCTAAGTGAGTTACAATATCCTTACGGTTAATATATCCCCAGTTAGTATAAAGTGTATGGGTTGCTGTAGTGTTATTAAACGTAGTAAACTGATAGCCCGCTTTAACAATACAGGGAGTAATGTTGCTAATTTGCACATCGTTCAATCCTATTAATTTTAAGCTATTTAGGTCGTTAGTATTTATAGCTATTTTATATACTTCGCCATTAGCATTTACGTAGGTAGCTATGTTTTGTTGCGTACTATTATTAGGCAAGCGCTCTATAAATATTTCGGGGTCGGGGTTGTACCAATCGTTACAATTATACATTGCCCACTCTGCCATGGGTTTAAATTTGTTACCATCGCCCCAAGCACCTTTTTCTTTTACGCTATGGTTAAGTGTAGTAGCCGCTTGCGATGCTAACAACACAACTTGTAGTACTGTTTTAGCTACAGTACTTATTTGCAAATTGTTTAACCAATAGAGGCAATGCGTAAGTATAAGTAGGCTTGGGTAGGTAGCGTAGCTGTTTATTACGTGCTGTGGTTGATTCCAATCAGCACTTGTGCTTATAATTACCATAAGTACAAGCACAGCTATAGGAAAAATAACGTGAAATGGTTCTGTGCTTTTTTTGCGTAAGAAGTCAATAGTACTTTTTGCCCACAGTACTATATAAAATACTAACACCAAAGGTATAGTAATAATAATTCCTTGATTTAAATCAAATAAAAGACTAAACACACGCCCTGCACTTACAAGCTCCCAAGTGCTGTAGTTGGTGTAAGCCAATACGTTTAATGTATTAAAATGAGTATAATAAATAATCCATGGCAACGCTGTAAGTAGTAATAAAAGGGATATTACTCCAATTGTTTTTTTATTAAATTTAGTTACATATAAATTATGTACGCATAATACTATGAGTATTATAATTAATGGTAATGCTTGTGTAGACACTATAGCAATGCTTACAAGCCCCCAATATCTGTAACTGTGTAAGTACAACCAAAGCCCTGCGGTTACACCACACATTACAAAAACCTCAGCACCTAACCAACCACTATACCACATAATAGCTGAACATAAAAAACTTAATGCAGTAATGCAGTGCGTTAACAAACTATAATTACCAATTAATAATAGTAATGCTAGCACCAGTATAATACACAGCACATTAGTTAAGGGTATGCTGTATATTGGGTTTTGCCCTAGCGCTTTTATTAGCAGCAACATTGGCGTATTTAAGTAGGCTAATGTTGTACTATGGCTTGCGTAGTGTAAACCATTAGTAGCAGTATAAATACCTTTGTAGTAATCGCCAAAGGCTAAGGTATCTTGTTTGAAAAAAGTACTGTATCCATCAAAAAACTCACTTGTGTCCGTGTTATCCCATGTATCATTTAAAGCGTAGTTTGTTTTAAAGCTTTCAAAATCTTGGCTGCGAATATCCGTACTACCATGATTAACAATAGCTTCGGTAGTAAGTACATATTCGGCACAGTACCCACTAGGATAGGGTTTTACGTTAAATAGTACGTTGTAAAAGCTATACAAAAACACAAATACTATTAATAGAATTTGCACTGGATTAGTATTAATAAATTGGTGTCGTGTTGTCTTATTCATAAATTTTGTCTATTACATACACAGGTCTGTTGCGGCTTGCTTCTAAGTTGCGCCACACATATTCGCCTATTATACCTAAGCCTATCATTTGAAACGAGGATACAAATAATATCACTACCATTAAACTCGACCAACCTCCAGCATCAATATGCCCCGTAAGGCGCATTACAATAATAAATAAACTATATAAAAATGCACACAACCCCAAGCCAATACCTACTATAGATATGAACTTGAGCGGTGCATACGAAAACGAAATAAAAGAATCGATAAATAGTTTTATTTTTTTCTGCAGTGTCCAGCGCGATTTGCCCACCTCTCGCTTTACACGAGTGTAAGGTATGCACACCATATCGTAGTTAAGCCACGCTAATAGGTACAGGGTGTTGGTATTTTTTTCGTTAATCTTTACTACATCGTCTTTTAATTGTTTGTCAAAAAACACATAATCAAAACCACCGTCAGGAATGTTGGACAGTGCAAATTTTTGTATCATGGCATGATACGTGTTTGAAAATGCTTTTTGAAAAAACGACTCCTCTCTATCGGCTCTGTTGCCCACTACGAGCTTAATGCCACGTTGCCAATGTTCGTACATTTTTACCATTAGTTCGGGTGGGTCTTGTAAGTCAGCGGCTATTACTACACAGCAGTCGCCTGTGGCGTGGTGCATACCTGCTAGTATTGCGTTGTACGAACCTACGTTACCCGCCAATTTTACTACCTTAACTTTGTTAGGATTTTCGTCTTTAAATTTAATAAGTTCTTCTAACGTATTATCTTTTGAACCATCGTCTACCATTACGTATTCAAACGTAACATCGTTAGTAAACAATGTTTCGTTGTGCAACAAACGTTCTTTAGTAATAGGAATATTTTCGCCGTTGTAATAACACGGAATTATTATGGATAGTTTAGGCATAGAATTGTTGTATAGTAGCGCACACATAATTTATTTGCTCAGCCTTCATACCAGGATATACTGGTAACGATAGGCAGGTATCAGCTATTAATGTGGCTATTGGAAATTGATTTTCGGTAAAACCACAATCGGCATAGGCTTGCTGTTTATGGGGTGGCACGGGATAGTGTATAACAGTACCAATACCATTGGCTTGTAGGTAAGTTTGTAACTCGTTGCGTTTAGATGTTCGTATTACAAATAAATGATAGTTGCTCGTGCAACCCTTTGCTATCGCAGGAAGTACAACATCGCCTACATTAGCTAATTGTTGTAAATAATTGTTAGCTATGGCTACACGGGCATTATTTTCGGCAGTTAAATGAGGTAATTTAACACTCAAAAAAGCAGCCTGCAATTCATCTAAACGAGAATTATAACCCTTTACTTCGTTGTAATATTTTTGTTGCGACCCATAGTTGCGCAACACTTTTATTTTGTGCGCCACAGCATCGCTATTAGTAGTTATAGCACCTGCATCACCCAATGCACCTAAGTTTTTACCAGGGTAAAAACTTGTGCCATTAGCATGGCCAAAACTCCCTGCTAATTTACCATTGCAGGTGGCGCCTTGTGCTTGTGCGTTATCTTCTACCACTACTAAGTTATGTTTGGTGGCCAGTGCCATTATAGCCTCCAATTCGGCAGCTTGCCCGTACAAGTTTACGGGCATTATGGCTTTGGTTTTGGGCGTAATATGTTGTTCAATTAATCTTACATCAATGTTGTAAGTAGCTAAATTAGGCTCTACAGGTACAACGGTTGCTCCCACATACGATACCGCCAGCCAGCTTGCTATGTAAGTGTTAGACGGCACAATAACTTCGTCGCCCTCGCCCACTCCTAACGCCTTGAGCGATAGCACCAAAGCATCTAAGCCATTACCTACACCTATACTATGTTGCGTTGCGTTAAATTGTGCATACTGTTTTTCAAACTCCGTAAGTTGAGTTCCCATAATAAACCAACCTGAATCAATTACGTTGTTTAACTGTTGTACAAGTTGGGTTTGATAGTTTTTGTTAATGCTTTTTAAATCTAAAAAAGGTACGTTCATCTTAGTGTTCAATTTTAATTAAGCCTGTTGTTTCTTCTTTGTAAAATTCGTTATTGGTGTTGTGCCACAATTTTGTGTTAGCATCAAATATAAGTTTTTCTCCGTATTCATCTACCCAGCCTTTGTGCGTGGCAGGGTTGCCATAATATAATCCGTGCGATTTTAAATTTTTAGTTACCACGCTTCCAATACCAGTCATAGCATACTGCCCAAGTATAGTGCCTGCAAGTATGGTAGAGTTAGCACCCAACGACACTCCACGCTTGATTATGGTAGATGCGGCAGGTTTAAACTGTTTACTACGCGGATAAATATCATTAGTAAACACTACGTTGGGTCCCACAAAAACGTTGTCTTCAATAGTAATTCCGTCCCATAAATATACCCCAGCTTTTAGCGTAACATTATTACCAATAATTACATTTCCTTCAATAAAACAGTGCGAACACACGTTACAATTACTACCTATTGTAGCCCCCTTTGCTACTACTACGTATTGCCATATTTTGGTATCAATACCTATGGTTTCAGTACTAACCTCTGCGGTAGTGTGTTTAAAATAATTCATTGCATTAAACGGCTTTAATTAATTTAAAATCATCATAGTTTCTAATGTAATCTTGCTCGTTATACAGCTCCGAAGCCAATACTAATTGTACTGCTATGTGGCTGTATTGCATGGTATGCCAGCAATACTTGGGTAAATACAACCCTTGATTAGGGCTCTCTAACGAAAATACATTAAGGTCGCCATTAGGCATTTCGGTATTTACTATTATTCGCCCAAGGGTGGCTATTAATATCATTTCGGTTTGATGATGCGCATGACGCCCACGCACCACATTATCAGGCGTGTGGTAACTCCAAAATACACGCTTTACATCAAAGGGTATATTCTTACTATTTTCAGCTACTGATATGTAACCAATATCGGGCGTGCCTAATTTAGGAAACTCTATAATGTGTGGTTGATTAGTCATGGTGTTTATTTCTTTTTAAACAAATATATTCCTTTTTGCTTGCTAATGGTTTCCCATTGCGGCGATTGGCAAAGCTCCTTAATTTTAATTTCCATTTCGGGTTGGCGTATTGGGTAAGATAGTGGCGAATTAGCCACAAATATATATTGAGCATCGTGCACGTCAGGGTATTGATACACATTTTTACGAAACGATACATGGGGCGCAAAGTGTGTACTAACGCTAAGGTTAGCATTAGACGGTATTAAATTAATAACACGCTGCACTTCGGTTTTATCAAAATAGCAGGTATAATGGTTGGCGCTATAAAAAGCCGAAAAATCGCGAATGTAGTATATCGAGTACCTGCGCTCAATTTTATCAATAGTAACTACAAGTGTGGCTACACATACGCAACCCGCAATAATGAGTTTGTTTTTAGCATTGGTTAAATAATTTAATCCTTCGTAAAAAGCAAGTATAACAATAGGCACAAGCTCAATAGAGTAATGTGCATTTATACCCCATTTGCCACAATCATTATTTAATACTTTTTGTGCAATAATGGGTATTAACATTATTAAATATTGGGGCTTAACTAATAACATAAATCCTCCCGAAAATAATAGGCAAAAATAAAGTTCCGCTTTTATTAAGCGGGTTTCGGGATAATCTAAAATAGGGCTAACAAAAAACGCTTTAATAATTGTGAGCGGGTGGTGCAATAAGTTAAACACCACGTCCTTAGTATCTTTACCTAACACTGAGTATTGAAAAGCATTGTAGCCATTTTTAGCTACCATAGGGTCGATGCCTGGCATTACAATTTTTATAATTACAACCGTATAAATAATTGATGCTCCCGCTAATAATAGGGCAAAATTTCGTTTTGCTTTATCGTTATAATTAAGCGCAAACAATCCAAAACAAATAAAAGCTAGCCATATGGGCATGTTTTCTTTACCTACAACAATAAGCACCGCAAACAAAATAGTCAGTTTGGTTTTGCCACTATCAAAATAATAAATAAACCAAGGCACTAACATTGCCGACACCACATTGTCGTGGTAATCAAACGATAAGGCTGAAAAAATTCCGAAAAATGAAAGGTAATGTCCCATAGCTATTTCGGGCAAATAACCAACATTATACTTACGTTGTACAATTTTGTAAATGCCAACAGCACCAAATAATACGGAGAGTATTTGCACATATAATAAGGTAGGAGTATCAAAAATATAATATAGCGGTGCTAAAAATACGGTGTATAACGAAAAATGATCAGCCAAGGCATTAGTAAACATATAATGCAAATACGGATAATGATTTTTGTGTAAATGCGCATACTGATACAAGCAATTACTATAAATACCCAAATCAAAAGCTGAAGTGCGATAGTTATAATGATTAACCAACGAAATTAAACTATACACAATAGCAAACACTACTAAAATATAGGCGCGAGGTTGCTTACTTTCGGTTTTTAGTGCCGCAATAACAGCTGGTGTATTAATTAAACGTTTTAACATAGTGGCTGGAGTATATAACGGTGTGCACACACAAATTGTGTGGGAGGTATTAAATAATTAAAACTATAAAAATGATATAACTCTAACTATTCAATACCTCCCTTTTCTTTAAGAATACCTGCCACAGTTAACTGTGCCGACTCTAATGCCATTTTGTAAGGGGTATCATTTTCGTTATTACGTTCGTTAATCTTAGCTCCGTTAGCTACCAAATCCTTAATGTATTGCGTACGATTATATTTAACGGCAAAATGCAGTGGTGTCCAGTTTTGTGGATCTTTAGCATTAATGTTGCCTTTACGCTCCAATAATAATTTAAACACATCGTACTTATCATTAACTATTGCGCTGTGTATGGGATTAAACTCAGCGGGCGGATTAATACGTGCGCCTTTGTCTAACAATAGCTTAAGTGTGGCTAAGCACCCTCGCTCAGTAGCTACGGTTACAGGGTGTACGTCAAGGTCATCGTTTTTATTATCGGCTAACTCGGGGTGTTTTTTTAACGATGATTCTACCATTGCCACATTGTTATCACGTACGTATTCAATAAATTTATCTTTTCCCAAAAACTCTACCATTATCTTTTTGGGCATAGTATCTTTTACGTTAATTATTTTAGTGTATTTCGATTTTGGATTTATAGGGTCTTCAATTTCAATTTTATTTTCGCCACACAATAATATAGCACGGTAGGGTTTATTAGCTTTTATTAATACTGATTTTTTTTCTTTATAAGTATAAAAAACATCAACATCGGTAACAATTTCGGCTTTGCATCGTAGCTTGCAGGGGGGGACTATTGCGCCCTTAGTTGTAGGTTTGGTTATTGGTTTTGTAGAAGGTTTGGTTTGTGCTACAACACTAATTATTGATAATTGAAATAAAATAAGGGTTAAAAATAATTTCATAATTACAATGTGAGTTTATATTTTTTATTAATTGTGTTTGGTATACAAACTTAGTATTTTGGTTGGAATAGTAAAATTGTTCCTTTTACTATTTTTGAGTAATTAAAATAGATTACTGCCACGCACCAAACAGTTCTTTCATTTGGCGTTTAAACCATTTGTCAGCGCCAAACTGTGCGGTTATAGCGGTTTTAAATTCGGTGGTGGTATAGCGTTTCTTTTTGCCTTTGTACCATAGTTGTTTTATGTTGGGGTTAAGTGTTTCTACCTTAGTGGCAAAAAACACAATGCCACCATCTTCGGTAGCAAGCCCTAGTATTGCGCCAGGCAAGCCTACAAAGCTCTCAGGGCCAATGCTGGGTACTATTTCGTTACAATACCAAGCATACATTTTTAAGTTACTAGTGTCGCTACTTTGCCATATTGCTTTACGGCAATTAAACCCTGCTATGTTACGTTTGCTATCCGTTATTTTCCAAGCACGTTTTTTAACGGTATCGGTTATTGCAAATTTTTCGCCCCACACGCTGCGTATAGTAAGGCGTTCGTGGGTAGTATAGTTTTGATACACTTCGTTTTTGCTCGTAGCCCAATCGTTACGCTCTTCTACGTCAGTGGGTTTTTCAATAAACACGCTGGCTGTATCATTAAAGTAAAGTTCAAATTCATCTACTTTGGTTTTTACTTTAAAATAATCTTTAGCCCAGTCATCATCTTTAAATTTTTTGGTAAGATTAGTTTTACGTTCGTAGCTTATTTTACCTGCTGTTATTTGTGCTTGTGTAGCGTTGGCTATTAATAGCAATAGCACTAAAGTGTGTTTACATACCGTGTTCATTATCCTCGTCTTTAGTTTTAGTACTGTTAAATTTCCATGTTAATCCTACTAAAAAATAGCGTGCTATAATACTAGTTTTTGTATCAGTAATGGTGTTGTTGGTTACGGTGCGTGCTACACTAATATTCTGATTTAAAATATCATTAGCATTAAAGGAGGCTATGAGGTTTTCGTTTTTCAAAAAACGCTTACTAATACTAGCATTCCAAATCCCATAGTTAATGTTGTAACCATTGCTACGCTTACTGTTTATGTAATAATCAAACTCTGACTCTACCCTAATTTTGTTAGGTAATGTTAGCCACATTCCTCCCCCAAAATTAGTGCTCGTGTAAGGGGTAGAATTTACTCTGTTTAGGCTTGATATTGGTGCATTGTAAGTGTAGTTACCAAACACCCATGCGGTTATTTCTTCTTCTTTTTCAAATTGTAATTTTAAACTAGGATTAATCGATACTTGTGCCGTTGTGTTTTTAAGGGTATTAATAAAATTATTGTTTTTGTAATAGTTACCATTCAAGCTGGGTTCAAGCACCCATATTTTTTTGTATAATGCTATTCTATTCCATAGTGTAATATTAGCGTTGTTATTGCCGTTTACATTTACCGTTTGTGTAGTGGCACGCCCAGTACTGTCGTACACTATAGCACTGGTAAAGTCATTGTTGGTAATACTATAATTACTTTCAAAACCAAAATAATTGCCTGATAAAACACTATATTGATTGTACCCTAAATTAAAATTATGTGCGTAGTTGGGTTTTAAATTAGGATTACCCACCGTTATTAAATTAGGATTACTATTATCAAACACGGGCTGCAACTGTGTAACGGTAGGCTGGTCGGACGAGGTGCTATACTCCGACCATAAGTCAGCGTTGTCCGACAGATTATAACGATACGAAACCACAGGTAATATATTATTTATATTTTGATGTATGCTTGTATTCTTAGCTAAATTATCACTTGTTACGTTTACGTTTCTAAACGCACTACCTATGTGTAGGTGTTGTTTTTTAGTATCGTACTTGTACATTGTGCTTGCTTTACTTACTATACGTTTGGTTTCAAAATTATTGGTAAGCAAAGCATTAAGTTGCGTGTACTCGCCATTAACACTGTTAAATGCACTACGATTTTGTTTGCTTAACGAGTACGAATTTTCTAGCTTAAATTCTAATTTGTTTTTTTTGTTTAACGGCTCTGTATAGGTTAGTTGCGTGTTGTGGCTTGTAGTGGTACTATTATTTTCTTTCTGTTGATTAATTATATTACCCACTTGCAAAGTATCTATATAATTAATATCAGTTGATTTTAATAAACTTGTGGCTACATTATTAATTATTCCAATGGTATATTTAGCTCTAAATTCACGGTTAGTTTTCATAAAACTATGTTTTAGTTTAACCGTTGTTCCTACATTGTAACCACTACCATTACTTAAGTTAGCAACCAATGTATTACGGGTAAGCGTGTTACGGTTAGTTAAAAACTGTGTGCCGTTATCTCCATTAGCTTGACTAATAGTATAGCTTAGGCTTGGTTTAATTTCAAGTTCGGTGAGCGAATCTAATTTTTGAGTATATTTTAAATTAACTGCATGTTCCTTGTTAAGCGTAGTGTTTATTGTGGTATTAGCGGTGGTGTAATTAGTGTCGCTTAAAAAATATTGTGTATTAACTGCTTGCCCCGTTTTTAACAATGATTCGTTGTAGGAATAGTTAGCAGTAAGCGCACTGTTTTTGTTGTACTTTTCGTTATAAAATAATCCTGTTTTAAGCGTGCGAGGAATACCGTTATTAGCAAATGAATTATTACTGTACGCATTGTATTCATTACCACCTGCGTCTTCAAACATATTGGTATTTAACCCAAATTTACTCATGTCGCTCCAGCCAAAACCACTCTTAGGTGTATTAGCACCAAGTGCCATTAGCGATATTTTTTGTTTGTTTTTAAATTTATTAAGCAACGTACTTCCCTCATAAAAACGTTGTGCATCGGTACTTGCGCTTACCTTACCAAAATAGCCTTTTTTAGCATCGTCTTTTAACTTTAAATCCATTACCTTAATAGTTTCCTTGCCCGCTTCGGCAGAGGCATCATCATTTTTTTTATCGTATACCTGCACCGTTTCCAAAGCATTAGCGTTTAAGTTTTTGGTAGCAATGGTTGGGTCTCCACCAAAAAACTCATCGCCATCAATCAATACTTTATCAATGGCTTTGCCCTGTGCTTTTATACTGCCATCTTTGGCTACTTGTATACCAGGTAGTTTTTTCAGTAAGTCCTCAATAACCGCATTGGGTTTTACTTTAAACGAATCGGCTATGTACACCAGCGTATCGCCTTTGTAATACACAGGGTCTTTGTAGGCATATATTTTTACCTCTTTTAATGCTATTGATTTATTGGGCAAAGTAGTTTTACCAAAATCAAATTCGTGATTTTGGTTGCTACCAAATACATAATATTCTTGGTCGTCAAAGTTGCTATGCGTTACCACAATTTGATAGGTATCTAAGGGCAATGTCATTTTGTAAAAACCCTGTGCATTGCTACGAGTGTAGTTTACAAGCACCGAGTCGTTTAAGCGCACGGCAAGTATTACGGCGTTTCGTAACCCTCCTGCACCTGCAGTGTCTTGTACATTGCCCGCAATACTTAATTGCTGGGCGTTGCAAGCAAAGCTTGTTAATAGTATTAAAATTAAAGGATATATTATTTTCATTTTTTATTCAAAATTATTAATTTGCTTGAGTTTGTGTACACTACACTTTATTTAATACAATACGTACCGTTGTACCTTTATCTACCACTGATTCCTTTATAAAAATTTTACCGTTGTGGTACTGTTCTACAATACGTTTGGCTAAGGATAAACCCAAGCCCCAACCCCGTTTTTTGGTAGTAAACCCAGGCTCGAACACTGTACTTAATTTATTGGCAGGTATTCCCTTGCCCGAATCCTCTACATCAATAAGTACCGTACCATTTTGCTCAGTAGCGCTAATATGTAGCGTACCCACAGCTTCCATAGCATCAACTGAGTTTTTAATAATATTTTCTAACACCCAATCTAACAAAGGCATGTTAAGCATTACTTGAGTTTCGGTACTTACGTGTATGGCGTAGGTAAACGCTACTTTGCTTGATATGCGGGCTTTCATATACTCTAAGCTTTGGGGTAGCATAGCGGCTATGGTTTCGGGTTTTAAATCTGGGCTCGAACCTACCTTGCTAAATCTGTCGGCTACGGCTTGTAAGCGCAACACATCTTTTTCAATTTCGGTAATAGTTTGTGTGTCCACCTCTTGCAATTTAAGTAACTCTACCCACGCCATAAGCGACGATATGGGCGTGCCTAACTGATGCGCCGTTTCTTTGCTCATGCCTACCCACACTTGGTTTTGCTCCGCCTTGCGCGATACACTAAATAAGTAATAGGCCGCTAATAAAAACAGCCCAATAATAAAAAATTGTATGTACGGAAAGTAACGCAACTCTTTTAATAATTGCGACTCTTCGTAATACACATAGTGTGGCATATTATTAATACTTACCGCTATTGGAGCGTGTTGCAGGCGCATACTAGCTAATAATGTTTGACGTTGTACTGCGTTATTAATTACGGCAGTATCTACATTGCCTGCTGTTACTACTTGTTGTGTTGCTGAATCAATAAGTACTACGGGTACTGATGCCGAGTTGGTTACAATTTCGCTAATGAACGATTGTATTAAATCATTCATGGTATATTTTAAATCAGCAAATAGGCGTGAATCTTTGTAATAAATATAATTGCTACGTGTGGGTGTAACCTTTATTACTATGGGTGTTTCGAGCCTTCGGAGTATATCTAATTCGCGTTGTAAAGCCGCAGGATTATTAGCTACCGCCGAATCAAAATTAATACTAGATACAATATTAAGTTTTTCGTCAGTAAGTAGTACAGGTACTGTTTGATTATTTTTAATTACATCAAACACAAAGTTTAGGTTACTGGCATCAATGCTCGAACTTGCTAGTTGTTCAGTAGCTTTAGCCCATAGACCTACTTTTTTTTGTTCTTCAATGGCTAGTTTTTCAAACAACGATTGTGTGTACTGTATCAAGTTAGCCTTGCGCTGTAAGGCTTGCGCCCATATAGTTACTTTGTTACGTTCGTCTTGCGCTATTTTTTTTACTACACTATTGGTATACACCACTGAAGCTACTACTATTGCCATGGCGGCAAATAATAGCAGTAACTTCCAAATTAATTTTTGCTGGTATATGTTCATGTATAGTTTTTTTTGGTGGTGGTTAATACTACTTAACTTTTACTAACGAATTAAAGTTTGTATTATTATGTTTTTTTGATTTTGAAAATAGCTTTCTTAATAGCCTTGGTTCGTATACCTATATGCCTTGGTTCGTGTTCTCACGAACCAATTATTTATTTACCTTTCGTTTCGTGAAGACACGAACCGAGGCAGGTAAACATTCTATTTTCTTAAATCAACGTAGTAATATCATTCACCCCAATTTCACGCTCTTTGTTAAAACCTTCAGCGTATAGCGTGCCTATTAGTCGTCCGTTGTCCATGTCTCTTGCTTTTACGGCATTAAGGTATTCTTTGCTGGCAATAACGGTTTCGGGTTCGTTGCTGTTAGGGTCAAAAAACTGGGAATTATAGCATTTAATAGCTTCCATTTTTTGGTCAATAACATCGGTTATATCCACCACAAAATCAGGTTTCAAACTATGAAACTGCACGTAATGATACACTGCACGTGGTCTAAAGGGGTGTTGCGGAGTGCCATTTACATCAAATGATTTTATTTGGCGTAAGCCGCTATAAAAACACGCCTCGCTTACTAAGGTGCTTCCACGCCCATGGTCGGGGTGGCGGTCGTGCAGGGCATTACACAGCACTATATCAGGCGTGTATTTGCGTAGCATTTCTATTACTCGTAAGCGGTGCTCTTCGTCGTTTACAAAATAACCATCTCTAAACTGTAAATTTTCCAATACGCTCAAGCCCATTATTTTAGCCGCTTGCGCCGCCTCTGCGTCTCGCAGTTCGGGTGTACCACGTGTACCTAGCTCGCCACGTGTAAGGTTTACTACCCCTACTTTGTAGCCCATGCGTACGTGTTTTATTATGGTGCCAGCGGCTGATAGTTCAGCATCGTCGGGGTGTGCAGCAAATGCGAGTATGTCTAATTTCATGAGGTGGATTGATGGTGTAGATTAGCTAATTTAAACTACCTATTATTTTATCAGTTTTATAGCTAATAATCTTAAAATTTTTTGCCTGAAAAAGTATATGTCGTTATTTCGGTTGTATTTTGGCTTTGATTAAAAAATTCTAATCTGTAACTAAAGCTTAGATCATTGTAAGTAATACTACCACTACCAGCACTAACTGAAAAGCTTTCTGAATAAGTATTAGTAGTTCCTCCACCGTTGTTTGATTGGGTTGTTTTTGTAAAAGTTTGATTAGGAATACTAATTTTTGAACCACTTATAAAACCATAAATATCAGTTGTTAGCCAAATTTTATCTTTTTCAGTTTGAGATTTAAGCATATAATACACATAATCTTTTTCTATGTTTTGTGTTGTAAATATTGTGCCTCCCTGAACATATTGATACACTCTATAATAATCTCCTTTATAATAATTATTGAATAAATTATTAGTACCCACATTTATGGTAGTAAATGCTATATCACGTTTTTTTTCTCCTCTAGCATAAGAAGTTAGTTTTATAACATAAGTACCCGCTTTATCATAACTTTTCTGAGGTTCGTTTTCAGTAGCAGTAGTACCATCACCAAAGTCCCATACACAAGTTTTTTGATGGGTAGAGGTATTTATTAACGAAATCTTTTCGTTCACAGCAACGTCTTTCTTATCAACAGTGAATGAAGCTGTAGGATTTTTTTTACAGGCTGTAATCAATATCAAGCTTACAACAATTACATAATATTTCATCTTTAATTTGTTTAGTTATTACAATTAATCAAACGATTGTGTAGCCTTGCTTGATAAATCCATCATCGTAGCGTACTCCGCTGGGCTCAAATCATTATAAAAATAATTTACAGGGTTTACTTTTTCGTTGTTTTTTATTACTTCGTAGTGCAAGTGTGGACCAGTACTTGCGCCTGTGTTGCCCACGTAGCCTATCAAATCGCCCCTATTTACTTTTTGCCCTGCTTTTACGGCATAACGGCTCAAGTGGGCGTATAGTGTACTGTAACCATAGCCGTGGTTAATTTCAATGCGGTTGCCGTAGCCACGCTCGCCATCGTTAGCAGCAGCCACAACGCCATTGCCTGTGCTGTACACAGGTGTACCAATAGCAGCAGTAAAATCCATACCCGAATGAAATTTTTGTATCTTGTAAATAGGGTGTGTACGCCAGCCAAAGCCCGATGCCATAGCTTTTAAATTTTTGTTACTCACGGGCTGTACGGCAGGTATAGCCGCCAATAACTGCGATTTGTTGGTAATCATGGTAGAAATTTCGTCGTACGATTTGGATTGAATGTACAATTGTTTAGATAGTTTATCCAGTTTCATTGCCGACTCTACTATCAAGTCCGAATTTTGTAAGCCCATTAATTCCTTATAACGCTCCACTCCACCAAAACCAGCCTTACGCACAGTGTTAGGGATAGGTTCGGCCTCAAATACTACACGATATATGTTGTCGTCGCGCTCTTGCAAATTACCCAGTACCTTGTTTACTTTTTCGAGCCTGTTATTCATTATTTCGTAATTGTAACTAAGGGCTTCTATCTCACGTTTAAGTTGTTTTTCCTTGGGAGAATCTAAAAATTGGTAGGCAAAAAATATAGTAACCGTTGCAAAGGCTGCACCCACAAGCACAATCCACAACAGGTTTTTGAGCCTGTCCCACAGTTTTACACGCACACGCTCGTATTTGAGCGTATTTATGTTAAAATGATAATTTACTTTGGTCATGTTAGGCTTTTGTTAAAAACTGATTACGTAAAAATAGCACTATTCCACTACATTTGCAATCAAATCATAAAAATATCTTATTACATCAAATGACCCAACCACTTACTGCCAACGAAATTAGAGCTACGTTCTTACAATTTTTTCAATCCAAACAACATCAAATAGTTCCCTCAGCCCCAATGGTGGTTAAGGGCGACCCTACGCTAATGTTTAATAACAGCGGTATGGCACCGTTTAAGGATATTTTTTTGGGGAATAGTCCTGTTAAATATCCTCGTATTACTGATACTCAAAAATGCCTACGTGTAAGCGGCAAGCACAACGATTTGGAGGAAGTAGGTGTAGATACCTACCACCACACTATGTTTGAAATGCTAGGTAACTGGAGCTTTGGCGATTATTTTAAAACCGATGCCATAACTTGGGCATGGGAATTATTGACCGATGTATACAAAATTGATAAAGACCGTTTATACGTTACAGTGTTTGAGGGTAGCGAAGCCGATGGTGTTCCGTTTGACCAAGAGGCATACGATACTTGGAAAAAATTTGTGGCGGAAGACCGTATATTGATGGGCAACAAAAAAGATAATTTTTGGGAAATGGGCGATATGGGCCCATGTGGGCCTTGTACTGAAATACATTATGACGGACGCACCCCAGAGCAACGCGTTGCTGTAAGCGGAGCAAGCCGTGTGAATAACGATGACCCGCAGGTAATTGAAATATGGAATAATGTGTTCATGGAATTTAACCGCAAGGCCGATGGTAGCCTTGAAAAACTACCCGCACAACACGTAGACACAGGCATGGGCTTTGAACGCTTGGTACGTGTGTTACAAAACAAACAAAGTAATTATGATAGCGATGTTTTTTTACCGTTAATACACGCCATTGAAACACTTACTACTAATTTAACCTACGAAACATTTAACCCTAATGTTACCGATGCACAAGAGCGCACCAACGTGGCTATGCGTGTAATAGCCGACCACATACGCACCGTGAGCTTTAGCATTGCCGATGGGCAATTACCTAGCAACACAGGTGCTGGCTATGTTATACGCAGGATACTACGCCGTGCTATACGCTACGGGTATCAATCGTTGCAGATACGTGAGCCATTTATGTACAAATTGGTGAAAACTCTTGCTGGGCAAATGGGTGGAGCGTTCCCCGAATTAAGTACACAACAACAATTAATTGAAAAAGTAATTAAGGAAGAGGAACAATCGTTTTTTAAAACATTGGCAAGTGGCTTATTGCGCCTTGATGCTATTTGCAACGAAACTCGTACCGCTAACTCCCTAGTAATTAATGGTGATGTAGTGTTTGAGTTGTATGATACCTTTGGCTTCCCTGTGGATTTAACATCACTCATAGCACGCGAAAATAAGTTGAGTGTGGACGAAGACGGATTTAAACTAGCGTTAGAAAAACAAAAAGCACGCTCACGTGCAGCAACTACGGTAGACACAGGCGATTGGATAAACGTAACGCCCGATGAAACTATACAATTTGTGGGATATACACAACATACCGCCGAAACCCGCATAATTAAATACCGTAAGGTAACAGCCAAAAATAAAGCACAGTACCAAGTGGTGCTAAATCCTACACCGTTTTATGCCGAAAGTGGCGGACAAGTAGGCGATACGGGCACACTTAAGGGTATTAATGATACGTTATATATTACCGATACTCGCAAAGAAAATAACCTAATAGTACACTTTACCGATGCCCTGTGCGATAACCTAACACAAACATTTGTAGCCACTATTGATGCCGAAAAACGCTCGCTTACCGAGAATAACCACAGCGCTACACACCTACTACACGCTGCATTACGCACTGTATTAGGCACGCACGTGGAGCAAAAAGGATCATTGGTAAACCAAGATAATTTACGTTTCGACTTTAGCCATTTTAGTAAAGTTACAGATGCCGAAATAGCACAAATTGAACGCATTGTAAACACAAAAATTAGTGAGAACATCGCCTCAGATATTAAGGAAATGAGTATTGACGATGCAAAGAAAACGGGTGCTATGGCATTGTTTGGCGAAAAGTACGGCGACACAGTGCGTGTAGTTACTTTTGACAAAAATTATTCTATTGAACTATGTGGTGGCACACACGTAGCCGCTACTGGTAAAATTGGGTTGTTTAAAATAATAGCCGAAAGTGCCGTGGCTGCTGGTGTACGACGTATTGAAGCCATTACTGCACTAGGCACCGAGAACTATTACGCACAACAAACTGAAACTTTAAACGAAGTAAAATCAGCACTTAAAAACCCAAAAGATGTAGTGAAAAGTGTACAAACATTAATAGATACTAACACACTACTTCAAAAACAAATAGAGGCATTGTACAAAGAAAAAGTAGCTGCGATTAAAAAACAATTACTACCAACCATTAAAAACGTAAATGGTATTAACACGCTACACACCTTAATAACATTGGATAACGCCGAAGCGGTTAAAGATTTATTATATCAAATAAAAGGAGAAACCGAAAACTTGTATGCAGTTATAGGTTGCGTTATTAACGAAAAACCTACCTTAAACGTAGTGATAAGCGACAACTTAATTAAAGACAAAAACATGAACGCCGCTAACATTGTACGCACGCTTGCCAAAGAAATTAACGGTGGTGGTGGCGGGCAAGCATTTTACGCAACCGCTGGTGGCACTAAGCCCGAAGGCTTGCAACCTGCGGTGGATATGGCTTTGCACTTAATGTAATTACTAAGTTATATAAGGTAAATCAGTAAAATTATTTAGTGTAATACTATGTAAATATTAAACGTTACCTAGATACTGATTTATTAAGCAAACTGTTGATTTAATTGTGTCTTATTAATTATTAATACTATCGCTAACTACTACAAAAACATCTTCGTTTTGTTTTTTCATTAAATAATGTTCGCGGGCAAACTGTTCCAAGTTTTCGGGATTGGTGTGTAGTTCGTGCAATTGCTCGTTATTATTTTTAATTTCACGTAAGTAATAGTTTTTTTCTTTCAGTAATTTTTGTTGTTGCTTACGCAAGTCTAATTGCGAAAACACATCGTACCTATCAAAAAATAATATGGTAGTTAAAAAAAACACAGTCGTAATAAGGTATTTGTTTTTAATAAGTTGTAGCATCTAATAATTAGTTGTTTGTACTGTGTTGTATTAATCAAGTCCTATGGCAGCTATGCCAGGTAGCGTTTTGCCTTCAATAAATTCTAATAAAGCTCCGCCACCAGTTGATACATAACTTACTTGATTAGCGAGGTTATATTTGTTAATAGCAGCTACGCTGTCGCCACCGCCTATTAGGCTATATGCGCCATTAGTAGTAGCTTTGGCTACCGCATAAGCAACGGCTTTAGTGCCGTGTTGAAATTTTTCCATTTCAAACACACCCATTGGGCCGTTCCATAATAATGTTTTAGCATTTGCAATTTCGTTAGCGTATAGCGCTTGTGTTTTAGGACCAATATCAAGCCCCATCATTCCGTTGGGCATAGCTTCGGTTAACACCTCTTGAGTGTTGGCATCATTACTAAAGGTATCGGCTACTAAGTGGTCGAGAGGTAATAATATGTTTACATTTTTATCTTTTGCTTTTTGTAACACACTAAGTGCTAAATCTAGTTTATCAGCTTCGCAAAGCGATGTACCAATGTTATACCCCATGGCTTTAAAAAACGTGTATGCCATGCCTCCGCCTATTATTAGGCTATTAACACTGTTGAGTAAATTTTCAATAATAAGTATTTTATCGCTCACCTTAGCACCGCCTACAATGGCTACAAACGGTTGCTGGTTATGCTGTAATAGCTTGGTAGCATTAGCAATTTCGTTAGCCATTACGTAGCCAAAGCATTTATTTACAGGAGCAAAAAACTGAGCAATAACAGCCGTACTAGCATGTGCACGATGCGCTGTACCAAAAGCATCATTTACATACACAGTGCCTAACTTGGCTAATTGTTTGGCAAAATCAACATCGCCCTTTTCTTCTTCGGGGTAAAAACGTAAGTTTTCTAATAGCAACACTTCGCCTGCAGCTAGGTTTTGCGCTAGTGTTAAGGCTTGTGCGCTTGCACAATCGGGGGCAAATTGTAGGGTAGTGCCTATTAATTTTTCGATAGTTGCAAGGGTATGTTTTAACGAGTATTTTTCGGCATAACCATTTTTGGGGCGTCCTAGGTGGCTCATTAATACTACGCTTCCACCATCTTTGCGTATTTTATTAATGGTGGCCACTGTGGCTCTTATGCGGGTATCGTCAGTTACTTCAAACGCTGCGTTTAAGGGCACATTAAAATCTACACGTACCAATGCACGCTGGCGGTTAAAGTTTATACTATCTATTATTTTCAATGTAGTTATGGGGTATTTTTTTTAGATTCAAAAAATAAAATAGGCTATTAATATTACGTGCGCGTTATTGTATTAACTCTACAAAGCCTTTGTAATAATTATAATCATTGCTTACATCTTCAGCATTCAAATCAATAAAATAAAAATAAGTACCCGTGGTAAGTTTTGTACCTGTGGTACTTTTACCATCAAATGGGGTGTAGGTATCATCTTCTTTTTTACGATACACTAACTCTCCCCAGCGTGAATATACTGATACTTCAGCCTTGGGATAATAGTTCAAGTAGGTAAGTTCCCAAGTATCGTTTTTACCATCGCCGTTAGGGCTAAATGCCTTGTACACCACAATTTTGGGTTGCACTATCACGGTTGTACTGCAGGTGGCTATGCAACCCTCGGCAGTGCTTGTAGTTAGTGTGTAATTAGTAGTTACGGTAGGTGCTACGGTAACGCTTGTGGTGGTAGCGGTTTCGGCGCCAGTGCCTGTCCATACATTAGTAGTGCCAGTGGCATTACTTGTAATGGTGGACGATTCGCCTGTAACAATGTTACTGGGTGTGGCGGTAAGTGCGCAGTCAAACGGGTTGGTTTGCGTTAGTACTACCACAGTATCGTATTTGCAATTATTATCGTCAGTAATAGTAATTGCGTACGTGCCTTTGGGCAATGCGGTTTTGGTAGTAGTAGTTTGGCTTGCTCCGTTAAATGCGTACAAATAAGGTACAACGCCCCCTGCCACACTAATTACATTTATACTACCCAAGTTGCTTCCGCACACAATATTGGTAAGCAACGCATTAATACTTGTTATTTTATTTTGTTCAATTAACGTTACTTGTTGGGTACTATCACAGCCTAAACCATCAGTTATTTTAATAGTATAAACACCTCCTCCGAGATTAGTAAATGGGTTAGTACCGTTGGCAGTAGTACCATTGCAGGTAAGTGTGTAAGGTGCGCCTGCGCCTGTAATTGGGGTTATGTTTATTTGCCCATCAGTAAGTCCACAAGTAGGTTGTGTAAGTACTGGTGTGCCTTGTGGCTTGTAGGTGGTAGGTATGGTAAGTGTGGTGTCTTTAAGGCAACCATTACTATCTTTAATATGCAGGGTATGTGTGCCTTTGGCCAAATTACTAAATTGTGCATTGGCCGTGTAAGTGGTACTAGCATCAAGCGCAAAGGTACAAGGTACAGCACCTCCGGCATTGTTGGTAATAAATATTTGCCCCACATTTTTGCTACAAGTGTCGGTTACTACATGTACGGTATAAGCGGTGTATGGCGGTTGCAAGGGTATGTATATAGTGTTAATGGCAAACTTACAACCCGCAGCGTCTATTAATGTTATTTTGTGGTTACCTAGCGCCAAACTTATTATTGAATCGTTGTACGGAATGGCCGCACTACCGTCTATTTGCATAGTGGTGGGTGTAGTACCTGTAACTGATTTAATTTTTACACTACCTGTGTTGCCCGTGCAAGATGTAGGATAAGCAACGTAATTAGCAAATGTTATTCCAGTGGGTTGAGGCACGTTGGCAGTTACAATAGTATCGCAGCCTTTGCTGTCTTTTACCACAATATAATGTATGCCCGCGGGCACGTTTAGAAACATACTATTATTTACAAAAGCACCTCCATCTAACTGATACATGTTGGGCGTAATGCCTCCTACGGGTACTACAGTAATTTTGCCATCGTTAGTGTTACAACCAGTGGTAGCTACTGCATTGGCTGATATTGATGTAAAACTACGCTTGCTTGCCACCACAATAGGTTTAGGGTAAGTGTATTGGCAGCCTGAAGGCATTTCAATAACAACTAATGTGTAGTTACCAGCGGTTAAATTACTAAATACATTACTAGCCTGTGGTACACCTCCATTAAGCTGGTATTGCAGTGTTTGCCCTGCTATGCCACCTCTAGTATTAGTTATTAGTAACTGACCATTGGCATTGCCACAGTATTCGTCGGAGGTACTAAAAAAAACTGAATCTACCTGACCAGCACATTGCGCACTACTACGGTTAGTGTGTAGGCAAGCAATTAAAAGTAAAAAATAAAATATACGCATACTGTAAAAATAGTTTATTATAAATTGAGTATAACAAATTTATGATTTTAAATTGTACCACCACCAGTTATGGCAGTCCAAAATATAAATAACTTTACTCACAAATAATAGTGTGTAGTATGAAGCCCTTTGTGTTTAAACAATTTGAAATAGCGCAAGATAAATGTGCCATGAAAGTAGGTACCGATGCCGTACTGTTGGGTGCTTGGGCTAATGTACACAACGCTAACACAATACTCGACATTGGCACAGGTACGGGTATACTTGCATTAATGTTAGCGCAAAAAAACACCACTGCACGCATTACCGCCATTGATATTGATGCAGGAGCAGTGGCGCAAGCCCAATATAATTTTGAGCAAAGTAAGTTTACGGCACAATTAACAGTGCAACACGTAACATTACAGCAATATGCGCAACAATGTGGCACCCATTACGATGTAATAATAAGTAACCCGCCATTTTTTGAAAACAGTAGCCGCGCCCACGACACTGCACGTAACCTAGCCCGCCACAACGACACCCTAACCCTTACCGAATTAATAGTGGCAGTTAATACATTATTAACACCTAACGGAATGTTTTACGTAGTGTTGCCAGCAGCGCAAGAGCCAATAGTAGCAAGCCTTGTAACTAAGCATAGGATGTATATTGCCAAAATTATGTACATACACACCAAAGAATATAAAGCCCCCAAACGCATACTAATAGCGGTTAGTAAACGGTTACAACCCCTAACGGAAGAACATTTAATTATTGAGTTAGATGCTCGCCACCAATACTCTAACGAATATAAAGCCCTTACAAGCCCCTACTATGTTAGGTTTTAACTCAATAAGATTAAAATAGATGAATATTTAACTATTTAACTAAATTTGCATTTGTGAATACAAATAATATAAATATATTTGCACTATAAATAAACTTAACACACAATGGCAAAAAAAGGTAACAGAGTTCAAGTAATACTTGAATGTACAGAACACAAAGAAAGTGGTAAACCAGGAACATCTCGTTATATTACTACTAAGAACAAAAAAAATACTCCTGACCGTATAGAATTAAAAAAATTCAATAATATACTTAGAAGAGTAACGGTTCACAAAGAAATTAAATAATTAATTAATCTTTAAAAATATAAAACACTATGGCAAAGAAAGTAGTTGCATCGCTCCAAAAAGCAGGTAGTAAAGATTTTACTAAGGTTATAAAGTTGGTAAAATCTCCAAAAACTGGTGCTTTTGCATTTAGAACTGAGGTTATGGCTAATGATAAAGTAGCAGATTTTTTAGCTGTGAAATAATTAAACAGTAACTTTATAATTTACCCCAATAAGAGAGAGCTTGAAATTAATTTCAGGCTTTTTTTTATTTGAGAAATATATTAATACAAGTTAAAATAAAGTAACAATTGATAACGTGCAATTTAACTAAGCACGTTATCAATAGAGTAAATTTTCCATTTTTAATAAGATATTTTGTTTTGTTTGTAAAAAATGTAACTCATCATAATTAAAATAGCTGCCAAAATTATCAACACAAATCCAATAATTATACTGAATGATGTTTTCTTATAAAAGATAATATTGTCTTTTTCTAAATATTGTAAGTAACGATTTATACCTTCAATATTCGTACTATTTGTTTCGTAAAAGTATGCTGTTACAATATCTCCGTTATTTAAACTATCAATTTTTGAAGATTGTTCATCTGCATATATTTCAAAAACATGTGCGTAATTATTAATATTTAAATAACGATACTTCCCCATATTTCTGCTTGGATATTCTCCAAAAGATTTTTCTAAATAAGTAATTTTGCCAGTTAAATGTTCATAATCAGATTTTGCCTTAGTATTTAAAAATATAAAATAGATGGAACAGCCAATCATTACAATTGATAATGCTACCATTACTCTAAATCTAAAGGGAATTA
Organism: Bacteroidia bacterium; assembly: GCA_043778625.1. Taxonomy (GTDB): domain Bacteria; phylum Bacteroidota; class Bacteroidia; order UBA4408; family UBA4408; genus JACMRI01. The sequence continues at coordinate 16,187 of JAYWFU010000146.1, read as the reverse complement.
ATACAAACATAGTTACTTCTAGTTTTACACCATTTCGTATAACGGATGGGCGATAGGGGTGTTTAGTTTTCCGTTTTTAATTTTGGCTACTTCGTTAGGGTTGTTTACATACCATTCAAATTCGTGGCGAAAGTGACGTATAGCAGCAGCCACAGGCCATGCAGCAGCATCACCCAGTGGGCATATAGTATTGCCCTCAATTTTTTTGGCTACTTCGGCTAATAAATCAATGTCGCTCATTTTGGCTTGTCCGTCAATTACCATACGTTTTAATATCCGTTCTAGCCAACCTGTTCCCTCACGGCACGGCGAGCATTGTCCGCACGATTCGTGGTGATAAAAACGGGCTAAGGTGTACAAACTATAAGGTATTGAAGCGTCTTCGTCATACACAAAAAATCCGCCCGAACCTAACATCGAACCTGATACAAATCCACCGTCGGAAAGGCTTTCGTAGGTCATTAAGCGTTTTTCGCCCGCTACGGTATTTAGTAATAAATGCGCAGGAACAATTGGTACTGACGAACCTCCAGGTATGCAGGCTTTCATTTTTTTGCCATTAGGTATTCCTCCGCAATATTCATCGGAATACACAAATTCTTCTACCGTAATACCCAAATCAATTTCGTACACACCAGGTTTATTAATGTTTCCGCCTGCTGATATTAACTTAGTACCGGTGCTTTTGCCTACGCCAATTTTAGCGTATTCGTCGCCCCCCATGTTTACAATAGGTACAACGGCAGCAATAGTCTCCACGTTATTAACTACCGTTGGGCAGGCGTACAAGCCTGCAATAGCTGGAAATGGTGGTTTCATACGCGGGTTACCACGTTTTCCCTCCAATGATTCTAACAGCGCAGTTTCTTCGCCACAAATGTAGGCACCTGCGCCCGCTTGCACGTACAAATCCAAGTTATAACCCGACCCCAATATGTTTTTGCCCAGCCAACCCGCTTCGTAGGCTTCGGCTATGGCTTTTTCTAGTATTTTAATTACATAAAAATATTCGCCACGCACATATATGTAGGCCGTGTTAGCTCCCAATGCAAAACTCGAAGTTATCATACCCTCAATGAGTGCGTGTGGTATTTTTTCCATAAGGAAACGGTCTTTAAACGTACCTGGCTCCGACTCGTCGGCGTTGCACACCAAGTAGCGTGGCACACCTTCGGGCTTTGCAAGAAAACTCCATTTCATACCTGTAGGGAAACCTGCGCCTCCACGCCCACGTAAGCCTGATTTTTTAACTTCCTCCACAATAGCATCGGGAGTCATTTCTTTTATTGCTTTTTCTACACTTTTGTAGCCACCTTTTTCTCGGTATACCGCTAGTGTTTGTATGCCTGCTACATGTAGGTGTTCGAGTAATAATTTTTTGCCCATTTTTTATGTATTTAAACTAGGTAATTATTTTATTGTATGATTTACCAACTTACAAGTAACTTGGTTATTTTTATTTTGAGTAGTGTTATTTTCTGTATTTGTAGTGTTATACTTTGTTTCAATTAATGCACATTGTGCTTTTGCATTAGCTTTTGTATCTCTTATTATTACTCGTCCACCATCACATAACATTGGACCACTACATAAACAATCATGCTTGCGTACACAAGCACATAGTTGTACTACTGCGATAAATAAGGCTAATTTAATAAGGTTAGTTTTCAAGTGTTAATTTCTTCTAAATGTATCGCTATCTACATAACTACTTTGCTCGTTTTTGGTGCGCAAGTCGGTAAGTATGGTATCCACTTTTTCGTTGGTTAAATCTTCGTAAAATGCTGCGCCACATTGAAACATTGGTGCAGTACCACAGCTACCTAAGCACTCCACACGTTTAAGTGTAAACATACCATCAGTGGTAGTTTCGCCAAATTTAATATTTAATTTATTTTCTAAATGTAATGCTATATCCTCTGCACCACGCAACCAGCAAGGGGCGGTGTGGCATAACTCTATGAGGCATTTGCCCACAGGATTTAGGTTGTACATACTATAAAACGAGGCTACTTCGTACACCTCAATATTAGTAATGTTTAGTAGCGATGCCACGTAATCCATGGTGGGCGCACTAAGCCAGCCACCAAACTCGGCCTGCGCTAGGTGCAATACTGGTAACAAGGCTGATTTTTGTTTGCCCTCGGGATAGCGTTTTATAAGGCTTTGCACTACTGCTAAAGTATCTGCGCTAAATACAGGGGTAGTGTTATTATCTTGTGTTGCTAACATCATTTATGTTTAAGTTTTTAATTGTTCAAAAATACTATTTAAACGTTTACTAAACTAGGGTATAGTATTATTTTAACGAATAATTTAAAAACAGTTAAAAGTTGAGGTTTACCTATTACTTTTGTAATTAATATGACTGATACAAACTTACTTACCCACGAAAGCGAAAGCATTGTAGTTACTGGTGCACGTGCCCATAATCTCAAAAATATTAACATAACCATACCTCGTAATCAATTAGTGGTTATTACGGGCTTGAGCGGTAGCGGTAAATCATCGTTAGCGTTTGATACTATATATGCTGAGGGACAACGTAGGTATATGGAAAGTTTTTCGATATATGCACGCCAGTTTTTGGGTACTATGCAACGCCCTGAGGTAGATAAAATAACTGGACTAAGCCCCGTTATTGCCATTGAACAAAAAACTACGAGCAAAAATCCACGTTCTACGGTGGGTACTATTACCGAAATTTACGATTTCCTGCGCTTGCTCTACGCCCGTGCTGGCGAGGCTTACAGCTACGTAACCGGCGAAAAAATGGTAAAATATACCGACGAGCAAATAGTAACTATACTTACTGAACACTATACTAACAAAAAAATAGTAGTGCTTGCGCCGCTAGTAAAAGGGCGTAAAGGACACTACCGTGAGCTATTTGAACAAATACGCAAGTGGGGTTTTTTGCGGGTACGCATTGATGGAGAAATAAAAGAAATTGCAGCCAAACAGCAGCTAGACCGCTACAAAATACACGATATTGAAGTAGTGATAGACCGTGTAGAAATAACCGACGATAGCCGCACACGATTAATGCAAACAGTGCAAACCGCTATGAAATATGGCAAAGGCAGCCTTATGATTGTGGAGCATGATAAGGAAAACGCTACGCCCAAACATTTTAGTAGGTTTTTAATGTGCCCCACATCAGGCGTATCATACGATGAACCCGCGCCAAATTTGTTTTCGTTTAACAGCCCCTACGGGGCTTGCGAACACTGTAATGGATTAGGAGCTGTAACCGAAATTGATATTAAAAAAATAATTCCGCACCCCAAATTATCTATTGCTAAAGGCGGATTAGCACCATTAGGTACATTAAAAGGCACGTACATATTTAAGCTAATTGATGCCGTGCTATTGCGCTACAATTATACTATGGAAACGCCTATTGACGAGCTAAGCGACCACGTAGTTAATATATTATTAAACGGTACTGATGAGTTGTTTCGTTTAAAGCAAGATACATCGGGCAACGATAAGCATGAATCATTTATGGGGATTGTTAATTTTTTAAAAGAACAGTACGATAACAACGATAGCAAGACTATTGAAAAATGGGTGGAGGCATTTATGAACGATGTAGATTGCCCCACCTGTAATGGAGATAGACTTAAACAACAATCGTTAAACTTTAAAATTGGCGAAAAAAATATAGCGCAGTTATCTAAAAAAAGTTTAGAAGATTTAGCCGTTTTTTTTAGTGATATAGAAACTCAACTTGATGATAAACAAAACGCTATAGCGCGCGAAGTACTTAAAGAAATTAGAGCTCGCTTAGGCTTTTTGTTAGATGTAGGGTTAAATTATTTATCGTTATACCGTAGCTCGCAAAGCCTTAGTGGAGGAGAAGCACAGCGTATTAGGTTGGCTACTCAAATAGGCTCTAAACTCGTAGGAGTACTGTATATACTGGACGAGCCAAGTATTGGCCTACACCAACGCGACAACGTAAAATTAATAAAAGCCCTGCAAGACCTCCGTGACGCGGGCAATAGCGTATTAGTAGTAGAGCATGATAAGGACATGATACTAGCTGCCGACCACGTAATAGACGTAGGCCCACTAGCAGGTGTGCATGGAGGACACATTGTGGCGCAAGGCACACCGCAACAATTATTAAAACACAACACGCTTACCACACAATACATTAACGGTACTAAACGTATTGAAATACCTGCTACACGCCGCATAGGCAATGGTAAAACACTTAAAATAATTGGTGCTACGGGGCATAACTTAAAAAACGTAACGGTAGAGTTTCCGCTCGGTACGTTTATATGTGTTACAGGAGTTTCGGGCAGTGGTAAATCCAGTTTGATTAACGAAACACTGTATCCGTTTTTAATGAATATATTTTATAAAAGTGGGCGTAAGCCGCTATCTTTTACTAAAATAGAAGGGTTTAGTAATTTGGATAAAATAATTGAAATTAATCAATCGCCCATAGGCCGTACGCCACGTAGTAACCCAAGTACCTATACTGATATTTTTGGCCCTATTAGAGACTTATTTTCATCGTTGCCCGAAGCACATATTAGAGGCTATAAACCAGGGCGTTTTAGTTTTAACGTAAAAGGTGGACGCTGCGAAACCTGCACTGGAGCTGGTTTACGTACTATTGAAATGAATTTTTTGCCCGATGTGTACGTAACCTGCGAAAGTTGCAACGGTAAGCGTTATAACCGAGAAACATTGGAGATACGTTACCGAGGCAAATCCATAGCCGACGTATTGGATATGACGGTGAGCGATGCCACGGAGTTTTTTGAAAACATACCCAATATTCAGCATAAAATAAAAATGCTAAACGAAGTGGGCTTAGGTTATATTAAATTAGGGCAACAGTCTACAACGCTTAGTGGGGGAGAGGCGCAGCGTGTAAAACTAGCGGCCGAGTTGTGTAAAAAAGACACGGGTAATACTATTTATTTGTTAGATGAACCCACTACAGGTTTGCATTTTGAAGACATACGCATACTCCTTGAAGTACTGCAACGCCTTGTAAATGCAGGTAATACGCTTATTGTTATTGAACACAATATGGATATAATAAAAGTAGCTGACCATATAATTGAAGTAGGCCCCGAAGGCGGTAACAACGGCGGAACTATTACGTTTGAAGGTACGCCAGAGCAATTACTCAAAAACAAAAAAAGCCATACCGCCAAGTTTTTAAAAGAAGAAATGGGAGGGTAGAAATAGAGTTGTGTTTTAATTTAAAATTTTGCCAATGCTCAAAATGATTAATAGCTTAATAATACTATTTGTGTTTATTGGACAAAATGTATTGGGGCAACATCAATCTTATCGAACAAATGTGGATACATTAAAAATATTTCATGATAAACTACTAGTAAATTATAAATTATTTATTAATGAAAACCTTGTAGAAGAAAGTTCAATGTATCTGTATCCTATAACAAAAAAAACACCTCGGCTTTGGTTAACTAGAAATTTTACAACTAAAAAAATTGAGATGGACAGCATTGTTCGCCATGGTGATAGCAGAAAGTATGCACAAAACAAGCTAATTGAATTGGCAGAATTTATTGATGGGAAAGAAAAAAATATGTTTTATTATTCTCCTACAGGAGAGAAAATAACTCAGCAAGAATATGTTAATACATACAACCCAAAAATAACTTGCGGAAAAATAGATGGGGAGTACTTTATTTATGGACAAAAAAGAAAAAAACGCTTGTGGTAATTATGCGGAGTATGAAGCCAATATAAATACCCGCAATATGCTGGTACTAGCCTAAACTGCATAGTTATCTAACGCTAGGAGTAGTGGGGGACTAAAACTCAAACTATTGTTTTACATCTGCTAATACATCTTATAATTACATTGAACAACTATAAAAAAGTGGTTATTCATTCGCAGCACAACTAGAATTAGTGGGGGGATTTATGAAAACATATATTTCTCTTGAATACATTTTTTCTTGTTCATCGAAATACTCCCTCATAAAAAAATCAAAGTACGGTATATAATGAGTAAGTTTCAAAATACTATTATCAATATTATGAGGGCGTAATTCTTTCTTATAAAAATCGTTGTAATATTCTAAGGATGTTAAATTTAAACTTGGAGGGCTATATTCATTAATATTTTTTTTAACCAATTGAGTGACATATTGTCTAAACTTGTTTTTTCTTTCGAATGTTTTAGGTCAATATGTAAAAATAAAATTAGTGAATTAAGTGACTCAAACTCGTTATCAAAAACATGGAGCAGTAAAAGTGAAACGCCTATCCAATCTTTTCGTTTTATATTAAAAAATTGATTAATTTCATCAATATGTAAATTGTTGCCTTGCCAATTTCCGTTAGGCGAATCGACGGTATCAAACCAACTTTGAATATCTAGCTTCACCTTATTAATATTAATTCTCCTCACGCTGTCGAAAGCTTTCAGCTCATATCCATTATTAGCATACCAACTTTTATTGTTTTGTTTATTATCATTACTCATGTTTTATATTTATGGTGAGGTTTAGTAAATACGAGCAAAATGCCCCCGCTGGTGCAAGTTGTGCTAGCGGGGGAGGATTTTTCCAAAATACGTTTTAAATCTTCTTTCATTAATTGGTAATACATCTATCATTTGACCATCGATATAACTTAATGGATATGTAAAATCAGAATTTTCTTTTAAAATAGGAATAACTTTTACTTTCATTCCTACTTTAAAAATAGTATCGTTATTGCAAGGGGTTAAAACTCTTATTGTGTCTTGGTCTGAAATCCCTATTGTAATTGAACTACAAGCACGAATTCCACAATCACAAGCTTCGTTATAATAAATTATCCTTATCCAAATAGGATTAGTCAGTGTGTAAAAATCAAAAATATCACTATCAGAGTTCAAGAATTTATTTTCAGTTTTTGAAGTAGTTTTGCATCCTAATAACAAAATTACAAACGCTAAAAAATAAGTATTTTTAATCATACTTATTTGCCCTTTATATTTATGACGTCCCCGCTGGCGCGAGCATTTTGCTCGTGTCCGCTACCATTGTACCAAACCTTATTTTCTTGTTTACTATCATTGCTCATTACAATTAGTTTTAAGTTTTAATAAATACGAGCAACATGCCACAAGTGTTCGAAATGTCACACAAAGATATGTTTATAATTAAATTGAGTAACGTTCTAGTTCAATTTTAAAAATTGGTAGTAGTGATTTATAACTCGAAATGAATTATTAAAACTAATACCTACTAGAAATTTTGATGCCTTTGCACTAGAAAAAAAAGTTGATTTTCAAGTAAAAAAATTAAGTGGTGAGGTCGTTTTTAAATTGATATTGTTTTCGATGCTCAACAGTGAAAAATTAAGATTGCGAGTGATAGAAACTTATCTAAGCTCGGCTAAATTCAAATCGTTTTTAAACCAAAATATACCTGCAAAATATAATGCTGTGCATGACTATGATTTTAGCTATACTGATTATTGCCTATCGAAAGCTCAATAAAATTAAAGACTATAAAATTGCTAAATTGAAATTCGAAATTGAACTCGACAACTCTATTATTAAAGAAATAGTAGTGCTGTGTGGAGGTAACCCCGATAAGGCAAAACACCTATGGAATTCAGCTTAATTAACGTTTCGAACACTTGTGGACGTAAGTTTTAATTCGAGTTCAATTCACCCTAATTAAAACTGAGGCGTATTCAATTCAAAGGGAATAGACTTTATTCAAACTAAAGGATGATAACTCCTAACCAAGATTCGTGTCCCCACGAAACAATGCGACGAAAATAGCGTATTACGCTCCATTATTTTAATGCAAATTAAAGGAGTTTGCTATCTTCGTTTGCGAAATTACACTAAACACCTCAACATACCATACAACCATGCCACAACTAAATTTTGAAATTACCATTGCAGCACCTGCCACCAAAGTGTGGTTTATGCTTTGGGACGATGTTACTTACCGTAAATGGGTAAGTGTTTTTAACGAAGGCTCGTATGCCGTAACCGATTGGAAACAAACTAGCAAAGTGCATTTTTTAAACCCTACGGGCGATGGTATTTACAGCCAAATAACAGAGTGTGTACCTAACCAAAAAATGGTGTTTAAACACATTGGTGCTATTAAAAATTTTGAGGAGCAACCCATTACACCTGAGTTTGAAGCATGGGCTGATTCGTTTGAAAGCTATACCCTAACTGAAAACAACGGCTCTACAACAGTGCAAGTAACTATTAATGCACCAAAGGAATATGCCGATTATTTTAGCACTACCTTCCCCAAAGCTTTAGCAATGCTTAAAACTACGGTAGAAACATTTGCCATAACCGTTACAACTATTGTAAACACTACGTTGCAACAGGCGTGGGATTATTGGAATACTCCAAAGCATATACAAAATTGGTGTTTTGCTTCGGACGACTGGCATTGCCCAAAATCTAGTAACGACCTTAGCGTAGGTGGAAAATTAATTACTACAATGGCAGCAAAGGACGGCAGTTTTAGTTTTGATTTTGCAGTTAAGTACACCGCTATTAGTCCATTACTGCACATAGCATCGGTGGGAGAAGATGGACGAAAAATTACTGTTGACTTTACCCAACAAGGTACTTCGGTACTAATTACCGAAACATTTGACCCCGAAACCGAAAATTCAATAGCCTTACAGCAAGGCGGCTGGCAGGCTATACTTAATAATTTTAACCACTACGTACACTCGCTATAAAACGTGCATCAGCCCTCCGCCCCTACTTTTATACACTATGTATGTGAGCTACTGCAAGCGCATTATGGTACTAATTTAAAAAATATAACGCTAGTTACTCCTAATCGTAGGGCTGCTTTGTTTTTTAACAAAACTATTCAACAAGTATATACCACCACCACGTGGTTGCCCAATTTCATTACTATTGAGGAGTTTATATACAATACGGCGCAAATGCAACGTATTGATAATTTACAGGCGTTAATGCAATTATACGCTTGTAATATGCAGTTAAAACCTGAGCAATCGTTTGTTGAATTTGCCAAATGGGGCAATGTAGCATTGAACGATTTTAACGATATTGAAAAACATGCGGTAAGCGCCAAAGCCATATTTAACTACTTAACCGAAGTTAAAGCCATTGAACAATGGACACCGCAATACGGCTTGGCTATGGAAAAACTAACCGAGTTCCAACAAAAGTATTTTGAGTTTTGGAACTCGCTCTACCCATTGTTTGAACTGTACCGCAAAACATTAATTGAAAAACGTACCGTTACTCAAGGTATAGCGGCTAACTATGCCGTAGAAAACTTTGAGAGCATACTACCCAATTATTTAGCTAATAATCAAACCTATATTTTTGCAGGTTTTAACGCCTTTACCAAAAGCGAAGAACGCCTAATAACCACCTGTGCCGAGCAGGGCAATGTAAAATTTGTGTGGGATATTGATAACTATTATTACCAAAATGATAACCACGAGGCGGGGCGTTTTTTTAGAGCCTATATGCGCAAAGCTGTTTTTAGCAACAACACACTATTTTTACCTTCGGAGCTTACCATTCGTAAAACTAATTTATTAGCCACTAATCCCATCGCTATTAATAGTTACCCTGCCAGCAATGGTGCTAATATGGTAGCTATTGCCAACAAATTAATAACAGAACTGGTGCATGAGCAGGGCATTGCTCAGGCAGATATTGCCATAGTATTAGCCAAAGAAAACATGCTACTACCCATGCTATATGCACTGCCCGAGAGTATTAAGTACCTCAACATTACTATGGGTTACCCTGTTAATGCTACGGTGGCTTACCACTTATGCAATTCGTTTTTTAAGTTGTTTAAAAACAGTGGGCAAAGCGCCAAACGAGGTATTTACCACGTGTTTTTTACGGAGATTATTGAGCATCCACTTGTTAAAAACTATGTAATAGGCGTAACCAATTGCAAGCACATTAAACAACAACTTATTGCACAAAATTTAGTGCGTATTACTCCTACGCAATTGCAGCAAATGGTAACAGACCACGGCATTACACCATTGTTTATGTGTTTGTTTGAAGACTGCGATGTAGCTAGTAAAATTAATCACTTAATAAATTTACTAGCCTATATCAAAGCCAAAATTAGCGATAGCAACACTATTATTGATAGCTTTAATACCGAGTGTTTATCGGCTGTTACAAGCATCTTACTACAATTAAACCAAACATTGGCAAGCAATAACTTAACACAAATTAGTTATTCGGAAATTATACTATTTTTTAATTCAATGGTTACTAGCCTAAGCGTAACGTTTAGGGGCGAGCCATTGCTGGGCATGCAAATAATGGGCGTGTTAGAAACCCGTATGCTCGATTTTAAACACGTAATTGTACTGGGTGTAAACGAAGGCGTAATACCTGCCAAGGGTGGAGCATCGTCGTTTTTAACGTACGATGTAAAAATGAATTTTGGCATGAATAGCAGTGCCGATAACGACTCCATTTTTTCGTACCATTTTTACCATTTATTAAAGCGCAGCCAAAGCGCACACTTACTGTACATTGAGGGCGAAAGTAATAACGAAGTACACGAAAAAAGCCGATTTATACTTCAACTCGAAAATGAACTAGTAACTACAAATAATAACTGCATCTATCAAAAAAACAACTACGTAGTAATAGATAAATTCATAGCTATTGATAATGCCATAACTATGCTCAAAACTGATGATGTAATGGAGCGCTTACACATTAAATTAACTAAAGGTATGTCGCCCTCAGCATTTGGTGCGTACATTGCGTGTCCGTTACAATTTTATTACAAATATATTCAAGGCTTGTTTGATGCCGACGAACTGTCGGATACGGTAGACTTGGCCGATTATGGGTTAATATTTCATGGTGCATTGGAACTATTACTTACTCCGCATCTCACACAAGCACTTACCGCTAGCACTATTACACACATAACCCAACAAATACCAACTGCCATTAAGCAAGCGTTTATTGATATAAAAAAAAATAAAGCCTACGATACTGGCGAAAATTTAATAACTATTAATACCATTGAATATCAACTTAAAAAATATTTTAACTACGAGCTAAAAGCCATTAACAACGGTACCGAATTAGTAGTTGAACAAATTGAAGTAGAGCTAAACCACCTATTAACAGTACAAAATACTGAACTAAAGTTAAAAGGTATTGCCGACCGTATTGATGTACGCAACGGCATAACTACCATTGTTGATTACAAAACGGGCAAGGTAGTGCCTAACGATTTAAAGGTAGTGGATATAAACGAACTGTTTACAAATTATAAAAAAAGCAAAGCGTTTCAAACTTTTTTTTACTCGTACTTGCTGTATCAACAACGCCAACAACCCTTGGCATCGTGCATTTACAGCACTAAAAATAGTAACGAAGGCTTAATGTATCTTAACTATACGCAAGGTGCAGTGTTAAACCAAAATCATTTCATTGAATTTGAAAGCGAACTAATTACACTTACCCAACAACTCTTGGATACTAGCCTACCGTTTAATCAAACTGAAAATATAGAGGTATGTGGTTACTGTTCGTTTAACACACTATGTAACCGAGAACGTTTTTAAAAACGCAATAACTTAAAGTCCTGCTAATGCAGTAGTGGTAGTAGTTGCCGAGCGTTTGCCTTTTTTGTTAAGATAAACCACCGTACCTGCTATTAAGGTATTAGCACTATTAATTTTATTTAGCTTACACAATGTTTTTAGTTTTATAGCATGCAATTGTGCAATGGCTAGTGGCGTTTCGTTGTATTGAACAATGTGTATTTGTTCATTAGTATTGGCCTGCTTAGGTTTTAAAAACACTATATCATCAACACGCAACATGTTGTAATTAGGGTCAAGATCGTTGTATTTGTACAATTGCTCTAACTTTAAATTATAAGCTTTAGCAATACGATAATATGTATCGTAACGGTTAGCTACTACAAACGGAGCGTTGTTTTTATAGTACAAAATATGGTCTTGTACAAAACGATAGTACGGCGCCGATGGCACACTGGTAGGCAGGGTAATACCCTTAATAGCAAGGGTGGACAGCACATCGTACTGGTTTAGTTCAAATGTTTCAATAACTGCAATTAACTTTTGTGCATAGGCTTTATCAGTAGCGTAACCTGCAGTTTTTAATCCATTAGCCCATGCCGTATAATCAGTAGTATGCAGTTCAAATAACGAGGCATACCAAGGACGAGATATTAAAAACTGACTGTGGTCAGTATAGGATTCTTCGGCCGATTCATAGGCTCTAAAACATTCGTTGGGGCTATCGTCAGTGTAGGTGTAAGTGCTACCTGCCCAATCGCGCTTACATTTAATACCAAAATGATTATTAGCTTGTGTAATAAGTTCGCTATTACCCGCCTTGGTTTCAATAAGCCCTTGTGCCAATGTAATACTTGCAGGCACACCATACATAAGCATTTGTTGCACTGCCAAGTGTTTATGTGCTACAATATAATTTAGTTTATTAATAGTTAATGGGGTTAGCTGTACTTGCGCCACAGCAATATTGGCAATAAGTAGTACTATAATAAAGTAAATAATACGCATTGGTGTATAAGTTTGGTTCTGATACGAAAATAGTGCTAAGCCAAGGCAAGTAACATAGCGGTGGCTACATAGTTTTAACAATCAAATGTTAATTAACAACCTAATTAAAATTTGGCAACAACTAACTAACACATCATTTTAAAACTATATATTTACTTAAATTAAATACCCTATTTAACCTACTATTACTATGCTTAACAAACTTATACTCTGCCTTACTTTAGTAGCATTAACTACCGCTACCAAAGCCCAACAATTAACTCGTGTGGATAGTATTAAAGTATATAACGCTGCTGGCAAACAACTGCGTTGGCCATGGGCGGGAGGTAATACGTCGGCTAGTTTGCATGGTATTGATTTAAACCTTGATGGTATTAAGGATTTAATGGTGTTTGACCGTGATGGCAATACAGTAACTACGTATTTGAATCAAGGTATTTTTGATTCAATAAGTTATGTGCACGCACCAGAGTACGAAGCTAGTTTTCCACAATTAAACAGTTGGGTACAAGTGGTAGATTACAACTGCGATGGCAAGGAAGATTTGTTTACCTACCGCCTAGGCTATGGCTGCCCACAAGTGTGGAAAAACACAAGTACCACCGCACAGGTATCATTTACGTTGGCCATTGATAAATTGTTTTTGAAATATGGCCCAGGGGCTAATCAAACTACTAACGTGTACACCACGTCAGCTGATATACCTGCCATTAGAGACATTGACGGCGATGGCGACGTGGATATATTAGTGTTTGACAATCTATACTCGCAAGGCAGTAAAGTATGGCTGTACAGCAACCAACGTATCGAAAATAATTACAATTGCGATAGCCTCATACTAACCGTACCCGATAGTTGCTGGGGGCGATTTTTTGAAAATTTTAACAATAATAGTCTTCATTTAGATGCATGTCCCTATCCATTTAAAATACGCAAATACAGCGATAATTTAGATGAAATAGATGTTACAGCTTACAACGAACGTACAAAGCACTTACATACTGGCGGTACACTAGCCGTATTTGATGCCAACTGTGATACGGTAAAGGAAGTGCTAATTGGAGATGTTTCTTTTACTAACATAGTAGCTGGGTACAATACAGGCACGCTCAAAAAAGCACATGTAACAAGTATCGACACGCTGTTTCCAGTATATAATGTGCCTATTCGTATGTCGATATTTCCAATGGTATCCACCCTTGATGTAAATAACGATACTAAAATAGATTTGCTCGTAAGCCCCAATGCTATTGGTGCAAGCTCCGAAAACAAAACCAATATTCACTACTACAAAAATACTAATGCTACCTGCGCATCAACGTTTACGTTAACCAACACCTCGTTTTTAAATAGCGAAAGTATTGATGTAGGTACTAACGCACACCCTACCTTTGTTGACTTTGATGGAGATGGCAAGCAAGATTTAATTATTGGAAACAACTATACGTTTACTGAAAAATGGGTAATTAACAAATATATAAGCGTACTTACCTCGCAGTTAGATTATTACCGTAACACAGGTACAGCTATCAACCCACAATTTACATTGGTTAAAACCGATGTGGATAGCATATCAAAAATTAACAAACGTAACTTGCACCCTACCTTTGGCGACTTAGATAACGACGGCGACCTTGATCTAATAATAGGCGAAAGCACGGGCAAATTCATACACTACCGCAACAACGCAGGCGCAGGTAACCTGCCTAGCTACACCTTAGTAACCACAACCCTACGCGACAATACCAACGCCGTAATGACGGCATACAGCAACGCAACACCACAGTTAGTGGATGTAAACGGTGATGGTAAGCTTGACCTACTGTCGGGCTCGGCACGTGGTACTATTTTTTATTACGAAAACGTAGGTACGCTCACTAGTCCTACTTTTGAATTTAAAAGCGACACTCTTGGTGGCATTGACACACGTATTGCCAACAAATTATTATTTGGCAATAGTTGCCCGCAATTAGTAACCGAAGGCAGTAATAAAATACTGTATGTAAGCACTGCTACGGGCGGCATGCACAAGTACAACAACATTACTAACGCTAATTTGTATGGTTACTTTAATAAACTAACTGATAGCCTCGATCATATTGACCACGGCGATAATACCTACTTAACCATAGGCACTTTTGGCAATAACAAACGTGCATTTGCAATAGGAACAACTCGTGGTGGAGTAGTTATGTACTACGATACCAATAGCGTAACTCAAGTAAAAAACTATGGTAGCTTAGTGTTTGACATACAATTATACCCTAACCCAACTTATAGTAGTATAAACTTAACTAGCTACCTTACTATGAATAATACGCAACTTACCCTTTACACAACCCTTGGTAATATGATGTACCAAAGCAATTGGACAGGTTATAAAACTAACATAGACCTCAGCACTTGCGCACAAGGTATGTACCTACTTAAAATAGAAAACGCGCAACAAGGTATTAGTCAAATGCGTAAAATAATTAAACAATAAACTAAGTTCGGCGTTTGATTTAAGCTAACTTGTTTACTATTTTATTTTGCTATACCTAACCTATGTTTTAAAACCCACTTTGGTCAATTAACCATTGCCGAGTATACTGTTATTAAAACCGCCATTAACGAGGCTTGCAATAGCCACAATTCGCTCGCTACTATTTGGTATCAATTAATGCGTAGCAATAGTTTGTTTTGTGCCAGTAGCACGTTTTATAAGTACGCTAGTTTACTATCAGAGCAAGTGCTAAAAACCAAGCACATACCTGCTAAACTACAACTGAGTGCTACCCGCATTTTACAATACCTTCATATTGATACCACCTTAGTGCCGAGCCTACAGCAAGGTATGCTTAGGGGTGTGATTATTAAGGATAATTACTCCAAAAAAATACTGCGCCAAGCGGTAGTAAACGATGGTAGCTCGGGAGCAATATTGGCAGTAGTTAAAGAAATGTTTACGCTATACAATTTACAAAACCACCCACCACCTATTACGCTAGTATCCGACGGAGGTTCTGAAAATAAAGGAGAGGTTAATCAATGGTTTACTACGTTAGATGCCAGCACTTTTACCAAACAAATAGCCAAAACACCTACCTTTAATTTTACCTACTTAGCGTTAGCTATATCACGAATACAACCAAAAAAACAAAAAACTTAACAAGTAACAATCAAATAGAAAGTACATTTAACACCTTTAAAAACAAGTTTTTAAACACTAGAGCCATTAGCAACAAAGTACATTTATTACAAGAACTAAACGATTTTGCCCACTACAACCATCACCACCGCTACCCTATTAGTTTAGCAGGCTACACACCACAAGAAGTATTTGAGGGGGCTATAGTTGATAAAAACAAGTTTAAAATAAGCATACAACAAGCACAAACCCTACGTTACCACAAGAACAAAAGCGCTCGTTTTTGTAATGTATGCACCATGTAATAGGGCAGAATAGGTTTGTTGTTTTTAATAAAGTGCTACTATAGTAGCACTTTATGATACCTGAATGCAATTTTTGGTTGAAAAATTTCGGGGTAATGGACAAAATAGTTGGTAAAATGGCTGAAGACTAATAAAGACGTAGGTTTGCGAGAAATTATAAGAATGTCAAAAAAACTGCTATTTCT
>JAYWFU010000145.1:0-11233 GCA_043778625.1 Bacteroidia bacterium | reverse complement strand
CGCATCAACGCTTACCAAGCACAGGAAGCCGCAGGATTAATTGACAAGCAAGCACAACAAAAAACAATACATGCCCTTAAAAACTACGTGCGATTATTACAACCCTACCAAGTACATAACCCGCACGCCACTAAAATTAAGCTCCCCGAGGGAATACGCGACGAACGCAGATTGTACGGACTGTATTTATACTTTATTGATATGATTGTAGTATTGCACCAATACCAGCGACGGAGAACCTCCGTTGGTAATAAACTAATCGCTACTAAGCAGGATTGCCAACTAGCAAAGGACTTGATGTTTGAATGTATCATGTTAAAAATGGACGAGTTAGACGGAGGATTAAGACAGTTTTTTGAACGATTGAAAGACCATATAAACAAAGCAGACAGCGCAGTACACGAGTTTAGTCAGCGTGAAATTAGAGAAGCCTTACAGATTAAAAAAACGTTGTTGAGTTACTATTTAAACGAATTAATAAGCCTTGAATATGTGCAGGCAACAAGCGCACACGCCAACAAAGGCAATAGATACAAGATAATTCATTTTGATAATTATCGTAAGACGAGAGACGATGTTAAGACGTACTTGCAAGGCTTAATTGATGGGTTAGAGGACTAAAAGTGAACACTAACCTAGGGTAAATGAACGGAATATGAACGCTGGGTGAACACTCCAGCCCACGTAAATACTACAAAAATGGGTAGCGTTCACCAAAAAACGAAACAAGAGTATGGGGTGTTTTACAACAATGGTCGTACTTACAACAAAGCAATGCAAACACTCGTACATAATTTTGAAACACAGTTACATCAATTAGGCTACCGCCCCATAACTGCCAAACGCCTACCAGCGTGCGTTACAGAGTTTTTAATACACAATAAAATTACCGATGTACACGCTATTAGCACCCAACACATTTATAATTTTAAAGCACATTTAAGCCAACGCCCCAGTAAAAACGGCATAGGCGCACTCAGCGAAAAATATATTTGGTACAATATGTATGCCTTGCGTGTATTTTTTAGTTGGTTAGAAATTACGGAGCAAACCTATGTAAACCCTATTAATGCTATAAAATTTAGCTATCCTAAAAGTGCAGTACGCACGCCCTTTACACAAGATGAAATACAACTATTGTTTGAAAGCACCGTAAATACTGCCGAAGTAGCGTTATTGCATTTGTTTTATAGTTGTGGTTTGCGTAAGTCGGAAGCCGAAAAATTAAACACGGTTGATATTGATTTTAGCCAACAACAATTAGTAGTAAAAGCAGGCAAGTACAGCAAACGGCGAGTAATACCAATACCTACACGAGTAGTACAAGATTTTGAAACCTACTTAAAACACCGCCCTGCTACCCACAACGAAGCATTTATGCAAGGGCGTAACCACCACCGAAAACTAGGCGAAAGTTATAACCGAGATTTAAAACGAATACTCCAAAGAGCAGGCATAACCAAGGTAGCCAGCTTGCATTATTTGCGCCACAGCATAGCCACCCACTTGCTCGAAAACGGCGTGAGTATTGAGTTTGTGAGTATGTTTTTAGGGCATAAACAATTGGAAAGCACACAGATTTATACAAAAGTGAATACCCTAAAATTAAATGAAAAATGATAAACGATGAATGAAAAACTGTTGGGATATTTGCAAGCCAACCACCGCACAACCACAGTCCAAGCCTATTACAGAGAGATAGTAATTTATTTAACTAACAACGATAATGCACAAAATTACAACTACAGTGAGGTAGTAAATTACTTGGGAGCGTTGCGAAATAAATACACTAATCCTAAAACCATAAGTAGGACATTAGCCAGTATTAAAGCCTATTACAGCTATTTGTTAGCTACCGAATTACGAACTGATAACCCAGCAAAATCAATACGATTACGAGACAAAATAAGTAGAGATATACAGTTACAAAACTTATTTAGTAATATAGAATTAGAAGAATTATTAGTTAAAAAAGAAAGATATATAAATTTAGAATTAAGAAATAAATTAGTAGTAAGTTTATTAATTTATCAAGGGTTAAAACCCAATGAAATAGAGTGTTTGGAGATAGAAGACGTTAAGTTAAACGAGGGAATTATTTACATAAAAAGTAGTGCAAAAAACAATGGTAGAACTTTAGCCTTGCGAGCCAATCAAGTATTATTATTTAAAAATTATTTAGAGGTGGATAGGGTCGTACTCTTGCAAGGAAAACAAACAAATACAGTAGTAATAGGCATTAGAGGCGAACCAATGACTGCCGAGGACATTACCAAACACGTAAAACGTAACTATAAATTATTTGCACCCCGAGTAGTAAACTGCCAAACGATACGGCAAAGCGTAATACGCAATTTGCTGGCTCAAAACAACGATTTAAGAGTGGTTCAAGCCTTTGCAGGGCACAAGTACCCAAGCACCACCGAAAAGTACAAGCAAACGCATTTAACAGCATTACAAACGGCACTAGAATTATTTCACCCTATGCGTTAGCGCACTAATTTATTTTTTATTAATTCTATTTTTTTAAAGTTGCAACGCAGTAGCGTTGCAACTTTTTTTTATTGAAATGCTTGTGTATATTGGTATTGAAGCGGTATTTTGTTTTTTATCTAGGTTATAAGGCATTCCGCCTTTGTGCCTTTGCAAGTAGATGCGCCAAGCCTACACACCTTTTATTTTTTTTCAATTGAAATCTTAATGAAAAATAAAAAGTGTTGTAGCCCTACGGGTTCGTTCCTCCGCTTGGCAAACTACTAGCGTAAGGCACGCAGTTGTCATTTGCAAGCTACTCTGTGCGTTGTAGTCGCTTTATTTCGTTGTGTTGGCACTCCACTACATTTAAGCCACTACACGCCCACCGCTTGCAGTGTTAGGCTCGCCTGCGGGTCATTAAGGGCTGCGGGCACGTGTGCCATTGTAGCCTACGGCGTTATGGCGTGCCCTTGTGCAGTGCCTGCATAGCTTGCATCGCACTGGCGTGCTGGTTTGCAAGTACCCTTTAACTCCACTCGCAGGGGGCTCGCACGCACACTGTCGCAATGAAAAAATTGCAACCGTTATCCCACGCTGGCTGTAGGCACTATAACCTAGTTAAAAAAAACAAGTGTTAAAAATTGAACGAACCACAGGTATAATAAGCGGTATTTTGTATTGTTATTGGGGCTTCTTTGCCAGCCCCAAGCCCCAGCACCCCTCAGTTTTACCGATAGATAAACACACGTGCCTAGGCTGTAGCTATTTTATCTTTCGCTAAAACTGAGGGTTAGTTGCGTGATGAAAACACACAACATTTTTTTTTTCAAATGAAATCCTAAAAACGGATATCCGTTTTTAGGATTTCATTTGAAAAAAAAGATGAAAAAAGCGTGAAAAACTTATGTGAAAATTAGGTGTAACGCTTGTAAATACTTACTTTTAGGACATTATAAAAATGGGCGCACTACATCTTACATACGACGAAAATGCAACTACTCTAAAAGTGGTGGGCATAGACTATAGTGCGTTTGGTGCGCCGTTAAGTGGGCGTAGTTTTAATGCGAGCGGAATTAGGTACGGCTTTAACGGACAAGAGAAAGACAATGAAATATACGGCAACGGAAACCATTTAAGCTTCAATGATTATGGTTACGACCCAAGATTAGGAAGACGTTGGAGAGTTGACCCACATTCTGGTAATTATCCAAGTATGTCGGGCTATAGTTCATTCGCTAATAATCCGATTATTAATTTAGATCCTGATGGAAAGGATATTGTATATTTTAATACTCAAGGTTTAGAATCTCACAGAGTAAAAAGCAATACAGAGTTTAAAACGTTTATAATGGGAAGTGCTAAAGCAGGTGACCCCAAAATAAGTTTAGTTGGATGGAAAGAAGTTGCTATGCCTAAAATCATAAATGAACGACCTACAACAAACGAAAAAGGCCAGGAGATAATAGAATCAACAACAGGAACGGAATATCAGGAAAATGATTATGTAATTGCTGCAAGAACTGGGTATTTTAATCAAGCAAAGAATGCAGGAAATTTGAATCTATATACAGAGGGGGGAAATGCAATACCAAAAGAAGCTGTTCAGGCAATACCAGATTTAGATCCGACATTAGTTAAGGCTATTGCGCTGCAAGAGTCTCACCTAGGCGTGTTAGGGGATAAAGATATTATGACGGCTAATAATGGCGGAGATTGGCCTAAGGGTGAAAAAATGAAACCCGAATATGGCTTAGCAAAAGACGCTAAATTAAATGTAACAAATTCTTTATACTTCGGAATTAGGATTCTTGCAACCAAAGGGTTTAGAGGAGGTATAGACGGTAAAGGAGGCTATAAATTTCAAGGTTGGAATAAGGCAGCTGGAGCTTACAATAGTACCGCAGGAACACCGAATTATAAAGAACATGTAGAGTCTATGCAGAATAATTCCGGAACACCTTCTTGTACAGACTACACAGACGAATGCAAATAATAAATAGACGAAATAAAATTTTCCTTTGTGCACAAATTTTACTAATTGTTTTAGTAGGTTGTACCAGTAAAAAACGTCCTGATAAGTATATTAA
Organism: Bacteroidia bacterium; assembly: GCA_043778625.1. Classification (GTDB taxonomy): domain Bacteria; phylum Bacteroidota; class Bacteroidia; order UBA4408; family UBA4408; genus JACMRI01. The sequence continues at coordinate 6,671 of JAYWFU010000145.1, read as the reverse complement.
GAAAGAAGAGTATTATGAAAAATGCATGAAGATTGTGTTAGATGAAAACAGAGTAGGTCAAGAGTACTTTTTCAAAATAGAAGAAAAGAATATTAACGAGTTTAAACTTACCTATTTAGGATATATTTCTACAGCTAAAAGTGATACAATAAAATTTCTAAATGCAATTAATTATTTTGGGCAATACGTAGATGCAAAACATGCTAAAGGATATGTGTTTCTTTATAATAAAATGAATGAAAATATCGGTTGTTATTACGTTGGGGGAGAATTGAGCGTGCCAACCAAAATAGAAGGCTCAAATTTGGTGTTTAGATACAGTGATAAAAACTGCAATCAAACAACGGCAATCAGTTTTTTGGATAGCATCCCGAATCAGATTTTCATAAACTGTACTAAAGACGGAGGCGATTTATACAGCTTCACAAAAGAATAGAAGGACTATTGAATAACAATAACAAAGCCCCCGCTGGCGCAAGCATAAAATAGCCATATAGTTGTAGCTGTGCCAGCATGTTGCTGGTATTCATAAACGGTATAAAAAGTATAAAGCCCTGCAGGTGCAGGGCTTTTGTTGTTTTACAACCAACTTGTTTTAGGGTTTTTGCGTGTATTTATTATGGCTCTAATAGTTGCTATGTGTGTGGTTTCGTTAAAGGTATAGTGTACCATGTAAGTGTAGTTTTTAACGAGTAGGCATCTTACATTTGCGTAGCGCATTCCAAAATGCGGAGTAACGGCTATTGCATGTATAGTTTGGTCAACGGCATTAAGAAACTTGTCTCCTAGTCCTTGTTATTGCTCGTCATAGTAGTTTATTGCTTTTTCAATATCCGTATACGCACGCTTATTAATTTTTATTGCGTAGTTCATTATTTACGAGCTAATTTTTTTCGGGCGTCTGCCCAATCCATCATATCCTCTTCTTTATCAGTATTAATGCGGTTTAGCACCATATCTTGGTGTTCCTGCGGTATTATATACGGGTCGGTAATGGTTTCTTTTTGAAGTACTTTTGCGAGTTTCTTTTTTTGTTCAAAAGGTAATTGCTTAATCAGTTCGAGTACTTGCGTAAAGGACAAGGGGAGCTGAAATGAATTAGATGCTAAAGCCATGGTTTAGTTATGTTATATTGTGGTTATTATCTTACAATTTGCAGTAGTTGTTTTCGCATTAAAAAGGCATCAATTAATGTTTTTACTACGCTTTTATCTTTATCGTTTAGTAGTTCTACATCTTTAAATTGTTGCAACAATTCAGCATCTTTGAGTTGAGCTTTAGCTTTATCTTCAGTGGCGCCGTTCACTAAATAATCTACGGTTGTTCCAAACACATTGGCAAGTTTCATTAGCACATCTGCAGGAGGTTGTATTCCCTTGGTTTCGTAACGAGCCATTTGCGTAAGCGAAACACCAGTTTTTTTTGGCTTATTCAGCTTGGGTTAAATCTTTGTCTTTACGTAGTGCTTGTATTCGGTCGCTTAGTTTTTTCATTACTATAAGAATTAATTTTAGTGTAAAAATAGCAAATAAAAAGATTTAGTTATGTATAAAAACGTCTTATTGTTAATAATTAACTTTTTTGATTGTTTTTAAATCCGTCTTTTATGGCTTATTTTATGTCCTATAAGACGAATTAAAAATTATCAACAACTAACACAATGCAAATTCCCGAAATCAAAACCCGCTTACCCATAGTGCAAGTATTAGCATAATTCCCCACGGAGAAGTGGCATAAAACGGTACGAATATCCGTTTTTGGTAGCATGTCTATTTTTGGTTGAAAAATTTCAACCAAAAATTACATTCGGGTATCATAAAGTGCTACTACATTAGCACTTTATTAAAAAAAAACAATACCTATTGTGCTCCGCCATAATTCATAAGCTCTCGCTAGCATTAAATACGAGTTGCAACTTTGGTAATACTGGAAAAACAATTTAAATTTTATCTTATTAGGGACAAAAGGCTTTTCTAAACAAGGTGGTAACAGTTAACAGAACAAGTATAGATGGTAATATAATAGGAAATTAAAAGATGAAAGCATACGAATTATTAAATAACACATTAAATTATTGGCCAAACGAGATAAATATTTCGGACAGTTTAGTAATACACGAAAACGACGGTTTTATTTGTAATAATTTAATACTCTCTTGGGATAATGCAGCGCAAAATTCAGAAGGGAATGATTGGGAAGAGTTAGCTGCATGGGTTGTGTATGTCTTATTACATATAACTGCCAAAGAGCATTTTATTAAGGGTATTTATAAAATTTATCCAACACAAATATCATTGATAGACTTCAAGTTCTACTTACTTGAAAATTTACAATATGATGATTATAAGTCAATGTTATTAGAATACCATGAAAATAATTAGTTACCCCCACCAGTCCAAGCGTTAAGTAGCCAAGCAATTTAGGCTAGCGCGATATTTTAACTTATATTCAATAAAATTAACTTTATATTTATATGGAATTTAAGTTGCAGTAATTATCAATTAAAAAGCATGTATGTAATAAACTCTATAATGTCGTGGTTGATGAAAAAACGTTTTCATCAGATAGAGTTATTTATTAAATACCCGTACGAAGTGCAAACGGAATGCCTAGAAAAACTATTAGGCGAAGCCAAAAATACAGAGTACGGTATTAAATACAATTTTGCACACATCACTAATTATCAACAGTACAAAAATATGGTGCCTATTGTACACTACGAGGATATTCAACCCTTGATTAATAGGTGCATGCAGGGCGAACAAAATATATTTTGGAACGAAGAAATTTCTTTTTTTGCAAAATCATCGGGTACCACAGGCCATAAAAGCAAGTATATACCCGTAAGCAAAAGCGCCTTAGAAAACTGCCACTACAAAGGTGGTAAAGACATGCTTACCTTGTATTGCATGAATAACGAAGACACACAGTTATTTACAGGTAAAAATTTAGCGCTTGGTGGTAGCCTCAAAATAAACGATTTGCGTAACGATGATTCGCAAAGCTACGCTGGCGACCTTTCGGCCATTATTATGCAAAACTTACCCTCGTGGGCAGAGTTTTATCGTGCCCCAAAAATTGATGTAGCCTTGCTGGATAATTGGGACGAAAAACTAACACAATTGTACGCTACTTGCGCCAATCAAAACATTGTAAGCCTAAGTGGTGTGCCTAGTTGGATGTTAGTACTGTGCAATTACATATTGCAACAATCAGGCAAAAACACCATTACAGAGCTATGGCCTAATGTAGAAGTTTTTTTTAATGGAGGAATAAATTTTGCTCCTTATCAGACGCAATTTAACCAGTTGTTCCCTAATGGAAATATGCACTACTATCAGCTATACAGTGCTTCCGAAGGTTTTTTTGGCATACAAGATACTAACCACTATCATGATATGTTGTTGATGCTGGACTACGGCATCTTTTACGAATTTGCAACTATTGATGCTAACGGTAACCTAACCGATACTGTAGTAATGCTTGATGGCGTGATGCTTAACGTGTGCTATGCGCTAATAATAACTACCAATGCAGGCTTGTGGCGTTATATGTTAGGCGATACAATTATGTTTACCAGCATTACTCCCCATAAATTTAAAATAGTAGGGCGTACTAAACATTTTATAAATGCCTTTGGCGAAGAGCTTATGGTACACAACGCTGATGAAGCACTAAAACAAACTTGCCAACAATTAGCTACGATAATTAGTAACTATACTGCAGCACCATTGTTAATGAGTAATGCTAACAAAGCATGCCACCAGTGGTTAATAGAATTTGAAACGCCTCCTAATAATTTAGCTGAATTTACTCAATTGTTAGATGATAATTTAAAAGGGCAAAACAGCGATTATGAAGCCAAACGAAGCAATGATATATTATTACAATTACCTACCGTTACTGCTGTTAGCCAAGGTACATTTTACCGTTGGTTACAACAACACAACAAACTTGGCGGGCAATACAAAGTGCCTCGTTTAAGCAACTCACGCGAATTTTACAACCAAATACTATCCTGCGATAGCAGAATTGATTAAACTTTTTTAATGATTAAACATTTCTTTCATACGTTCAAAAAAACCTTTTTCCTTGCCTGTAGGTTGTGGTCTAAAATTTTCGCTGGTGCGTAATTTTTCTAGTATTTCTTTCTCTTCTTTGTTTAACTCTTGCGGAGTCCAAATATTTATATTTACTAATAAATCGCCTTTGTTATAGGATTGCACTTCAGGTAATCCCTTACCTCGTAAGCGCAATATTTTACCTGATTGTACGCCTGCGTCTAATTTTACGCTTGCCTTACCGTCAACCGTTGGCACTTCAATAGAGCTACCTAATACTGCATCAGCAAAATTAATGTAGTGTTCGTATATTAAATTGTTACCATCGCGTTTTAATACTGGGTGCGCTTCTTCCTCAATAAGCACAATTAAATCACCATTAATGCCGCCACGTGCAGCTGCATTGCCTTTGCCACTTACGTTAAGTTGCATACCATCGGCAACTCCTGCGGGTACTTGTATGCTTATTTGCTCTTCGCCACGCACAATTCCCTCGCCAGCACAAGGTTTACATTTGTCAGTAATTATTTTGCCTTCGCCAGCGCAACTAGGGCAGGTTTGTGTAGTTTGCATTTGCCCAAGCATTGTGTTTACAAGGCGAGTAACTTGCCCGTGTCCTTTACAAGTTGTACAAGTTGTAAAGCCCCTGCCACTAGCGGCTCCTGAACCAGCGCAGGTAGTACAGTTTACAAATTTATTTACTTTTATTTTCTTTTCAATACCTGTAGCTATTTCGTTTAAATTGAGTTTTAACTTAATACGTAAGTTAGTACCTTTATTTACACGTTGGCGTTGAGAACTACCTCTACCTCCTCCCCCATTATTACCAAATATGTCGCTGAACTGGCTAAATATATCATCCATATCCATACCACCATGCCCACGACCTCCTCCACTTGCTCCACCCATACCAGCGTGCCCAACTTGGTTGTAGCGTTGGCGTTTTTCGGGGCTACTTAGTACTTCATAAGCTTCAGCGGCCTCTTTAAATTTTTCTTCAGATGCTTTGTCCCCTGGGTTTTTATCAGGGTGATATTTCATAGCAAGTTTACGGTACGTTTTTTTAATCTCGTCGGCTTCGGCATTTTTTGATACGCCCAGTACTTCGTAATAATCTCTTTTAGACATAATTTATGGTGTAATATTTTAAATAATTGCTAATAATTACCAATAGTTATACCTAATACTAGTTTACGTACATATTGTCATTAATAGAGGATATGGTATGACATTTTTCAAATAATAAACGTTTATAGCAAAATATAATTGATAGCAAAAGTTAAGCGCTCCATCTTTTTTCAATTTGTAGCCAATAATCATTGTGCATCCATAAAAAAAAATAATTGTACACCTTAATTCTAATGCGGTATATGTTACTATTGTGGCTTTTAGTGTAATTTTTTTCGCAATTTTCGTAGAGCCACTCTTCATCAAAACCGTCCCACACACCAGCCATACTTAATAAGTTAGTTTGTAATAATGGGAAAACCTCGTACAAATCAATGTTTTTAATTTCGTCTAACGAAAGTGTAGTTTGTTTTAATGTACTTATTATAGTGTCAAAATCGGTAGTGTCTAACTCCGTATCTAAATACAATTGAGACAAAACAAGCCAAATTTGCTTACGTTCAATTAACGCTTGGGGAGCTATTGTATTCATACTTATTTTATAGCATCAATTAGTGCTTTTTCGTATTGTTCGTCCTCAGCAGGGTAACGCAATATGCTTTCGTATTTGCCACTTTCCTTGGCTATTGACCACAATAAACTTTCGCCAGCGGGTAATACCTTGGGGATTATTTTAACTATAGGGTCGCTGTAGGCTTCGGTTGGTGTGGTTATTAGCCATCCATTAGTTTTGAATAGCTGTATTAAATCGTTAATAAACAAGGCCGATACCAAGTTGTGATGCAGTAATAATGTGTGATTAATTTTGCGCCCAGTAAGCACTGTGCCAAGACTGTCGTAAAACATTGCACGGTTAATAATATGTGTTAGGTAAGCCGTTTTATAGGGCGTAATATCCATAGTTGGATTTTTGGTAAGGGTGTCAATCAATCGACTATCGTAATACCAATCAGACGCATCAATTGTTACGTGTCCATTAGCGTAGTTTAAGCTATCCATAAAGTGGCGTGCATTATTACGTTTTTCAATTGTATTACCTTCTTTCAAATACGGAAAACGAAATAATTTAGTGTAATTTACATACTGTTTTATCAGTGAATCATTTTTTAAAAAGTCAGCTTTAAAGGCAGTTACGCTATACTTCTTACTATGATAATAGCTATGTGTAAATGAATGATTAGCTATTAAATGCCCTGCCTTATCCCAAGATTGCACCAAACTATCGCCTGCTGACGAATTAATGCGCATACCACATACAAATAATACGGCTTGTACGTTATTAGCCTTTAATTTATTAATAATTAGTGCATTGCGAGTGTTCCAGCTGTAACCCGCCAGAGTATTGGTGTGTGGGTCGTCAAACGTAAAACAAACCTTGGGAGTAGTGCTGTTTTGTGCCAATGTACTTACTGAACATAGTAAAAGAGCATGTTGTAGTATAAATTTCATTGGTGTTAATTTCCTATTAATTTAAGTGTGTCA
>JAYWFU010000144.1:0-48663 GCA_043778625.1 Bacteroidia bacterium | reverse complement strand
CAGCCTACGACGATTACGAGGTTAAAGCTGAAGAAATAGTGGAAGTGTGGAAGTTTGTAAACTATATTGCCAACGAATTACCTGATGAACGCTTTAGCAAACAGGTATTTTTGGAGGAGCTACGCGAAATGGAAAAGCGTATTAACCACATGAAAAACAAACTGATTTAGTTAATTGACAATTGATAACGTATAAATAGTTTTTTAGTTCGCCTTGATAGGTTTCCTCACTAATACAAAATAACCGAAATAGTTTAAACTTTATATACGAACGCTAGTTCCATGAGTTTTCATCGAAGGGACGGATACTAGATATTAAATATAATCGTCTCTTCGATGAAAACTCAGAGAACTACGCTAGAACCAGTAACGCTTCACTCAAATTATATAATTGTCTTAAGCTAATCACAAATACGGAATTTAAACACTCGTATAATAGTTGTCAACTATCAATTATCTTACTTGTTTACAATATACGCATTAGCCTGTGCGGTGGGTAGTAGCAACACATCAGCTATATTAACGTGAGCTGGGCGTGTAACCATAAAGTGTATTACCTCAGCCACATCTATTGCTTGCAAGGGTTGCCAGCCTTCGTATACTTTGTTAGCCTTGTTGGTATCGCCCTTAAAACGCACTAACGAAAAGTCAGTTTGTACCGCACCTGGGTTCACTTGTGCCACACGTATTTTTTGGTTTATTAAATCAATCCGCATTGCTTTACTTAGTGCGTCTACCGCAAATTTTGAGGCATTGTACACATTGCCTTGCTCATACACTTCTTGCCCTGCTATGCTGCCTATGTTTATAATATGCCCACTTTGGTGTGGTAGCATAAATGGCAATACGGCTTTAGTTACGTATATTAATCCTTTTACATTAATGTCAATCATTAGGTTATAATCGTTCAGGTCGCCGTCCTGAAACGTATTACGCCCATGTGCATTGCCTGCGTTATTCAACAATATATCTATTTGAGAATAGGTGGCTTGCAACGAATTAATTTGTGCAAATACTTCGTGTTGATTACTCACATCAAAACACAAGGTATGCACTTGCACCATTGTTTCTAATTCAGTCTTGAGCGTTAGTAGCTTGTTAGCATTGCGTCCGCAAATAATTAAATTAATATTGTGTTGCGCAAATAATTGTGCCGTAGCTTTGCCTATACCTGAAGTAGCGCCTGTTATGAGCGCAGTTTTATTTGCCATGTTTCAATAAATTTTATGAGTGGTGAGTAAGTACTTATGCACGAAAATAATATGATAAATACAAAGGGTAATAACGGAATTTTGTAACGCACAATTGCACCAATTACAGGGGTGGATATACCAATAATAGTAGCTAAGCACCCTACAAACAACACTGCCGAAAATAGCCTGTAACGTTGTATTTGCGAGGGTCTGTCAAAATAAAATAGGAGGTAAATAAATAATACAATCATTACCCAATTTTCAGCTAAGTTAATACCCATCATGGCACTTGTGCAGTAACTAAATGTGGGCATAAATAAGGTTGTGTATATAGCCTTGGGCGCAAGTGTTAATAGGCTAAGTGCATTGCCGTTGTAAGTAGGTAATGCTATGTAGCTGCCAGCTTTGTAGGTAAGCGCCATATTGTTAAAATCAAATTGTTTTTGGCGCAATATTTCCAATAAATTGTAGTGTGGCAGTAGTAATTGAATACCTACAATTATTACTAAAACAATAACTATACAGGCAGGAAAAATTAATTTAAGAGAATACTTACCAATGTATTTTTCAATACTCATTAATACCATTAATACTAACACACAGGGCAGCAAATATACCTTGAGATGTAACAATGCGTAAGCACACAATATCACAATACCAATTTTAATAACGTGCGCTTGTGTAAACGGAGTACATAATGCACTATAAAAATTATATAACATAACCCCTAAGGATATCAGTAATAAGGGTTCTTTGAGTACGCCACTGTTCCAAAACAACATACTAGGCGTTAAAAACACGGCTATTACAATTAACAATGATTGTAATTTTTTAGCACACCATACTCTAAAAAAATTATAGAGGTATAACAATCCTACATAGCCCACAAAATTAAATACTACAATGTGCACAAAATAATTACCATTGCTTAATAGCATACACAGGGCATTGGCACGTATAATTATTCTATTATCGTTGTACAAGCCATAGTTCCAAGGTTTTACCCAGTTGTACATTTGTTGGTAATAGGGCGTTAAATCAGCCGCTGTATCATTATACCCCGTAAGCATTTGCCAATAATGCGTGGGATTAGTTGCCAATGTTTTGTGTAGTACCAACGCATCGTCAAAATACTTAAAGGCATCGCTAGTATTACGCAACGTATAATGATAACTATAAATGAACCACAGCGCAAGCCCCGCAATAATTTTAAGTGTAAATAACCCACTACTTACTGCAGGGTTAAACTCTGCAATATGCAACAGTTTAACCCGCTGAATAAGTAATATGCAGAGTGCAAAATAAATTAAGGGGAGTAAAATGATCATGAGTTTACATTCTATCGTAAATTTGTGTTGGCAGCAACTTTAATAGCCTCGCAATTAATTGCCAACGTTTTGTAACGTAAGCAATTTTCTTTTTGTTACTTATTGCGCTGTATATTTGCTTGGCTGCTTTTTCTACGGGCATTACCCAAAAAAGACCTTCTCCTTTTGCCATTTGGGTATTTACAAGTCCGGGTCTAATGTCTGTTATAAAAATTGAAGTTTTAAGTTTTTTAGCTTTTTGTCTTAGTCCTTCCAAATAATTTATTTGATATGCTTTTGTAGCATTATATGCTGGCGCTAATCTGCTACCCCTAAGCCCTCCAATAGAACTTATAGCAACTAGGTGTCCCGACTTTTGCTTTTTAAAATAATTAAATGTCCAATTTGCTATACAAGTAAACCCTGTTACGTTAGTTTCAACTATTTGTTGTTCGATTTCAAAATTAAGTTCTGGATTTAAATCGCCTGTTCCTGCGCTAATTACTAGTAAGTCTAACCCTCCAAGTTCAGCTATTAATATTTCTAAATTTTCAACAACAATATGAATATTTGTTATATCAAAAGCTCGAGTACAAAATAAACTTGGATGTTGAGTTTTCAAGTCGTTAAGCAACTCTACTCTTCTACCAGTAATACCCACTTTATAATTATTGTTGACTAATATTTTAGCTAATTCTTTCCCAATACCTGATGTTGCGCCAATAATTATTGCTTTTTTCATTTAAAATTGTTTAAACACCTCTCGACCTAGCTATTCTAGCTATTGTTTGTACTATAATTTTAACATCGCTCATCATGCCTTGATTATTGATGTACTGTAAGTTTAATGCCAGTTTAGCGGGCATTATTGTTTCAATATAATCTTTATCGGGATTTTGAGATTTACCCAAAATTTCGTTTTCATCAAAATACTGTAATGATGCTAAATCGGTTATACCTGGTTTTACGCTTAATACCTTTAGTTGCTCGGCATTGTACATGCTTACGTACTTGCGCACTTCGGGACGAGGCCCTACTAAACTCATATTACCTAGTAATACGTTAATTAATTGTGGTAGTTCGTCCAATTTATATTTACGTAAGTAATAACCTATGCTGGTAATGCGAGGGTCGCGCGCGCCCACCGTTATTAGGCCTTTGGCATCACTTTGGGGGCGCATAGTTCTAAATTTAAACAACTCAAAATCTACATTATTCTTGCCTACACGTACTTGTTTGTAAAACACCCCTCCCCTACTATCAAGTAGAATCAAAACACTTAGCAATAATAGTATAGGTAACAACAACAACAAGCCTATGGCACTGGCTAGTATATCAAACAAGCGTTTTAACACAATAATTAGTTTATTAAATACCTAGTACTTTGTTAACACCATCTACCACGGCATTAACAACGGTTACTACATTATCATCAGTTAAATTATAAAACACAGGTAACGAAATTTCGGTAGCAAAGTTGTTGTAGGTAGTAGGGTAGTTCCCAATATCATACCCTTGTTTTTTGTAAAAACTAAGCATAGGCACAGGTATAAAATGTACATTAACATACACATCGTGGTCAAATATTACTTGCATAATTGCATCACGCTGTTGCTCGGTAACGCTCTTAATACGTAGGGTATACAAGTGATACGACGTAAGTTTGTCTTCACTTACATAGGTGGGTATTATAGCCCAGTCGTATTGTTTTAATAGTGCGGTATAACGTTCGTAAATGTGCTTGCGTTTAGGTAGAATTTCGGTTTCGTAGCGGCTAAGCTCTACCAGGCCTATGGCTGCGCTAATGTCTGTCATATTGCATTTGTAGCCCGCTTCCACAATATCGTATTTCCAGTTGCCTTTTTGCATTTTGGCTAAGGCATCTTTATTTTGCCCATGTAGAGTTTTAATACACAAGGCTTTATAAATTTCTTCGTTGTCAAACGGTGCAGGAAAATTTAATGCTACAGCGCCACCCTCAGCAGTAGTAAGATTTTTAACAGCATGAAACGAAAACACTGATACATCAGTCAATGCGCCCGTACGCTTGCCTTTGTACTGTGCGCCTATGGAGTGTGCGGCATCGCTTAATATCATTATGCGTCCTAATGTAGTTTGATTATCGCTATTAGGAGTAAACACTGCTTTAATGCTGGGTTCGTTTACCAACGCATTTAACTCCGAATAATCGCACGGGAAACCCGCAAAATCCACTGGCATTATTACTTTAGTTTTGGCAGTAATTACATTGCGTACGTTGGCTACATTTATATTAAAATCAGTACTATTTACATCAACAAATACTGGGGTTGCGCCCGTGTGCATTACCACATTGGCCGTGGCGCTGTAGGTGTAAGCGGGTAGTATTACTTCGTCACCCTCGGTTACGCCAAACCACATAAGCATTATCTCCAAGCCCGCAGTTGCACTGTTTAAACACAGTGTAGCGGCATTCCCATTGTAGGCAGACAGTTCTTTTTCAAATTTTTTGGTTTTAGGCCCTGTGGTTATCCAGCCCGATTTTAGGGTTTCAACTACAGAGTCAATGGCTTCTTGTGTAATATGCGGGGGCGAAAATGGTATCATTAGTTACTTATTTTTAGAATGAATTTAATATATACAAAAATAGTAATACTCGCCATATTTTAACACTGGTTTAGCAACAATAAGTTAACAATGTAAGGTGTGTTAGATAATAGCCAGCAAAATTCCCTGAACCCAATATAGAGGTAGTATAAGGCGGTTGTTTAGTAACCGCTTTTTTCTTTACGCAAGCATTTATTAGCAGGCACGAACAGAATAGTACTAGTGTAGTAAATGCTTTCAACGCTATTAAATTGTATTATTTTATTTTTTTAAAATCCTCAAACGATTTTGTTTTATAGGCCATTGTTCCAAAGTATTTTAATATTGGGTTAATGTCTTCGGGCTTTAGGTAGCCTGCCACTGGGCTAAGCATAGCCAAGTTTTCGTCGAGGTATACCGTTGTAGGATAACTCATCTTTCCGTTCAGTAACGATTGTGCTAAGGGGTGTGTACCACCTCGTTTTCCAGCATTGGTATTAACAAATGTATTGCCTTGCATTACTATGGTATCATTCCCTTCGGCATTAAATTTTACGGCATAGTAATATTTGTTTATTAAGTGTGCTACGCTAGTATCGGTAAAGGTGCTTTTGTCCATTACCTTGCACCACCCGCACCAATCAGTATACACATCAATAATAAATTTGCGGGGCAACTTTGCATTTAACACAAGGGCTTCCTGCATGCTATGCCATTGTATTACATCGTTATTAATGGGTGTAATAATGGGAGCTACAACAGTAGTATTAAGTTTATTTTTTGTACTCTTTTTTGTTTTTTGCGCCATAGCACAATTACTAAGGGTAAGTGCTAAGCAAAATAGTATAATTGTTTTCATTTAGGTGTAGGGGGTAATTTAGTTAGTATTTTAAAGTGTATAGGCGTGTGTTTTTTCGTTAACTCGCTAATACAATGTTAGCACATTATTCGTAAATTTTGAATAGCGCAACTTAAAAAAATCAACAATTTATTTACTACATTCGCACACGTTAATAAATAACTTATTATTTAATGCCTACCACTACTAATAAATTAAAACTTACTGCCGCCGTATCGCTAGTAATATCAAGCATGGTAGGCACAGGCGTATTTACAAGTTTAGGGTTTCAGGTGGCAAGCACACCTTCCGTATTTGCCATACTTATGTTGTGGTTATTGGGGGGCATAGTAGCAATATGTGGTGCCCTTAATTATAGCGAATTAGCTACTGCCATGCCACGCTCAGGGGGCGAGTACAATTATTTAACTAAAATTTATCATCCGTTACTAGGGTTTTTAAGTGCATTTGTATCCAGCCTTATTGGTTTTGCTGCCCCTGCGGCACTATCTGCTATGGCGTTTGCTAAGTATTTTAAAACCATAACTACTCACACTTGGCTAAGCAATGTTACCGAGGTACACATTGCCGTGGCACTTATTACTATTATTACTATTATTAATGGTATTAATTTAAAAATAAGTGCACGCCTACAAACGGTATCAACCGCCATCAACATTGGGTTAATTGTATGTTTTGTACTTGCCGGAATACTACACGGTGCTAACCATGAGTTTGTGTTTAGTATTAATAAAGCTGATATTAATTACTTGTTTTCTAACTCGTTTGCCACCTCGTTAATATATGTGTCGTATGCTTATAGTGGCTGGAATAGTGCTATATACATTGCCAGCGAAATTAAAAACCCTGAGGTTAATCTTACCAAATCGTTAGTGGGTGGTGCAGGGTTGGTAATGGTGCTATACATAGCGCTAAACCTAGTGTTTATGCTAGCCGTACCTTTACTACAATTAAACGGACAGCTAGATGTAGGCTTTATAGTTGCACAAGCCATATTTGGTGGGCTAGGCAGCAAAATTGTAAGTGCTATAATTTGTGTTGCATTGTTAGCAAGTGTAAGTGCTTACACTGTGTTTGGGCCACGTGTGTTACATACATTGGGTACCGATTATAAGGTGTTGAGCATATTTGCCAGCGTAACTTATGCTGGCATACCCGCTACGGCGTTGTTGTTACAATCATTTATATCAGTATTATTAATACTTACAGCAAGTTTTGAAGCCATAATGACCTACGTAGGTATGATACTTGGCATGTTTACTTTTTTGGTGGTATTAGGCGTGTTTATACATCGCTACCACCAAAGCAAGTTGGGTATAACCGTAAAACGTTCGTGGGGTTACCCTGTTACTACTATTTTATTTTTAATTATTGAAGGCTGGACAATACTATTTACCGCGCAGCACAAAACCTCCGAATCGTTAACAGGGCTATTAACACTGGTAGCCGGGAGCTTATTATATTTTACCGCCACTTACATTAATCAACATAGAACCAATGAATAAATTACTACTACCCCTAGCATTACTTAGCGTTATGGCAGGTTGCAATACATCAACCCCACCACCCACCACCCACAGTGGCACTGACTCCGCAACCACTACCGACACACTGGTTACCACCATTGCCGACACCGCTATTGCAATTAAAAGCACTATTAATATTGATAGCCTAATGCAAATAGCAGTGCCTGTAGCCGCTGATAAAAAGTATGATGTAATGGCCAGTTTTGCTGCCGGAATACCTACTAACACTAAGGAATATGTAACTGCCGAAAGTTTTACAGCATTTAAAAAGTATCAACACTTTATGGATAGTGCCTGGAAGGTGGTAGACCGAAGCCGTTACATAAAAATGCGTAATTGGGCAAAAACTGAATGTACAAAAGCCAATGCAGTGGCAGGAGGCACGGTGTTTTACCCATTTAGTGGCCCTGATTTTGTGAGCGTATATAGCTTTTTTCCTAATGCTAAAACCTACTATATGCTTGCATTAGAACCTACAGGTGGCTACTCAAGTCCTACACAATTTAACGAAAGGTTTACCTCCGAATATTTTGAAAATTTTACCCAAAGTTTAGATGATATTTTTAATAAAAGCTATTTTATTACTCGTAAAATGAATACTCAATTGCAAAGCAGTAGGGTTGACGGCGTATTGCCCCTATTAAGCATGTTTATTAAGCGTACAGGCAACACCATTATTGATGTAAAAAAAATACATATTGATAGCACAGGATCCGAAATAGCTATTGATTACGAAAAACCTTTCCCTGCCAAAGGACGCCCACGAGGCTTAAAAATTGAGTTTCACCCCTATGGTAACCCTGCTGATGTACGCACGGTGTACTACTATAGTTGCGATTTAATTGATGCTAACTTTAATGCCTCAAAACCATTTTACAAATACCTTAGTAATACTATTAACGAAAGTACTACCTATGCCAAAAGTGCCTCATACATTATGCACCTAAAAGTATTTAGCAACATTACACGCTTAGTGGTTAACAAAAGTAAGTTTTTGTTACAAGATGATACTGGCGTAGCTTTGCACTATTTTGATTTAAAAAATTACGATATAAGCCTATATGGTAAATACGTAAAACCAGTAAGCGATTTTGATTACGGTTATCAGCTTGATTTAAAAGCCTTGTACAGCCGCGACTCACTAAACGTAAAACCTTTACCCTACGACCTAGGCTATCACTGGGGTACACGCGAAAACAACTTAATGCGATTAGTACGCAAAAACATTAATTAACTAATGATAATTAATAAGAAAATAAGGTTAGGTACAACAGTAGCGGACACGAGCAAAATGCTCGCGCCAGCACGGGAAAAGGCTAACTAGATTAGTCAGGTGCGAATAAAAGAGACGAAGGCAAGTGAACCTTTGAAGAAGTTGTGAGATAGCCAAACATTTTGTCAAAATCCAGTCTTCTGGCAGACTGGTTATAATTATAGCGGGAGCATTGTTGACATTTAATTCTTTTGGCCAGAAAAATGGTTTAGATATGTATTGGTATGAAAATGGTAATAAAAAAGAAGTTGGTCAATATTTTATTGATTTGGATACAGGTAGAGTCATACTAAATTATCCGCCAGTATTATATTCTATTGATAAAGAGTCAGGTTTAACAATGATTTCAAAAGCAGGCTCAAATTTGAAAGATGGAGAGTGGTTAAATTACAATTCAGAAGGAATTCTTATAGAAAAAAAGAGATATTCAAAAGGGAAAGAAATAAAATAGTTGCTCCCCGCTAACCCTACCGCTGTAGCATTAGTAAAATATGTGGTTACGGAGGCTTTAGGGTTAAAAACTACTAACGGTATTAGTATATATTGTGGAGTTTATACTACGGCTATAAATTGAATATATATATATATATTCAGTTTGAAAAATAGACATGAATAAATACAAAAAAACAGGTTGTAAAATTATAACGAGCCTAAGGACATACAACTGAAGTTAATAAAAGAGAAATACCTGACAGTGCTATATACCTCGACTTTGCAGGCTTCAGAACTTTAGAGTCCGCAGTACATGCACTTAAAATTTTAAACAAACAAAATTTATGATTGTTTCGCAGCGGTTTCATAACGAGCGAGTTATGTTTATTGTCCGTAAATTTGAAATTGATGCCTATGGTTATAATGCTAAGGAAGTAGGAGCTTCGTTTGGATTTAAAACAAAAGTGAGAGAGGTGTTTGCTCGTAACAAAGTATATATTGATTTGATAATAATACTATCGCCTAAAAATTTAGGCGATAGTATTATTATCAAATAGCTACGTAGAATTAAGTTTAATGTAAAAAAAAAAAGCATCAGTAATTAACTACTGATGCTTTTGTGAGGTCCCGTCCAGGTTCGAACTGGAGTAGCAGCTTTTGCAGAGCTGAGCCTAACCACTCGGCCACAGGACCTTATTGCAAGTACAAATGTACAAACCTATTTGACTTGTGCAAAATTATTATTATACAATTATTGCCGCAGTTGTTTTGGTGCGAGTAACGTAATTAAACACGCCAAACAGCACACCGTTAAATAAGGCATCGCCTACTATTGTATTAATAAAAAACGGTAAGGCCGCCGAGTAGCATATTCCTAAGCCTGCGATAGTAGTTGGGTAGCCAACCATGCCACTATACCATACTGCTAAGTTGGTAGTAATAAAAAACAATATACTACCCGCTAAACTACCTGCAACTACAGTTTTAAATTTATTGTGCTGTACTAACATTCCTAGCCCTACTATTACCGCATAGCAAGCATATTGTGCATACCAACCATTGTAAAACGGATTAAATGGCATATTGTACAATAAACCATTTACCAACGTATCGCTTACTAATAATATGATTAAAGGCAATACAAACTTTAATAATCTATTAGTAATAACCGAGCCTCCAAATAAGGCAATAGCAGCTACTGGTGCTATATTGTGCGGGTGAGGAAACAAACGAAACGCACTTGCTACTATTAGTAGTATTACGGCTAGAGTTAATTTTTTGTTCATGGTGTTTAGTTATAAATTATAGGTTTAATAATTATTATATTACAAATGTAAAATTATAGGGCTTAGTTTGCTAACCAATCGATATCTTTTTTTAACAATGCTAGTGTGGCTAATTCGGTAGTGCCCAATGTGCTGTTGGCATCATACTCCCAGCTTACGTGCTTGGGTAGGCTCATTAGTATGGATTCAATGCGTCCATCGGTTTCCAAACCAAACCTAGTGCCGCGGTCGTACACGAGGTTAAACTCCACGTAACGCCCACGGCGTAGTAACTGAAAACGTTTTTGCTCTTCAGTATAAGGTAGCACTTTATTATTATTAACCAAAGTAGTGTAAGTAGGCAAAAAAGTATTACCTACATTTTGCCAAAAATTTAAAACTTGCTCTAACGTTTTGGCGTCATCGGCCCCTAATTTGTCAAAAAATATTCCGCCTATGCCTCGTGTTTCGTTGCGATGTTTGATATAAAAATAATCATCAGCCCAAGTTTTATAATCGGCGTAAGTGTTGTTAGTTAAGGTATCGCAGGCAGTTTTAAGTTGTGTGTGAAAATAATGCGCATCGCTTGTTACCACGTAATGCGGTGTTAAATCTATTCCACCACCAAACCAGTAGGCTCCTGTATCGGTTTCAAAATACCTAATATTCATGTGAATAATAGGTACCATAGGGCTTTGCGGATGTATAACAATACTTAACCCTGTTGCTAAAAACTGTGTAGCTTTGGGCAAATGCGGAAAGTGCGTTGTAATTTCTTGTTGTAAAAATGGAGGTACATCGCCATCAATGGCCGAAAAATTTACTCCGCCTTTTTCAAATACTTTACCATCGGCTATTATGCGTGTTTGTCCGCCCCCGCCATTTGTACGTTGCCAATTGTCGTGCCTAAATTTTGCTTGACCATCTATACGCTCTAAACCATTGCAAATAGTGGTTTGTAACGTTTTTAAGTACTCAATAATAAGTAGTGCTTGTGGCGAATAATTCATGCTATTTTTCTTCAATTAATTGTAGTGCATCATAACCTACTAGGTACAATCCGTAGTTTTCAAAACCATTATTTGCGCCTACGGTTTTCATTAGGTATTTGTCGGCTATGCCTTGATATTTAGTAGCCGCCAAATTATTAATATTTTTGTAAGCTCCGTAGCTACTGGCTATCCAGCAGGCAAGGTCGTAGCCACTCATGCTGTATTTGCTAGGTTCACTTTTGTACTTAGTGCGATAGTCGGTTACAAATTGTTGGGTTTTAGGTAATGTATAATCAGTATATGAATTTGTTACTGCTCTAAATTTTAATTGTTGTAAAGTTTCGTAGTCAATGTTTTCAAAGCCTAGGTAAATATCGCCACACAATAATTGTATGTCGTACGTTTTAGATAACGTTTTTAATTTGTTTACAATATCATTAGCTACTGATTGCTCGGTTATGGCCAATATAATTTTGTTGGGTTTGGTTTTTGACAATTGGCTTTCTAAATATTTTAATCCTTGTTTTTTGTAATTAACCGTGTGCACGCTATCGCGGTTGAGCTGTGCATATTTGCTAAAATAACTTATTGCCATTTTTTGTTTTACTCCCTCAAAATACACAGCTACAATTCTATCCGAAGCATTATTTTTAGTTACATAATTACCCAAAAATTCAAACTGCGATTGTGTTGATGCCATAGTTTTGTACGCCTTGCTATTGCCTGCTAATACCTTGTTGTTAGGCGATACTGGCGATATGTAGGTTTTGTTGCGCTCAGCGCAATACTCGCTAGTAAGTAATGCTGTGGACGTGTAAAACGGACCAATTACCACGTTAGCACTTGTCAGTTCTTTTTTGCTTAATACTTCCAATGTTTTTAAAGAATCGTTTTCTACATCAAACACGTTTAAATTAATGCTTACACATTGTTTTTTGAGGCTGTCTATCCCCATCAAAAAGCCATTGTAAAACTCTAAGGCTATCATTGATTTACCGCTAAAAATTTTGTTTTTTAACGAGGCTGAATCGCTGTGAGCGTTGCTAAATAAGGGTAGTAGCAATGCTATGTTTACTTGTTTGTCGTCAGTAATTCCTTCGTCAGTTTTAGGTGTAGTTTTTACAGGTATAGCGTCAAACGTTACGATAGACGTACCATCGGCAGGTTTATCAATAGGTTGTTTGTTAATTGCAGTGGTAGTAGTAGTACTGGCTTGCTTGCTTATAAGCAGTTTGTCGCCCTCTTTAATTCCGTTATCTTTTACCGTTGGGTTTAACGCTTGTAATTCGTTTACGGTAGTATTGTACAATTTGGCAATGCTATATAGCGTTTGTTGTTTTTCAACCACGTGCGTAGTTGCATTGGGGTTTATTGTTACTTTAGTTTCGTTAGTAGTAACGCTAGGTTTTGCATACGGAATTTTGAGTGTAGCCCCTACCTTTATACCCTCAATAATAGCAGGGTTTTGGAGTACTATGTCGTTTTTATCTACTTCGTATAATTTTGAAATACCGTATAGCGTTTGCCCTTTTTCAACGGAGTGCATATAGTATTTTTTGCCATCAATAGTTTGTACAGTTGTGCTTTTGTTTTGTGCTACACAGCTTAATTGCGTAAGGCATAGCGCAATTAGCGTAATTATTTTGTGTGGGTGTACTAATTTCATTGCAATGTTTTTTTAGTTAATACCTCGTTTATCTAGGGCTTTGGCGTAGCGTTGTGCATTAAGTTGGTGCGTAGCATAATTAGCTGTAAAGTTATGAAATCCTGAGAAATCTTCCTTGGCACAAAAATAAATATAATTATGCACTTCGGCATTAAGCACCGCATCAATAGCATTGGCTGACGCCACGCAAATAGGGCCTGGTGGCAAGCCCTCGTGTTGGTAGGTATTGTAGAGCGAGTTATCCTCCAACATGTTGTAAGTAACACGGTTAATGGTAAAATCGCCTTTGGCAAATATTACGGTAGGGTCGGCCTGCAGTTTCATAGGTTTGCGCAAGCGGTTAAGGTACACGCCCGCTATACGTGGACGTTCGGTCTTTTGCACTTGTTGTTCTTGCTGTACAATGGTGGCTAGTATTACTACCTCGGTGGGGGTTAAATTTTGTTTTTGAGCTTTGCGTAGGCGTTCTTTTGTCCAAAAATCTTGGTGTGCCGTTTTCATTTTTTTCATAAATGTTTTAGCATCTATTGCCCACGTATCGTAGGTGTAATCTTGCGGAATAATTTTTGTTAAAATTTGTTCGGTTGTTGTTTGAAAATTATTCATGCAATAATCATCGTCGTTAAGCAACTCTAGTAGTTCGGTAGAATCGGCTTCAATGGCACGGCTTACGCGGCTTGCCAATTGTTCCTTGGTGCGTATGTTGTTAATTTCAACCGTAACTTTTTCTTGCAAACCAGCCTTTAGTATGTTTACTAGCTCTTTGTTAGTCATATCTTTTTTAATAAAATATTTGCCGGGGGTTACTTTTGTTTTGTAGCCTTTGCGCTCAGCTATGTGGTCAAAGCTGGCTATGTCTAACAATATATTTTTGTCTTTAAGCTCCTGCAGTACATCGTTATAGGTAGCATTGTGCTTAATGTATATGTAGCGTGTTTTGCGCTTGGCACTGTTAATGTTGGGCTTTAGTGCTTCTTGGTAATAATCATACGCCATGTAGCCACCACTTATTAGGGCAATGGCTAATACTAGTTTAATTACTTTACTCATGAATGATGAACCTTTGGTGGGTTTTGATTTGGAGGTTTTTATA
Organism: Bacteroidia bacterium; assembly: GCA_043778625.1. GTDB lineage: Bacteria > Bacteroidota > Bacteroidia > UBA4408 > UBA4408 > JACMRI01. The sequence continues at coordinate 34,493 of JAYWFU010000144.1, read as the reverse complement.
TTTTTTTTGGTGGGCATTGTTTTTTAGTTCTTTTTAATAGTATCATTTAATTCTAGTTTAGCTGCTATAAGTTTCCAAACACGCCATGAATTATCCCACCCTCCACAACACTCTGGACTTAAACAAAATATTATTTGTTCTATAATACCCTCTTTATTTTTTTTGTTTAACCATTCAGCAAACTCTTCAATAAAAGCATCACTATACATTTGTATTTTTTTTGATTCTTCATCAATACTTATAGTTGTAAAAAAGCAGTCAAGATCAATATTAAATATCCAATGATTAGTCTCATCTAAATAATGATCAAAAATGTCATAAAATTCGATTTGTTTACAGTCTTTGTTATAAGAAAAATTTCCTTTTTTTTGTGTTACAAATGTTGAATTTTGTAGCACCTCAGGAAATTTTTGATTAAACAGATTTATATAATTATCCCAAGTAATTAGTTGATCTCTTAAACCGTTATTCATAGTACGGAAACTTGTTAATTGACTAATATCTAAACTTTGTAAGTCAACATCATTAATTTCGGAATGTTTTACCTTATCGTATTTAACTAAGTCATAATGTTGGTCTATATGTAAAAAATTATAATGTTTGCTACAATCAAGTTTTGCCATACACCAAATTGCAGCTAGGTGATTATCAATCAAATACATATTGTCCTTACTTGCAACATAATTTAATTGGCAGCACGACGATTTATTTTCTCCATTATTTAGCAAAATGTTCATTTCTATAAATGGTTTGTTTAAAATAGTTTCCAATTAGTTTTTTTTTAGTTTCGGTTCGTGGGGACACGAACCGAGGCGGTTATTTTTCAATTTCAGCGGTTAGTAGTATAATTCAAATTTTAATATTATTTTCAAATTTTATTTGTAAAGGCTTTAGTCTGTTATATTGCCTTGGTTCGTGTCCCCAAGAAACAATTAGTTTTTCCAGTTTCGGTTCGTGGGGACACGAACTGAGGCGATTGATTCACCCACTAATCATCATGCCCCTTACCTTTCACTTTATTTTCTAACCGCCCTTTTTCCCACAATTGTTCTTCGGCATCCATTTCTTTTTTCTTATCGGCGGTTACTTCTTTGTCTAACAGGCGGTTAAGGTCGGGCTTACCTGCATTAACCCAAGCGGTGTACCATAAGCAGCCTACTTGCACAATTGCACCACGCAGCCTACGCTCCACCATGCCATTAAGCATACTATTGTACTCGTTAGTGTATTCCTCGCTATACACACGTATGTTGGTGTTGCCACGGTTTTCTACACTGTACTTACGGTCGGGGCTGTAGCGGGCGTTTAGCTCACGTTCAAAGCCTAGCACACTATCCACGGCAGCGTTACTTTGTTTTACATACGTCCAAGCACGGTCTATTACTTTGTCGGTATATTTAGCTCGTCCCGTAAAATAGTCGTAATCCTGTGCTTTAATTTCGGGTATTCTACTTTCCCAAAATCCGTGTATTCCCTTTTGGTTAGTCATTTGTCCGTTGTAGTTTTCGGTGGTATGTAAGGGTACATGGGCATCGCCAATGTAATGCCCAAGCTCCGCCGATGTTTGTAATATACGGTGTACATCTTCCGATTTAAACGCCTCCTGTAACCTGTACACCATTTTTTCGATATGCCAAGGCACAATTCCGTAGGCTTTTAGGGTATCTTCGGTATATTTTTCAACGGCCGCTTTCCAAAATTTAGGCACTTCCTTAAATGCATCTTTGCCATAATGGTCAATATCTATGTAGTGGCGTTCGGCCTCGCCTACTACTCCGTAACGGCGTTTGTCGGGGTCTACCGCATGGTCGGATATATAATCTAAATTCTTTTTGTAAAAATTAATCATACCTGGTGGCAGTGTAAATATGGCCATTTTGTTAATTAATTTATGGGCAAAAAAACCCCACGAGTAAGAGGGAGATGGGCTGTAAGTAACTAAGGTAAGTGTTACTGCTACAAAGGTAAACGAACTAATAAATTTGCGCATGAGGTATGTTTTTTTTAAGATTGTAATTTAATAATTTCACCATTAATAAGCACAGGTACTACCTGCGACTGATTAAGCATAAAACAATAATTAATATCTCGCTCCAGCTCTAGCTTACGTAGGCGCACACGGTGCGACGATTTTTCGATAAACTGCACCATATTATTACTCGATTCATTGTACAAGTATTTGGCGGCTTGTGTGCTGTCGCAATCGCTCGTGGCACGATATTGTAGCATTAACGCATCGGCTAGCGCACCAGCAAATAGGGTATCTTCGAGGTTAAATTTATCTTTCCAACCGCTACAAAACAATATTATGTCGTTATCCAAACTAGCTACATACTTGGCCACTGCGCTTATGTTTACAAACGAACCTATTACTACATTGGCAGCACCTTCGGCCATTTTGCAGGCTTTGGTGCCATTGGTGGTGGTAAGTACTAGGTCTTTGCTCACGGTTTTTTCGGTCATAAAATCGTAAGGCGAATTTCCGTATTCAAACTGTGGTAGTTTTACACCATCGCGCTCGCCGCCAGCAAGGTAGCCTTGGGCTTGTAGGGTTTCGGCTTCTTCTACCGTCATTACGGGTATTATTTTATTTATACCGTGTTCAAACGCACTACATATTGCCGATGTTGCTCTTAGTATATCAATAATAACAACGGTTTTGCCCTGGTGTGGGTACAGGTTAAATAGGGCAGGGGTTAAGCAGGTTTGAATATTCATAGTTAAAGATGTAAAATGATAAACTAACTAAACCGTAATTGTTTAATTAGCAAGTTAAAATTCCGATGGTTGAAAATACAATAATTAATCATAAATTTATAACAAGCTATTTAATTACTTTACTAACCAAATTCAATAAATATTGTGCTACATCACTTGTTTTAAAAGTTTTAAAACAAGTATATCAATTTTACCAACATTTGTTAGCGGTGGTGTTATGTTACCTAATTAAATTTGTGTGTAGTTGTGCTGTTATGGCTAGCGCACTAAAAATTGTTGTTATCATATACAGATAGTACTGTAAGGCAGCTTACTAACTACGAAATGTAATTAGTGATGACTTGTAGTGGTAAAAGCTTACTAATGATAAGTTAAAGTAAAGAGTGCTGAACCAGTAGTCATGAAACCTGCTATACCCCTCTCTCCAAAAATATAGCCGAAAGAACCCACTGGAACGCACTCTTATTTAACTCAATAACTTTATACAAACATACACTTATTTGGTAAACTTTACCATATAATCTTTAATAGCATCTTTATGCACAAGTATGTCCATTATTTTTAGTTTAATATAATCTTCATGAAAAAAGTAGTAGCCAAAATTTTTGTTATCCTTAGCGCAGTTGCGGCTTCCAGAACTACTGTCTTTTATCAAAAACCAATCTTTACCATTTATTTCCTTGTAGCCAATTAGGTGCATACCATGGTCGTCGGTTGTGGCACCGTTAGTAAAGCGTAACCAGCGTGCATTTTCATCAATATATTCGCTAGGTATATCAAATGTGGGTACTACTGCTAGGTTACTATTTTTGCTATCAAACCCTGCTTCGCTTACATCACCACCTATGGTCATACTGTAGCCGTTGCGTATGGCGGCTTTTACAATTTTCATGTAATCATCTAACGGCACGTTGTAATAATCAGCGTTATGCCACCAGTTATCGGGCACTTCGTACTCTACTTTTTCGTAGTAGGGTTTACCCATTAGCGATGTTACATCTACATAATCATCAGGGTTAAGTTTGCACACGTCTTTAAGGTATTGTTGTGGCGTAATGTCTTTACCCAAGTGTTTTACCATGCGTGGAGGTTCGCCCATGTAATAGTGCATGATTGATTTTACAGTGCTTACAATGGCATCTTCGTTCCAAGCATTGGTTTCTTTTACTTTGGCTAGGTATGCTTGTATTTCTTTTATCATAATGCTGTGGTTATACACCTTGGCATTAACATTAAGCCCTGTAAATTGGTCAAACGGTACCGCACCATAAGTTTTCATAACACGAGTTACAGCATTAGCCTCTGAACCTTCATCCACTAGCGAGTTTCCACGTTCGCGTACAAATCGTTTTGTTTTCTCCACATACTCCCAGTACGCAGTAAATAGTTGCGATAGTTTTACTTGTTGTTTGGTTTGGCGATATATTTCGGTTTCGTAAAAACTAGTAGTGCTAAAACTCCAGCAAGTACCGGTGTTACCTTGCGATATTGCATCGTTTTTCCACCATGAGGTAAATTCGTCAGCACTCTTAGGAGCATCAATTATTTGGCTTACATCAATTTTAAACCCTTTCTTTTTAGGTGCTTCCGCTTTGGTTTGCTCTTGCTCTTCAATGCCTTTAAGCACTGAGTTTTCGTAAAACCCGGGTTTGTAATCAACAAATTTGGCTTTGTCTTTACGTTGTTGTGCCTGTGTAGTAGTAGCTATTGTGGCTATTGCTAAGGCAGTTAGCATAATTTTTTTCATAGTGCTTTAATTATTTGTTTTATAGTAATTTATAATTAATTATCTATTTCATTTAATATAAATTGTATGCGACTTTCTACATCTACACAAGGTATATCAAGTGTTGTATAACCAAGTTCGTTGTAGGTGTTTTGTAGGTGACGGTGCGCTACCACGGCCTCATCGTAGGTTTCAATACGTTCGTTATCATTCACAAATATTTGTTGCCAAGGTGGGGTTAAAAACACTTTACTTTCGTATTTGTGAGTACTAATAACTTCGTTGTAAAATGGCGAAATGTGTTGCTTAGCCATGTGTAAATAAGCTACTACATCGGGCACGCCACGATCGTAAAAACTTAGTGAATTAGTAGGTGCAGCTATGTACTGCTCAATACGGCGCTTACATACTTTAAGGCTAAAATCGTCCTGTGAGCGTTCGTCTAACTTAGTCCATGATACCGATGCGCCTAATTTTTTGGCTTCCTCTAATTTTAACGATCGCGAAAATTCGTGAAAACAATTATAGCCCATTGCCTCCAAGCGGTTAATAATAGTTGTTTTGCCAAAGCCTGGGCCTCCAGTAATTACATATCGTTTAAGCATAGTGTAGGGGTGAAATAGTATTTTATTTTACGTGTTGTAAATAGTTTAATAAAAAATTGTAATAGATATTTATACCATCATCAATGGCATGCAAAGGTAGTTTTTCATTATCAGCGTGTACGCCCTCCGCCATATCATTAGAGAGTAAAAACGGCAATAGCCCATACGACGGAATACCCACACTACGAAAGTAGCTATTGTCGCTTGTTGCGGGTAACATTACGGGTATGATGTGTGCCGTAGGAAATGTAGTAAGTATGGCTTCGCTTAAATTAGTGTAATGGTTGTCGAGCTTTGTAGGTAGGGCGTCGGGCGATTCGTCAATGATAGTTAGCTTAATACGAGGGTCAATAATGCGTAACAAAAATTTTATAAACACAGGCTTTTGTAATTTGCGGGGTAATAATCTACAATCGTAAAATGCAGTAGCTGTTTGTGCCACTTGATTAACCTTAGCTGGCGGATTTTGTATTTGCGTAAGTTGAAAACTATTGGTAACCAAAGTTTTTAGTATTTCGTTATCGTTGAGTACTTTGCCACGTAATGGGGCAAGTACCCACCAGTTTAAGTGCTTGAGTACAAAACCTTGATAACCGCCAAGCACAGTACCTATTTCGTGAAAAGTGCGTTTGGCAGTACGGTCAAACTCGTAGTTAGGGCGTTCGTTTTCAATTTTAGCAATGGCTTTTAATAATAGTCTATTGGCGTTTTTACTACTAGGTACAGAGCCGTGTCCAAATGATTTTACGTGGCTTTCGAGTTTTATCCACACACTTTTTTTTTCGGCTATCGACACAAAAAAACATAACGCATTGGGTTTATTTGGTATTACGTTTTGCATTCCGCCTCCGCCTTCTCCTATTACTACCATTGGTTTAAGTACAGCTAACACCGCAGGTTCAATTATTTTTTTGCCCCCTTGTTCGCCTCCAGTTTCTTCGCCTGATAACAGCAATAATGTAACGTTAAACTGCGGTTGAATACTAGTTAATGAATCTTTAATGCGCTGCAAAGCAAACAATTGCATTACTGCCATGCCTTTGGTATCAATAACTCCACGGCCATATAAGGTATCATTATCAATAGTGGCCGCAAAGGCATCGTGTTTCCAGGTACTATTATTAGCTACTGGCACTACATCAATATGGCTTAATAAAATAATGTTAGGCAAGCCCATACTTAATGGATAGAGCGATGCGCTAAAATTATAGCTAGAGTCTTCATTATTAAACACTTGCGTGTATAAGCCTCGTTTAGCACATTGTTGTAGCATGTATTCGCCCGCTGGCTTTTCATTACCTGTAACACTTTTTATTTTAATATACTCACGTAATGTTTCTAACGCAGTGCTTTGAGCCTTAACATTGGTAAGGGCTACAAGCAACACGACAATAGTACAATATAAATTATTGCGGTTCATTTACGTAGTTTAATCTTTCCAAATATAAGTAAACAATAATAACCCAAGGGCTTCAATAGCTACAATAAGCGCAATAAGTAACAAAACGTATTTACCTGCCACGTACCAGCCTAAACCGTCTATACTAATTTTAAATAGTTTCATACTAATACCCGAAAACGGTATAAGCATAGGTAAACTAATAATGGCCATAACTACGTTGCCGTTGTTGGTTTTCATGGCTATGCTTGATAAAAATGTGAGCATACACGCCCAAAATGCGCTCATTAATACTTGGGTAAGTGCAAATAACGGAACATCGGCTACAAAGTTGCCAAAAAACAATAATGACAACACTAAACTAACTAACGATAATGCTACTAGCAATAAAAAATTAGCCGCTGTTTTGGCTATAAGTATGCTTGTGCCGCTTGCCAACTGGGCATAGTAGGCTACACGCCCATTGGCTTCGGCCACAAAACTTTTGGTAACGGCATTAATAGCCCCAAATAATTGTATGATAATAAATACTGCCGCCCACGATAACGGATTAATACTTTTTTGATACAACTGACTTACTAAATAATAACTTGCCGTATTGTACAAAAATATAGCGCCTAACGCCGATTTGTTTTTAAATTCAATACGGAGTTCGTGTACAAATAAATGATAAACAACAGCGAGCATACTATTTTATTATTTTAGGTAGGGTAGTTAATTTATAAGTGGCTGTAACTAATAATAGTTAAGTGATGATAGTAATAACTGGTCTATCAAAATTAAAATATTTTTGAATTAGTTTAACATAAAACTTAACTGTGCAAATATTCGTTACGCTCAATATACTCAATTATTTTAGTGGCTATGTCTACCTTAGTAGCATATTCAATTCCCTCTAATCCTGGCGACGAATTTACCTCCATAACCAATGGGCCTCGGGCTGATTGTAACATATCGACTCCCGCTATGGCTAAGCCTAATTTTTTACACGATTTTAATGCGGTGCGTTTTTCTTCGGCACTTAATTCAATTATTTCGGCTTTACCTCCACGGTGTAAGTTGCTTCTAAATTCGCCCTCAGCTCCTTGCCTGCGCATAGCGCCTACAATTTGTCCATCTACTACAAATGCTCTAATATCAGCTCCCTTGGCTTCTTTAATAAATTCTTGTACAAGTATATTAGCTTCCAAATTCATAAATGCTTCAATCATTGATTTGGCTGATTTATGAGTTTCGGCTAATACTACACCAATGCCTTGTGTACCCTCCAATAACTTAATAATAGCAGGCGCACCGCCAATTGCGCCTAGTAGGCTATCAATATCGCTACTGGTACTTGCAAACGCAGTTTTGGGCATGCCTACATTTGCTTGCGCTAATAGTTGTAGGCTACGAAGTTTGTCGCGCGAGCGCACTAATGCCTGCGACTCTAATGTGCTAAATACTTTCATTTGCTCAAACTGACGCACCACCGCAGCACCATAAAATGTAACCGATGCACCAATGCGTGGAATTACGGCATCAATATTTTCGATATGTTTTCCTTTGTACAAAATAGCAGGCTGACCTTTTTCAATTATAAGCACACATTTTAAATGGTCTACTACAATCATTTCGTGCCCACGCTGTTGTCCTGCTTCAATAATACGGCGGGTAGAGTATAATTTAGGATTACGTGATAGTACAACTATTTTCATTCGTATTTTAATTTTTTAATTGTATAATACTACACAATTATTTTAATACAAGTCGTAATTAAATTTGGTTATTTGGAGTGGTTGTCCGCTTCGGCTGTATATAGTTTGCCACTGCAAACTACCGTCAGGAGTGTAGGTATAGCTGTACTTATAATCAATTTCGTTATCGGCATCAACTGAAGTACACTCTACTAACCGCGCTCTATCATTGTAAATAAATTTTGTAGTAGTGTAAGGTTCATTATAACTATTATACTCAATAGTAGTACTTATATCTTGGTTAGCGTTGTAAGCAAATGTGGTGTGGGTGTAACCAAATTCAGAGTCGTACAAATCGTAGGCAATAAGTTGTAGTTTGCTATTGTATTTGTATACATATTTTTCAAACGCTTTATTAGGTTTCACCACTAATTTCTCGGCAATGGTACCTACCGAAGTTTTTTTGTAATACACTTTTTGCACACTATTTTTGTGTGCCTCAAATAAGCGAATTTCAATAACGCTATTTGTTTCGTCCAGTGTATTAGTTTCTTCTCTAACAGCTTCTCCCCCAAGGCTATAAGTTATGTTTTCGAGTAGTATGCCTTGTTCGTTAAACTTTTTGTAGGTGCTTTTTTTGCCAGGGAGTACTAATGTTTCTCCATTTAAATTATAGGTTGTTCCTACTATACTTTTTATTTTATGAGTTATAATCCATTTTTCGTTTGAAAAAAAATCAAACGACTGACCTTGCAATTTGGTAACAAGTAATAGCGATAAAAAAAGTAATTTTAAAAATTTCAATGAGGTAAGTAAAATAGCATGATTGTTTTTAGACTGCTAAAATAGATAAAACAATTTGTGCGTTATTGTTATTAAAACGAAAGGATATGTACATTCGTATAAAATTTAGTTAAACTTTTTTGATAAAACAATGTGGTTAACACCCCAAAAACAATTATTACTAGCTGTAATTAGTAGTGTATTGTATTCATTTACGCAATTTAAAGTTAATTCGGTAGTTAAAGAAGAGGAATTAGGGAAGAAATTGTTTTTTGATAAAATATTGTCGTTAGACAAGAGTATAAGTTGTGCAAGTTGCCATAATCCTAATTTAGCCTTTGCTGATAGCGTTGCGTTTAGTACCGGAGTTAATGGTACTTTAGGTAAGCGTAATGTACCAAGCGTAATGAATGTTAGTATGCGTCCATATTTGTTTTGGGATGGAAGAGCGTCATCGCTCGAAAACCAATCGTGGTTTCCAATACAAGATGCTAACGAAATGAACTTGAGCAAAAAACAGGCTATTGCTAGGTTAAGGGCTAGTAGTACCTATATTCAATTATTTAAACAAGTGTATGCTACGCCGCCTAATGCTAAAAATATAGCGCAAGCACTAGCCGCTTACGAACGCACACTTGAAAGCATTGGTGCACCATTTGATGCCTATATGCGTGGTGATACTACAGCTATACCACCACAAGCCAAGCGAGGGCACGTAGTATTTATGGGTAAAGGCAAATGTTTCGATTGCCATTTTAGTCCTGATTTTACTGGCGATGAATTTAAAAATATAGGCTTGTACAATGCCACTACGCTAACCGATAAAGGGCGATACACAATAACTAGGCACACAACTGATATTGGTAAGTTTAAAGTGCCTGGCTTACGTAACGTAGCATTAACAGCACCTTACATGCACAACGGTATGTTTGCTAACTTGCGTGATGTAGTTAATTATTACAATAACCCTACTCAAGTGGTAAGCAATGCAATAGGCACTGATGCTGCGCTTGCTACACCACTACAACTAACACCACAAGAGTGTGAGGATTTAGTAGCATTTTTGCAGTCGTTAAGCGATTACAAAAAATAATTGTCTGCAAAAATTACACACCATAGTTTACAGTTATTAGTACGAGCATATTTAATGGGTACAATGTTTTATTGAAGTGCGTTTAATTCCCCTTACATTCAAGTAATAGATGCAACAGTCTTTAGGGTTTAAAAAACCTGTACTTTAGTTTTTTTTGCCCTAGGGCAAAAAAAACTAAAGTACAGGTTTTTTAAACCCTAAAGACTGTTGCATCTATTACTTGAATGTAAGGGGAATTAAACGCACTTCAATAAAACATTGTACCCATTAAATATGCTCGTACTAATAACTGTAAACTATGGTGTGTAATTTTTGCAGACAATTATTTTTTGTAATCGCTTAACGACTGCAAAAATGCTACTAAATCCTCACACTCTTGTGGTGTTAGTTGTAGTGGTGTAGCAAGCGCAGCATCAGTGCCTATTGCATTGCTTACCACTTGAGTAGGGTTATTGTAATAATTAACTACATCACGCAAGTTAGCAAACATACCGTTGTGCATGTAAGGTGCTGTTAATGCTACGTTACGTAAGCCAGGCACTTTAAACTTACCAATATCAGTTGTGTGCCTAGTTATTGTGTATCGCCCTTTATCGGTTAGCGTAGTGGCATTGTACAAGCCTATATTTTTAAATTCATCGCCAGTAAAATCAGGACTAAAATGGCAATCGAAACATTTGCCTTTACCCATAAATACTACGTGCCCTCGCTTGGCTTGTGGTGGTATAGCTGTAGTATCACCACGCATATAGGCATCAAATGGTGCACCAATGCTTTCAAGTGTGCGTTCGTAAGCGGCTAGTGCTTGCGCTATATTTTTAGCATTAGGCGGCGTAGCATACACTTGTTTAAATAATTGAATATAGGTACTACTAGCCCTTAACCTAGCAATAGCCTGTTTTTTGCTCAAGTTCATTTCGTTAGCATCTTGTATTGGAAACCACGATTGGTTTTCGAGCGATGACGCTCTTCCATCCCAAAACAAATATGGACGCATACTAACATTCATTACGCTTGGTACATTACGCTTACCTAAAGTACCATTAACTCCGGTACTAAACGCAACGCTATCAGCAAAGGCTAAATTAGGATTATGGCAACTTGCACAACTTATACTCTTGTCTAACGACAATATTTTATCAAAAAACAATTTCTTCCCTAATTCCTCTTCTTTAACTACCGAATTAACTTTAAATTGCGTAAATGAATACAATACACTACTAATTACAGCTAGTAATAATTGTTTTTGGGGTGTTAACCACATTGTTTTATCAAAAAAGTTTAACTAAATTTTATACGAATGTACATATCCTTTCGTTTTAATAACAATAACGCACAAATTGTTTTATCTATTTTAGCAGTCTAAAAACAATCATGCTATTTTACTTACCTCATTGAAATTTTTAAAATTACTTTTTTTATCGCTATTACTTGTTACCAAATTGCAAGGTCAGTCGTTTGATTTTTTTTCAAACGAAAAATGGATTATAACTCATAAAATAAAAAGTATAGTAGGAACAACCTATAATTTAAATGGAGAAACATTAGTACTCCCTGGCAAAAAAAGCACCTACAAAAAGTTTAACGAACAAGGCATACTACTCGAAAACATAACTTATAGCCTTGGGGGAGAAGCTGTTAGAGAAGAAACTAATACACTGGACGAAACAAATAGCGTTATTGAAATTCGCTTATTTGAGGCACACAAAAATAGTGTGCAAAAAGTGTATTACAAAAAAACTTCGGTAGGTACCATTGCCGAGAAATTAGTGGTGAAACCTAATAAAGCGTTTGAAAAATATGTATACAAATACAATAGCAAACTACAACTTATTGCCTACGATTTGTACGACTCTGAATTTGGTTACACCCACACCACATTTGCTTACAACGCTAACCAAGATATAAGTACTACTATTGAGTATAATAGTTATAATGAACCTTACACTACTACAAAATTTATTTACAATGATAGAGCGCGGTTAGTAGAGTGTACTTCAGTTGATGCCGATAACGAAATTGATTATAAGTACAGCTATACCTACACTCCTGACGGTAGTTTGCAGTGGCAAACTATATACAGCCGAAGCGGACAACCACTCCAAATAACCAAATTTAATTACGACTTGTATTAAAATAATTGTGTAGTATTATACAATTAAAAAATTAAAATACGAATGAAAATAGTTGTACTATCACGTAATCCTAAATTATACTCTACCCGCCGTATTATTGAAGCAGGACAACAGCGTGGGCACGAAATGATTGTAGTAGACCATTTAAAATGTGTGCTTATAATTGAAAAAGGTCAGCCTGCTATTTTGTACAAAGGAAAACATATCGAAAATATTGATGCCGTAATTCCACGCATTGGTGCATCGGTTACATTTTATGGTGCTGCGGTGGTGCGTCAGTTTGAGCAAATGAAAGTATTTAGCACATTAGAGTCGCAGGCATTAGTGCGCTCGCGCGACAAACTTCGTAGCCTACAACTATTAGCGCAAGCAAATGTAGGCATGCCCAAAACTGCGTTTGCAAGTACCAGTAGCGATATTGATAGCCTACTAGGCGCAATTGGCGGTGCGCCTGCTATTATTAAGTTATTGGAGGGTACACAAGGCATTGGTGTAGTATTAGCCGAAACTCATAAATCAGCCAAATCAATGATTGAAGCATTTATGAATTTGGAAGCTAATATACTTGTACAAGAATTTATTAAAGAAGCCAAGGGAGCTGATATTAGAGCATTTGTAGTAGATGGACAAATTGTAGGCGCTATGCGCAGGCAAGGAGCTGAGGGCGAATTTAGAAGCAACTTACACCGTGGAGGTAAAGCCGAAATAATTGAATTAAGTGCCGAAGAAAAACGCACCGCATTAAAATCGTGTAAAAAATTAGGCTTAGCCATAGCGGGAGTCGATATGTTACAATCAGCCCGAGGCCCATTGGTTATGGAGGTAAATTCGTCGCCAGGATTAGAGGGAATTGAATATGCTACTAAGGTAGACATAGCCACTAAAATAATTGAGTATATTGAGCGTAACGAATATTTGCACAGTTAAGTTTTATGTTAAACTAATTCAAAAATATTTTAATTTTGATAGACCAGTTATTACTATCATCACTTAACTATTATTAGTTACAGCCACTTATAAATTAACTACCCTACCTAAAATAATAAAATAGTATGCTCGCTGTTGTTTATCATTTATTTGTACACGAACTCCGTATTGAATTTAAAAACAAATCGGCGTTAGGCGCTATATTTTTGTACAATACGGCAAGTTATTATTTAGTAAGTCAGTTGTATCAAAAAAGTATTAATCCGTTATCGTGGGCGGCAGTATTTATTATCATACAATTATTTGGGGCTATTAATGCCGTTACCAAAAGTTTTGTGGCCGAAGCCAATGGGCGTGTAGCCTACTATGCCCAGTTGGCAAGCGGCACAAGCATACTTATAGCCAAAACAGCGGCTAATTTTTTATTGCTAGTAGCATTATCGTTAGTTAGTTTAGTGTTGTCATTATTGTTTTTTGGCAACTTTGTAGCCGATGTTCCGTTATTTGCACTTACCCAAGTATTAATGAGCGCATTTTGGGCGTGTATGCTCACATTTTTATCAAGCATAGCCATGAAAACCAACAACGGCAACGTAGTTATGGCCATTATTAGTTTACCTATGCTTATACCGTTTTCGGGTATTAGTATGAAACTATTTAAAATTAGTATAGACGGTTTAGGCTGGTACGTGGCAGGTAAATACGTTTTGTTACTTATTGCGCTTATTGTAGCTATTGAAGCCCTTGGGTTATTATTGTTTACTTATATTTGGAAAGATTAAACTACGTAAATGAACCGCAATAATTTATATTGTACTATTGTCGTGTTGCTTGTAGCCCTTACCAATGTTAAGGCTCAAAGCACTGCGTTAGAAACATTACGTGAGTATATTAAAATAAAAAGTGTTACAGGTAATGAAAAGCCAGCGGGCGAATACATGCTACAACAATGTGCTAAACGAGGCTTATACACGCAAGTGTTTAATAATGAAGACTCTAGCTATAATTTTAGCGCATCGCTCTATCCATTAAGTATGGGCTTGCCTAACATTATTTTATTAAGCCATATTGATGTAGTGCCAGTAGCTAATAATAGTACCTGGAAACACGATGCCTTTGCGGCCACTATTGATAATGATACCTTATATGGCCGTGGAGTTATTGATACCAAAGGCATGGCAGTAATGCAATTGTTTGCTTTGCAGCGCATTAAAGATTCATTAACTAGTATTCAACCGCAGTTTAACGTTACATTATTGCTGTTATCAGGCGAAGAAACTGGAGGCGAACAAGGGGGCAAAAAAATAATTGAACCTGCGGTGTTAGCTGTACTTAAACCAATGGTAGTAATAGGAGAAGGCGGAGGCGGAATGCAAAACGTAATACCAAATAAACCCAATGCGTTATGTTTTTTTGTGTCGATAGCCGAAAAAAAAAGTGTGTGGATAAAACTCGAAAGCCACGTAAAATCATTTGGACACGGCTCTGTACCTAGTAGTAAAAACGCCAATAGACTATTATTAAAAGCCATTGCTAAAATTGAAAACGAACGCCCTAACTACGAGTTTGACCGTACTGCCAAACGCACTTTTCACGAAATAGGTACTGTGCTTGGCGGTTATCAAGGTTTTGTACTCAAGCACTTAAACTGGTGGGTACTTGCCCCATTACGTGGCAAAGTACTCAACGATAACGAAATACTAAAAACTTTGGTTACCAATAGTTTTCAACTTACGCAAATACAAAATCCGCCAGCTAAGGTTAATCAAGTGGCACAAACAGCTACTGCATTTTACGATTGTAGATTATTACCCCGCAAATTACAAAAGCCTGTGTTTATAAAATTTTTGTTACGCATTATTGACCCTCGTATTAAGCTAACTATCATTGACGAATCGCCCGACGCCCTACCTACAAAGCTCGACAACCATTACACTAATTTAAGCGAAGCCATACTTACTACATTTCCTACGGCACACATCATACCCGTAATGTTACCCGCAACAAGCGACAATAGCTACTTTCGTAGTGTGGGTATTCCGTCGTATGGGCTATTGCCGTTTTTACTCTCTAATGATATGGCGGAGGGCGTACACGCTGATAATGAAAAACTACCTTTGCATGCCATTGATGATGGTATAAATATCTATTACAATTTTTTATTAAACTATTTACAACACGTAAAATAAAATACTATTTCACCCCTACACTATGCTTAAACGATATGTAATTACTGGAGGCCCAGGCTTTGGCAAAACAACTATTATTAACCGCTTGGAGGCAATGGGCTATAATTGTTTTCACGAATTTTCGCGATCGTTAAAATTAGAGGAAGCCAAAAAATTAGGCGCATCGGTATCATGGACTAAGTTAGACGAACGCTCACAGGACGATTTTAGCCTTAAAGTATGTAAGCGCCGTATTGAGCAGTACATAGCTGCACCTACTAATTCACTAAGTTTTTACGATCGTGGCGTGCCCGATGTAGTAGCTTATTTACACATGGCTAAGCAACACATTTCGCCATTTTACAACGAAGTTATTAGTACTCACAAATACGAAAGTAAAGTGTTTTTAACCCCACCTTGGCAACAAATATTTGTGAATGATAACGAACGTATTGAAACCTACGATGAGGCCGTGGTAGCGCACCGTCACCTACAAAACACCTACAACGAACTTGGTTATACAACACTTGATATACCTTGTGTAGATGTAGAAAGTCGCATACAATTTATATTAAATGAAATAGATAATTAATTATAAATTACTATAAAACAAATAATTAAAGCACTATGAAAAAAATTATGCTAACTGCCTTAGCAATAGCCACAATAGCTACTACTACACAGGCACAACAACGTAAAGACAAAGCCAAATTTGTTGATTACAAACCCGGGTTTTACGAAAACTCAGTGCTTAAAGGCATTGAAGAGCAAGAGCAAACCAAAGCGGAAGCACCTAAAAAGAAAGGGTTTAAAATTGATGTAAGCCAAATAATTGATGCTCCTAAGAGTGCTGACGAATTTACCTCATGGTGGAAAAACGATGCAATATCGCAAGGTAACACCGGTACTTGCTGGAGTTTTAGCACTACTAGTTTTTACGAAACCGAAATATATCGCCAAACCAAACAACAAGTAAAACTATCGCAACTATTTACTGCGTACTGGGAGTATGTGGAGAAAACAAAACGATTTGTACGCGAACGTGGAAACTCGCTAGTGGATGAAGGTTCAGAGGCTAATGCTGTAACTCGTGTTATGAAAACTTATGGTGCGGTACCGTTTGACCAATTTACAGGGCTTAATGTTAATGCCAAGGTGTATAACCACAGCATTATGATAAAAGAAATACAAGCATACCTAGCCAAAGTAAAAGAAACCAATGCTTGGAACGAAGATGCCATTGTAAGCACTGTAAAATCAATCATGCACTATTACATGGGCGAACCTCCACGCATGGTAAAACACTTGGGTAAAGACATTACGCCACAACAATACCTTAAAGACGTGTGCAAACTTAACCCTGATGATTATGTAGATGTAACATCGCTAATGGGTAAACCCTACTACGAAAAAGTAGAGTACGAAGTGCCCGATAACTGGTGGCATAACGCTGATTATTACAACGTGCCGTTAGATGATTACATGAAAATTGTAAAAGCCGCCATACGCAACGGCTACAGTATGACCATAGGTGGTGATGTAAGCGAAGCAGGGTTTGATAGCAAAAATAGTAACCTAGCAGTAGTACCCACATTTGATATACCTAGCGAATATATTGATGAAAATGCACGCTGGTTACGCTTTACTAACGGTGCCACAACCGACGACCATGGTATGCACCTAATTGGCTACAAGGAAATAAATGGTAAAGATTGGTTTTTGATAAAAGACAGTAGTTCTGGAAGCCGCAACTGCGCTAAGGATAACAAAAATTTTGGCTACTACTTTTTTCATGAAGATTATATTAAACTAAAAATAATGGACATACTTGTGCATAAAGATGCTATTAAAGATTATATGGTAAAGTTTACCAAATAAGTGTATGTTTGTATAAAGTTATTGAGTTAAATAAGAGTGCGTTCCAGTGGGTTCTTTCGGCTATATTTTTGGAGAGAGGGGTATAGCAGGTTTCATGACTACTGGTTCAGCACTCTTTACTTTAACTTATCATTAGTAAGCTTTTACCACTACAAGTCATCACTAATTACATTTCGTAGTTAGTAAGCTGCCTTACAGTACTATCTGTATATGATAACAACAATTTTTAGTGCGCTAGCCATAACAGCACAACTACACACAAATTTAATTAGGTAACATAACACCACCGCTAACAAATGTTGGTAAAATTGATATACTTGTTTTAAAACTTTTAAAACAAGTGATGTAGCACAATATTTATTGAATTTGGTTAGTAAAGTAATTAAATAGCTTGTTATAAATTTATGATTAATTATTGTATTTTCAACCATCGGAATTTTAACTTGCTAATTAAACAATTACGGTTTAGTTAGTTTATCATTTTACATCTTTAACTATGAATATTCAAACCTGCTTAACCCCTGCCCTATTTAACCTGTACCCACACCAGGGCAAAACCGTTGTTATTATTGATATACTAAGAGCAACATCGGCAATATGTAGTGCGTTTGAACACGGTATAAATAAAATAATACCCGTAATGACGGTAGAAGAAGCCGAAACCCTACAAGCCCAAGGCTACCTTGCTGGCGGCGAGCGCGATGGTGTAAAACTACCACAGTTTGAATACGGAAATTCGCCTTACGATTTTATGACCGAAAAAACCGTGAGCAAAGACCTAGTACTTACCACCACCAATGGCACCAAAGCCTGCAAAATGGCCGAAGGTGCTGCCAATGTAGTAATAGGTTCGTTTGTAAACATAAGCGCAGTGGCCAAGTATGTAGCTAGTTTGGATAACGACATAATATTGTTTTGTAGCGGTTGGAAAGATAAATTTAACCTCGAAGATACCCTATTTGCTGGTGCGCTAGCCGATGCGTTAATGCTACAATATCGTGCCACGAGCGATTGCGACAGCACACAAGCCGCCAAATACTTGTACAATGAATCGAGTAATAATATGGTGCAGTTTATCGAAAAATCGTCGCACCGTGTGCGCCTACGTAAGCTAGAGCTGGAGCGAGATATTAATTATTGTTTTATGCTTAATCAGTCGCAGGTAGTACCTGTGCTTATTAATGGTGAAATTATTAAATTACAATCTTAAAAAAAACATACCTCATGCGCAAATTTATTAGTTCGTTTACCTTTGTAGCAGTAACACTTACCTTAGTTACTTACAGCCCATCTCCCTCTTACTCGTGGGGTTTTTTTGCCCATAAATTAATTAACAAAATGGCCATATTTACACTGCCACCAGGTATGATTAATTTTTACAAAAAGAATTTAGATTATATATCCGACCATGCGGTAGACCCCGACAAACGCCGTTACGGAGTAGTAGGCGAGGCCGAACGCCACTACATAGATATTGACCATTATGGCAAAGATGCATTTAAGGAAGTGCCTAAATTTTGGAAAGCGGCCGTTGAAAAATATACCGAAGATACCCTAAAAGCCTACGGAATTGTGCCTTGGCATATCGAAAAAATGGTGTACAGGTTACAGGAGGCGTTTAAATCGGAAGATGTACACCGTATATTACAAACATCGGCGGAGCTTGGGCATTACATTGGCGATGCCCATGTACCCTTACATACCACCGAAAACTACAACGGACAAATGACTAACCAAAAGGGAATACACGGATTTTGGGAAAGTAGAATACCCGAAATTAAAGCACAGGATTACGACTATTTTACGGGACGAGCTAAATATACCGACAAAGTAATAGACCGTGCTTGGACGTATGTAAAACAAAGTAACGCTGCCGTGGATAGTGTGCTAGGCTTTGAACGTGAGCTAAACGCCCGCTACAGCCCCGACCGTAAGTACAGTGTAGAAAACCGTGGCAACACCAACATACGTGTGTATAGCGAGGAATACACTAACGAGTACAATAGTATGCTTAATGGCATGGTGGAGCGTAGGCTGCGTGGTGCAATTGTGCAAGTAGGCTGCTTATGGTACACCGCTTGGGTTAATGCAGGTAAGCCCGACCTTAACCGCCTGTTAGACAAAGAAGTAACCGCCGATAAGAAAAAAGAAATGGATGCCGAAGAACAATTGTGGGAAAAAGGGCGGTTAGAAAATAAAGTGAAAGGTAAGGGGCATGATGATTAGTGGGTGAATCAATCGCCTCAGTTCGTGTCCCCACGAACCGAAACTGGAAAAACTAATTGTTTCTTGGGGACACGAACCAAGGCAATATAACAGACTAAAGCCTTTACAAATAAAATTTGAAAATAATATTAAAATTTGAATTATACTACTAACCGCTGAAATTGAAAAATAACCGCCTCGGTTCGTGTCCCCACGAACCGAAACTAAAAAAAAACTAATTGGAAACTATTTTAAACAAACCATTTATAGAAATGAACATTTTGCTAAATAATGGAGAAAATAAATCGTCGTGCTGCCAATTAAATTATGTTGCAAGTAAGGACAATATGTATTTGATTGATAATCACCTAGCTGCAATTTGGTGTATGGCAAAACTTGATTGTAGCAAACATTATAATTTTTTACATATAGACCAACATTATGACTTAGTTAAATACGATAAGGTAAAACATTCCGAAATTAATGATGTTGACTTACAAAGTTTAGATATTAGTCAATTAACAAGTTTCCGTACTATGAATAACGGTTTAAGAGATCAACTAATTACTTGGGATAATTATATAAATCTGTTTAATCAAAAATTTCCTGAGGTGCTACAAAATTCAACATTTGTAACACAAAAAAAAGGAAATTTTTCTTATAACAAAGACTGTAAACAAATCGAATTTTATGACATTTTTGATCATTATTTAGATGAGACTAATCATTGGATATTTAATATTGATCTTGACTGCTTTTTTACAACTATAAGTATTGATGAAGAATCAAAAAAAATACAAATGTATAGTGATGCTTTTATTGAAGAGTTTGCTGAATGGTTAAACAAAAAAAATAAAGAGGGTATTATAGAACAAATAATATTTTGTTTAAGTCCAGAGTGTTGTGGAGGGTGGGATAATTCATGGCGTGTTTGGAAACTTATAGCAGCTAAACTAGAATTAAATGATACTATTAAAAAGAACTAAAAAACAATGCCCACCAAAAAAAATATAAAAACCTCCAAATCAAAACCCACCAAAGGTTCATCATTCATGAGTAAAGTAATTAAACTAGTATTAGCCATTGCCCTAATAAGTGGTGGCTACATGGCGTATGATTATTACCAAGAAGCACTAAAGCCCAACATTAACAGTGCCAAGCGCAAAACACGCTACATATACATTAAGCACAATGCTACCTATAACGATGTACTGCAGGAGCTTAAAGACAAAAATATATTGTTAGACATAGCCAGCTTTGACCACATAGCTGAGCGCAAAGGCTACAAAACAAAAGTAACCCCCGGCAAATATTTTATTAAAAAAGATATGACTAACAAAGAGCTAGTAAACATACTAAAGGCTGGTTTGCAAGAAAAAGTTACGGTTGAAATTAACAACATACGCACCAAGGAACAATTGGCAAGCCGCGTAAGCCGTGCCATTGAAGCCGATTCTACCGAACTACTAGAGTTGCTTAACGACGATGATTATTGCATGAATAATTTTCAAACAACAACCGAACAAATTTTAACAAAAATTATTCCGCAAGATTACACCTACGATACGTGGGCAATAGATGCTAAAACATTTATGAAAAAAATGAAAACGGCACACCAAGATTTTTGGACAAAAGAACGCCTACGCAAAGCTCAAAAACAAAATTTAACCCCCACCGAGGTAGTAATACTAGCCACCATTGTACAGCAAGAACAACAAGTGCAAAAGACCGAACGTCCACGTATAGCGGGCGTGTACCTTAACCGCTTGCGCAAACCTATGAAACTGCAGGCCGACCCTACCGTAATATTTGCCAAAGGCGATTTTACCATTAACCGTGTTACTTACAACATGTTGGAGGATAACTCGCTCTACAATACCTACCAACACGAGGGCTTGCCACCAGGCCCTATTTGCGTGGCGTCAGCCAATGCTATTGATGCGGTGCTTAATGCCGAAGTGCATAATTATATTTATTTTTGTGCCAAGGAAGATTTCTCAGGATTTCATAACTTTACAGCTAATTATGCTACGCACCAACTTAATGCACAACGCTACGCCAAAGCCCTAGATAAACGAGGTATTAACTAAAAAAACATTGCAATGAAATTAGTACACCCACACAAAATAATTACGCTAATTGCGCTATGCCTTACGCAATTAAGCTGTGTAGCACAAAACAAAAGCACAACTGTACAAACTATTGATGGCAAAAAATACTATATGCACTCCGTTGAAAAAGGGCAAACGCTATACGGTATTTCAAAATTATACGAAGTAGATAAAAACGACATAGTACTCCAAAACCCTGCTATTATTGAGGGTATAAAGGTAGGGGCTACACTCAAAATTCCGTATGCAAAACCTAGCGTTACTACTAACGAAACTAAAGTAACAATAAACCCCAATGCAACTACGCACGTGGTTGAAAAACAACAAACGCTATATAGCATTGCCAAATTGTACAATACTACCGTAAACGAATTACAAGCGTTAAACCCAACGGTAAAAGATAACGGAATTAAAGAGGGCGACAAACTGCTTATAAGCAAGCAAGCCAGTACTACTACTACCACTGCAATTAACAAACAACCTATTGATAAACCTGCCGATGGTACGTCTATCGTAACGTTTGACGCTATACCTGTAAAAACTACACCTAAAACTGACGAAGGAATTACTGACGACAAACAAGTAAACATAGCATTGCTACTACCCTTATTTAGCAACGCTCACAGCGATTCAGCCTCGTTAAAAAACAAAATTTTTAGCGGTAAATCAATGATAGCCTTAGAGTTTTACAATGGCTTTTTGATGGGGATAGACAGCCTCAAAAAACAATGTGTAAGCATTAATTTAAACGTGTTTGATGTAGAAAACGATTCTTTAAAAACATTGGAAGTATTAAGCAAAAAAGAACTGACAAGTGCTAACGTGGTAATTGGTCCGTTTTACACGTCCACAGCATTACTTACTAGCGAGTATTGCGCTGAGCGCAACAAAACCTACATATCGCCAGTATCGCCTAACAACAAGGTATTAGCAGGCAATAGCAAGGCGTACAAAACTATGGCATCAACACAATCGCAGTTTGAATTTTTGGGTAATTATGTAACTAAAAATAATGCTTCGGATAGAATTGTAGCTGTGTATTTTGAGGGAGTAAAACAAAAAATGGCAATAAGTTATTTTAGCAAATATGCACAGCTCAACCGCGATAGCGTGCACACGGTTAATTACAAAAAACAAGGATTAAAATATTTAGAAAGCCAATTGTCAAAAACCAAACCCAACAAAATTATATTGGCCATAACCGAGCAATCAGTAGCTAATGATATTGTAAACAAATTAAAAACGTTATCTAAAACGTACGACATACAATTATTGTGTGGCGATATTTACCTAGGCTTTGAAAACATTGACTACGAAACTTTACAACAATTAAAATTTAGAGCAGTAACAAATTCATATACTGATTATACATTACCTAAAACCCAACAATTTGTAACCGACTATCGCACTAAGTACAAAAGTGAACCTAGCAAATACAGCATGAGTGGCTACGACCTTGCCTGCTGGATAGCCAGTAGCTACGGAGCTTACAAAAATATTAATAATTTGGCGGCTACTAAATATCAAGGCATAGCCGACAAATACCTAATGAAAACCGTAGGCGCAAATAATGGTTTTGAAAACTACGGATTGTACCTAGTAGGTTATGATGCACTACAATTAATTGAAGAAAAATAGCATGAATTATTCGCCACAAGCACTACTTATTATTGAGTACTTAAAAACGTTACAAACCACTATTTGCAATGGTTTAGAGCGTATAGATGGTCAAGCAAAATTTAGGCACGACAATTGGCAACGTACAAATGGCGGGGGCGGACAAACACGCATAATAGCCGATGGTAAAGTATTTGAAAAAGGCGGAGTAAATTTTTCGGCCATTGATGGCGATGTACCTCCATTTTTACAACAAGAAATTACAACGCACTTTCCGCATTTGCCCAAAGCTACACAGTTTTTAGCAACAGGGTTAAGTATTGTTATACATCCGCAAAGCCCTATGGTACCTATTATTCACATGAATATTAGGTATTTTGAAACCGATACAGGAGCCTACTGGTTTGGTGGTGGAATAGATTTAACACCGCATTACGTGGTAACAAGCGATGCGCATTATTTTCACACACAACTTAAAACTGCCTGCGATACCTTAACTAACAACACTTACGCCGATTATAAAACTTGGGCTGATGATTATTTTTATATCAAACATCGCAACGAAACACGAGGCATAGGCGGAATATTTTTTGACAAATTAGGGGCCGATGACGCCAAAACGTTAGAGCAAGTTTTAAATTTTTGGCAAAATGTAGGTAATACTTTTTTGCCTACTTACACTACTTTGGTTAATAATAATAAAGTGCTACCTTATACTGAAGAGCAAAAACGTTTTCAGTTACTACGCCGTGGGCGTTACGTGGAGTTTAACCTCGTGTACGACCGCGGCACTAGGTTTGGTTTGGAAACCGATGGACGCATTGAATCCATACTAATGAGCCTACCCAAGCACGTAAGCTGGGAGTATGATGCCAACAGCACATTGGGCACTACCGAATTAGCCACACTAGCATTGTTAAAAAAAGATATCGATTGGTTAGCAAACTAAGCCCTATAATTTTACATTTGTAATATAATAATTATTAAACCTATAATTTATAACTAAACACCATGAACAAAAAATTAACTCTAGCCGTAATACTACTAATAGTAGCAAGTGCGTTTCGTTTGTTTCCTCACCCGCACAATATAGCACCAGTAGCTGCTATTGCCTTATTTGGAGGCTCGGTTATTACTAATAGATTATTAAAGTTTGTATTGCCTTTAATCATATTATTAGTAAGCGATACGTTGGTAAATGGTTTATTGTACAATATGCCATTTAATCCGTTTTACAATGGTTGGTATGCACAATATGCTTGCTATGCGGTAATAGTAGGGCTAGGAATGTTAGTACAGCACAATAAATTTAAAACTGTAGTTGCAGGTAGTTTAGCGGGTAGTATATTGTTTTTTATTACTACCAACTTAGCAGTATGGTATAGTGGCATGGTTGGCTACCCAACTACTATCGCAGGCTTAGGAATATGCTACTCGGCGGCCTTACCGTTTTTTATTAATACAATAGTAGGCGATGCCTTATTTAACGGTGTGCTGTTTGGCGTGTTTAATTACGTTACTCGCACCAAAACAACTGCGGCAATAATTGTATAATAATAATTTTGCACAAGTCAAATAGGTTTGTACATTTGTACTTGCAATAAGGTCCTGTGGCCGAGTGGTTAGGCTCAGCTCTGCAAAAGCTGCTACTCCAGTTCGAACCTGGACGGGACCTCACAAAAGCATCAGTAGTTAATTACTGATGCTTTTTTTTTTTACATTAAACTTAATTCTACGTAGCTATTTGATAATAATACTATCGCCTAAATTTTTAGGCGATAGTATTATTATCAAATCAATATATACTTTGTTACGAGCAAACACCTCTCTCACTTTTGTTTTAAATCCAAACGAAGCTCCTACTTCCTTAGCATTATAACCATAGGCATCAATTTCAAATTTACGGACAATAAACATAACTCGCTCGTTATGAAACCGCTGCGAAACAATCATAAATTTTGTTTGTTTAAAATTTTAAGTGCATGTACTGCGGACTCTAAAGTTCTGAAGCCTGCAAAGTCGAGGTATATAGCACTGTCAGGTATTTCTCTTTTATTAACTTCAGTTGTATGTCCTTAGGCTCGTTATAATTTTACAACCTGTTTTTTTGTATTTATTCATGTCTATTTTTCAAACTGAATATATATATATATATTCAATTTATAGCCGTAGTATAAACTCCACAATATATACTAATACCGTTAGTAGTTTTTAACCCTAAAGCCTCCGTAACCACATATTTTACTAATGCTACAGCGGTAGGGTTAGCGGGGAGCAACTATTTTATTTCTTTCCCTTTTGAATATCTCTTTTTTTCTATAAGAATTCCTTCTGAATTGTAATTTAACCACTCTCCATCTTTCAAATTTGAGCCTGCTTTTGAAATCATTGTTAAACCTGACTCTTTATCAATAGAATATAATACTGGCGGATAATTTAGTATGACTCTACCTGTATCCAAATCAATAAAATATTGACCAACTTCTTTTTTATTACCATTTTCATACCAATACATATCTAAACCATTTTTCTGGCCAAAAGAATTAAATGTCAACAATGCTCCCGCTATAATTATAACCAGTCTGCCAGAAGACTGGATTTTGACAAAATGTTTGGCTATCTCACAACTTCTTCAAAGGTTCACTTGCCTTCGTCTCTTTTATTCGCACCTGACTAATCTAGTTAGCCTTTTCCCGTGCTGGCGCGAGCATTTTGCTCGTGTCCGCTACTGTTGTACCTAACCTTATTTTCTTATTAATTATCATTAGTTAATTAATGTTTTTGCGTACTAATCGCATTAAGTTGTTTTCGCGTGTACCCCAGTGATAGCCTAGGTCGTAGGGTAAAGGTTTTACGTTTAGTGAGTCGCGGCTGTACAAGGCTTTTAAATCAAGCTGATAACCGTAATCAAAATCGCTTACTGGTTTTACGTATTTACCATATAGGCTTATATCGTAATTTTTTAAATCAAAATAGTGCAAAGCTACGCCAGTATCATCTTGTAACAAAAACTTACTTTTGTTAACCACTAAGCGTGTAATGTTGCTAAATACTTTTAGGTGCATAATGTATGAGGCACTTTTGGCATAGGTAGTACTTTCGTTAATAGTATTACTAAGGTATTTGTAAAATGGTTTTGAGGCATTAAAGTTAGCATCAATTAAATCGCAACTATAGTAGTACACCGTGCGTACATCAGCAGGGTTACCATAGGGGTGAAACTCAATTTTTAAGCCTCGTGGGCGTCCTTTGGCAGGGAAAGGTTTTTCGTAATCAATAGCTATTTCGGATCCTGTGCTATCAATATGTATTTTTTTTACATCAATAATGGTGTTGCCTGTACGCTTAATAAACATGCTTAATAGGGGCAATACGCCGTCAACCCTACTGCTTTGCAATTGAGTATTCATTTTACGAGTAATAAAATAGCTTTTATTAAAAATATCATCTAAACTTTGGGTAAAATTTTCAAAATATTCGGAGGTAAACCTTTCGTTAAATTGTGTAGGACTTGAGTAGCCACCTGTAGGTTCTAATGCAAGCATATAGTAGGTTTTAGCATTAGGAAAAAAGCTATATACGCTCACAAAATCAGGGCCACTAAATGGGTAAAACACCGTGCCTCCTGCCACTGCATTGGCTTTTGTACATTCAGTTTTTGCCCAATTACGCATTTTTATGTAACGGCTTCGGTCTACCACCTTCCAGGCACTATCCATAAAGTGTTGATACTTTTTAAATGCTGTAAAACTTTCGGCAGTTACATATTCCTTAGTGTTAGTAGGTATTCCGGCAGCAAAACTGGCCATTACATCATACTTTTTATCAGCGGCTACAGGCACTGCTATTTGCATTAGGCTATCAATATTAATAGTGCTTTTAATTGCAATAGCGGTGTCGGCAATGGTGGTAACCAGTGTGTCGGTAGTGGTTGCGGAGTCAGTGCCACTGTGGGTGGTGGGTGGTGGGGTTGATGTATTGCAACCTGCCATAACGCTAAGTAATGCTAGGGGTAGTAGTAATTTATTCATTGGTTCTATGTTGATTAATGTAAGTGGCGGTAAAATATAATAAGCTCCCGGCTACCAGTGTTAATAGCCCTGTTAACGATTCGGAGGTTTTGTGCTGCGCGGTAAATAGTATTGTCCAGCCTTCAATAATTAAAAATAAAATAGTAGTAACAGGGTAACCCCACGAACGTTTTACGGTTATACCCAACTTGCTTTGGTGGTAGCGATGTATAAACACGCCTAATACCACCAAAAAAGTAAACATGCCAAGTATCATACCTACGTAGGTCATTATGGCTTCAAAACTTGCTGTAAGTATTAATAATACTGATATAAATGATTGTAACAACAACGCCGTAGCGGGTATGCCAGCATAAGTTACGCTGGCAAATATGCTCAACACCTTATAATCGGTACCCAATGTATGTAACACACGTGGCCCAAACACAGTGTAAGCACTTACACTTGCTAACAATGCAACACAAATTATAGCACTTACAATTTTGCTGCCTAGCCCACCAAATATGGCTTGTGCAACTATAAAGCCTACATCTAGCTGTCCGTTTAATTGTAGTAAAGGTACGGCTAGCATAAACACTAGGTTTAGCGCTATGTATAGCACCATTACCAACCCTGCACCACCCACTAACGATTTGGTAAGATTAACCTCAGGGTTTTTAATTTCGCTGGCAATGTATATAGCACTATTCCAGCCACTATAAGCATACGACACATATATTAACGAGGTGGCAAACGAGTTAGAAAACAAGTAATTAATATCAGCTTTATTAATACTAAACACAAACTCATGGTTAGCACCGTGTAGTATTCCGGCAAGTACAAAACATACAATTAACCCAATGTTGATGGCGGTTGATACCGTTTGTAGGCGTGCACTTATTTTTAAATTAATACCATTAATAATAGTAATAATAGTAATAAGTGCCACGGCAATGTGTACCTCGGTAACATTGCTTAGCCAAGTGTGAGTAGTTATGGTTTTAAAATACTTAGCAAACGCCATAGCAGATAGTGCCGCAGGGGCAGCAAAACCAATAAGGCTGGATACAAATGCACTTAAAAACCCTAGTAACGGATGATAAATTTTAGTTAAATAATTGTACTCGCCCCCTGAGCGTGGCATGGCAGTAGCTAATTCGCTATAATTAAGGGCACCACATATTGCTACTATGCCCCCCAATAACCACAACATAAGTATGGCAAATACGGAAGGTGTGCTTGCCACCTGAAACCCTAAACTTGTAAATACGCCTGTGCCTACCATGCTTGATATTACTAGCGATACGGCGGCAGTAAGTTTTAATTTATTAGTAGTGGTAGGCATTAAATAATAAGTTATTTATTAACGTGTGCGAATGTAGTAAATAAATTGTTGATTTTTTTAAGTTGCGCTATTCAAAATTTACGAATAATGTGCTAACATTGTATTAGCGAGTTAACGAAAAAACACACGCCTATACACTTTAAAATACTAACTAAATTACCCCCTACACCTAAATGAAAACAATTATACTATTTTGCTTAGCACTTACCCTTAGTAATTGTGCTATGGCGCAAAAAACAAAAAAGAGTACAAAAAATAAACTTAATACTACTGTTGTAGCTCCCATTATTACACCCATTAATAACGATGTAATACAATGGCATAGCATGCAGGAAGCCCTTGTGTTAAATGCAAAGTTGCCCCGCAAATTTATTATTGATGTGTATACTGATTGGTGCGGGTGGTGCAAGGTAATGGACAAAAGCACCTTTACCGATACTAGCGTAGCACACTTAATAAACAAATATTACTATGCCGTAAAATTTAATGCCGAAGGGAATGATACCATAGTAATGCAAGGCAATACATTTGTTAATACCAATGCTGGAAAACGAGGTGGTACACACCCCTTAGCACAATCGTTACTGAACGGAAAGATGAGTTATCCTACAACGGTATACCTCGACGAAAACTTGGCTATGCTTAGCCCAGTGGCAGGCTACCTAAAGCCCGAAGACATTAACCCAATATTAAAATACTTTGGAACAATGGCCTATAAAACAAAATCGTTTGAGGATTTTAAAAAAATAAAATAATACAATTTAATAGCGTTGAAAGCATTTACTACACTAGTACTATTCTGTTCGTGCCTGCTAATAAATGCTTGCGTAAAGAAAAAAGCGGTTACTAAACAACCGCCTTATACTACCTCTATATTGGGTTCAGGGAATTTTGCTGGCTATTATCTAACACACCTTACATTGTTAACTTATTGTTGCTAAACCAGTGTTAAAATATGGCGAGTATTACTATTTTTGTATATATTAAATTCATTCTAAAAATAAGTAACTAATGATACCATTTTCGCCCCCGCATATTACACAAGAAGCCATTGACTCTGTAGTTGAAACCCTAAAATCGGGCTGGATAACCACAGGGCCTAAAACCAAAAAATTTGAAAAAGAACTGTCTGCCTACAATGGGAATGCCGCTACACTGTGTTTAAACAGTGCAACTGCGGGCTTGGAGATAATGCTTATGTGGTTTGGCGTAACCGAGGGTGACGAAGTAATACTACCCGCTTACACCTACAGCGCCACGGCCAATGTGGTAATGCACACGGGCGCAACCCCAGTATTTGTTGATGTAAATAGTACTGATTTTAATATAAATGTAGCCAACGTACGCAATGTAATTACTGCCAAAACTAAAGTAATAATGCCAGTGGATTTTGCGGGTTTCCCGTGCGATTATTCGGAGTTAAATGCGTTGGTAAACGAACCCAGCATTAAAGCAGTGTTTACTCCTAATAGCGATAATCAAACTACATTAGGACGCATAATGATATTAAGCGATGCCGCACACTCCATAGGCGCACAGTACAAAGGCAAGCGTACGGGCGCATTGACTGATGTATCAGTGTTTTCGTTTCATGCTGTTAAAAATCTTACTACTGCTGAGGGTGGCGCTGTAGCATTAAATTTTCCTGCACCGTTTGACAACGAAGAAATTTATAAAGCCTTGTGTATTAAAACTCTACATGGGCAAAATAAAGATGCCTTAGCCAAAATGCAAAAAGGCAACTGGAAATACGATATTGTGGAAGCGGGCTACAAATGCAATATGACAGACATTAGCGCAGCCATAGGCCTGGTAGAGCTTAGCCGCTACGAAACCGAAATTCTACCTAAACGCAAGCACATTTACGAACGTTATACCGCACTATTAAAACAATACGACTGGGCTATAATACCCACCTATGTAAGTGAAGACAAACTTACGTCGTATCACTTGTATACCCTACGTATTAAGAGCGTTACCGAGCAACAGCGTGATGCAATTATGCAAGTAATATTTGACCACGATGTGTATGTTAATGTACATTTTATACCTGTGCCTATGCTTAGTTTTTACAAAAAACAAGGGTATGATATTGGGAACTACCCTACTACCTACAACAACTTTGCTACCGAAATTTCGTTACCTGTGTTTTATAATTTAACTGATGATAATGTAGTAACCGTTGTTAATGCCGTGGTAGATGGTGTTAACAAAGTACTAGGTATTTAATAAACTAATTATTGTGTTAAAACGCTTGTTTGATATACTAGCCAGTGCCATAGGCTTGTTGTTGTTGTTACCTATACTATTATTGCTAAGTGTTTTGATTCTACTTGATAGTAGGGGAGGGGTGTTTTACAAACAAGTACGTGTAGGCAAGAATAATGTAGATTTTGAGTTGTTTAAATTTAGAACTATGCGCCCCCAAAGTGATGCCAAAGGCCTAATAACGGTGGGCGCGCGCGACCCTCGCATTACCAGCATAGGTTATTACTTACGTAAATATAAATTGGACGAACTACCACAATTAATTAACGTATTACTAGGTAATATGAGTTTAGTAGGGCCTCGTCCCGAAGTGCGCAAGTACGTAAGCATGTACAATGCCGAGCAACTAAAGGTATTAAGCGTAAAACCAGGTATAACCGATTTAGCATCATTACAGTATTTTGATGAAAACGAAATTTTGGGTAAATCTCAAAATCCCGATAAAGATTATATTGAAACAATAATGCCCGCTAAACTGGCATTAAACTTACAGTACATCAATAATCAAGGCATGATGAGCGATGTTAAAATTATAGTACAAACAATAGCTAGAATAGCTAGGTCGAGAGGTGTTTAAACAATTTTAAATGAAAAAAGCAATAATTATTGGCGCAACATCAGGTATTGGGAAAGAATTAGCTAAAATATTAGTCAACAATAATTATAAAGTGGGTATTACTGGTAGAAGAGTAGAGTTGCTTAACGACTTGAAAACTCAACATCCAAGTTTATTTTGTACTCGAGCTTTTGATATAACAAATATTCATATTGTTGTTGAAAATTTAGAAATATTAATAGCTGAACTTGGAGGGTTAGACTTACTAGTAATTAGCGCAGGAACAGGCGATTTAAATCCAGAACTTAATTTTGAAATCGAACAACAAATAGTTGAAACTAACGTAACAGGGTTTACTTGTATAGCAAATTGGACATTTAATTATTTTAAAAAGCAAAAGTCGGGACACCTAGTTGCTATAAGTTCTATTGGAGGGCTTAGGGGTAGCAGATTAGCGCCAGCATATAATGCTACAAAAGCATATCAAATAAATTATTTGGAAGGACTAAGACAAAAAGCTAAAAAACTTAAAACTTCAATTTTTATAACAGACATTAGACCCGGACTTGTAAATACCCAAATGGCAAAAGGAGAAGGTCTTTTTTGGGTAATGCCCGTAGAAAAAGCAGCCAAGCAAATATACAGCGCAATAAGTAACAAAAAGAAAATTGCTTACGTTACAAAACGTTGGCAATTAATTGCGAGGCTATTAAAGTTGCTGCCAACACAAATTTACGATAGAATGTAAACTCATGATCATTTTACTCCCCTTAATTTATTTTGCACTCTGCATATTACTTATTCAGCGGGTTAAACTGTTGCATATTGCAGAGTTTAACCCTGCAGTAAGTAGTGGGTTATTTACACTTAAAATTATTGCGGGGCTTGCGCTGTGGTTCATTTATAGTTATCATTATACGTTGCGTAATACTAGCGATGCCTTTAAGTATTTTGACGATGCGTTGGTACTACACAAAACATTGGCAACTAATCCCACGCATTATTGGCAAATGCTTACGGGGTATAATGATACAGCGGCTGATTTAACGCCCTATTACCAACAAATGTACAACTGGGTAAAACCTTGGAACTATGGCTTGTACAACGATAATAGAATAATTATACGTGCCAATGCCCTGTGTATGCTATTAAGCAATGGTAATTATTTTGTGCACATTGTAGTATTTAATTTTGTGGGCTATGTAGGATTGTTATACCTCTATAATTTTTTTAGAGTATGGTGTGCTAAAAAATTACAATCATTGTTAATTGTAATAGCCGTGTTTTTAACGCCTAGTATGTTGTTTTGGAACAGTGGCGTACTCAAAGAACCCTTATTACTGATATCCTTAGGGGTTATGTTATATAATTTTTATAGTGCATTATGTACTCCGTTTACACAAGCGCACGTTATTAAAATTGGTATTGTGATATTGTGTGCTTACGCATTGTTACATCTCAAGGTATATTTGCTGCCCTGTGTGTTAGTATTAATGGTATTAATGAGTATTGAAAAATACATTGGTAAGTATTCTCTTAAATTAATTTTTCCTGCCTGTATAGTTATTGTTTTAGTAATAATTGTAGGTATTCAATTACTACTGCCACACTACAATTTATTGGAAATATTGCGCCAAAAACAATTTGATTTTAACAATATGGCGCTTACCTACAAAGCTGGCAGCTACATAGCATTACCTACTTACAACGGCAATGCACTTAGCCTATTAACACTTGCGCCCAAGGCTATATACACAACCTTATTTATGCCCACATTTAGTTACTGCACAAGTGCCATGATGGGTATTAACTTAGCTGAAAATTGGGTAATGATTGTATTATTTATTTACCTCCTATTTTATTTTGACAGACCCTCGCAAATACAACGTTACAGGCTATTTTCGGCAGTGTTGTTTGTAGGGTGCTTAGCTACTATTATTGGTATATCCACCCCTGTAATTGGTGCAATTGTGCGTTACAAAATTCCGTTATTACCCTTTGTATTTATCATATTATTTTCGTGCATAAGTACTTACTCACCACTCATAAAATTTATTGAAACATGGCAAATAAAACTGCGCTCATAACAGGCGCTACTTCAGGTATAGGCAAAGCTACGGCACAATTATTTGCGCAACACAATATTAATTTAATTATTTGCGGACGCAATGCTAACAAGCTACTAACGCTCAAGACTGAATTAGAAACAATGGTGCAAGTGCATACCTTGTGTTTTGATGTGAGTAATCAACACGAAGTATTTGCACAAATTAATTCGTTGCAAGCCACCTATTCTCAAATAGATATATTGTTGAATAACGCAGGCAATGCACATGGGCGTAATACGTTTCAGGACGGCGACCTGAACGATTATAACCTAATGATTGACATTAATGTAAAAGGATTAATATACGTAACTAAAGCCGTATTGCCATTTATGCTACCACACCAAAGTGGGCATATTATAAACATAGGCAGCATAGCAGGGCAAGAAGTGTATGAGCAAGGCAATGTGTACAATGCCTCAAAATTTGCGGTAGACGCACTAAGTAAAGCAATGCGGATTGATTTAATAAACCAAAAAATACGTGTGGCACAAGTGAACCCAGGTGCGGTACAAACTGACTTTTCGTTAGTGCGTTTTAAGGGCGATACCAACAAGGCTAACAAAGTATACGAAGGCTGGCAACCCTTGCAAGCAATAGATGTGGCTGAGGTAATACACTTTATGGTTACACGCCCAGCTCACGTTAATATAGCTGATGTGTTGCTACTACCCACCGCACAGGCTAATGCGTATATTGTAAACAAGTAAGATAATTGATAGTTGACAACTATTATACGAGTGTTTAAATTCCGTATTTGTGATTAGCTTAAGACAATTATATAATTTGAGTGAAGCGTTACTGGTTCTAGCGTAGTTCTCTGAGTTTTCATCGAAGAGACGATTATATTTAATATCTAGTATCCGTCCCTTCGATGAAAACTCATGGAACTAGCGTTCGTATATAAAGTTTAAACTATTTCGGTTATTTTGTATTAGTGAGGAAACCTATCAAGGCGAACTAAAAAACTATTTATACGTTATCAATTGTCAATTAACTAAATCAGTTTGTTTTTCATGTGGTTAATACGCTTTTCCATTTCGCGTAGCTCCTCCAAAAATACCTGTTTGCTAAAGCGTTCATCAGGTAATTCGTTGGCAATATAGTTTACAAACTTCCACACTTCCACTATTTCTTCAGCTTTAACCTCGTAATCGTCGTAGGCTGG
>JAYWFU010000143.1:0-49375 GCA_043778625.1 Bacteroidia bacterium | reverse complement strand
ACAGCCACGTTAAAGAAACGTTTTTAAAACGTACCAAAATAGTAAATACAATACGTACCGAACTCAACAACGCAGGCATTATAGAGGTAGAAACCCCCATACTACAAAGCATTCCGGGTGGAGCTACGGCACGCCCGTTTATGACACACCACAACGCACTCGATATTCCGCTATACTTACGTGTAGCTAACGAATTGTATTTAAAACGATTAATAGTAGGCGGATTTGATGGTGTGTACGAATTTGCCAAAGATTTTCGTAACGAAGGAATGGATAGAACCCACAACCCCGAATTCACCGTACTAGAGTTTTATGTGGCCTACAAAGATTATAATTGGATGATGAATTTTTGCGAAAGTTTATTAGAAAAAATAGCCATAGCACTCCACGGAACTACTGTGGTAACAGTGGGCGACAAGCAAATTGATTTTAAAGCACCTTATCGCCGTGTTACCATGTTTGAAGCCATACAAGAGCACACAGGCATTGATATTAGCGCAATGAACGAAGACGAACTTCGTGCAGTATGTAAGCAACTACACATTAACGTGGAAGCCAACATGGGCAAAGGCAAATTAATTGACGAAATATTTGGCGAAAAATGCGAAGGCAGTTACATACAACCTACTTACATTACCGATTACCCAGTAGAAATGAGCCCTTTAACCAAAAAACATCGCAGTAAAGATGGCTTAGTAGAGCGTTTTGAACTAATGGTAAACGGTAAAGAATTAGCCAATGCTTACAGCGAGTTGAACGACCCTATTGACCAACGCGAACGTTTTGAAGAGCAACTAAAACTACAAGAGCGTGGCGACGACGAAGCCATGTTTATTGACCACGACTTCCTCCGTGCCTTAGAATACGGTATGCCCCCAACAGCAGGTATAGGCATAGGTATCGACCGCTTAACAATGCTTATGACCAATAATCCTTCTATACAAGAGGTATTGTTTTTTCCACAGCAACGTCCTGAAGCGGGTTTAGTATAAAATAATAAATTTAAGTATTTAGTAGTTAGTAGTTAGATCGTTTACGTTCCAAATACTAAATACTAACTACTAAATACTAAATACTAAATACTAAATACTAAATACTAACTACTAATCACTAAAATTTTACACCTTTATTTTTAAAAATTAAATTATGATTATAAAATCAGCCGAGTTTGTTGAAAGTAACAGCGATGCCAGCAAATGTGTAAACACACCATTACCTGAGTTTGCATTTATTGGACGTAGTAATGTGGGTAAATCGTCGTTGATTAATGCCTTGTGCAAAAATGCAAAGCTTGCCAAAACCTCCTCAACACCGGGTAAAACACAACTTATTAATCATTTTATTATTAATAAAAATTGGTATTTGGTAGATTTACCAGGCTATGGTTATGCTAAAGTAAATAAGGTAGCCAAAGAAAAATTTCAATCGTTAATTACACGCTACCTCGAAAACCGTGAAAACTTAAAATGTGTGTTTATACTCATTGATTGCCGTTTGGAGCCACAACCCATCGACCTCGATTTTATTGAATGGACAGCCCAACAATCAATACCATTTATATTAGTATTTACCAAAACCGACAAGTTAGGTAAGGTTAAACTAGCCACAAGCCTTGCAGGTTACAAACGCCAGCTAAATTATTTGTTTGAAGAACTTCCCAATATTATTGTAACCAGTGCCGAAGCCAAATTGGGTATTGACGATTTACGCCTAGCAATAGGCGAAATTATTGATGCTAAATAAAAGTTAATTAATAGCTCAAAAATAAAATTAAAAAAATATTCCTTTTTAAGTAATGTTTTTATATTTGTTACATAAGTTTTTATAAAAATACAATGTTAGACCTGTACGATTTTTACGATAAAATGGAGCGAAACAAAATTATGCTTTCCTTTAAGGGAGACGTAACTTCAGAGCTGTTAACCTCCATATTACAAATTATGGAAGCCAAGTTAGAAAACTTGCAGGAGGAATCTAAAATTAAAAAAAAGGTATACAATGTGTTGGTAGAATGCTTGCAAAATTTGTATCATCATATGGACGAAATGTCGGCAGCAGTGGATGTTAATGCTACCGAAGTAGAACCAAAAGTTACTCGCTCAGCAATATTTATGATAGGTAAGCAAGGCGAACATTATACCATAATTACAGGCAATTATATTTTTAATAAAAACGTTGCTAATTTCAAAGCTAAACTTGATAAAATAAATGCGATGGATAAAGAGCAACTAAAAGAATATTACAAAGAGGTATTAGCCGAAGGAGGTTTTAGCGAAAAAGGCGGTGGAGGTCTTGGAATGATTGACATTGCTCGAAAATCAGGGCATACACTTGATTATGTTTTTGATCCAATTGATGACGTATATTCCTTTTTTAATCTTACAATAAAAATAAATCAATAACAAACAAAATAATTACAAGCACATTATGGCAGATATACTAAACATTGAAGGAACACCAAAAACACCAGTAATTAAATTTGATCCCGCTACTGGAAATTTAGAATTAAAAGGGCGCTCGATTCCCGAAAATTCAATTGAATTTTACAAACCATTAATTGATAGCTTAGAGCGTTTTGCTACTGCTCCTACTAAAGAAATGAGCGTTAATATTCATTTAGAATACTTTAATACAAGCTCGTCAAAATGTATATTAGATGTGTTTAAAAAACTAGAGCATATACACAAAGGAGGTTCAAGTAACGTAATAATTAACTGGCACTACGAGCAAGACGACGAAGATATGTTAGAAGCTGGCGAAGATTATCAAGCAATTATAGCAGTACCATTTAAAATGGTAGAAGTAGAAGAATAATAGTTTACAAAACTATAGTACAACAATAATCAATAAGCGCAAATGATATCATATCATTTGCGCTTATTGATTTATTAACTAGCTAACTGTTTGTGCGAACCATCGCAGTTGGGCATTCGTTTGGATAGCCCACAGGTGCAGTCATTTAAGCCTTTACCAATTAATATTTTAGGTATACATTTTTCAATACGTTGTACACGTGTTGCCGCTTGTTTTGCTTCCGAAAAATAAAAATTGTATCCCCTTTGTCGACCTGGGGTTAATGCTTCAAAAGCTAATTTTAATTCAGGTGTTGTAGCTAACTTCTGTTGAAGTTCTATAGTATATTCTAAATTAATACTTTTTTTCAATTCCACTTTTAACCCTAGTTTTTCTACTTCAATAGCTTCATACAAGTAAGCTTGCAGCGTAGGTAGTAAAGTTGTTATTTCATCAACATTGGTAAACCTAATTTGCCGCCCCGACTGCACATTCTCTGTTTGTTGTATTAAAATACCATTGGCATCATGTAACAAAGCTCCTTTAAAAAATAGTATTGCGCAGTAATCTTTAAAACCATGTATTAAGGCTATGTTACCCTTATTGTAAGCATAGCAAGGCACTCCCCATTTTAGGTCCTCGGTTAACTGGCATTTAAGTAATACTTCACGTAGTAGTGTTAATTCGTTATGCCATTTGGTAACATTAGCTATAAAATCATCTACTTTGGGATTCATCATTTTTTTAATTATTACGGTATTTTACGAGTGTATTATTTAACTAAAGTAACTGTACCAACTAATCCTCTATGTTTTATATCAAATACGTCGGTATATTCAAGTTTCCATACGTATACTTCTTGTTGGCTCATTAAATTAAATCGTATATCTGTTCCGTCCCATCCCTTACTAGTTACTCCTTGTATTCGTGCTATTAATTCTCCCCACCGGTTAAATATCATCATATCCAAATCTTTAATATTAATACCTCGCACATTAAAGTAATCATTAATACCATCGCCGTTAGGAGTAAACGAATTAGGTACATAAAATGTATAATTAGGTTGTACTTTAATAATTTTTAGTGTACTATCTCTACATCCTTTATCGGTTACTACTAACTGATGTATAATATAGGTACCACTATCTTTATAAAAATACAAGTAGGGAGCGGTACTATTGGGAACATTAGCATTGATAATAGTTTGAGTTTCAGTATTGCCATAATCCCACGTAATAGTAGTACCTAAGTGTGATTGGTCGGTAATATATACTTGTGGATTTAGCATTGTTACAACATCATCCGAAAGCATAAAATTAGCTTTAGGTAATGGGTAAACCTCTATACTGTTCGTTTGCTTTAGGGTGTCTTTACAACCTGCACTTGTGGTTATTATTAACTCCGGCGAATGGCGTTGTGTAGTATCGCTTGGATTAGTGTAACAATGCTTATTATTAGGCGTAGAGGCTGTATTGCTCGATAGCGCATTATAGTCGCCATAATTCCAGTTATAAGCAATTATTGTTTCGGTTACTGGTGCAGCATTTTGCGTACTTGTGTTTACAAATGTAACGCATAATGGCTCGCAACCTTCTTGTGGCAATGCTACAAAGTTAGCGGCAGGTTTGGCGTGTATTACTATTGGTACCGTTAAAGTGTCTTTACAGCCATGATTACTCTCCGCAATTAAAAAAGAAGTATATCCACCACTTATTGCATAGTTGTAATTAATAGTTTGATTTAAGTTTGTGAGTCCTTGTCCTTGCCCATTTCCCCAGTTCATATTCATGGTAGCCATAGTATTATTGTTAATACCAGCATTGATACTTGAGGCATTAATAAATAGCAATGGATTAGGAAAACATGGTGCGCTAACGCTATATTGTGCCACGGGCAGAGTCCATACTATTACTGGTTTAATGATAGTATCAGCACAGTTATTATTGGTTTTAACAATAAGCATTGCTAAGGGCTGAGTTTGTGTAGCGGCTAAGCCATAGACGTGTTGGGTATTTTGACTAGTAGCATCAGTAGTATAATTAACTCCGTTAAAATCATAGTTCCATTGATAACCGTTTATTACGTCGGTAAAACCAGCAGGTACACTGAGAGTAGTGGCATTTATAAAAATATTGGGAGCGTTCAAACATACATCAGTTACCGTAAAATCTACAGCGGGCTTAGGGTATATACTTACTGTTTCACTAATGCTATTAGTACAACCATTTACATCTGTTACGTTTAAGTTAACGTTGTAACTACCTGCAGTGGTATAGGTGTAATTAATATCGTTACTCGTTATTGGTAACGGCGACAATCCTAAGCGCCATTTGCTAATAAGTATACCCACAGTACCCGCACCATTTGTGCTTGTATTAGTAAATTGTATATTATCATCGTCCTCACAACCATTATTAAATGTAAAATTTGGCACTGGTAGGCAATGCACAACTATAGGATTGGTAACTACGGCTACACAACCTTTATCTGAAGTAACTATTAGTGTAGCATTATTACCTGCATTATTACAAGTATTATAAGTATAAGTAGGATCAGTTGCTGTACTTGATGGAGTAGGATTAATACCTGTACCACCAAATAACCAAGCACTAGTTATTGTACCATTAGCCACAGTACTTGTGTTGGTAAACGTGGTAGCAGTATTAAAACACACTACATCTGCCGTAAATGAAGCCACGGGTAAGGGATTGACTACCACCACTACAGGATTAATAACTGAACATCCTAATGAGGTAATACTTTTGATATAATACGTACCACTTATACTAATTGCAGTAGCGTTAGCTAGAGGCACTGTAGCTGAAGCATCTGTCCAATAAGTAAATGTACCACCTGAGCTGCCTGCCGTTACAGCAGGATCAGTAATATTAACAACGGCAGGTTCGCACACTGGTGCAGGGTCGGTAATAACAAGTACGGGAGCAGGATTAATTGTAACAGTTACAGGTTTAATAATATCGCAATCAACAGGCGTACTTTGTTTAATATAATAAGTACCTGTTGCTGCTATTGCTGCAGGCAAAGCAGAAGGTATTGTGCAAGCAGCATCATCCCAATAGGTTAAGGTTGCTCCAGCAGTACTACCTGCAGTTACACCAGGGGCAGTAATATCAACAGTATTGGGTGTACATACAGATTGTGGATTGGTGATGTTAAGTATATTGTCGAGCCCCACTGCAACAGGTGTTGACATATTACATATTTTACCTTGTGTAAAAACGTCTACTGTTAAGCTAATTGTGTAATTACCGGCTATAGCATACGTATGGCAAACTGTATCTTTAACTCCACTATAAAACACTAAAGGTGTGCCATCGCCAAAGTCCCAAGTGTAATTTGTGTTGGGTGGTTCGTCAGAGCTGGAACCAGGATTAACACATACTGATAAATTACAATTTACCTTAATAGCGAATCCACCTGTGTTACAGCCATCGGCATATACTTCAATAATATTTACAACAATTAAGACTATTAAAAATAATAGTTTTTTCATGGCTAATTACTTTATTTAATAAATGATTCTGTTTCCATGGTCTCACTTTTTATTACCGTTTTTAGTACTGGAGGAGCTACACGTTCAGTTACTGGTATAACGTTGGTTAACAAATTTTTAGTAAGTTCCTTTACTACTATTTCTGCAGTGTGTACTTGTGTTTTTGTAGCGTTTGCTTTTACAAAATGCGTTTCGTTTTTGTTTAGCAGTGGCGATATTAGCATATACGCCTGCGTGCTTTTGGGTGTTGAGCTAGCGTACGAAAATCCTGTTGCATACATCCTGTTACCACTAATTATTGCCGAACCTAAACTTTCTATTTTGTCGTTGCCAAATGTTTCGGCAGTAAGTATATCGCCATCGTAGGTGGTAGTTAAAAATAATGCATCGTATGAGCCTTTACCAAATGAAGTAGTTTCGCCCGCTAACACCAATGTGCGTTCATCTATCTTACGTATCGTACTTAAATTTTCGTTTTTATCACCTCCATAAGTTTTAAACCATTTAAGGTTTCCGCTCGTAGTTAAACGCATGCAGTATGCCTCCACCCCTGACACGCCAAACGAAGTAGTTGCTCCTATTACAAATAAATCGTTATCAACTACAAGCATGTTTTTAATATACTCCCCTTTAGTACCTCCTAAGGTTTTTGCCCACATAAAGTCTCCTTTTTTAGTTATTTTCAATATTAAAATTTCAGCACCTTTCACATCAGGTTTCTCTTCAATACTTCCGCCTATTACGTAGCCGTCAATAGTTTCTACTACTTTATAACCTTTGGCTACAGCATTTTGTTCGTAGTTAAATTTTTTGCTCCATTGTTTATTTCCTTTACTATCAATTTTAAGTACATACACGTATTCTTTTTCTTTGCGCATCGAAAAAAATACATCCGAAATTATTGACGCTTGTTTTATTAAGCCTGTAACAATAAATCCACCGTCTTGTGTGGCTGCTATCGATAATCCCTCTACCTCGTTGCCACCTTCGTTAAATAAGTTGGACCACAACATATTACCAGTATTATCAAGGCGCATGAGGTACAACGTTTCTCTGTCTTTTTTATAATACTGTTCTGCCGACACTACAAATCCTCCACCAGGTAATACCACCCAATCATTTATGGCGTACGATATACTACCTGAGTAGGTTTTAGTCCAATTTGTTTTTCCTTCGTTAGTTAGGTTACTTAGAAATATTGCTTTTTCGCCAGTAATTTCATCCTCGCTTTCGCCCGCTATAAATATTGATGTTGGGCTTGCATAATGTATTAGCTTACCTCTATCCATGCGTTTTTTACCAAATGTAAAATACGACGTTTGCGCATACATCTCTACACTTATTAAACTTACAATTACTGTGGCTATTACTGGTTTTATCATTGTTTTATTTTTTGATATTCAATTTAATAAATGGATACTCGTGGCATTTAGGTTGTAACGCTACATAGAGCGATGCTAATAAAAATCCGGTTCTAAAAATACCGTCGGCAAACGAATTCATGTACGACAGCACTACTATAACCATTATCCATAATGTGCCAATGGGAGCTACGTATTTAGAAAATACTCCTGTAAATAATAATACTCCAATAATACTATCAGCAATACCTGAATAATAAACAAATACTTGCGCCTGTTCCTTAGTAACTATTTGGGTAGCAAGTTCTATATGCCCTCCTTTTAAACCAAAGAAACCCAATGATGCCAAGCCATGTGCTAAAAATGCAAACGAAATACCCAATCGTATTAAGTGTTCTTTAGACTGATTACGAATAGCTTCAATTAATAGATAAATGGTAAAAAACATCCAAGGCATACGGCGCATGAATTCGGCTATACCAAATATTGATTCGGATTTTACGTTAAAAAAACAAACTGCCGCAACACCTATTATTACTAAATAACCTAAAGCTATTTTTAACACTATAGTGGGGTACGTTTTTGAAATAATTAGTAACGCTAGCATTATATCTAGTACACCACAGCACCTGAGTAGTAGCTTAGTATCAATAGTTGTAAAGTTAATAGCATCAGCTATACCATAATGCAATGTGTAGGAAGGGCTTAAACCCAACGATACCATACCATGCCCTACAAAAGCTAGAAATAATACTATACGCAAGTAAAAATTAGTATTGCTTATAATCAATAATTTTAGTTGTTGCATAAGTCTTACTATTTTATTTAACTAAAGTAACTGTACCAATCCAGTCAGTATGTGTTTCGTTAAATATATCTACGTAAGTTAGTTTCCAATTATATACCTCGGTTTTACATTTTTCGCCAGTGCGGTAGTCGGTCCCGTCCCAGCCCTTGCTATCTATACCTTGCACACGTGCTATTACATTACCCCAACGGTCAAATATCAACAAATCAATGTCCTTAATGTTTATTCCTGTTGGTTTAAAATAATCGTTAATACCATCGGCATTAGGAGTAAAACTATTAGGAATATAAATAGTGTACATTGGTTTTATTCTAATTAAAATAGCGGCGGTATCAGTGCAACCATAATCGGTACTTACTAACTGATTAACGGTGTATATTCCTGAATCTTTGTAGGTGTACATATACGGTGCAGTACTTGTAAGCGGCGTGCTGTTTCGTAACGATTTGGTGTGCCCATCTCCATAACTCCATTCAATTACATTGGCCAAATGCGATTGGTCAGCAATATAAATTTGCGAGTTTAACATATCAGTAACTGTTGGGCTAGCTGTAAAATTAGCCACTGGCAAAGGATACACCGTTATTGCCAAAGGTTTAAGTAAAGTATCTTTGCAACCCTCATTGGTGGTAATAATTAAATTAACGTCATGTTTTTGTACTGTATCGCTAGGGTTTTGATAGCAGCGAGCAGCGTCTTTAGTAGTTGGCGTATTACCGTTAGCGTCGTTATAGTCACCTAAAGTCCATTCATATTTATTAATAAATTCAACCGTTGGCGATTTTAACTGTGTGCTTTTATTGGTAAACGTTACACACAGTGGTTCGCAACCTTCGGGTGGAGCTATATCAAACAA
Source organism: Bacteroidia bacterium (assembly GCA_043778625.1). Taxonomy (GTDB): domain Bacteria; phylum Bacteroidota; class Bacteroidia; order UBA4408; family UBA4408; genus JACMRI01. The sequence goes on along the minus strand of JAYWFU010000143.1, from coordinate 40,043 downwards.
GGCTTTGGGTTTAGCGTGAATTACGGCAGGTAATTTTAGGCTATCCATACAACCATAATTCGATGTAGCTACCAACTTAGTTTGATAATTACCACTAGTGGTATAGCTATGATTAATCACACTATTTAATTGTGGTATTACATCAGTTTTAGTGTCGCCCCAATGTTCAATCATCGTTGCTACGCTACTATTATCAGTACCTGCGGAGATTGTGGTACTGTTAGTAAATACTAACGGATTGGGGTAACACGGTGCAGTAACGCTATACGTTACTTGTGGTAATGGCCACACTATTACGGGTTGTGTAACAGTATCTTTACAGTTATTATTTGTTTTGGTAATTAGTGTTACTAATGGCTTAGTTTCGGTAGCAGTAAGTGGATAAATAAAGGTACCATTTTTACTAATATCATTAAGTACAAAAGTTGCACCATTATAATTATAATCCCACTGGTAGCCATTTACTACATCAGTAAATCCGCCAGTAGGAGGCACATTAAGTGTAGTCGTGTTAATGAAGGTGCTTGGTAATTTGTAACACACGTTAGCTACCGTAAAGTTAGCATTGGGTTTAGGATACACTTTTAACGTTTTGGTAGTATCTTTTACACAACCATACACGTCAGTAATTTTGAGTGTTATAGGGTATGCACCTGCTGAGCCATATATTTTTGACGGATTACTATTCGTTTCGGTAGGGTTGTTTACATCTAAATACCATAGGCTATTCATAGTACCTATAGTACCTGCGCCATTAGCTGAGGTATTGATAAAATTAATTATATCGTCTTTTTCGCAACCATTTACAAATGTAAAATTAGGTATAGGCAAACAATACGTGTGAGTAAGTTGTGTTATTGAATCCTTGCACCCCTTGTCAGTAGTGGCTATTAGTTTAACGGAGTAGTTTTCATTACATTTTGCAAATACAAATGTTGGGCTAGTAACATTATTAGTGCCTAGGATAACACCAAATTTATCACTATACATCCAATCAGTGTTAGTAACTGTTGGGCTTGCTGACGTAGTATTAACAAATATTGAGGCATCGTGCAAACACACAGGTGCTACCGTAAATGTGGGTTGTGGCAAAGGGTTGTTTTCCAGTACATATGTAGCTACTGCACTTTTGCAACTATATGCATCTTTAACTTGTAATGTAGCATTAATGGTAAGATTGGTATTTAGTGGTACGGTATCGTTGTTAATATTAGGCACATTAGCTCCACCCCACCTGTAAGTGTAAGGAGCTGTACCTACGGTAACAGTAGCAAACAAGGTATCTTTATCGCCTTGACAAATTGATGGGCTTGACGTAATACTAGCCACAGGCGTAGCGCGTACCACTATATTTTTAACAATTACGTTAGGCGTACCGTTACAAGTAGTATTGCGTGTAATATCATAATTACCAGGTGTGGTTAGTATGTAAAACAATGTATCGCCATTTGTTTTAAATGGTGCAGTAGTTATGCCTGTACTTACCTCGCTTACCACTAATGTGTGAGGGTTGCAAGGTATGGCTGTAGTTATTACATAAAAGGTATCTAGTGGGCATATTGCCGTTTTATTAACTGCTACAATTGGTGTACACTCAAAGCATACGGTAGCCATGGTACCTGTACCAACCGAAGGTGTAAAATTAGTAACAGGCACATCGTTCTTAAAATAACTATTAGTAGCTAGCGTAGTTGTAATTGCTTGTGCGGTTACAAATGGTGCATTGTAAGTAATGGTAGGTGTTGCGGTTAAATTGCAGGTGGCACTCAAGCTACCTAACGAATCCGTTTTTACTAGCAAAGCGGTATAATCAGTGAAGTCGGGGGTGGTAAGGCCCGAAAATACTATGCCCTTGTCAGGCTCTTCGTTAACGCCCCACGATTTTGAATAATTATTTAAAGTCATGGTACGCGACCATTTGTAATTAAAGTTTTTATCTACTTTATTCATTATAGTGTGCGATATACCTCCAGTTTGGGTGTTTCCCATTTGTACATAATCGCCTGTTGCTAGTTCGGTTACGGTACGTCCTCTATCGTCTTGGCCAGCATTGTCAAATGTGGCAGTGTGTAGCACAGCTCCTGTTGCAGCATCAGCTTTTATTAACACGGTATTGTAGTTAGTACCTTGCTTGGTACTGCCTGATAATAAAAAAGCACCATCGGAAGTTATCTTGCCCGACACGTCCCAGTCTTGCCCATCAAACTGTGCTACATCATATTTATTACTCCAAATTATGTTGCCAGTTGATGATAATCGTAGCGCAAAAAAATCGTTGTCGGCCCCATTACCATACGAACCCAAAAATAAAATATCGCCATTGGCAAACTCCTGTACATAATTGCCGTAAGAGTAAGTACCTCGCAACGATGCAAATGCTTTTTCCCACATAAGTGCCCCCGTGGCTTTGTCTACCTTGGTAATATAAGGTGTTTTTTGTGTAGAGGCATCTTCATCTACATAACCACAACCTACATAACCGTTTGCTGTTTCGGTTACGTGTACCCCTTGCGCTTCGCCACTAGAGGAAGCATGGGTACTTACCCAATCAATACCACCAGTAATATCTACTTGCATCAGTAGCATTTCTTTTAGCAAGCTATTATCAGGTTGCAATCGGTTTACAGTACCTGCAATAATATATTTGTTAATTGTATTTGCTTCAATTACAGCTTTTAATCCATAGCCCTCTACACGTGGTTGCCCAGCATAGTTGTACAGTTGAGTTGTTGCTAAATTTCCGCACGAATCTATTTTAGCTAAATACGAGTAGCAAAACGAACTAATAGCGTGTATAAACTGTTTATCTTGCCCTACCATTACATAGCCTTTGTCGCGGGTGCGGGTAAGTGCTTGCCCAAAATTTAGGGCGTGCATATCAATAGTTTTAAGGTAAGTTACCTGTGCTGTACTATTGGTAAACAATAGTGCTAAACATAAGGCTAGGCATGCTGTTAATTTGGCGTATAGATGTTTCATAGTAGTTTTATTTAAAATGTGTAGTTATAACTTATACTATTTTACTTGCCAGTAACTGTAGTGGGTACATTGCGCTTGTATACTTCAGAGCCATCAATACGTATAGTTTGTATAATACCCAGTGGGTATTCAGCTTCTTTAGTAAAAATTTTTATAATACTATCGCTATTGCAAATAGTACTGTTAGTAGTGGTAAACGATGCGTTATTATAATCGGTGGCCACTTGCCAGTTGGTAATATCAGTTTTGCGTTGCACTACCACTCGCTTTATTTTCATGCTTAGATTGGGGCACATAAAGGCGTTATTATTTATTTGTACTTGCACAATATGTTGCTTAACATCGGTTTGGGCTATTAGCAATGTACTTAACGATGTAGCCAATACTACACTTGTACTTAGTATATATTTTATCATGATTACTAATTTTTAAATTACAATAATGTAAGTTAAATGTATATTCTTTTTTCGATTAAAGCAATATTTTAATATGTATGCACATTGCTTTATTAAAACAAAATATTTGTTACCTGAATTAGATTTACAATTTTAAACACACTAAAAAAACATGCAACGCTTACAAACTATTTAGTAATTTTATACCAATAATTCAAAACGTAACTAGTACATGCAAATTTCAAAAGAATTACTAAGTAACTTAGCTAAGAGTAGTGGTTTACTTCCGCAAGAAGAAATGTTAGAAGTAGCCCGTAAAAAAGGAGCTTTATTTATAGGCATACCCAAAGAAACCTCCTACCAAGAAAACCGTGTAGCCCTTGTGCCCGAAGCTGTGCTAGTGCTGGTAAGCAACGGACACCGTGTACTGGTTGAAACTGGCGCAGGCATCAACTCAAGCTTTCAGGACAAAGATTACAGCGAGGCGGGTGCCGAAATTGCCTATAGCACAGAGGAAGTATTTAAGGCTGATTTAATACTAAAAGTTGCCCCCGTTAACGAAACCGAAATTGTGCTATTGCAACGCAAACAAACTATAATATCAGCACTTAATTTAAGTATGCAAAGCCAAACTTATTTTAGAGCCTTGCTCGATAAAAAAATTAATGCCATAGCCTACGAAAATATTATGGACGATGAGGGGACTTTTCCTGTGATACGTGCCATTGGCGAAATTGCTGGTAATACCTCTATACTAATAGCAGCTGAACAAATGGCCACAGGTAGTGGCGGCGTAGGGGCTATGTTTGGCGGTATTAGCGGTGTTGCACCCACGCAAGTAGTTATAATAGGAGCAGGTACAGTAGGCGAAAACGCAGCACGTGCCGCACTTGGCTTAGGTGCTAGCATTAAAATATTTGATAATTCGATAAGTCGTTTGCGCCGTTTGCAAAGTAATTTGGGGCAAAAATTATACACCTCAGTACTTAATCCTACTGAGTTGGCTAACGCACTATCCACGGCTGATGTAGCCATTGGTGCATTACGTAACCGTGGTGCAGGGCAAGCCCCTTGTGTGGTTACAGAGGAAATGGTAGAAAACATGAAATATGGTGCCGTAATTATTGATGTAGCCATTGACCAAGGCGGTTGCTTTGAAACCTCGCAGGTTACTAACCATCAAAAACCTACGTTTCGTAAGTATGGTGTTGTGCATTATTGCGTACCCAACATTGCTTCGCGCGTACCCAAAACAGCCTCGCACGCATTGAGTAATGTGTTTATGCCCATACTTAATTACATAGGCGAAGAAAGTGGTTTAGAAAACATGTTGCGTGTAGATGCAGGCGTACGCAACGGCTTGTACACTTACAACGGCGTGCTAACCAACAAATACATAGGGCAAATGTTTAGTTTACCTTATACCGAAATTGATTTGCTAATGGCTGCCTTTTAAACTCCCAAAAATGGAAAACGAAATTGTAAATAAAGTAACGTCAAGCGGGCTCGTAACCATCGATTTAGAAGAATGGTACGGTACTGAGCCTCGCACAAGTATTGCCATTAAAGACTTTTTGTACGAAGAATTAATACTCCGCGAAAAAGATTTTAGAGAGCAACTTAAAATAACTGATTGGAGCGTTTACCAAAACCATCATATAGTAATTGATAACACGGTAGATGCCATAGTGCCCACATGGGCGTACATGCTACTTACCATTGCATTACAGCCTTATGCTGAAAGCGTGCAAGTGGGTACATTAGCTACTATTGAAGATGCTATTTTTTTACGTAAATTACAACAGCTTAATGTAAACAATTATGCAGGGCAGCGCATAGTAATAAAAGGTTGTGGTACTAAAAACATACCGCTACTAGCCTATACTGAACTTACCCGATTACTTACACCCGTAGCCAAAAGCATTATGTACGGCGAGCCTTGTAGTACCGTGCCTTTGTACAAAAATACGCAACTATAAAATTTATTTTTACCCTATTATTTTATTTTCAAAAACATATATTTAATCATGCAAGACAAAATTAATATCCTTGAACAAAAAATAGCCGAAGCCCAATTAGGTGGCGGTGCTAAACGTATAGATGCACAACACAAAAAAGGAAAACTTACTGCCCGTGAGCGTGTTCATTTTTTGATGGACGAAGGTTCGTTTCAAGAAATTGGAATGCTGGTAACCCACCGCAGTAGCGACTTTGGCCTACAAAACGAAAAGTATTTGGGCGATGGTGTAGTAACAGGTTATGGCACTGTAAATGGTAGATTGATATACGTGTTCTCGCAAGATTTTACCGTGTTTGGTGGCTCATTGAGCGAAACTCACGCCGAAAAAATTTGCAAAATAATGGATCTTGCGCTTAAAAACGGTGCACCATTAATTGGCTTAAACGATAGCGGTGGCGCACGCATACAAGAGGGCGTTGTATCGTTAGGCGGCTATGCCGATATTTTTTATCGTAATACTAAAGCCAGTGGCGTTATACCGCAATTATCGGCAATTATGGGGCCGTGTGCTGGTGGTGCGGTGTATTCGCCTGCTATTACCGATTTTATTATGATGGTAGAAAATACTTCGTACATGTTTGTAACGGGGCCTAACGTAGTTAAAACCGTTACCCACGAGGAAGTTACGAGCGAAGAGTTAGGTGGCGCACACACTCACAGTAGTAAGAGTGGCGTTACGCATTTTGCTTGCGCTAACGAGTTAGAGTGTATTCAAAACATAAAAAATATGTTGAGCTATATGCCACAAAATTGCGAGGAATTAGCACCACAAGTGCCCTACGAACCAAGCAACGAGCAACGCCCACAACTCAACACTATTATACCCCAAAACCCCAACCAACCGTATGATATACGTGAGGTAATTAATGGCACTATTGATGCCGATAGTTTCTTGGAAGTGCACAAAAATTTTGCTGAAAACATTGTAGTAGGTTTTGCACGCATAGCAGGCCGAAGCGTTGGTATTGTGGCTAACCAGCCTGCTTACCTAGCGGGAGTGTTGGATATTAATGCCAGTACTAAGGCAGCACGTTTTGTGCGTTTTTGCGATGCGTTTAATATACCATTACTTACGTTTGAAGATGTACCAGGCTTTTTGCCAGGTACCGACCAAGAGTGGCATGGAATAATTACGCACGGCGCTAAATTATTATTTGCTTTTAGCGAAGCCACCGTACCACGTGTTACCGTTATTACCCGCAAAGCCTACGGCGGAGCGTACGATGTAATGAACAGCAAGCACATAGGTTGCGACTTAAACTTTGCGTGGCCAACTGCCGAAATAGCCGTGATGGGCGCTAAAGGTGCTGCCGAAATTATATTTAAAAACGAAATAAATACCGCCACCGATAGAGACGCCGCTTGGAAAGAAAAAGAAAACGAATACAACACGATGTTTGCTAACCCTTACCGTGCCGCCGAACGTGGCTTTATTGACGAGGTTATAAAACCCGAAGACACACGTGCGAAGCTAATTGCTGCGTTTAAAATGTTGGAGAATAAGGTAGATACTATGCCAAGGAAGAAGCATAGTAATATACCGTTGTAATTGTGGTTATTTATTATTACCAATAATATTAGTATGACGACAAATCTACAAGACATAATCAAGGGATTGCAAAACCAAAACCAGACAATGCAAAGTGCATTCGGACAGACTTTGCTTCAAAGAATTGCATTGACAATTGAAAAACAAAATAAAGCGCAGTTTAATTTATCAGGACTAAATGGCTTAACCGATATTGCGAGGTCTATTTCTCAGCAAATGAAGCCGTTTAATGCAACATCAATGGTTTTAGGAAATAGTATCCCAGCACAATTAGCAGCAATTCAATATCCGAAAAATCATTCAGTACTATTCGGGTTGACATCTACACTCGCTGAACTTTCAAAAACAAATCAACTCGCTTCAGACAGGCTTTCTGGATTTGCGAAAAGTCAGTTACAACTTTCAAATAACTTGACAGCTATTGCGACATTAAGCCAATCCCATTTAAACAAATTCAATAGCATAGACATTGCCTTACAAGGCATTTCTAAAACCTATTTGAAGAACATTGCTTTAACTCGTAACTGGGAAGATATATATGTTGCAGAAGAAGTGAACGAAACAATTGCAAATGTTACAAACGAACTATCAAATAGTAATTCACAAGTAACTATTCAAGACCTCGACAATTTAAGGCAATCAATTGTTACAGAACTTTTTGGACTACTTGGAAAAACAAAAACAGACAAAGCTCGACAGTTTATTTTTGAATTAATTTCAGTTATTAGTTTTCTTTTAACTTTCTATAATCCTTTTGTTATTTCGACAGATAAAAGCAATACAGAAGTTATTGAGGCTACTAAAAGAGAAATTGAAAAAATCAGTAAAGAATTTTCAGCAAAAATTGAAACCGAACTTAATAAACTTAACAAAACAAGAGCCGCAAGAACTAATGTTAATTTAAGATTTTCGGAAAAGAAAAATTCAAAAATTATTGGTCTTGTAAAACTTGGACAACAGGTAACAGTAATTGGAATAAGACATAAACACTTACTAATTTCATATCTTGACAATGAGACAGGAGAACCGAAATCGGGTTTTGTAATTAAAAAATATTTTGACGTTGACAAATAAAAATAATGTAGGTACCTCCGCTAGCTCTAGCGTAAGGTAACCGTGCAGTTTAGGCTATTGCCAACATGCTGCTCGTATTCGTTAAAAAATAAAAACTAATTGTAATGAATAATGATAGTAAAGAAGAAATAAGATTAGGTACAATGGTAGTGGACACGAGCAAAATGCTCCCCGCTAGCTCTAGCGTTAGGTAACCGTCCAGTTTAGGCTAGTGCGAGCATGTTGCTCGTATTCATTAAAAATTAAAAACTAATTGTAATGAATAATGATAGTAAATAAGAAATAAGGTTAATTAGACTGGTAGTAGATGCGAGCAAAATGCTCGTACCAGCAGGAGCATAAAAAAGTATATTTGTATCCAGCAAATAAAAAAAAGTTTGCTAAATTATATTTTAACAAGCCTTAAAAGCGGTACAAAAAATGAGGATTGCCTTGCCCTGAAATTTTAGATGAATCTTCAAGAAATTTATAGTACTTATAATAAATTAGTTTTTAATTTGGCATTGCAGTATGTACAAAATACAGAAGATGCTGAAGAAATTACACAAGATGTATTTGTAGCAATTCATCAATCTTTACTATCGTTTAAACAACAGTCTGAATTAAAAACATGGATTTATCGTATTACTATTAATAAATCGCTCGATTTTATAAAAGCAAAAAAACGTCAAAAACGTTTTGCTTTTTTCACTTCGCTATTTAACGAAAATGGAAATGAAATAAGCGACCTAAATAATAATTTTAATCATCCTGGTGTTATTTTAGAACAAAAAGAGGCAATTGAAGCTATTTTTAATCAAATAAATCAGTTGTCTAATAATCAAAAAACAGCACTGATTTTAAGTAAGTTAGAACAAAAAAGTCAAAAAGAAATTTCAGTAATCATGAGTATTAGTCCTAAAGCGGTGGAATCCCTTATACAAAGGGCTAAAATTAATTTAGAAAAATTAAACAAGCACGAAGGAAAATGAGTAAAGTATCGTCTAAACTATTATAATTAAATGATGAACGATTTTTTAAATGTACTATCAACAATAAAAGCTGTGGAAACACCACCGTTTTTATTTACACGAATACAACAACGCATTGAAAACATAAATCAAAACAATGTTTCTAAAAAAATAGGGTACTCGCTAATTACGTCTTTTTGTGTGCTATTACTTTTCAATATTTTTGTTATTAATGAATATACTTTTTCAACAGCTAAAGAAAAAAAACTAACACAAACATTTGGCTTAAATCTTACTAATAACTTATACTAATGAATAAGATACGATTACTTAGTTGTATAGCTTTGGGGCTTTTAATTTCTAATTTAAGCCTAGTTGCCTTTATTATTTTTAATAAACCTAAGCACCCATTAAAAGAGGGACCTAAAAAAATAATTATTGAACGCTTACACTTTGATAACCAACAAATTGCCCGCTACGAGCAACTAATAACCTTGCATAGGGTGGCTATTAACCAAACTGACTCATTAATTTTAGTTTGTAAAAATGAACTGTATAGTACTCTTAAAAATAATAACGTAGCCACTAAAGATTCGATAGAATATAAATTAGGGCAATTACAAATTAAAGTAGAAGAGGTGCATTACAACCATTTTTTAGAGATTAAAAAACTATGCCGAAAAGACCAACTTAATAATTTTAATATTTTAATTAACGATATTACTCAATTATTTCCTCGTACAAATCCTAAGCGTCAACGGTAATGAAAACCCTACTATTAAGTTGTTGTTTATTCATTACTTACCTCAATACTTTTTGTCAAAACACAACTAATATAAGTGTTTCGTTTAGCGCAGTATTTAATGGCTTTGAGCCGTTAATCTTGGACTCGGCATACGTGCTAAAAAATAGCAGTAGTATTAAATTTGAGACACTAAAGTATTATGTTTCAGCACTACAGTTTATTAAAAATAACGAGGTAGTATTTACTGAAAAAAACAGCTTTCATTTAATTGATATTGCCCATAATAGTAGCCAAACTATTGAGGTTGAATGTTTGCACAAAATTAATTTTGACAAAATACAATTTAATGTAGGCATTGATAGCGTAACTAATTGTGCTGGAGCTATGGCAGGCGATTTAGACCCCACCAAAGGTATGTACTGGACATGGCAAAGTGGTTATATTAACTTTAAATTAGAGGGGGCAAGTAGTCAATGTACAAGAGTTAACAATCAGTTTCAGTTGCACTTAGGTGGTTACCAAGCACCTTGTAATGCATTGCAAAAAGTAGCGTTAAACGTAGTGCCTAAAAATAAAATACCTATTTATTTTGATTTAAAACAATTTGTTGAAATGATTGATTTATCAACACAGCACCATGTAATGTCAGCTAATAGTGAGGCACTTATGCTTTCTAAACAAGTTGCTAATTGTTTTAAAACAAATGATTAAACCAAAATATATTATAGGTTTTATAAGTTTGTTTTTAGTTGCATTTACTATTAATGAAACATTATTTTACATGCCTAAATATTGGCCCAAACCCGTTTATAATTTTGCAAACAATCCATTAATTCAACCTAAAATTTTATTGGGTAGGCATTTATTTTATGAGCCTATGCTGTCTAAAAACAATACTATTTCTTGCGAAAGTTGTCATTCTCCTTTCTCGGCATTTACGCATACAGACCACACTGTAAGTCATGGTATTAATGATAGTATTGGTACTCGTAATGCACCTGCATTGATGAACTTAGCTTGGCAAAAAACATTTATGTGGGACGGTGCCATTAATAATTTAGATATGCAAGCATTAGCACCAATATCACATAGGGCAGAAATGGGAAGTTCAATTAACGAAGTAATTAAAAAATTAAATCAATCAACTAAATATAAACTATTGTTTTACAATGCCTTTAAAGATAGCTTAGCCACAGGCGAACGAACATTAAAAGCCATATCACAATTCATGCTTACACTAGTAAGTGCTAATGCTAAATATGACAAGGTAATGCGTAATGAACTACCCTTTACCGAACAGGAGAAAAACGGTTATACCTTGTTCAAAAAAAAATGCTCATCGTGCCATACCGAACCGTTATTTACCAATGGTAATTTTGAAAACAATGGTTTGCCCATCGACACTTTTTTTAAAGACATAGGAAGAATGCGTATAACACTAAACCCCAACGACTCATTAAAATTTAAAGTGCCTAGCTTACGCAACATCGAATACTCTTATCCTTACATGCACGATGGGCGTTTTAAAAAATTATCACAAGTTTTAAATCACTATACCAATGGTATTCATTCATCTAAAACACTTGCACAACAATTAAAAAGTGGGGTTGTTTTAACGTCAAATGAAAAAGTAGATTTAATTCATTTTTTATTGACTTTATCTGACAAAGAATTTGTGTTTAACTCAAAAAACCAATATCCAAAATAAATTAATTTTAAAACTTGCGAGGGATTTATAAGACAGCGTCGTCTAATCATTATATAAATAATACACAACTAAATACCCTACAATAATGAAAAAAATAATACTATCAGTAGCAACAATGCTTTCAGTAGCAATAGTTAACGCTCAAACAAATCCTGCTATTACAAGTTGGTTGCAAAATACTTCAGTTAAAGGTAGGCACTACGTATCAGGTAATTCAACGGCTATTAATGATACTTTACTAACAGCTAATGTACAGCTGGTTCAATACTCAGGTACTTTTGCGTACGCTTCTACACAAGGTATACCCACGTATGTAGTAGGGCCTTATTTAGATAATAATCCAAATCAAGCGGGTAATCAAAATGCAATTTTTAAATTTCCTTTAGCACCAGTACAAAATACAGGGACGCCAGTAAGTACAACGGGGGGTAATATTGGTGTTTTTGTAAATGGTGTTGCCATGTTTGATTATAGAGATGGAGTATCTTGGAAAAACTCAACTAATGCTTATGCAGGTGGGCCGTTAGGTGGAACTGGAGATGGCGTTTGGAACAGAGATGCTATCCCTGCCGAAAGAGCTGGATTTGATTGTGCTAAGGGGCACCCTGCAGGCACTAACTATCATCATCATCAAAACCCTAGTGCTTTTAAATTAGATTTAAATGTGCTTTCAACCGTTTGTAATTTATACGATGCTGACGGTTTATACGCCATTGATAGCACAGTACACTCACCGTTAATTGGTTTTGCTTATGATGGATTTCCTGTATATGGTGCTTATGGGTATAAAAATTCAAATGGTACGGGAGGCATTGTGCGTATGAAATCAAGTTTTAGTTTAAGAGCCATTACTGTACGAAATACCTTATATACAGGCACTGCTGTTACAGCTGGGCCTAACGTTAGTGCTACTTATCCGTTGGGTAAATTTAAAGAAGATTACCAATTTACAGCACCAACAACCGATGATTATTTAGATTACCACAATGGTAGATTCTGCATAACACCCGAATATCCTAGTGGTATCTATTGCTATTTTGCAACTGTTGATGCTAATTGGAATGCTGCGTATCCTTACTTAATTGGACCAACCTATTATGGTACTAAAACTGCCGCTAAAGTTACCACAGTGCCTAGTGGAGTTACTACCTATGCACCAATTGTGGGCATAAGTAGTAAGGAGTTAAACATTGCTCAAGTAACTGTTTTTCCTAACCCTAGTAGCGAACTTATAGTTGTACAATTAATAACTATGGTAAAAGAAAATATTACTGTTGAATTATTTGATGTAACGGGCAATTTGGCTGATAAAACAATACTATACCAAGGAAGCACAATTGCATATTTTGATACTAAAAAATTGTATAGCGGTCAGTACTTAGTTAAAATTTCAAATGGAACAGAGAGCATAACTAAAAAAGTAATGGTAATTAAAAATTAATGTAATTTAATTACCACCTTTTCGGCTACTATACTTATTGATAATGGCATTTCGTTATAACCGCCTGCTGCATAAGCTGAATCACTAAAACTAGCGCACTAACAATTAGTACTATTATACAACAAAAATACCGTAACTATCTAAATTGTAGTTACGGTATTTTTGTTGTAATTTAATTTTTATTAATTACTACCTGTTTAACATTATAGGCATTACCAACATTAATATGTCTTCGTGGGCATTTTCTTTAACTGATGGTAAAATTATACCTGCACGATTTGGAGCACTCATTTCAATGTTTATTTCGTCAGAGTCAATGTTGTTTAACATCTCTACAATAAACTTTGAGTTAAATCCTATTTCTATGTCTTCGCCTTGGTACTGGCAAGTCATACGCTCGTTAGCTTCGTTAGCGTAGTCTAAATCTTCAGCAGTAAGGTTAAGTTCGTTACCACTAATTTTGAGGCGAACTTGGTGCGTAGTTTTGTTTGAATAAATACTTACTAAGCTAATTTTGCGTGCTAAATCAGCACGGCCAACTGTAAGTATGTTAGGATTATTCTTAGGAATAACCGCTTCGTAATTAGGGTATTTGCCATCAATTAAGCGGCACGTTAATTCAAACGAACCAAACTTAAATAATGCGTTAGTTTCGTTATACTCTACACGTACTTGTTCATCCATGCTTGCGCAAGTGTTTTTAAGTAAGTTCAATGGTTTTTTGGGTACAATAAACGATGCTGTATTAGTAGCACGAACATCAGTACGCTTATAACTCACTAACTTGTGGGCATCAGTAGCTACAAAAGTTACTTCCTCAGGCGATAATTGAAAAAACACTCCGTTCATCATTGGGCGTAAATCGTCGTTACCTGTTGCAAAAAGTGTTTTATTAACTGCGTGCGACAAAATATGTGAGTGAATATCAAACGATGAAGATGACTCAATTAACGGGTGTTTAGGGTATTCATCACCATCGTTACCTGCAATTTTGTATTTACCATCGCCCGCTGATAGTTCAATACCAAACGTAGTTACGTTAATTGTAAAACTTATTGGTAGTTCAGGTAGTTCGTTAAGGGTTGCCATTAAAATTTTGGCAGGTACACATATTGTTCCTATACTTTCCGACTTTACAGGTACTTGTGTACGAATAGTATTATCTAAATCGGAAGCAGTAACTTTAAGTACGGCGTTATCTAATTCAAAATAAAAATGATCTAAAATAGGTAGTGTGTTACTATTGTTTAATACACCACTAATTTGTTTTAAGTGCGATTTTAATGTGCTAGATGATACAATGAAATTCATGATTTTTTACAGTCGTTATTTTATTATTATTTTTGTCAAATATACTATTTTGATTTTTATTGTTTTAGTACTCACTAAGTAGTTTTATACTTATTTTTTAACAATTGGGGTAAAATAAGTTATTGGTTTTACAAAATTATCGAGTATTGCGTACTGTATTGTTGCTAAAGGTAGCTTGTTATTAATTAGTGCATAGGCACGGTCGTTGTCGTATTCAGTAGCATTACCGCCATAATCAACGCTACCAGGGGGTAATTTTATTTTAAAAGCTCTAATAACGCTAATTTCATTAGCACCATGCTGTATGCTTAATTCGTAAATAGGCAAGGTATTTAGTATGGAGTCGGTTTTTGATTTGCTACATCCAGCATCAAAATTTTCGACAGCGGCTATCTTAAACGAATTTAGCCACATATTTAATGCTAAGGTGTCGTAATTAATAGGCTGGTTAACAGTAGTGTTAATTAAACTATATTTTCCGTTAGTGTTTTTGAATGTGTAGCTAGGTGTTTTACTTTGCTTAGCATACTGCACGGTAATAGCGGTAATATCCTTTTTGTTTATAGCAAATAATAATTTATCGCGCCATGCAGTTTCGTCCGTACTATAACGGGGTGTTAAATATCCTTGAAAGCCCTCAATATGAGTTAAATAAGGGGTTGTAGCCTTATCTAATAACATATAAGTACCTGCGTGATTCATATCAGGGCCAGCTACATAATAGGTTTTAATGTTTTGGGAGCCACTATATATTTCAACTTTACGTGCTGTAGTTGCCATTCCTTTTAGTAGGTTGGGTATAGTATTTTTGGGTACTGGTGCTTTTACGGTTAATTTTTTAATAGTAGTAAGCAATATGTCTATCATATCTTGCCTTGCGGGGTATTTGTCATTAAGTACCCAACCATTGCCTTTGCGTGTAAGCACTACTTTGCCTTCGCTTTTATCCACCATAAATATTTTATCAATGCTGGCGGTATCTTCCACGGCAAATTCGGCAGTATCTTTTAATGTGCCTGTATTGTTTTTAAACTTAAATACAATGCCCGTTACCGCTATCAAAAGTAGGGCTATTAGTAATAAATAATTTTCGCGTATTTTTTGCATTGCTTGTGTTGGTGTTGGTTAAAAAAGTACAGCTTCAAATAACGTAAATTATTATTTGAAGCTGTACACTATTTTTATAATTGGGAGTACTGTTATGCGCCCACTACTACTTTGGCCACACGTAGTGGTTTTCCGTTAAGGTTATAGCCTTTTTCGAGTTCGTCAATTACTTTGTTTTTTTGTGCGGGTGTTGGCGCAGGTATCATAGTAATAGCCTCGTGTATATCGGAGTTAAACTCTTGTCCTATCGATT
Organism: Bacteroidia bacterium; assembly: GCA_043778625.1. Taxonomy (GTDB): domain Bacteria; phylum Bacteroidota; class Bacteroidia; order UBA4408; family UBA4408; genus JACMRI01. The sequence goes on along the minus strand of JAYWFU010000143.1, from coordinate 24,511 downwards.
CTAAAGGTTCTAAGCCTTTATTAGCTAAAGTACTTTTAACTTTGTTGTGTATCATATTAATACCTTCTTTAATAGCAGCCACATCGGTTGATGTTTCCACCGCTTTAGCGGCACGGTCAAAATCATCAAGTATGGTTATCATACCCACAATCATTTCCTTGCCAGCGGTGGCCATGTAATCTTGGCGCTCTTTTATGCTTCTACGTTTATAATTGTCGTACTCGGCATACAAACGCATGTACTTATCATTAAGCTCCGTTACTTTGTTTTGTAACTGTTCAACCTCATTTACCTCAATGATAGGTTCTTGGGGAGTAGTAGTGTTTTCGGCACTGTCAACGATTGGGTCAGTAATGTTATCAGTTGTTTGTGATTCAGTTGTATTTTCCATTATTGTGTGTATTTTTAAGTTATTATTCAAATAGTTTGCCGTTTTGGGTTTAACGTCAATTTGTCATTTTTGAGAAAATTAAATGCGCTTTACCCAATGGCACGTGCAATACCGTAAGCTGCACCGGCAGCCAGTACCCCAATAATAGTTACTTTAAGTGCGCCTATAATTGGTGGTTGGTCAGTTACTTTACTTTTAAAATACCCAAATACAAATAAACTAAGTAGTGTAAATATAGCAGAGTACACTAAGCCTTGTGTTGGGGTTTTGGTAAAAAAGTAGGGCAACAGTGGTATTATACCCCCTACAATATACGAACCTCCAATAGTTAATGCACTATTACGTGCTTGGTTGGCATTGGGTTTTTCGAGCCCGAGTTCAAATTTCATCATAAAATCAACCCATTTGTGCTTGTCCTTGGCTAGTTCTTCTACCAGTAAATGTTGTGATGTTTCGCTAAAACCATAATCTTTAAAAATATCTCTTACCTCCTGTTTTTCTTTTTCAGGGTATAGTTCTACTTCGTCGTATTCGCGTTTTAGTTCAGCTTGGTATTGATGTATGACCGTGCTACCTGCTAAATATCCACCTAAACCCATGGCTATGCTACCCGCAATAATTTCGGCAATGCCAGCAGTAGTTACTATTGCATTACTAGCTACTACACCGCTAACACCCGCTGCCAAGGCAAATGGCACAGTTAAGCCATCGCTCATACCTATTACTACATCAGTTATAAAGTTAGAATTATGGTTATGGAACTCTTTAACTTCGTTAGTAGTATTAATTTGCATAGGGGGTATTAACTATTAGAATTAAGGATTTAAAATTGTTCAGCATCGTTTTCTAATGCGTTGGCGGCATTGTTTATTTTACGGTCGGCTTCGCTTATTTGTGTTAAGCCATTTTTTTGTAATACTTCGCGTGCAAGGTTCATGTAATTTATGGCGCCTTTGCTACTGGCATCGTGCATTATAATAGTTTCGCCAAAGCTTGGTGCTTCGCCTAGTTTGGTGTTACGTTGCACAATAGTGTCAAACACCATGTCCTGAAAATGCGTTTTAACTTCCTCTACCACTTGGTTACTTAGGCGCAAACGTCCGTCGTACATGGTTAGTAGCACTCCCTCAACCTCCAAATCAGCATTAAAATGCGTTTGTGCTATTTTAATAGTATTTAATAATTTGCCTAATCCTTCTAACGCAAAATATTCGCACTGTACAGGTATTAGCACACTATCAGCAGCTGTTAGGGCGTTAAGCACTAACAAGCCTAACGATGGCGAGCAGTCGATGATAATAAAATCGTAGTCGTCCTTAATTTTTTCTAACGCTATTTTAAGTAATCGTTCACGGTTGGGTACATGCACTAACTCCAGCTCGGCACCTACCAAATCAATATGGGCAGGTATTAATGATAGGTTGGGCGTGGTGGTTTGTAGTATAGCATTTTTGGGTTCTACTTCGTTAATTAAGCATTCGTAAATGCTGGTTTTAATATTTTTAGGATCGAAACCTACGCCAGATGTGGCATTGGCCTGTGGGTCGGCATCAATCAATAATGTTTTGTATTCGAGTACTGCTAAACTTGCTGACAGATTTATTGCCGTAGTTGTTTTGCCTACTCCTCCCTTTTGATTAGCTATTGCAATAATTTTGCCCATAAAATGTATTATTAAAAACGTTATAAAATTTAACTACGAATGATTTGTACAAATGTAGTTTAATGAATAATCATTTATACTTTTGCAGTAAAGTAGTTATACACATCAACCTTGTTTAAAAATAATGGTAACAATAATTAATGGTACACACCGCCCTGATAATAAATCGCAAGTTTTTTCAAAAGCTTGCTTAGCGTTGCTACAAGCACAACAGCCCACAGTTGAGGTAAATTATTTAACGCTCGAGAGCCTTGCGGCTAACCACCTACACCAAGAAATGTTTGGGCAACGTAGCCCTGATTTTCAACAATTGATTGATGTAAATATTGCCCCAGCGCACAAATTTGTGTTTGTAATACCTGAGTATAACGGCAGTTACCCAGGCGTATTAAAACTATTTATTGATAGTATTAGTCCACAATTATTTAGAGGTAAAAAAGCTTGCGTAATTGGCGTGTCCGACGGTAGAGCGGGAGCATTAATGGGTATTGACCACCTTACGGTAACCCTTAACCATATTGGTGTGGCTACCCTGCCTCAACGCCAACCATTTGCTAACATTAGCACCTTGATTACTGATAATGTACTTACTAATGAGAGCGCATTAACTACACTAAGTCAGTTAATGGATAATTTGGTTAAGTTTTAAATGTAACTAAATAATCAAGCCCAGCTTTATTATAAAAATAGTCCATACTAAAAAAAACACTTTCGTCTTGGTTTGTAGGGACACAAACTAAGGCGAAAGTGTTTTGAGGGGTTAATAACCACCCCGCCCTAAAGGGCACCCCTCCTTGAAAAAAGGAGGGGAATAGCATGGTGTGAGTATTAAGGTTGATTAATATTTCAAAATAGTTTAATTAAAAATGGCTCAAGTTTTCAAAACCTGAGCCATTTTTTACTATGTATAGTTAACCGTATTACACTACTATATTAATTATTTTACCTGGTACTACTATTATTTTTTTGAGTTCCTTGCCTTCAATTAATTGTAATACATCTGCGTTGGCAAGGGCTATTTTTTCAATCTCATCTTTTTCAATACCTAAGGCAATATCTAAATTCATACGCATTTTTCCGTTGATAGATATTGGGTATGCAAAACTATCCTCAACCAAATAACTTTCGTCAAACGTTGGGAAGCTAGCCGTAGCAATACTTTGGGCATTGCCACACACGCTCCATAATTCTTCCGCTATGTGTGGTGCGTACGGCGATAGTAATATAGCCAATTGCTCCACAATTTGTTTGTTGTTGCATTTAAGCTCCGATAGTTCGTTTACACATATCATAAAACTACTTACCGATGTATTGAATGAAAAACGTTCAATATCCTCGCTTACTTTGCGTATGCATTTGTGTAAGGCTTTGTATTCGGGCTTTGTAGGCGTTTGGTTGGTTAACAATAACACATCGTTTTGGTCGTACACTAACCTCCATAGTTTTTTTAGGAAACGTAATACACCTTCAATTCCGTTGGTATTCCAAGGCTTGGCGAGCTCTAAGGGGCCTAAAAACATTTCGTACAAGCGCAAAGTATCTGCACCGTACTGTGCACAAATATCATCGGGGCTTACTACGTTCCATTTGCTTTTGCTCATTTTTTCAACTTCTGCGCCACAAATATATTTACCATCTTCTAACACAAATTCCGCAGTGGCGTAGTCGGGCATCCATTTACGAAAGGCTTCAATATCCAACACATCGTTACGCAAAATATTTACATCTACATTTAACTCGGTGGTTTCGTACTGCTCACGCAAGTTGTACGATACATATTTGTTGCTGTCCTTAATACGATACACAAAGTTGCTACGCCCTTGTATCATACCTTGGTTAATTAATTTTTTGAATGGCTCGTTAATACTCACAAAGCCTCTATCAAACAAAAATTTAGTCCAGAAACGTGCGTATAACAAATGCCCCGTGGCATGCTCGCTACCGCCAATGTACAAGTCCACTTGTTGCCAATACTCTAGGGCTTCTTTGCTTGCAAATTCGTTAGCGTTATTAGCGTCCATGTATCTAAAAAAGTACCACGAACTACCTGCCCAGCCAGGCATGGTGTTGGTGTCGTACAGCCAACCTTCGGCACGTGCTAAGGGAGGTTCGCCTGTGGCAGTGGGTAAGTACTTATCAATTTCGGGCAATACTAAGGGTAGCTTATCATTAGGCAATAGTGTTGGAATTCCTTTGCTATCAATACTTACAGGGATAGGTTCTCCCCAGTAACGTTGGCGGCTAAATATGGCATCGCGCAGGCGGTAATTAATTTTGCCTTTGCCTAGTTTGCGCTCTTCAATAAGTGTAATAATGGCATCTGTAGCCACAGGCACAGTTAATCCGTTTAGTATATCGGAATTAACGAGCGTACCTTCCTTAGCTTCATGTGCCGCTGTGCTAATATCGCCACCAGCAATAACTTCAATAATTGGTAAATTAAAATGTTGTGCAAATGCGTAATCACGGCTATCGTGCGCAGGCACTGCCATTACAGCACCTGTGCCATAGCCTGCTAATACATAATCGCCCACCCACACTGGTATAGGTTGTTGTGTAAATGGATGAGTAACGTATGCACCAGTAAACACACCTGATACGTGCTTAACGTTAGTCATACGCTCACGTTCGCTACGGTTTTTGGCCACCGTTACATACTCCTGCACTTGCGCTGTATGGGTAGTGGGTACAATGGTATGTAGTAAGTCGTGCTCGGGTGCAAGAGTTACAAAACTAACGCCGTACACGGTATCGGGGCGGGTAGTAAATACTTCCACCACCTCGTTATTAGGGGCATTAACTATGTTAAATTTTAACGACGCTCCCTTTGATTTACCAATCCAATAACGCTGAATTTCTTTAATAGAATCCGACCAATCCAAGTTATCTAACCCTGTAAGTAAACGCTCAGCGTAGGCTGATATACGCATACTCCATTGTCGCATCAATTTACGCTCTACGGGGTGTCCGCCACGTTCGCTTACGCCGTCTTTAATTTCGTCGTTAGAGAGTACTGTGCCCAAAAACGGACACCAGTTTACCCACGAATCGGCAAGATACGTCATGCGGTATTTTAGCAATAGTAACTGTAAATCATCATCCGATAATTGATTTACTTTTTCGGCAGTAAGTTCTGGTGTATCTTCATCACACACGGCTTGTAACCCAATGTTGCCTTGGGTTTTGAGTATGGCTATTAGTTCGTTAATATCACGCGCTTTATCTTGCTTAACATCGTACCAACTATTAAATAATTGCCCAAATATCCATTGGGTCCATTTATAATAATTGGGTTCGGAGGTTTTTACCTCGCGCGACCAATCAAACGAAAAACCTAGTTTATCCAGCTGCTCACGATAGCGTGCAATATTGTTTTTGGTAGTAATGGCAGGGTGTTGCCCTGTTTGTATAGCGTACTGCTCAGCAGGCAAACCAAAACTATCGTAGCCCATAGGGTGCAATACATTAAAGCCTTTGTGGCGTTTGTAACGGGTGTAAATATCGCTGGCTATGTAGCCTAGCGGATGCCCCACGTGCAAGCCCGCACCACTAGGGTAAGGGAACATATCCAGTACGTAATATTTAGGTTTGTCGCTCGTGTTGTGGGCTTTAAATGTTTGGTTAGTTAACCAATGTTTTTGCCATTTGGTTTCTATATCTTTGAAGTTGTATTGCATTTTAATTATGTAGTATTATTTATTTTAAAAGTAGTTAAAACCCTTTACTAACTAAGCGTTGCAGTTATTTGATTGTTGGTAATAGCTACCGTAATATGTTCTTGTAATGTAGTGGCTAGTGATATGCCTGTGTAGTTAGGCATAATGCAATAGTTGCGGTGGTCTCTATTAACCAACACTGCCAAATGCACACTAGCAGGGCTTTGGGGAATAATAGCTGCAAAAGCTACTGCCATGGTATAGCCCGTGTTAAGCACATCGTCCACCAATAGCACAGTTTTGTTAGTAAGTGTTACGCCATCATTAATTACAAAACTGTTATTAATTATTTGTGCTGTAACTAAGGTTATTGTTTTGCCTAACGGAGTTAAATGCTGTTGTAATAATTGCGCTATGTGTAGCCCTTTTTCGTTTAGCCCTATTAGTGTAATTTCGTTGGTAAGGGTTGTATTTTCTGCTATTTCATAAGCTATGCGTTGTAGTTTTTGCGTGGCTTGTAAGTGGGTAAGTATTTGTTGTTGCATTGGGTTTAGGTTTTATACAAATGTACATTTTATGCTGGTATTACCTTGCCTAATATTGTTGAAATAGTTGTTAGTATTTATTTACGTCCCTACCAATTTAGGTGCTATTGCGTTATGTAGTATTGTACAATTAATAATTATAACACACAGCTTACCAAGTACATGAAATTTACTACCTACGCGCTAATTTATTTAGCACTATTATTTATTACTACGGGTTGCACGCATAGCAATTGCAACACCACAACACCAGCATTTGCAGCACCTACGCCCTTAACACCAATGGCTGACAGTGTGTTTGCACCCACACTTACTATTAAGCAAAAAGCATTGGCCAATGCCATTGATACCTTTTACACTAAGGCTTACCACCGTGGTGCCTACAACGGTTGTGTACTAGTAGCACAGGGCAATACTATATTATATTGCAATGCGTTAGGCGTGGCTAACAAAGCTCAAAACATAGCGCTAACCACTAACACAGCATTTGAACTAGCCAGTGTTAGCAAGCAGTTTACCGCCATAGCTATACTAAAACTATACGAGCAGGGCAAACTTAACTTGGGCGATAGTGTTACTAAATACATACCTAACTTTCCGTACCGAGGCGTGTTGTTGTTAGACTTACTTAACCACCGTTCGGGCTTACCTAACTACACTAATTTTTGTACTGATTATGTAAAAGCGAAAGACACCATGCTTAGCAACTTAGCAGTAGTTAAACTAATGTGCACTAACAAACCTGCGCCACAAGGCAAGCCCAATGGGCGATTTACTTACTGCAACACCAACTATGTGGTGTTAGCGCATATTGTTCAATTAGTGTCGGGGTTAGAGTTTCCGATGTATATGCAACAACAAATTTTTGCGCCAATAGGTATGAATAAGTCTTATATCAAAAACAAGCGTAATGCCTTTGCGCCCAACGAAGCGGTGGGGTACAATACTCGTTTTACTATTTATGGTGTTGATATGTACGATGGTTGCTACGGCGACAAGGGCGTGTTTAGTACCGTACAAGATATGTACCTGTGGGATAATATGTTGCGTGGTAATACGTTTTTAAAACAAACTACGTTACAAAAAGCATTTACGCCTTATAGTTTTGAACGCAATGGTAAGCGTAATTATGGGTTAGGTTTTAGAATGACATTGAACGACCAAAAAACACCCGAACTTATTTACCACAACGGTTGGTGGCATGGCTACCGTACGTTGTTTTACAAAAATTTGCCCAATGATATTATGATAGTATCATTACAAAACACTACAGGGAAATTTGTGTACAATATAAAACCAATTGTGGAGTTATTAAGCGAGGGTAAAAACAATGCGCAGCAAGAGATGGACGAATAAGCCACACATCAAATAAATTAAATTACTTTTGAAACAATAATAACAACTTAAACAATAAAACGAATAAAAAATGAATTGGAAATTTTGGCAAAAAAACGCAGGGCAGAAAGAAGTGAAGAATAAAGTAAAGAAATCGTTTGCTCGCGAATGGCTCGATGCTATTGTGTTTGCCGTAATTGCAGCTACTATTATTCGTAAATTATTTTTTGAGGCTTATACTATCCCCACTTCATCAATGGAAAAATCGTTGCTTGCTGGCGATTTTTTATTTGTAAGTAAGTTAAGTTATGGCGCACGTATGCCCATAACGCCTATTGCTGTTCCGTTTGCGCACCACACCATGCCATTTACGCAAGATGTGCCTGCGTTTTCTACCATGATTCAACTGCCTTATTATCGTTTACCTGGGTTTCAAAAAATTAAAAATAACGATGTAGTGGTATTTAATTATCCTATGGAGGATTTTAGACCAACCGATAAAAAAGAAAATTACATTAAACGTTGTGTAGGTATACCAGCTGATGTACTACAGGTTAAAAACGGAATATTGTTTGTAAACGCTAAGGAAGCTGATATGCCCGAAAAATTACAATGGTTGTACCACGTTAAAACCGATGGCACCGACTTTAATACTAAAGCACTGCGCAAATTAGAAATTACCGAAGGCGGTAAGGCAAGCCAAATGGGCGACTACACGTTTCCGTTAACTAAAAATGGAATTAACGAAATTAAAGGATTTAGTATTGTAAAAGAAGTAAACGTATTATTTAAACCACAAGCGGAGTACTCTGATTATATTTATCCGCACGACACTATTTGCCCTTGGAATGTAGATTGGTTTGGCCCAATAACAGTGCCTGCCAAAGGTATGACTATTAAATTAGACACAAAAAATATAGCCCTGTATCGCCGTGTTATTGAGGCTTACGAACACCATACTTTAACCGTAGTTAATGGGCAAGCCATAATTGACGGCAATGCTGCTGCTAAATATACATTTGCTATGGACTATTATTTTATGATGGGAGATAACCGCCACAATAGTGCCGATTCGCGCTTTTGGGGATTTGTACCCATTGATCACATAGTAGGTAAAGCTGTATTTGTGTGGCTAAGCCTTGACCCTGACCCTGAGGTAAGCCTGTTTAGCAAAGTACGTTTTAAACGTATGTTTAAATTTATTAACTAAAAATTCAATAGTTAGTTAATTTTATGTAGGCGGAGTTTGCACTACATAATTTGTGCAAAATTTAATTATAGTCTACTATGCTATATTTTGAAAATAAGTAATAAGTAGTTAAGTTAAGTCTTATTGGTTCATTCATTTAAAGCACGCTCTACTTATTTAGGCATTGTTTAAAATGAATATCTAATGCCAATACCGTGCAAAAAACTAACATTAATAATGGTATGTAACTCAGGTATTTTGGTAGCATTAACGGCAGTGCGTAGTTCGTAAAACAAATGTGTTTGTGTCCAAAATTGTTTTTGATTACCTAACCTAACATCAATCCCCAATGGCACATAGGCTGATAGTATGGCGTTGTTACGGTTATTAAATGTTTCGGTGCTGGTTACTGTATTTATTGGTGTGGTGTAGTTAGTTCCGTTTTGGTAGCGGGTTTCTAATTCGTTATACAGGGTATAATTAATTTGTGTTTTGGCATTAATTGAAACGCCACCGCTAAGCCCAATACCAGTATACAACGACCAACGCTCGTAAGGGTCGCTACGTACAAGGTACGCCACATCAATCCTTAGTTGATTACTCGAATAATTCATGTGGTAATAACGGCGTGCTACCGAATCTAAAAACACAACTCGCCCTGTAGCCAACGACACTAAGGTATCGTACACGCTACTTTCTTTGGTAAAAAAGCTAGTGGATAAATTAGTTTGCGATAAATAACTAGCACCTACTCTTAGTAACGTGTTGCGCTTATAATCAGTATGCTGCTTGTTACCAAACTTAAATGCTAGCATTATTGAGGCTATTGTGTTACCTGTAAGTGCGCCATCGCCTGTTAAGCGATAACGTGTAGAACTACTGTAACGTTTAACCGACGACTCTGCCAACGCCACCGATTGTGGTGCAAGTAACTTAAAATCATTGGGCGATTGTGAGGTGTTACTTTCAATAATACCACCCCCATACAGTGCTACGCTGGTATATTTTATAGCACGTATGCGGCTTTGTTGTGCCAAGCTAGTGTTGGTGTGTAAGGCTGATAGAGTAATAAATGTAAGTAGTAGTTTCATTAGTTAAGGGGTTGTTATTTGTTCCAGATACCAGTAGCGGTGTTATTTATTATTTTTTTGTATTGCATAGTAGTAAGTACTGCATCAGGCAATAATACTAAAATATTAGCAATGATAATACCTGTGCTATCAAACTTTAAATACACGCACATTACATACGCTATGGGTATATTAAGCACGCATGCTGCAATGGCTATGTACATACCCAAGTGTATTTTGCTTACTCCACTCAAAAAACTATTGTGTATATACACCCACACGTTTAGCATTACGTACAGTGCCATGTACACATTTAACTTATAATCAATTGCTAATTGCTTGCGCAACCAAAAATCGTATACGTAGCCTGCGCATAGGGTCATTAGTAAGGCTAACACAATGCCTAGCACAAAGGCTTTCATTAATTTAGCATAGGTGGCGTGTATCCAAGCTAGGTCGTTAGCTTTGTAGGCTTCGGTATAGGCGTTCCATAAGGGGGAACTTATCATAAAAAAAGCTACTGTAAGCAAGTTGTAGTACTTAAATACTACGTTGTATTCTACTACTTTTCCGCTCGAAAAAAAATGACTTATCAAAAAATTATCAGTGCTAAACACCACAATAGCAGCAATTTGTATTACAAAAAACTTACTACTTAACTCAAACAAGCTAGGTGCTAATGCCCAATTAATACTACGCCAACTAGGCAATGCAGCATTAAGGGTGTGGCTATACAAGTATATAGTTGCCAGCACATATACCACTAACGATGCCATGCTAATGCCCCACGCATAATTAATTAATTGAGCTTTGCCTAACATGCCTAACACTACTACTATACCTAATGTGGCTAGGTTAATAATAGTGTTTACCATATTATTAATAAACGATAATTGGTAGGCAAGCACTATGCTCAACACTATTTTAAGTACAAACTGTATACTAAAAAACAAACACATAATAACCATAACCTGCTGTAATTCAACCACTGACACGCTAGTAACATTAAGCCACTGTTGCCAGTTAACAGCATATACTGCTATTAACCCCACCACCATAATACCCATTGCAGCCATGCTTATAATAGCGTAAGTGGTACTTACTAATTGCTTAATTAGTACTACATCATTAGTAACTAATGCCTCAGCTACCTTGTTACGTAAGCCATTACTCAAGCCCACATCAAATATATTAAACCACGCTATTACTGAACTTAACGTAAGCCACAATCCGTAAGTATCTTTGGTTAAATAGTTAAGCGTAAGTGGTAACAGCACATAACCAATGCCTATATTAATAGCTTTTAATAGGGCAGTAATTACAATGTTTTTTTTAACTTTTTGAGTACGCTCGTGAGTGTTAGTAGTGGTAAATACCGCTATGATTTTATTTAGATAATTGGGCACTGGTTATAAAATATTTAGTATCGCCTTGCCACGAAAACACAATGTATTTTTCTTCGTAATTTAATTCAATACGGTGACCTGTAAGTAACGCATTATTTAATTTACTGAGCAATGCTGTATCATTAGCATTTACCGAAAACTCCCACAACTTGCTATTGGCCGATGCCGACGATAAATCTCCCACTACCAACGTTTGGCTTAACTCGCCCTCGTAGGTTTTAAACAAATATCCTTTTTTGCTTAACTTAACTAATGTGCCTGCACGTGCGCCCTCGCTGTAAGGTGTAACTATAAAGTAGGTAAGTACAGCAACTATTAGTGCCAATAGTATAAGCATATAGCGCAGTATACGTTTTTTGGTGCGTTGCCATAGTGTAGGGGCTGCCGTTATTGGGGTGGTGTTAAGTTCCATAATTTAGTAAGGTATTAATGTGCTTGTGTGGCTTGTTGTGTTAATTGATGCTCGCATGCGCCAGCAATTAATCTGTCGCATTTACCGTATAAGTTTAATGAATGGTGCTGTACGCTAAAGCCCAGTATTTCGGAACTCGTTTTTTGTATTTGTTGTATGCGAGGATCACAAAACTCAAATATTTTATTGCAATCTAAACATATTAAGTGGTCGTGCTGTTTGTATTTGTAACTTTTTTCATATTGCGTAACATTATTACCAAATCGGTGCTGTGTTACTAGGTTACAATCTAAAAACAACTCAATAGTGTTGTACAGTGTGGCACGGCTTACACGGTACTTTTTATTTTTCATTAGTATGTATAATCCTTCAATATCAAAGTGTCCGTCGTGGGTATATATTTCGTCTAGTATTGCAAAACGTTCTGGCGTTTTGCGTTGTAGTTTTTCAGTAAGGTATTGTGTAAGTATAGCACGTACCTCTTGCTTTGTTTTGTCTAGTGTACTCATTGTTTGGGGTGCATTACATCATTCCTAATTCCAGCATGGCTACTTCGCTCATCATTGCTTTTTCCCAGGGTGGTTCAAAGGTTATTTCTACCACTGCGGAGTTTGCTTCGTCAATAGCGGCTAGTTTTTTTTCAACATCAGGCGGTAGTGTTTCGGCCACAGGGCACGAGGGCGATGTTAAGGTCATAGTTACCTTTATGTCGTTAGTTTCGTTTATTTTAACTTCGTATATTAAACCAAGTTCCCATATATCTACTGGTATTTCGGGGTCGTAGCATTCTTTTATTACAGCTATTGCTTTGTCGGCAAGGGCTTTGTTGTGTGTGTCAATAATAGCAGGCATTAGTACAATAAATTTATTTACTGTAAAAATACCAAAAAAAACGGGGTAAGTAGTATTAAATTCTTTTGCAATAAAAACAATGAAATACTTGTATATATTTAACCATTAATTTTATTGTTAAGTTATGATGTCATTTATCTACTTATTTACCTCACCATTAGAGTTAGTATACACCCCTTGGTTTGTGGTATTATGTACTATTTTGCTAGTGGGTTTAATTACTTTTTTTATTACCAAAAACAAAACCTACAACAACGATTATGTAACTACCGAGGCCACTACGTTTTCGTTAAGTGCCGCACGTATTATGCTATTGTTGGGTGCGCTTATGCCTGCTATTACAGGTTTTTTGTACTCGTTAATTATAAACGAGTTAGACACCACACTCTACATTAATTTAGCCTTTGGCTTAGCTTGTTTTGTGGTGTACTTAATGAGTTTTAGTGTTTCGTTTGTATTAAATAATCCCAACTTATTTATTAAGTTATTTTATTGCTTGTTTGTATTAATTACTCTTACCAATAATTATGTAAGCCATATTCATCCATTTTATTTTTCGGCAATGCTTATTGCAATAGGCATTGCTACTATTATAATTGATAGGGTGCAACCTTTTTTGTATTTTGCATTAACTATTATACTATGTGTTTGCATGGTTGCTTTCATAACTACTAATCCTGTTGTGCCTAGCTTTGTATTTATAATTTGTGTGCTTTGCCAAATTCTGGTAGTGTACGCTATGATACTAGTAAAATTAACATTAAGCGATAAACTAATGTTTGCTGATGATGTGTTGAGCAACGGCAATTCAATTGTATTGGCCGCTAATACCAAAGGCGATATTGTGTACGTGAGTAAAAGTATCAAAAATCAACTAGGTTATACCGAAGAGGAAGTAATGGGGCAAGGCTGGTGGAAAATTAGAAGCGCCAACCCAGAGGAAAATACTAAGGAACAAACCAACATAGTAAATGTAGCGCATGAAGATGTGGTAACAAGCAAAGTAATAGCCAAAGATGGTAGCACACGCTGGATTAAGTGGCTTAATAAACGCATGAGTAATGGCTTAGTAGTAGGTATTGGTAGCGATGTAACCGACCAGCGCCTGCTAGAGGAGCGTTACCAACACATGGTAGAAACGGTTGCTGATATTATTTACACTACTAACTTTAATGGTACATTTACCTACACTAACTCTGCAGTGCTTGCTATTACTGGGTTTAGCTCTGCCGATTTAATAGGTAGTAACTACATAGCCTTAATACATCCCAACTGGAAAGAGCCCGCTGCTAAGTTTTATTACAACCAAGTAATTACTAAAACTGAAAAATCGTATTACGAATTTCCCATTATTACCAAACAGAATGCAGAGGTGTGGATTGGGCAAACTGTAACCGCCTTAATTAATACTGAAACCCAACGTTTTGAGGGGTTTCAAACCGTAGCTCGAGATATTACCACTCGTGTATTAGCGGAACAAAAATTAGAAGAAAACCGAAAGCGATTAGAAATATTAGCCACTATTGTTGAAAAAATATTAGCCGCCACCACCGAAGAAGATATGCTTACCAAAGTACTACTAGCCTTACAACCTGTGGTAAATATGGCTACCAACTATGGTATAGCCATGTATAATTTAGAAAAAAATATTGGCGTTACTACCTATATTGACATCAATAACGAATCAAAAATTAATACCCGCACTTACAACATAGCTAACCGTGCACGCTTAGAAGTATTACAAAAAAACGAAATATATAGTTGTAATAATTTGCCTGAAAAACAAGAGTTATCAGCCGCTGAGGGCAAGTGGTTAAACAATGGTATTAAAACAATTGTGGCAATACCCATATTTGTAAACGGTACATTATACGGAGCTATTAATTTATTACATAACAATGCCAATGCTTTTACTACCAATCAAATTACCTTACTTACTGACATTGCCAACAGCATAGCCGTAAACGTTTCGCGCATACGTTACTCCGATATTATTACCGAAATTAATAACGACGTAACCGATAACATAGCCTACGCTACACGCATACAGGAGGCTATTATTCCGCCTAATAATTATTTAACACAATACTTGCCCCAATCATTTTTGTATCTGCAACAGCGCGATAAGTTGGGGGGCGATTTTTATTTTGCAACACAGCACGATGAATTTACATTTTTGGCAGTGGGCGATTGTACTGGTCATGGTGTATCGGGGGCATTACTTACCATATTAAGTATTAATTATTTAGCACAAGCTATTAATCAATTAAATATTGTAGACCCCGCCTTAATTATTGAACACCTTAATAATAGTGTTACACAATCGTTAAATAAAAACAGTGTAACCATGGACGATATGCGCGATGGGCTCGATTTATCAATGTGCGTAATAGACAATAAAGCCAAAGCAATATTTTATGCTGGGGCAATGAACTCGTTATACATTGTGCATAACAATACCTTAAAAGAATACAAAGGTACACGTATGCCAATAGGCGGAATTATACACGACTACAAAAATAATTTTTACGAAACCCACGCTATTCCTTACGTGGAGGGTATGAACCTATACTTAACTACCGATGGTTATACTGATCAGTTTGACCCCATAACTCGCAAAAAATATAGTAAACCTCGATTTAAAGAACTATTGTTAGCAATAGCACAATTACCAATTGAAGAACAAAAAAACAAAGTACAACAATCGCACAACGACTGGAAACGAAGTGTAGCACAAACTGACGACATTTGTGTAGTAGGCATTAAATTATAAAACACACACATAACAACCACACTATGAAAATATATACCAAAACAGGCGACAAAGGCCAAACATCGTTAATAGGCGGTACACGTGTACCCAAGTACCACCTACGTATTGAGGCTTATGGCACGGTGGACGAATTAAATTCGTACATTGGCTTAATAGCCGACCAGCCCAATAATGGTGGCACTACCGTATTTTTACGCCAAATTCAAGACCGATTATTTACGCTAGGTTCATTACTTGCTGAAGATGTAAGCAAAAGCAAAATGAAACTACCACAATTACACACAACTAACATAGAAGCCTTAGAGCTAGCTATTGATGGTATGAATGAAACACTGCCCGAATTAAAATCGTTTATATTACCTGGCGGAAACTCCACAGTATCCTACTGCCACATAGCACGTTGCGTGTGCCGTAGAGCCGAACGTTTAGTAGTGCATTTAAGTGAGGAAACAGTAGTGGATAATAACATAATTATTTATTTAAACCGATTAAGCGATTACCTATTTACTCTTGCACGCCACATTGCGCACCAGCAAGGCATACCTGACATTGAGTGGCATCCTCAACTGTAGTTTTAATGCGTTTTATAACCCACTAAAAATTATACATTTGCAAACGAAAAATTTACCTAATTAATTTTATATTATTTATAACAACACACTATGGCAGCAGTAAACGAAGACTTGTTTAAAAACGTAATATCACATGCTAAAGAATATGGCTATGTATTTCCTTCATCAGAAATATACGATGGATTAAGCGCAGTATATGATTACGGACAATATGGTGTTGAGCTCAAAAAAAACATACGCGATTATTGGTGGCGTGCAATGGTGCAAATGCACGAAAATATTGTGGGCATTGATGCTTCGATATTTATGCACCCTACTACATGGAAAGCGAGCGGACACGTTGATGCGTTTAGCGACCCGCTAATTGATAACAAAGATAGTAACAAGCGTTACCGTGCCGATGTGTTAGTGGAAGAACACCTAGCTAAAATTGAAGCTAAAATTGATAAAGAAGTTGAAAAAGCCGCCGCTCGTTTTGAGAATTTTGATGCCGCTATGTTCAAAAGCACTAATCCTCGTGTACTCGAAAATCAAGTGAAATTTGATGAAATAACCGCACGTTTAAAAGCCGTACAAGAAAACAACGATTTAGTAGCTTTTAAACAATTAATAATTGATCTTGAAATTGTGTGTAACGTAAGTGGTACAAAAAACTGGACTGATGTACGCCAATTTAATCTAATGTTTAACACACAATTAGGTAGCGTTAGCGAGGAAGCATCTACAATTTACCTGCGTCCCGAAACGGCACAAGGTATATTTGTAAATTACTTAAATGTGCAAAAAACAGGGCGTATGAAAATACCCTTTGGTATTGCACAAACGGGCAAAGCCTTTCGTAACGAAATTGTGGCGCGTCAGTTTATATTTCGTATGCGTGAGTTTGAACAAATGGAAATGCAATATTTTGTGCGCCCTGGCGACGAAATGAAATGGTACGACTACTGGAAAGATACTCGCCTAAAATGGCACAACTCCATAGGTTTGGGTGCAAATAAATACCGTTTTCACGACCACCTGAAACTCGCCCATTACGCTAATGCAGCTTGCGATATTGAATTTAAGTTTCCGTTTGGATTTAAAGAGTTAGAAGGAATACACTCCCGTACTAATTTTGATTTGAGCCAGCACGAACAATTTTCGGGCAAAAAACTACAGTACTTTGACCCAGAGTTAAACGAAAGCTATGTGCCTTACGTAGTAGAAACATCAGTAGGCTTGGATAGATTATTCCTATCAATATTAGCCACAGCCTATACCGAACAAAAATTAGAAGATGGCTCAATACGTACTAGCCTTAATTTACCCCCATTTTTAGCTCCTATTAAAGCTGCTATTTTACCATTGGTTAAAAAAGATGGCTTGCCCGAATTAGCCAAGCAACTAATGAATGAACTTAAATACGACCACATGGTACAGTACGACGAAAAAGACACTGTAGGCAAGCGCTACCGCCGACAAGACGCAATAGGTACGCCGTATTGCATAACCGTTGACCACGATTCGCTAACTGATAATGCAGTAACTATTCGTAGCCGAGATACTATGACGCAAGAACGTGTACCCTTAAAAGAAGTAAACAATTACCTACGTGCACGCACTAACATGAACGAAGTACTAAAAACATTGTAAAACAAATAAAACACTCCTTTTTTAGTCTATAACTAGCACGCCCGCTTGAAATTAATTCAAGCGGGCGTGCTAGTTAATATTAGTATTTTAGTTTAACCTACTCAGGTAATTGCGGAGTTGCTGCATCTTGCGAAGGTGCCGTTTGCATATACACCGCACTTAGTTCGTTAAACTTCGGTTCAATTAGTTTAACCAAGTCAGCATCGTTGTATTGCTTAGCTATTAGTAGTAGGCGTTGTAATACGGCTAGAGTTTGTTGTTTTTCGTAATCTAAGCCAGCATCGTTTCTAAAGCTGTTGTAGTACTTCATATCCGCATAATAATTGTTTAACAACGATTTTGCCACAGCTCCTGCTTTGTCTTTTTTGCCAAGTTTGTAATACACATCAACTATGGGTAGTATAAAATAATTGTAAGGTATGTTTTTCTCGGGCATAACTTCCAAACATTTGTCAGCTACTTTAAGTGCTTTTTCTTTTTCGCCTAGGCGTACTAATTCATCTGCCAAGCGTGCAAAGTTATTGCGTAAATTCATGGTCATACGTTGGTTGTTTTCGTCCATGTACACCTTAGGGTTTTCCATACCTCCCCATTTAAACTTCTCCATCATGTTTTCGTACATTAATGGTGCATTTACACGTGCCACTTGTCCATCAAGGCTTTTGCCTGTTTTAAATGGTACTAAACGGTAGGCTAATCCTTCTAACTGAAAATGGTCTTGTAGGTTCAAATACACATCATCGCCTGCAGTTACTGCAAAGTATACAGGGCGTTCCCAGTTGTTGCTGGCTAGTATATCCATAATTAACAAATCATTTTTCATGATGTATTGCTTGCTTACTTGCCACTCAATTTTATCTAACATTTTAAGGCTAGTATCAGTAGGTAATGGGCTCAACTTAGTTGGAGTTTCTACCGTTACCCCTTCCATTACACCACCCTTGGTAATTTCGCCACCGTTTTTAATAAAGTTTTCTTTATTAACGGTTAAGCTAAATTTGTTAGTAGGTAGGTAGTTCATAAACTGCCCGCCACCCATTTGCAATTTATCGTTGGCATCATCACTACCCACGTAGTTCATCAATTCTTTAACATCTACAAAGCCTTGCACCTTATCGTTAGGATACACTGGCACGTAATCTCGTGTGCCTTGGCGTATTTGCGCAGCGGTAAGTGTAAGTTTAACTGGAGCACTGTTATAGTATTTTTGACGCAACTGATTAATGTACCAATCCGTATTAGCCAAGCTAAGATTTACTACACGCACATCAGTACGTATACCCTCTACCTCTTGCACGTACCAAAGTGGGAAGGTATCGTTATCGCCGTTGGTAAATATTATGGCATTAGGTGCGCACGAGTTTAGGTAATCAGTGGCAAAATCGCGCGCAGTGTAGCGGCCCGAACGGTCGTGATCGTCCCAGTTGGCCTTAACCATAATTACAGGCACTAACATAAACGAAGCCACACTAGCTACTATTGCGCTAACACGAGCGTTGGTTTTGCTGGCCAAAAATTCGTAAATAGCATACACGCCTAAGCCTATCCAAATGGCAAACGAGTAGTACGAACCTACGTAGGCATAATCACGTTCACGTGGTTGGTAGGGTGTAATATTCAAATACACGTTAATAGCTAAGCCTGTAAACAAGAATAAAATTAAGGTTACAAAAGCTGTTTCGCTGTGTTTTTTAAAGTGAAAAAACATTCCTAATAATCCTAAGAATAACGGTAATGCGTAGTAATGATTTTTGCCTTTGTTGTTAGCATAGGTTGGTGATATTTTGTCTTGCTTGGCCATAAACATATTGTCAATAAACGAAATACCCGACTCAGTGTTTCCTTTAATTTGCCCGCCATAGCTTTGTAAATCGTTTTGGCGACCTACAAAATTCCAACCAAAATAACGTAAGTACATGTGCGTAAATTGGTATTGAAACATATAACTTAGGTTTTCGCCAAAGGTGGGTTTAATCACCGTTTCTTCTTCGCCTTTGTTATTGGTTATTTTAACTGCTTTGCCACGTTTAACGTATTGTTTGTAATAGCTTACGTGGTTGGGTTGGTCGCTCCACATACGTGGTAGTACTGAGCAGAAACGCTCATCGTAGTTAGGGATACTGTTTTTGCGCTCTTGTATTACTATGTATTTTTTGGTAACATCATCATACATATACACTGGCGAGCCATCTACATAGGGTTGTTGTGGATTAAGAGGTGCGTTATAATATTGCCCGTAAAATATAGGAAACGAGCCGTATTGCTCACGATTTAGGTACGATAATAATTCAATAGGTCCTTCAGGGTTATTTTCGTCCATTGGGGTGTTGGCATTACTACGTACCACTATCATTCCGTACGATGAATATCCAATAACAATAACCGAAAAACACAATATGGCAGTGTTAAGTATAGGCATAACTTTAGCCTGCGAATATTTTAACCCGTACACAATAGCACTAACTAGGGCAATACCATAAATAATTAAGCCTGAATTACGTGGTAAACCTATGCTGTTAATAAAAAATAACTCAAACGTACCTGATAGTTTTACAATACCTGGTATAACACCGTATTGCACTACTACTAGTATTATCATTGATAAAATACCCGTTTTGATGATACCATTACGATTAATGGCATGCTTGCGGAAATAATAAATAAAGCAAATGGTAGGTATAGCTAATAAGTTAAGCAAATGCACCCCAATTGAAAGACCAATCATATAAGCTATAAACACCAACCAACGGTTAGCGTGTGGCTCGTCGGCTACTGAATCCCATTTAAAAATAGCCCAAACTACTAATGCCGTAAAAAACGATGACATAGCGTACACTTCGCCCTCTACTGCCGAAAACCAAAACGAATCGGACCACGCATACGCCATAGCACCCACTACACCGCTACCAATAATGGCCATTAACGCCCCATCAGTAAGTTCAGTTGATTTGCGTGCTGCAATTTTGCGCACAATGGCAGTAATTGTCCAAAACAAAAATAGTACTGTAAATGCACTGCACAAGGCACTTAGCATATTAACCATTTTGGCTGCCGAATGTGCATCGCCAAACAGGGTAAAGAAACGCCCAATAATCATAAACAATGGCGCACCTGGCGGATGCCCAACCTCTAACTTAAATGCGGTGGAAATAAACTCGCCACAATCCCAAAAACTGGCTGTGGGTTCAATGGTGCTCATGTAAGTAAATGCTGCTACTGCAAATACTAGCCAGCCTGTAATGTTGTTAATTTTTTTGTACTGATTAATCATTGGTTTTATTGGTTGGTTTTAAGTGATATTTAATTTTGTTGCAAACATATAAATAATTAGCTAGCGGAGTGTGTGCTTTGATTAACTAACGTTAAAATATTGGTTTTAGTATGTAATGGAGATTTTTTTAGATATTGTGGAGTGGGGGAATTGTGGCATCAAATTTTGGAGTTAGCATTTTTGCTCCCAATTGCATAACCCCACTGTTATCTGATGATTTATTTTAATTCTCGAATTTCTATCGGTATTGTTAAGCCACTTATGTAATTATTAATATTTGAATGATTTCTATATTTGTCAATTAATGTTTTTATTATTACACCATTTACTAAAAAGGATAAAGCTGAAATTATCGTACTAATTAGAATGTTTGAATTCATAGACTTCGTGTATTCAATTGTTTTATTAAGTTCCCAATTCGAAAGATATGAGACATAACAGATTCCCAAAATGAAAATTAAAGAGAGAATTCCAACTTCAATCCAAGTTTTTTTTCTCCATTTCTTTAACTCATTTTTTCTCCAATCATTTCTTAAAATTTCTCTTTTTGCATTTTTTTCTTTTAACAACTCACTCTCTAAATGAGAAACTTTAGAATTTGAATAATTTTTTTCAAAAACAACTTGATCAATATTTTTAGACTTTTCTTCAAATTCTTTTTTTGATTTTTCAAGCTCTTCAGTTCTGACAGATATATCTTTAAATATGTTTTCTAAATTTATGATTCTCGACTCTTCGATTTGCTTTTGTTTATTTGACTCTTCCTCTAATCTTTTAACAAACCCAACCTTATCACTTACAGCTAGGATATTCAAATAGTCTATGTCGCTCAATTGCTTATTAGTAATTCTAGTTGCAACTCTAATTATATCAGTGTCGCTAATTTGTTCACTTGCATATTTATGGATATTATCATCCAACTCTCTTAAAATTTTTGATTTGGGTAGATTATTATTAAGTGATAAAGAAATAATTGAGGTTAAACCAATTTCTGCTAAATCATTACCTTCAATTTTATTATTTACTTTTGGATTACTCAACCAGAGTATATTTAATAAATCATCGGCTTTTATGCTTTCAGGTTGAAAACCATTTTTTAAAAATATATTTTCACCATCATTTGAAGTTGAATTGTTTACAAACCAAGCATTAACTTTATCAAAATCTTTAATTTTTACTTTTCTAATTTTATTTATATACAATAATGCAGTAGCATCGTGCAATGCTGATTTTTTTGAGTTTCTTACTTTTTCAAAAACTCTATACTCTTCTGTGAATTTTGCTTCATTATTTAATTTTTCTGTTTGAAAAAGTATACTAATTCCAAATTTCTCGATATTAATTTCTAAATTATCTGCTATCCTTTCTAAGTCTGTTTTACTTAAATTTCTTCTATCACATGCATTATATACATCTTCTGGATTAACTTTTTTTTGAAGAAATGATTTGTCATAAAATTCAGCTTTGGTATCGAGTAAATTTTTTGTCTCTTCGATTGTATCTTTTAATATTCTAATTTTAAATTTTTGTTCTTTTGCAATATCTAAGAGTGTTCTACATGTATGTGTAGATTCTGGCGTGTTTAAATCCAGTAATCCTACAATAAAATTTGTATCAAATAAAAGTTCAATTTCTCTTTCTGCTTCATCGGAATTATATTCGATATAACCAGCAATAATAGAACCTAAATAGATGTTTTTTATTTTATCGTAAATAGATGGGATTTTTTTGAAAAAGCTAACAAATTGCGCTTCTGCTGTATAATCAAAATCATTTGTATGCTGACTATTTGAGATATATTTTGAAAGGTTAAATTTATTTTTTTCAATAAATTTAAAGATTGATTCAGTATTTTCTATTTTTAGTTCGGATGTTTCACAAAACTGCTTAAATAAATCTTCTAATTTATTAATCTCTTTAGACTGATTTTCAATGATTTCTTCGAATTCAATAAATGTGAATTCAGTAATACTAAATGCACCATCTTTATAAAGTACAAAATGTGTTTTTTCGTTTGTATTAACTTCTTTACAAATTTCATTCAGTATCTTTTTTAATACAGGTATTGGAAAATCAATACAATATAATTCATCAGCAGTTTTTTTTATTTCAAGAATACTTCTGCCTTGAAAAACTCCCAACGAATTCATTTTAGATAAAGCCCTTTTCAACAATGGAATAAATATATCAATTGGTCCTTTTGCTAATGTGCCAGTATTTCTAATATGTGCCAAAAGGCTGTATGTAATTGCTCTTTCTTTATTCATTAATTTATTGATATGTTTTTTATGCCGTTTGCTACAATGACGCTTGACATTACTATTTCCGCCCCCAACTACCCAAATTACTAGCCAAAGTAAACGACCAGTTTTTAGCCACAATGTTGTAGTTGGTATATGCCAAGCCAAAATTTATTTTTTTTACCTTAACACCTACTCCAAATGCAAAACCTGAAACGGCGGTTTTAAACGAATAGGCTAACTCACGGCGTTGCTTATGGTTGTAGGAAAGGATAATATGAAAGTTTTTGCCCAAAAGTAGTTCAGTACCTAGGTTTAAATGGCGGGCAATATTATCAGTTTGTTTTACTATATTACGTTTGTTCAACCCTGTTTTTATGGTAGTAGTATCCGTAGTTTTGTAGGTGCCGTTGGCTATTAAGTTGTACTGATTAAGGCTAAAAGCGGTAAGCACTACTCTAAATGGTGCGTGCTTAATTTTTTGAGAGATGCTTAATTGCATATCTAACGGTAAACGTTCGCGTTGGTTGTTAAATTTGTTTATCATTCCGCCTGCATTCCGCACCATTGCCGTGGCTAAAAAACGTTGGTTAGGATGTACAAACGTACCCGCCACATCAACCCCAAGCCCTAAGCTAGTATAGGCTTCGTAAACGCTATATATAGTTTTGATAGCCGCTCCAATTTTAAACACCGAATCGTGCAGGGTGGTGCTACCTGCTAAAGTAAATAGGTAATCGCTGGCATAAAATTTTTGGTTAGCCAATTCTCCACCAGCATTAGCATACTCAAAGCTACCATACTTATTGTATTGTATGCCAGTCGCTAAATTTATTTTGTTTTTGAGCGATACTCCAAAAGCCGTTTGCCCATTGTAACCACCAGCATACTGATTAATAATAGATTGCGAAAACTGTAAATGTGTGCTCTTGCCCAGTAATGTTGGGTTGTATAACCCTAGACTAACGTCGCCCTCATTAACAGAGGCGGCATAGCCATGATGTGCCGCTGTACGATAACTAGCAGGTGTGTTTAAAAACTGATAGGTATATTTACCTCCCACTTGGGCAAAGGCAGGCAACGATACGTTTAATAAAGTAAGCGTTAAGAGTAGTACAACCAATAATTTCATGTAATGTGATAAGTGGTTTATTTAAAAGAAGTGTTTGTGTGCTGTATTTTTACTGCTGTTGAATATATAACTCCAGTTTTGTGTAAATAGTATTTTATGTTAATTCTACGCCTTAGTTCGTGTCTCCACCAAACAATTAAAGTGATATTGTTTCGTGGGGACACGAACCAAGGCAGTGCGGTTATTAATTATTTTGGGTATAATTTAATGTGTTAAATATAACTCTAATTCTACATAAATAGTAGTAGTATTTAATCCCACACGGGGTTTAGGGTTACTACACGGCATTTATCGTTATTGCCTTGGCAATTCATATATACGCCTTGACCTTTTACTGCCCAATACTTTACACGTGTACCATAGCGGCGTAGT
>JAYWFU010000142.1:0-11992 GCA_043778625.1 Bacteroidia bacterium | reverse complement strand
TTACTGACCTAGGCATTTACTTAATAATCATTTTGTACGTACACGGATTTGCCAATACCATTCTTTGCACTAAGTTTTCAAAAATATTTTCTTTCATAAAGCTTCTATTGAACCGATAGGTGTATTCATTAATATACTCTTGCAAGTCATCTACATGGTGGTGCATTCCTCTTAACCATCCTTTAAAATTCATTATTACACGATGAAGTTCAGGGAAATTACGTCCCTTTTTACCTGATTTTACTTGAGTTAAATTTTTAAAGTGTTTTATTAGTGGCCTGTATCCTGCCCATTCATCGGTCTTTATATTAGCTTTCGGAGTAATTGTTTCTTTCATAAATTTACCCAAATTCAATGCCCCAGCATTTTCTATTACTTTGGCATAAAATCTACTCACTCCTTTTTTCTTCTTTTCAATAGCAATAACCACCAGTTTTTTCTTGCCGTTTTTACGCCCTCTAACGCCTTCTTCCGAGCCACCAACCACGGTTTCATCTACCTCGACAGTACCCTGTAGTAAAAAATTACCACTACCTCCCATAGCCTTCATTACTTTACGTTTAAAAAGCCAGCACGTTTTTTGGCGTAAAGCTAATTTCCTACTTAGTTCAGTACTCGTAATACCTTTTTTATTTGTGCTTACAAAAAACACAATGTAAAACGCTTTAACTAAATCAAACTTTAATTGGTGAAAAAGAGTGCCTGCTGTAGGAGATTCGCAATAACAACATTTAGAACATTGCCTATCGTGCGCCTTAGTACCTTTTAACCACTTTTTGTTACTGCATTTAGCACACTTATAGCCATTACTCCACTTTAATTTTAC
Organism: Bacteroidia bacterium; assembly: GCA_043778625.1. GTDB lineage: Bacteria > Bacteroidota > Bacteroidia > UBA4408 > UBA4408 > JACMRI01. The sequence continues at coordinate 11,166 of JAYWFU010000142.1, read as the reverse complement.
CAAATAATCTAAGCATTGGCTAGTGGTACTAAATTGCTCTTGAAAGTCAAAAAGGGATAGGCTTTGATACTTTTGTTCCATTGTTTTTTAATTTATTCTACAAATCTACTCGCTTTTTATTCATTAACAATAAGCCTAGGTCAGTGATTTTTTTCATAATTGTGTACTTGTTATTTATGTGTTAAAATACAATAATCAATTAACTACAAAATAACGAGCCAAGTTGCAACCTATAAATCCAGCTCCGCCAGTAATTAAAATTTTAGTAGTAATGCGGTTGCTCATATCAATTATTTATATGCTAAAAATACATTAATAATTGAAGAATTAATAAGTGTTTATATCGAATAAAATTAACGCACTAGCGTAACGTTACCTGTATATATTTTGGGTTTTAATTCGTCAAAACGTTCAATAGAAACCCTGTACACATAACTATCTACGGGAGCGTCAACGCCATTGTCGTTTTTGCCGTCCCAGCCATCAGTAATTTTAATACTGTTAAATACCTTATCGCCCCAGCGTGTAAATATTTCTAATTTAAAATTAGTAACTCCATAGCCATAGGCTTTAAATATATCGTTAATACCATCGTGGTTAGGCGTAAACGAATTAGGTATGTACAGCGAGTATATGCCATTTACCCGCACTACCTTAACTGTACTATCCATACAGCCAAAATTATCAGCCACGTTTAACTGCACTATGTAAGTACCCGAGTCAGGGAATATGTGCGACGGATTAATTTCAGTTGATGTTGTGCCATCGCCAAAGTTCCATACGTAGTGGTTACTATTGGCTGATGAGTTAGCAAAAGTCATACTAGCATTAGATACATCAGTTTCGTAATAATCGTTATTAAAATTAGCCACAGGGTGTGGGTGCACAATTACTGGGTACTGTAATACTTCCGTAAATTTACAGTTGTCAGACGTAGTAACCTCTAGGTTCACATAGTATACACCATCACGCAAGTACATGTGTGCAGGATTAGTTTCGTAGCTAAAATCGCCATCGCCAAAGCCCCATTTCCAATTACTAATGGTAGATGGACTCGCCACTACGCTACTATCCACAAACAATGCGTTATAGGGCTGGCAACCCTCTGCATTAAGTGCATCAATATTAAATTTAACAATAGGTAATAAATTTACTTTTTGTACCAAAGTATCTTTACAGCCTTTGTCGCTTTCTACCGCTAGTTGCACATTAAACGTATCGTTTACCACATTAAAATAGTGGTTAAAGCTAGGGTGTAAATTACCAAAGCTACCATCATCAAAATTCCAGTTCCAGTTAATGATAGTTCCGCTTGCTATTTTTGAAGTATCAGTAAAATGTGTGCTATCGCTAAAGCAAGCTAAGTTAGATATAAAGCCAGCTATAGGTTTAGGATATATATCAATAAATTTTTGCATGGTATCTTTGCACCCCTTGCCCGTAGTGGTAGTTAAGGTTACGGAATATTTGCCTGGGGCAGGGTAGGTGTAACTTGGGTTTTGTAATTGGCTTGCTCCTGCATTACCAAAGTTCCAAAACCATTGTATGGTTTGTCCCGTTTTAACTATGCTGCTATCCGCAAATTGTGTTTGTGTTTGGTCGCAAAAATTAAAGGCGCTAAAGTCAGCTTTGGGCTTAGGATTTATGTAAATGTTGCGCATGTATTTACTATTACAACCACCATTAGTAGTAACGCTTAGTGTGTCAATAAACACACCAGAAGTATCAAACGCATAGGTTGGATTTTGTAGAGTACTAGTACCGCCATCGCCAAAATGCCAACTATAGGTTTGCACCGTATAAGGGCTTGTGGCGGATGTTAAATCCTGATAAGGTACAATGTCCCCCTGACAAAATATGGAATCTCTAATGTCAAACTTAGCACGTACAATATCCAAAACCGTAACTACTTTAGTGTAAGTGGAGGTACACCCGCTTGACTTGTCAGTGTTAATTACAGTTGTGGTATAAGAGCCAGGATTTGCGTATTGATGAACTGGCGTATTACTTGCTGACGAAGCACCATCTCCAAAAGTCCAAAACCAATTGGTAGTAGCTAATTGATTACGGGCAATGGTATCAGTAAAGTGAGTAGGCAATCCGTTACAAACTATATCTACATTAAATCCCGATTGCGGAGTTGGCCTTACGTTAATTTTTTTATATATAGTATCTTGACACCTGTTTTGGTCTTGAACGGCCAACATTACGGTAAATCCAGTGTCGTTTTGGTAGGCATAATAAGGGTCTCTGGTATAAACCGACCAATTACCATCACCAAACGCCCAAATATAAATTGCAAAAGTACCAGGGTGCTGAGATAAATTATAAAATTGTGTGGGTATAGTTGCACAAGAGGTGTCAAATGTAAAGTCAGCTTTAGGCTTAGGGAAAATAATGATGTGTTTTTTAATAGAGTCCTTACACCCATAATTATTTTCAACGTGTAGTATTACATCAAACCCAGTGCTGGTAGGATTAGGGTAAGTGTGTATTGGTGTTTGTGTATTTGCGTATTGAGATTGACCTAATGAAGCATCGTTAAAATTCCAATCCCATTTAATAATATTGGTAGATGATTGATCCAAGAATGATATTGGTTTTTGAGCACAAGTACCTCCCGTACCAAACCCAGCATTTCCAAATTTAAAATCAGCCACTGGCTTAGGGTTTACCTTAACTACTTGTTTTAAACTATCAGTACAGCCAAAACTATTTTTTATGGTTAATTTTACTGTAAATATACCATTGGTACTATATAAATGCTTGGGCGACATTGCTGTTGAGGTATTGTTAGCGCCTGTTGCGACATTGCCAAAATCCCAACTATAGCTGGCCGCACCTGTTGATGGGGAGGCATCGAGTTGTGTACTATCTTTTTCGCACACAATAGGGAAGTTAAATAGCGGCACAGGTATTCCCAATATTGTTATGGTATCTTTATGTACATTAACACAGCCATATTGGCTAGTACTTTGCAACGTTATTTCATAATTACCTACTGCCGAGTACGTGTGCTTAGGGTTTTTATCTACTGAGGTTACATTATCTCCAAACTTCCACGAATCATTTAACGTACCCGTAATAGTTTGCGAGGTAGTGTTAGCAAACGATGATTCTCCACCCAAGCAAACAGTATCATTAACCGTAAAATTAGAGGTAGGATAGGGGTGAGTATTTATAACTAACGAATTACTATCAACACAGCCACTAGTGCCTGACGATATTTTAAAATAAACGGTAATAGTCGAATCATCAAACGAACTGTAAACGAGTGGTGGCGTGGCTTGTGGGGCAAACGAGGTGCTGGTTACTCCATTACCATAGTTCCAGTAATAAGTGTCGCCCGTATTAAGTACGCTATTGTTGGTAAACACCACCGTATCGGGCGAGCATACGCTAAGCTTGTTTGCTGCTATTTGTGTAAATGGGCGAGGGTTTATGCGCACCTTAACACTATCAGTGGTTTTACAACCTATGGAGTCTACGGTAAGTTTAACATATACAATACCGGGGTTGGAGTATTGCACAGTTTCAAAGCTAGCATTGGTTGAACTTGTTGGGTTTGAACTAGCTCCGTTAGCCCAACTATAAGTACTGGCATTGCCTGAATTAGTAGCATTAGTAAATTTAGCGGTTGCTCCAGGGCATATCACACTATCAGCAGTAGTAACATTAGCTTTGGGATATCCTTTTATAATTAAGGGTTGTTTTTTAGTTTTAGTACCGCAAGCCCCTGTTAATATTAATTTTATGGTGTCTTTACCCAAAGTGGTGTACGATTGTGTGCTTGGGCTATTAGTCGCATTACTTGTATTGCCATTACCGCCATAATTCCAATTATAACTTAGTGCCGTACCTTGACTTAAATCAGTAACTAGTAATGATTGGCCTGTGCAAATAGAATCTTCATTTACTTTAAAATTAGCCACAACAGCGGGGTTACTAGCAACAGTTGTTAATTTGGTATTGCTACCACAGTTATTAGTTACCGTTAAATTTACTGGAGCATTTACTAATGTAGAGCCAGTGGTGGTTATGGTTTGATTAGGTATATTAGTTGTAGTGCCTACGGTAGTACCGTTAATAGTCCAATTATAGGTAGGTGCATAGCCAGTATCAATTGACGTATTAATAATGCTACTTACTAACACAGGCGAGCATATTCCGCTTGTATTATAAGTAAAATTGGCAATTGGTGGGCGGTTTACAATTAATTTTTTAATTATAGTATCATTACCACAAAAACTATAGGCAATTAATTTAATGTAATAAACGCCAGCACTGTAGCTTTGTGGTGGAGGATTATGCGTGCCACTTGTTACATCAAAGGGAGCGTGGGCTGTACCTAAATCCCAACGTACAAAGTAGCCAGTTGGGTTAAAGTTGGGTGCGCCAGCAGGCGGTCCTTGTGGCGCCCAAGTAGTAGGCACATCTTTGGAAGTGTCTTTAAATGTAATAAGCATTGGCTCACAGCCTAGTAAGGTTTCTACCCCACCTGATTTATTTGAAAAATAGGCTTTTGCCCCTTTAATAGCGTCTAAGTTAAACAATGCCGCACCATCTGACCCACAGGCATTAAAGCCACTTACCGTTATGTTAAATAATCCTTTTTTGATATAGGTGTGTGATGGTACACTGTTGGTATACGTGGTAACGCTCGCTGTTCCATCACCAAAGTTCCACACAAATCTATCGTAAAATACTCCAGCAGGCATTTCGGCTAAGTAGGTTTGTGGCACACAAAAACGTTTACCTACACCCGTCATAGGCAAAATTGCCAAATTATTAGTGCGGATATACGTTATTTTAATAGTGTCGTCGTCAGTGCAACCTCCTGGGCTTAATGTGTGCATGGTTACATTAAATATACCTTGATTATTGTAGGTGTATAAAAATGTAGCGGTGTCGTTGAGTGTAAATGATGGGGTGCCGTCGCCCATATTCCAAGTAAAGGCGTAGCCTGTTAAGTCAGTTCCGGCAGGCATGTTAAATTGTGGTTTGAATTTAACCGGGTCAGAGGCAGCGTTAGGGTCGCCAGGTATTACACAGTACACTGAGTCGCCGTCGCGGTCTTTAGCGCTAATAGCTAAGTTAGGGCCAAGTGCAGGTACTAATTGTATAGTTACACTTGAGCTATCTCTACAATAATTTGCTGTAGAAGTATCTACCAATACCAACGAATATTTAATTGGATTATAACTAGATATCGTTGGATTAAAGGTAATTGGTAATGGGTTACCTGCCTCAATAAACCCACTATTGGATAAACTAAATTCAGTATATATTAAAAACTGTGTGTGGTTAGCGTTTATACCTGTACCCACGCTATTACTTGTGGTTAACGATACTGCGGCTGGTGTTGACGCTACACAAATAACAGTATTACCAGATACAGATTGAATAGAAGATATTAATGGAGTTGGACGAGTGCCGCACCCGCCATCAGACGGGGTTACGCCTTGGGCAGTAGCTTTGTTAGCAATAAATGCTAGCAAAATTAAAATGCAAACTATTTTATGTAAATGTATTTTCATTTATTAAAATTATGTGCTACCACTACCTTATGTATCATTACTAAATTAAAAAATAGTTTGAATAAATCATAAACTATTCAACTATGCTTTTAATTACTTCAGCTATTAATTCTTGGCTACTTATTGTTACTACACCCATTTTTTCGCATACCACACCTCCTGCCAAATTACTTAATGTGGCCGTTTCATACCACGATAAATTTTGCAAGCTACATAGCGCAGTAGCTGCTATTACTGTATCTCCAGCGCCCGACACATCTGCTACGCTTCGTTTTTTAGCGGGTATTATACCTGTATTTTCGGCAGATGCTATTAATATTCCCTTATCAGCAAGAGTTACCATAACTAGTTGTGAATTAAGTTGAGCACGTAAGTCTGTAGCTACTTTTTTTATAGTTTCTTCGTCAGTTGTTTTTAATTGTAATGCCGCTACTATTTCTTTTAAATTAGGCTTAAATACCGTAACATTTTTGTACTCAAAAAAATTGTCTTTTTTAGGATCAACAAACACTTTTATTTTGTTAGCAGCACAGGCATTTATTAATTCATTAATAACCTTAGGGGTAAGCACTCCTTTGTTATAATCTTCTATAATTACAGCATCAATTGTTGAGGTAGTGAGTATAGTTAAAAAACGTGCTATTAGTTCGTTTTCAATGGCGGGTACTAGTTCCGTTTTGGTTTCGTTATCTACCCTTAGTAATTGGTTTTGTTGGGCTATGTACCTTGTTTTTTGAGTAGTGCATCTACTTTCATCTACAATTAAGTGCGCTGTTATATTTTGTTGTGTAAGCAACGCTTGTAGTTGTTGTGCTGTAGCATCGTTACCGGTAACTGATAGCAACATAGCCTTAGCACCTAAGGCACTAATATTACTAGCCACGTTGGCTGCCCCGCCTAGTTTGTGTGTAATAGTATCTAAGTCTAACACAGGCACAGGTGCTTCGGGCGACACACGATTAACGCTACCTGTGTAGTAGGTGTCAATCATAACGTCACCCACAACCAGAACGGTGTGGGTGACGAAATTTTGTATTGCGTTAATTAATTTTGTATTTAACATTCAATTATTAAAAACTACTATTATTTTTCGTAATTATTAATTAAAGAAACGAGGTGTTTTCATTGAGTGTTTTTTCTTGTTAAAGCCAGGTAAAATCACATTTACAAACAGCTCGTGCGAACCTGAACTGTGGTTTGTTTTAGTTATACCCATGTTAAAATCGTAAGCGTAACCTATTTTAAATTTTTGGTTAATTTGCATTCCTACTAATCCTGCTGCCGCCTCTTTGTTACGATAAGTTAAGCCTACCCAGTATTTTTTTTGATATAATACGTTTACATTACCTTCAAATTGGGTAATGAAACCAGCACTTTTAAATAAAACGGAAGGCACAATATCTAAATCTTTAGATACTGCGATGTAATATTTAGCATACAAAAAATAATGACGAGGCACTTTAAAATTGGTTGCACTACCTACTCCTTGCGGTACGTGCGTGCTAGCCAAGCCTACTACTAAATCTTTGTTTCTAAACTCCAAACCCGCATTAACGTCGGGCTTAAACTCTTTACCTAATGAGTTTTGTGCAGTTTGGTCAGTTTGGTCGTCAAATACTAACTTGCTTTGATCAACTGATTTGTACAAGAAACCAACGCTAATACCAGCAGCTAATGTAGCCTCCTTACCTAACTTAATATGGTAAGCATAGCTTGCTTTTAAATTCAACGAGTTTTCGTAACCTAATTTATCATTAATTAAGGTTAATCCCACCCCACCTTTTATTTTTTCTAAATAAGTGTGTGCATTTAAGGTTTGTGATAGTGGAGATTGTCCTATACCTACCCATTGCTTGCGCCCTAACAATATAATATCTAAATTATTAGTACTACCTGCCACCGCTGGATTATAGGTAAGTGTATTTACCATAAAGTGTGCGTATTGCAAGTCATTTTGTGCCTGTGTTACAGCTATACCCGATACAAGTAATGATGCTGCTAAAACTATTTTTTTCATGCTATATTATTATTTAAAGTAAATATGATGATACCTTATTGAATTACTAATTTTTGAACTATGTTGTTGCTATCGCTATTAATTTTTAGCAAATATATACCTTGTGAAAGAGTATTATCTAGTGTGAAATTATTTTCGCCAATAATTATTTGAGTAATTAATGTTTTAATAACTTGCCCTTGTTCTGTAATAATTTGAATGGTAGCACGTTCATTAGCACTGCTTGTTAGTCTAATACTCAATTTATCAGCTTTTGTAACAGGATTAGGGTATGTAATTAACTTGTTGGTGGTGGCTACTATTGATTTTGTTTTGGTAGTAAGTCCTAAGTACAATTGCCCGTCGCTGGTATTTACGGCTGAAGTAATTCCTGCCGCATTAGTGGCAGTTACACTAGCATAATATATAGTATTAACAAATAGACCTAATCCCGTAATTGTTTTAGTATCTCCACCTATTGAGTCTGTCCAAGTGTACGTATCTGAAGCACCAGGTGTTGTTCCTATTGCATACGAGTAATTAATAATTCCCGAGTTAGGGTCATCTAACGTAGGGAAGTTAAATGAAAGTTGTCCGTTATCAAAGGTGGTATCAATATCGGTGGTGGTAATACCATCGTTAATAGGTGCTGCTGGTGGTGCTGTCCAATCTACATTTACATCTTGTGCATCAATGGCTGATATATTACCTACACCATCGTTAGCTATTGAACGAATACGTCCTGCAGGAGTTGTAGGCGATTGGTTTTGAAAACGCATCATATCACTTGCGGCAGGCCCAACAAATATTGGAGTACTTGCTGCGCGCGAACGGTATACTCGTAAATTATTAATTTTATAATTACAGTTACCACTACGCCATGATATGTATTGTCCTGTAGTTAAAGGGTTAGGATCAGTGTAATCGCAGGCGGGAGTGTTGTTAATGTATACTACATGACGCCCCGTTATACGATCATATATTACCTTAAAGTCGTACCAAGTATTGGCCGTAAAGTTATAGGTAGAGTCAAGTACTGGTGAGCCAAATACATCATTTACTGTTTTGTAAATTTGTATTTTATGATCATCTAATCTAAACCAAATAAAATATGAATTACCTCTGTTTGTTGCATTGGGGTCATCTACAAAATAATGAAACCCTGAACGGCGATTTATGCCAGCACCACTCATATTACCTGACCAATGATACAAATAACGATTAGATAAGTTTTGAGTAAGTGGAGTGTAAATATTAGTGTTACTTAATGCTTCATCAGTTTGCTCCAACACATTGCCTGCAATTGTCCATGTACCCGTTTTTTGAGTCCATTCGCTATTAATTGCCGAACCGTCAAAATTATCGTTATAAAAACCTTGGGTGTTGTTGGCACGCCATTCAGTACCATTAAAATCACTTACTTGAAAATACGATTTTTCAACAATTACGTTATCCGTGTCGTTATAATTCGCAGTAAAATTAGCGCTTACCCAATTATTAGTTAAGGCTATGTTTGTGGTAGGCGGAACCACATCGCTAGTGTTTATTACCTGCCCGTTAGTAGTGTAGTTAGCAACAAATCCAATATCGGTAGTAGCACAATCTGTACGATACTCTACTAATATTATTCCACCTGACGAGGTAACAGTGCCTGGGCTTGATGTACCTGTGTATTTACCTATAAGTGGCGACGAGGTTGTTGCCCCATCATAAATAATTAAATGATCGAAACCATTTTCAAAACCAAATTGAGTAAATGTTAGTGTAATATTGGTAGCGCCTGACGGAGCTATTTTTATTAACGTGCGTTCGTCATTACTATAATTAGCTGACGACCCTGCTGCGTCGGTAATTGTGCCAGTAGCAGTTGTAATTGTTGAGGTAGTGTACGGGTTGTTTATTAAATTATAATATTTAAACCAGTTCCAGTTTACGCCAGGGTCATTGTGTGTTTGGCTTGGAAACATTTGATGCCCCTTAACCTTAGTACATGAGCCAACTGCACATTGTTGCGTTGTACCCGAACAGCCTGCCCCATAATATGTTTTTAATGGGTCTATTGAATTATCAACACAAATATCTCTGGCTAAATCGGCTGATGATACATACATGTTATTGGTGTACCACGACGATTGGGCTATATACCCCTCATGCTCTATACCAATAGTGTAGGGGTTTGCTGAGCCAATGTGCCATGCTTTACCTGATTCCAACACCATTTGAGTTACTTGTCCGTCGCTTGAGCGTATTACGTAATGTGCCGAGGCTGAGGCTGAACAATTTTTAAACCACGATATACAACCAGCATACGAGCCTTGTACTGTATGTATGGCTAGTGCGGTTATAGTTGTGCCACTGCGTGAACTTTGATTACATGATGCCGCAGCACTCCACAGGGCAGGAGAATAATCAGCAGATAAAACACTATTGTTTTGTGCCAAATTAGTAGTGCGGTAAGTAGCACCGCTGTTGGTGTTGTACACACTTTCGTGGGTAATAGTTATGTTACTTGCCGATAGTATTTTGTAATTATTACCAAACACATTTTGTAAATTAATGGCTGATGGTTGGCTTACAAATAATTCAGTATAATTTGAATAATTATTTATAAAATTTAAAATATTGTATAGGTGCGCATTTAATGCAAAATCGTTTTGAATATCACTAGTTAAAGGCAACTCGCTCAGTGCCACTAATATATCAATATGTTGTTTTATATCAGTAGTAGCCGTAATATTATTTTGTAAAGCTAATTCGTTGTAGGCCAATGCGTAAGCTGCAATGTTTTTGGCAGGACTACTTATAATTTCTTCCTCGGTAATGCCTGATAGGCTTGCTACTAGCGCTAAGTTGTTTCTAAAATAACTTTCGCCATTGGCTACTAATCCCATAATCCCATAAGCGTTAGGCACACCAATGCACGACTCCGAAACACTATTAGCGTGGGTAATGTGTGTGAAATGCGTTTGCGAAAAAGCAACCCCTTCTAACATACCTGCTGGTATTGTTGCACCATATTTTGCATAACAATTAGCAAATAAATTTTTATACGGATTTGTTATCGGGTTATCTTCTTTATCACCATTATTGGCAAATGAGGAGTAATTAAATAAAGTTACTAAAGAGGCAATGAAGAATAATTGTTTTTTCATGAATAATTGTTTTTTTAATGATTAAAAACTTATGCTAAGATAATTGTTAATAACATACAAACAAATTTATTTTAAATATAACTGCATTTAAACAAATTAATTGTATTAGTCCTACGTTTTGATGGTGTAAATACCATCAATTAAGGTGTCTTTATGTTCTAGGTAATTTTTCTGTAACCATTAGCACCATAACCACTAATAAAGCCGTAGTGCCACGTAGCACTCATAGTTGCCCAAGGTTGAGCCAGTGTAGTTAGATCGGTTATTAAGCAAAGCACTAAGCGCGTAATTATCTTTTTCGTTTTTTTAAGTTTAAGATATTCAACTATACCCAATTTGTTTTATAATATACAGCAACAAATTACACGCTTGGTTAATACGGTTCAGGCTTTACGCATTAAAATTAAAAACATAATGTTACTTAAAATTTGTATTTGGTAATTTTTGTACGCTAATAATTAGTTGCTTTCCCGAAAAAAAA
>JAYWFU010000141.1:0-49680 GCA_043778625.1 Bacteroidia bacterium | reverse complement strand
ACACGCGCTTGCACACCTATACTGATAGACCTACTATCATCTCTTATACAACATTGAATAACTACATAAAAAAGTGGTTATTCATTCACAGCACAACTAGGACTAGCGGGGGATTCGTACTCTTGATTGTCGTCAAACTGTCTGTTAGTTAAATAAAATATACCAGTAAATATTGAACCGTAAACCAACATTGTCCAAATGAAATGTCTAAAAATATTGAAGTCATTACCCTCTAACTTTTCTTTGTATTTTAATGTCAATATGCCGAAAACAAGTCCTGAAGCAATATGAGCAGCAACAACATAATCAAATTTTATTATTGTCAGGTTATATTGTCTGCCAGTATAAATGAATGATATGAAAGCCATAAGACCAATGAATATAAAAAACTTACCCAACCTTTTGTCCTTAGTGGCTTGAAGTTTACGTTCAATTTTTTTGGTTAAACCTTTATTCATTCTATTGTCTGATGGTTGTGGATTATTTGTCGTCATAGCAATACCGCCAACAAATAAATATGCATAGGTGTATCAACTCCCTAATTCAATGAATGCCCCAGCGGCACACACTTCCAAATCATGTGCTACCATATCTTGGCACAGTTGCTCTACGGTGTGCTTAGGTGTCCAGCCTAGTGTGGTGCGGGCTTTGGTGGCATCACCTACTAATAGTTCTACTTCGGCAGGGCGAAAGTTAAGTTGCTAATTTTCGGCTCTCCAGGTACGCATTTAACTGTTCAAATGTCATTCCTTTAATTTCTTGCGAAATTTTATTTTTTATTTCTCTAAAAATTTTAACGGTGTCAAAATCTTTTTCTGTTTTTATTTTAGTCTTCATCTCCTACTATTTCTTTTAGTGTCATTTTATTTCGTTTTTAAAATTATTAAAAAGGTGGGGAGTGGGGGATTCGAACCCCCAGCTCTCTGCCCTGAATTCAGATTACTTAACTACTGGTTTCAACGTCTTATAGTATGGAGTTTGGATACCGTTCTCCCCGCGAGAGCAACCCCAACTACTACACTTTTGATTTTGTCTATCATAGTCGTAAAGTTTTGAATTAACATCATTGTTACCAATGAGGAGAACGTCACCACTCCAACTAAGGACATTGCAAATTCAATAGTCAATGTAACCCTTAAATTCAGGATCTTTTGTCTCATTGTAGAGACGATATTTTTCAATGAACAATGTCGTCATAGCTTTGCCCACAACTAATAAATAAACCTAGATGTTATAAATTCCCTATTCAAATTTTAATGCCCCCCAGCGGCGCACACTTCTAAATCATGCGCTACCATATCTTGGCATAGTTGCTCTACGGTGTGCTTTGGTGTCCAGCCTAGTGTGGTGCGGGCTTTGGTGGCATCGCCTACTAATAGTTCTACTTCGGCAGGGCGGAAGTAAATAGGGTCAATAGCCACAATTTCGTTACCTGTGGCGGCATCAATTCCTTTTTCGTTTACTCCCTCGCCTTGCCACTTAACGGTTACGCCCGTGTGGGCAAATGCCATTTCAATAAACTTGCGTACGGTAATTTTTACACCTGTGGCCAATACAAAATCATCAGGTACGTCTTGCTGCATCATTAACCACATGCCCTCTACATAATCTTTGGCGTGGCCCCAATCGCGCTCAGCATCAAGGTTACCTATGTGTAGTTTTTGTTGTTTACCAAGTTTAATATTGGCCACTGCCATAGTAATTTTGCGGGTTACAAAGGTTTCACCACGTACGGGGCTTTCGTGGTTAAATAATATTCCGTTGCAGGTAAACATTCCGTAGGCTTCGCGATAGTTTTTTACAATCCAATAGCTATATAATTTGGCTACGCCATACGGGCTACGTGGGTAAAACGGAGTGGTTTCGCGCTGCGGTACTTCTTGCACCAAGCCATATAACTCAGAGGTAGAGGCTTGGTAAAATTTGGTTTTCTTTTCGAGTTTTAAAATACGTATGGCTTCCAATAATCGTAGTGTGCCTATACCATCAGCGTTAGCAGTGTATTCGGGGGTTTCAAAACTTACCATAACGTGCGATTGTGCCGCAAGGTTATATATTTCGTCAGGTTGAGTTTCTTGCACAATGCGTATGAGGTTGGTACTATCAGTTAAATCGCCATAATGTAAGTGAAACTGCCCGTTGCCCGAGTGTTTGTCTTGGTACAAATGGTCGATACGCTGTGTGTTAAACGACGAACTGCGACGTTTAACCCCATGTACTATGTAGCCTTTGCTTAATAAAAGTTCAGCTAAGTACGAACCGTCTTGCCCTGTAATACCTGTAATTAGTGCTGTTTTTGCCATTGTTAAGTTGAATATGTTTTTATTATTTAGTGTTATACGTGTTAATTATGCTATTGGATAAAGTTGCATAAATTTGGTGTAATGTGGTATTGTTTTGCAAAAAAAGCAAATGTTTTTCAATTACTTCGGTGTTATTGCGTCTAGCAGGTCCTGTTTGCGCATCGTATGGAGTTTGTGTGTGTAGTTTGCTTACCGTCTCAGTAAGTAAGGGCAGTAGTAAATCAGCCTCTAAATTATTATCGGTACAAAACTCTGTAGCCTTGTGCATTAGGTGGTTTACAAAATTATTAACCATAACGCCTGCTATGTGGTACTTGGCTCGTGTGGCACTATCTACAGCAGTTACGTGCGTTGTAATAGCAGTGGCTAACAAGTTTAATGTGTGCATACTTTGTGCATTATTTCCTTCAATAAATAATGGGCTTGCGCTCAAATCCACGTTGTGCGTGGCACTCATGGTTTGTAAGGGATACAATACCCCTACATTGGTGGAGTAAGGCAGTAGTACTTCCATACCCACACTGCCTGAGGTGTGGGCTATAAGCCTGTTGGTAAGGGTTAGAAACTTGGCTTGTGCCACTACTTCAGTAATGGCACTATCGGTTATGCAAAATAAATATACGTCGGCTCCTAAATTAACATGTTCAAAATGTGGGGTATAGGCACAGTTAATAAGTTCGCCTAGTTCCCTTGCTTTGTGGGCATTGCGGCTTATTACTTGCACTACCTTAGCGTGTTCGGCACTATCAATAGCCAATGCTAATTGATGCCCAACATTGCCACAACCAATAATTACTACTTTTAACTTAGGGTGCATTTGTGTTTAATTAAAAGCGTAGTCGTGTAAATATTCAAAGCGAGGCATTAACGCTCCGTTAGCCGTTATTGAGGCACGCTCCAGTAATTTTTCAGAATCGTTAATTATGGCAGGTAGCACACGTTCTATTAATTCTTTACCAAAATTTTCGCTTGCATCACGCGGTAATTCACACGGTAGGTTATCCACCGCCATTACAGTAATACTATGTGGCGCAAAGGCTTCGTCCTCTTGTTGTGTGGCGGGGTTGTAGCCAAAAAAAGGTTCTGCAATAGTAGTGGAGCGTTGCGTGCTAGGTATTGAGCCATCAATATCGCAAGTAATATCAGCTATTACGCTTATGCGAAAATCAGGGGCGTTCATTTCGTCTTTAGTAAATAAGCGCGGCGCACGTGGGTCCCAAAACGAGCAGTGCATCAGCAAATCGCAGTGTTTGGTGTATTTAGCAAAGGTGCTACGGTAGTGGGTAGGGTCTTTAAAGAACTTAGCCGTGTTCCACTCTGCACCATTTATTGCCTCGTTGTAATCAGCTGAATGTAGTTGTGTATATACCGCCTCTCGGTACGTATTGTGTGTAAATTCGTAAGGAGTAACACGGCGTATGCCCAATATGCCTAGTATTTCAATAGCACCATTGGCCACACGCCCATTGCCTGTAACTATTATTTTAATGTTGGATAGTTTTACCTTTTCTAACTCACGGTGTAGCTCCACACGGTCGTAGCAAAGATTAGCAGGTTTTAAATCAAACATTTTGTATTTTAAACCATAACCACGCAAACCGTTATAACTCCCTACAATGCCTGCATAGTGCCCAAAACCGATGATGCGAAATAGGTTTTCGTCCACCAAAGTTTCATAATCAATCATTTGAATTTTGCGTGCAATTAATTCTTGCATCAAGGTTTTGTTGTGCGCTTGCGCTTTGATAGTGTGCGAAAAAAAGAAATATTTTTTGCCTGCAATTAACTCAGTTTTAGGTACTTCTTTTACGCCCATAAGTACATCGCAATCGCTTACATCTTCTTGTAAGATAACACCACCGGCTACGTACTCGGCATCAGTATAGCAGCGTATGGCACTGGGTTGCACTACTATTTGCACCTCTTTTTTAAACTCGGTAGCAATAATTTTGCAATGCTCAGGCGTAAAGGGTACACGCTTATCGGGCGGGGATTTTTGTTCGCGTAATATGCCAATTTTTATAGTCATTATAATACTGTTTGTTTAACGGCAAATGTAACATTTTACGGTACATGCCACCCTATAATCAAGGCAATTGCCATAATTAACTACACTACTACCCAATTGTTGAAAAACCCCAAAAACGTTAATAAGTAAACCCGCTACAAATAGCCTGTAATTAATATATAACCTTAATTTTGAAAAATTACTCTAAAATCAACATTCACACCATACATCATTTTAAATTAGATGAAACAATACCCCCGCATTTTTAGCGTTTCTACTGTTGGAATTATTTACCACAACAATTCCGATTATTTAATACACCCCTTACGTACTGATTTTACTGGTGGTTCGGGCTCAGGAAAATCGGTTGTTGCCGATTTAATGCAGTTAATTTTTATTGCCAAAAAAGAATATTGGGAAAGTGCTACCGAAGTATTAACCAACGAAAAACGTACTATTGAAGGTATGGTACTAAAGCGTGGCGATGCTGGTAGCGTGGGTTACGCATTTGCTAACGTGGAAATAGCCGACAAGCAATTTGTGGGCTTGGGGGTTTGCATACAAACAAATTCAAAAAGTATTTATCCGTTTTTGATACAACGCAATGGCGAAGCTAATAACTGGGACAACGACAAACCGCACAACTTACAGCCGTATAATAAGTTTTTAACCTATCGTGATTTCCTTCAAACCAAAGGTAAAACACAACAGATATTACCTATTGAAAAACTAAAGGAATTGCTAGCCGAAAAAGGCTATGCACTTAAAGATTATTTTAAGAAAAGCCCCGAGTACCACAAAATATTATTTAACAACCAAGTATTGCCGTTAGACTTTAGCGAAGACGATAAAAAGTTGAAATCGTACTCGCAAATATTACAATCTTTCAGCCGTGGTAAAGGCGTAGGTGCTAAGAGTGAGGAGTTAAAAAACTTTTTGTTTGCCAACGAAGACGACCTTAACAAGGAATACGAAAAACGCAAAAAAGAAATTGAAAAAGCGCACGCTGATTACCTTACCAACAGCAAAGTATATGAACGTGTAAAATACAAGCGTGAAAAATTAATTGCGTTATTGGAAGAAAAACGCAAGAAAGAAAAATCGGCCAGCTATGCCTTGTTGGTAGATACTGCCTACCATTTTCAACAAAAAGATAAAGTGCAACGTGAGTTAATTAATAACCAAAAAGACTTAGCCTATGTAACGTTGCAACAAATTATGATTGACTCCAAATTGAGTGAAATTAACAACAAGGAGGTAGATAAGGATATTGAAAACCTTAAAAATGATATTAAACAATTAGGCAAAGAAATTGATAAGCTATCGTTGCAAATAGATTTTGCGGAGCGTAACCAAGAAAGCTTGGAAATGAGCGCAGTTATTGCCAAACGCTCGTATGATGAAGTTGCACCAGTATATTTGCGTATAGCCGAAATTGAACAATTAGTAAACGACTACGGCACGCCGCAATTATTAAAAGAAAAATATTACAAGCAAAAACAACTATTAGGCGATAAAGAAAAATTACAAAAATTTACCGCCTACCTTGACGAACACAACGTACGAAACGATTTTGAAACCAGCCACTGGTTTACCAACTACAAAGTAGCCAAGGATAATAGCCGTGAAGCATTAACGGAATTAAACCAAAAAATTGAAAAATTAAATGGTTTAAAACCCTTGTTTGACAATAGTTTCAAGGATTCGTTTGCACAATGGGCAGTTAAAAAAGCCGCTAAATTAAACAAGGAAGAGGAGTCGTTGCTGATGCACTTTAAACACTTAGGCATAAGCAAACCAAGCGGAGCAAGCAACGTAACCCGCTTTATACCTACGCCCGAAAACATATTTGATATTGTTAAAAAAGACATTGCCGAAAAAACTAAAGAGGGTTTTTGGATTAACCTCAACGGCGTGTACGAATACGTAGAATACGTAGAAAAACAATTATTTGACAACCCAAAAACTATTGCTACCGAACTACAAAAAGTAGGCTCAACAATAGAGAGCGAGCTAAACGAACTATCGTTACAACGTGTAAAGTTAGACACCTTACAAAACGCATTGTACGAATATGGGTACAACCAAAATTTTCAAACGTTGTACGCTTCGCGCGACGAAGTAAATAGTTATATAGTAGACGATAGGCTGGAAAGCCTTGTGGAATCAGAGTTTGAGAACGCTATTAAATTATTGAGCAACCCTAACGTAAACCTTAAAGACCAATACGAACAAGCCGAATTACGTTGGAACGAGAGTATTAAAAACAAAACGGTAAACGAGCAAAACCGTACCAACTGGAGTGCCGATATTATTCGTTATAACAAAACAACGAAAGAAATTGAGGAAATAAAAATACCTGAAAAAGAACGTGATTTAAAAGATTACACCATTGAATCAAAAAACTTAGAGGCACAATTAGAGTTTTGGAAAACCGATTATACGGGCTACCTGCGCGTGGACGAAATAGAAAGTAATCAACTAAAAATTAGCAACGACATACGCAATATTGAGAAAGAAAGTGGCTCGTTACGTACCTTTAGTTCTACGTTATCAAAGGTGCGCTCCGAAGCTACTGAAGCGCGCGGTGTGCTACGAAATAGCGTGAGTATGCTAACCATGCGCTTGCCCGAAATTGACGACAAATATCAAAGCTCACTTAAAACCTACGAGTTGGTAGTGGGTGAGTTTGATGCCAATAAATTAAACGTACCTATTGACGAAGACATTGTAAAAAAAGCACAGGTGGACGTAGTTACCAGTGGCGAGGCATACCGCAAGCTATACGACAATGTGTTAAATGACAGCAAGCTAGACATTGACGATGAGCGATTAAAGGGCAACCACATGCACGATTTTAAAACCCTTGCCGAGGTGCTATTGCCTAACGTAATACACGGCGAGGAAAAAGAAATTGAACTACAATTAGCCGATGATATTGACCAATACCTATTAAGTATTAACCAAAAAATGAGCGAGCTAAACGACCATAAGCTACTTATTATTAATGGAATATTTACACGTATTGAAGAAATATACAACGAGTACAAAGACAAGATTTTTGACTTGCGAGACTTCTTCCGTGTAAACAAAATTTCGGGCGGACATTATGTAGAGTTAAACTTTGATCCATCAAAAAATTATCCTATTCATTGGATAAATAATTTGCGCAAAAAAATAAGTGCCAAAGCCATGGATATGGGCTTGTTTAAAATGATGGAAGGCTCTGACGAGGGTGCTGATACTATCATACTAAAAGCGTTTATGGAAAACAGCGAGGTTAAAAACTTGAAACCCGATATTAAAAAACTGACTAATCCTAAATCGTATTTTGATTTATCAATAAGCCTTAAAACCCCACGTGGCGAGGATGCACCAGGTAGCAACGGGCAAAACTATACCATGCTTGCCTTGTTGTGTATTGCACGTTTATCAATTATTGATACTAGCCGCCACGATAAAGAAAAAGTAACCAAAAAAGGAATACGTTTTATGGCCATAGATGAAGTAGCAGGATTGGGTGAAAACTTTGATATGTTGTATGATGTAGCCCGTAATTACGACTACCAAATACTTACCATGACCATTGACCCTATTGGCAGGTTTGAAGAAGGTAAGCAACACATATACACGCTGCGCAAAAACAATAACCCTGAGTTTTATAACGTAAACCCTACGCCATTAGCGCAGTTCAGCCAATTTGAAATAACCGAAAAACTATCGGATTATATTCAAACGCTGAGTGATGATTATGCGAAGGGGTAGGATTAAAAATAAACATGAAAGCAAATACATTAAAACTTGATTATTTAGTACTTCACAATCAAAAAATAATTTTAGTAACAACAGAAGTCTTAAACGCTATAAAAAAAGAAGAACATCTCGATGAAGAAGATAAGACCTATAAGCCAATAGCCCTTACTGATAAATGGTTAGCTATTTTTGGTTTTAATAAAAAGGTGAACCCAATTAATAAGAATACTTATTATAGTCATAATGACACGGATTTAAGAATCATTAAATATAAAAATCATGAGGTTTTCTATCTAGGTTATACCTTTAAAGAAAAAAACGACAATATAGAGTTAAAATATGAGCCTAAAATAAACTACTTGCAAGACTTGTTTGATGCGTTTTATTTAATTAAAAAACTATCTTATGAACTTACGTCAGAAAACTTAGTTTCAATTGAGATTCAGTTAAATAAAGATGCTTAATATATCCCCGCTAGTCCTAGCAGCTTAGGCTAGTGCGAGCATTCTGCTCGTATTAAAATAATATTCCGCCTCGGTTCGTGTCCCCACGAACCGAAACAGGTAAAATAGTTGGTTCGTGGGGACACGAACCAAGGCGAGCAAAAGCAAAATGATCTGTAGTAATTATTATACGAACGCTAGTTCCCTGAGTTTTCATCGAAGGGACGAGTATATTAAAAAAAAATCTTATGTCCGTCCCTTCGAGGAAAACTCAGGGAACTAAGTAAGAACCAGTAAATACTAATTGATTACAGTATCTATTAAGAACAATTAAAATAATAAAGTATATGTCAAGTATCTATTAAAAAAAGTGATTTAAAATACATTTTTCAAAAAAACAACTTATGAAGAAACCACTACTTGTTATCCTATTAATTTCTTACACATTAATTGCTACGGCTCAACAACAATTTGAACAATTAATAACCGCACAACAATTAAAACAATACATGCAAGTACTGTGTTCTGATAGCCTTGAAGGGCGTGAAACAGGCACAATTGGTATGCAACGCACCTGCAATTATTTAGCTAAGCATTACAATAGTTTGGGTATGGCGCCGTACAAGGACAGCAGCTATTTTCAAAATTACATATTGAGTGTTAAAAAAAATGGAGCGCAATCGTTTGTTGAAGTTGACAATAAAAAATTTAAACTCTATACTGATTTCTACTTTTTTCCGGGCTTTGATGATTTTGATTTAACGAGCAACAATAGTGTATTTGCGGGCTATGGCATTAACGATCCTAAGGCCAATTACAACAATTACGCAGCTATAGATGTTAAGGATAAAGTAGTGTTAATAATTGATGGCGAACCTATGACCAAGGATAGTATTTATTTGCTCACGGGTAACAAGCAGCCCTCCACCTGGACAACTAATATGCGCCAAAAACAAGCTGCGGCCAAGGCTGCTGGGGCTAAAGTAGTGTTAATTATTAGTGCTAATTTTAAAGCTGATATTAAATCGGAGCGCTTAATACATTACTTACAAAAGCCTACTACTACCATTAAATCAATGGCTACAAATGGTAAAATACCTACCTTATTTATATCGAAAAAAATAGCGCAACACATTATGGGTAAGCAGCAATTAAAGTGCGCTTACAATTGTTATGCGTTAAATAAAAAATGCAAAAGTGCTGAAAATATTAAGCTAGCAAATACTACCACTATACATATACAGCGCGAAAGCAACGACATGCAGGGCAAAAATGTAATGGGTTTTATACGCGGTACTGAGTTTCCTAACGAGGTAGTGGTAATGAGTGCGCACCTCGACCACTTGGGTATTGTAGATGGTAAAATATATTATGGCGCAGATGACGATGCCAGCGGAACGTCAGCCGTAATGAATTTAGCCACCGCATTTAAACAGGCTTACGATGCGGGTTATAAACCTAAACGCAGCATGTTGTTTCTTAATTTTTCGGGCGAAGAAAAAGGATTATTAGGTAGTAGTTATTATGCGCAAAATCCAGTGTTTAAATTTACGGAAACCGTCGTGGATTTAAACATTGATATGATTGGTCGTAGAGATAAACGCTACGCTGACAATCCTAATTATGTGTATGTGATAGGTTCTGAAAAATTGAGTACGGAACTTAAAGCAATTAGTGAAAAAGAAAATGCCACGCACACGCAATTAAAACTTGACTATACCTACGACGACCCCTTGGACCCTAACCAGTTTTACTACCGTAGCGACCATTATAATTTTGCAAAATACGATGTGCCCGTTATATTTTATTTTAATGGCGTGCACGACGATTATCACAAACCCACTGACACCATTGATAAAATTGAATTTGATAAAATGCAAAAAATAACACGCCTAGTATTTTACACTGCGTGGAATATTGCCAATGCGCCCGAGCGCATTAAAGTGGACAAAAAAAGTAAGTAGCCCAAACCTATGATAAACAAAGACATTAAGGCCATTGTGCTTGATTTTGGTGCGGTGCTCATCAATATTAATTATCAATTAACTATTGATGCGTTTAAGCAATTAGGCATTGATAATTTTGATGAAATGTACTCCAAAGCCCAACAAACTAATGTGTTTAATAACTTGGAAACTGGGGTAATAAGCCCCACAACATTTTACAATAAACTACGTATTTTAAGCAATACTAAGCTTACCAATGAGCAATTACAAAATGCTTGGAACGCCATGCTGCTTAACCTACCCAGGCAACGTGTTGAGTTTGTATACAATTTAAAACAGCACTACAAACTATATTTATTAAGCAATACCAATTGCATACATGAGCAGGCGTTTATGCAATACATTAGGGCAACAATTGGTCAGGATTATTTTTACGATGGGTTTGATAAAGTATTTTTTTCGCATGAAATAGGGCTCCGTAAACCTAATGCCGATGTATTTCATTATGTACAAACGCACATCAAACTACAACCCAACCAAATTTTGTTTGTAGATGATAGTTTACAGCACGTACAAGGCGCACAACGCTGTGGCTGGCAGGTGCACCATTTATTGGATGATGAAGAAATTGCAGAAGTACTTAGCGATTACATTAACTAAAAAAAGTAATGGCAATACCGCTAATGTTTGTAAATTTGCATTAACTATTTAATTATAAATATAATACGATTATATAACATGACGAGAGCCGATTTAGTTTACGACATTGAACGCCAAACAAAATTAGATAAACACGTAATTGAAACAGTAATACAGGGCTTTGTTGACAGTGTGCAAAAAAACATGCTCCGTGGCGAAAACATTTATATGCGAGGCTTTGGTGGTTTTATACTAAAAAAACGTGCAGAAAAAACAGCCCGTATAGTTACTAAAAACATACAAATAAAAGTACCCTCACATTACGTAGCCACATTTAAAGTAGCCAAGGAATTTAACACCAAAATAAAAGATACTGTAACACGTACTAACAGCGAGGAAGAAAAAAAAGAAAGATTATCAGTAGTTACTAAAAAAGTAGCGGCTAAAAAAGCAACTTCTAAATCAAAAACCTAACGCAATGAAACTAAGCAACCTACAATGGGGCGTACTAATTGGTGCTGTAGCACTGGCTATACTATTATTATGTATACCACGTACCCAACAAACACAAACCGCCACACGCGACATAGCTAAGGAAAATAAATTAGATACTAAATGCTTTGATAAATTAGTGGACTCGTTATACACTACGCTTAGCCCCGAAACCAAAACTACGTTAACAGCCTTGGCAGCCACGCCCGATTCGGCGATACATTATGCAGTTAGCAAAAATCAAAATATAATTGCGGCAAGTATTGCACAAAAAACTTACGACGGCAAAAACGACCCTTCAAGTTTAAAAAAACTAGCGGGACGTTTTTACAACGCCACAAAGTTTGCTAAAGACGAATGTGTAAGTACTTACTGCTATGCCAAAGCTGTGGCAACATTTACAAAAGTACTAGCAATTAATGCCAATGATTTAGAGGCCAAAACACTATTAGGATCGTGTTATGTGGAGATGTCGGAAAATCCAATGCAAGGTATTACGTTGCTACGTGAGGTGGTAACAACTGACAGTACCTATGTTGATGCCCACTTGCGTTTGGCAATGTTTGCAGTACAATCCAAACAATATGATAAAGCAATAGCACGCTTTCAAAAAATATTAACAATTAACCCTAAATATACCGAAGCTTACTTATATATAGGTGAAGTTTATGCTTCTATGGGTAATAAATCATTAGCTATCAAAAACTTACAAACTTTTAAAGAAAAAAGTACTGACGCATTAGTAATTAACGAAGTAGATAGGTATATTCGCCAATTGAAATAATAGAATTAAATAAGTAACTAGTAACCCACCTAAAAGCAAGAAAACATGCCAAGCGGAAAAAAAAGAAAGCGTCATAAAATCGCTACTCACAAAAGAAAAAAACGTTTAAGAAAAAATCGTCATAAGAAAAAAAGATAGTTTTTCTTAATTTTAAAATGCGTAAAATCCTTATTCTATAAGGTTTCTACGCATTTTTAGTTTTACTCACACATCAATTTAAATGATACTTAACAGGGTTAGCTATCAAATTAAATTTCAACATATATACCACACACCATGGCCAACGAACTTTTTGTACACGCTAATACACAAGAGGTAGTTATAGCTTTAACTGCCGACAAAAAACTCACCGAGTTGCACCGCGAGCCTCGCAACAGCGACTGGAACGTGGGTGACATATATCTAGGGCGCATAAAAAAAATAATGCCCGGCTTAAATGCTGCATTTGTTGATGTAGGTTACGAAAAAGATGCTTTTTTACACTACCTAGACCTTGGGCAACAAGTAAAATCAGTTATACAATACACCAAATTAGTACAACAGGGCAAACAAAAACAAGCCTTACTTACCAACTTTGTAAAACAAGAAGATATACCTAAAGTAGGACAAATAAATGATTTACTTGCAGGTACTGGTAACATACTAATACAAATAGCCAAAGAGCCTATAAGTACCAAAGGCCCACGCATTACTACCGAAATATCGTTAGCAGGACGTTACATTGTGCTAATTCCGTTTTCGGACAAGGTATCAGTATCGCAAAAAATTAGAAGTAACGAAGAAAAAACACGTCTCAAAAAATTAATTACAGGTTCGTTACCTCGCCACTTTGGAGTAATAATACGTACTGTAGCCGAAAACCAAAGTATTGAGGAGTTAGAGGGCGATATGAAAGACTTACTTAAACGCTGGGACGATATATACACTAACCTTAAAACAGGGCAACCCGCTCAAAAATTATTAGGCGAAATTGACCGTACCAATGTAATATTGCGTGATATGCTTAACGACTCCTTTAGTGCAATACACATTGACGACGAAAAAGTATATAACGACACCAAAGAATATTTGCAAAGTATAGCTCCTGAGCGTGTAAATATTCTTAAACATTTTAAACAAAGTGAACCCATGTTTGATGTGTTTGGTTTAGAACGCCAAATGAAAGCAAGTTTTGGGCGTGTAGTAAACATGAGCAATGGAGCTTATTTAGTAATAGAACACACCGAAGCTATGCACGTAATAGACGTAAATAGTGGACCTAGGGCTAAAGCAAGCAACACGCAAGAGGTAAATGCGCTTGATGTAAACTTAGATGCAGCCAAGGAAGTAGCACGCCAATTACGCTTGCGTGATATGGGTGGAATTATTGTAGTAGATTTTATTGATTTGCACAGTGCGGAAAATCGTTTACAATTGTTTGAAAAACTGCGCGATGAAATGAAATCCGATAAGGCAAAGCATAATATTTTGCCACCATCTAAATTTGGATTAATACAAATAACACGTAGCCGTGTACGCCCGCAAATGCAGGTGGACACTAGCGAAAAATGCCCTGTATGTAAAGGTACTGGCGAAATTAAAGCGAGCGTATTGTTTACAGATGAAATAGAAAATCACTTGCGTTTTATTTGCAACGAAAATAATCCAGCATCACTACAACTACATTTACACCCTTACATTGCAGGATATTTAACATCGGGCTTTCCAAGTTTACGCATGAAATGGATGTGGAAATACAAAAAACGTATTAGCGTAAAACCAGTAATGGCTTACAATTTTATGGAATACCATTTTTTTGAAAACAACAACGAAATCAAATTATAATAATTACTTAACCCCTACAACACACCAACAAGAATGAGCAATACTACACTAACCACTGGCGAACTACACACAAGCAAAGGAGTATTAAAGTTTGAATTATACAACGACGATACACCTATTGCAGTAGCTAATTTTACTAAATTAATTAACGAAGGTTTTTATAATGGACTAACTTTTCATAGAGTTATTCCTGATTTTATGATACAAGGTGGTTGCCCTGATGGAACTGGTGCTGGAGGACCAGGCTACACCATTAAATGTGAATTAAAAGGTGCAAAACAGATACATGATAGAGGTGTGTTTTCGATGGCACACAGAGGTTTAAACACAGGCGGGTCGCAATTTTTTATATGCCATAGCCGTAATAATACTAAACACTTAGACGGTGTACACACTTGTTTTGGTAAAGTAACTGACGGTATTGATATCATAGACGATATACGTGGTGGCGATGTTATTGAAAAAATAATTTTAAACTAATAACACTTCCTAAAACTAGCAATATTACGAATAAAATTAACGAAATGGGATTACTACTTAATGTAGTAATCTCATTTTTTTTATAACAAATTTTGGGTCTATGACATTTGGTGTGGGTAGCTTATCTTTGTAATCAATAGCATCGAATTATTTTAGGGGCTTTGAAATATATTAAATCCCCCCTAAATAAAATAGAATTAAAAAACATTTATGATATTAAAAACAAAAAATCAGTATCACAATTTATGATAAAATAACTTAGCCTGAATACAAAAAAAACATTCAACATCTCAATTCATTGAGATGCGAAACGATGCGAAGTATGTTAATCTTTAGTCTTCAAAAACAAGTAAATTATCGGTATATTTTATTTCCCAACGATTTAGGAATTTATATACCAAAATGCTTTTATAGACATGAGTTTTACTTAGTTTAATTTTTAAAATAATCTTATTGTTAGCATCTACTATTTTTAACGTATTTGATTGTTGCTTTTTAAACTTTATGATATTATCTCTTGTATGTATACTTTTAGGTAGTATACCCTCATAAATTTTTAATTTATTTATATAGATGCTAATTTCTTCATTTTTAAAACCATAAGACATTAAACAAATAGTGTCTTGTTCCCTATTGAATTCCACTTTGTTTAAATTGGAAGTTAATTCGTCTAATGGCTCAAAAACCTCATTTATTATTTGAGCTACTATACTATTACTAAAAATTACCATTGAAAATACAAGTAGCAACTTGTATTTTATTATTATGATTGTTTTCATTACCACATAAGCCTTACTTCTTAACATCAAAACGTCCAGTATGTTTGTTAAATCCATAAGGGCAATGGCGGCAACTATTTTTGCAACAAAAACCACGTTTGAGCAAATACGTTTCGGTAAATACTACGTAGCCTTCGGGAGTCATATAGTAGTCTTCGGGCGGTAAGTGTTTTAGTTTTTCGGGTACTTTCATGGGGGTTATTTTGTGCAATAAATATACAGTTTATATTTTATAAAAATTTATTCGCTCACTTACTAGTTATCCTACAATCCATTTGCTAAAAATAAATTACTCATTCATTAAAATAAATAAATACATTTGCACCGTTGTAAATAACAACACGGGGTGCTATAAAAAGCTGAGATTATACCCGACGAACCTGATGCAAGTAATGTTGCCGTAGGGATACAAAACACACATAGCACGTGCGCTATGTGTAGTCGTTGGCCATAATCATTAGATTTTAACGTAGTAATTCGTTTTTTAAAATAAATTAAAAAACAAATTAAAATGAACACAACACAAACAATTGTAGCAACGCTATTAACAGCAGTTACTACTAGTGCGGTAGCACAAAACACGCTAAAAGCTAAACTGGTAGATAAAACTAACGCACCCATAGCAGGGGCAAGTATTATGTTAATTAACGCTACGGATAGCTCTTACGCTACATCGTCGGACCAAAACGGTAGTATAAAATTAACTATCGCTACTAATAGTCAGCGTATTAAAATTAGTGCTTTGGGTTTTGCCACACAGTACATTGATGCCGCTGCACTAACAGGTACAGTACAACTGTACAACAATGATTATGAGTTGGACGAACTATCAGTAGTGGCCACTCGTGTACAAACTAATAGTGCAACAACCCACACTAATATTGATAAAACCGAAATTACTAAAAACAATACAGGACAAGATTTACCCTATATACTTAATAATATAGCAGGTACAGTAGTAACCAGCAATGCAGGCGCAGGCGTGGGGTACACGGGCTTACGCATACGTGGTAGCGATGTTACACGTATTAATTTTACGGTAAATGGCGTAGCGTTAAATGACCCTGAAAGCCACGGAACTTTTTTTGTAAACATGCCCGATTTTTTAAGTAGTGTAAATAGCATACAGGTGCAGCGCGGGCTAGGCACAAGTACCAATGGTGCTGGGGCATTTGGCGCAACGGTTAATATAGCTACCGATAAGTTAAGCAACGTGGCTTATGCTGAACTTAATAATAGTTATGGTAGTTACAATACGCTTAAAAACACGGTAAAAGTAGGTAGCGGATTAATTAATAATCATTTTGCGATAGATGCTCGCTTGAGTTCTATTACTAGCAATGGCTACATTGACCGTAGTACAAGTAACCTCAAAAGTTATTACCTACAAGGCGGTTATTATGGCGCAAAAACAGTAGTTAAGTTCATTACCTTTACGGGCAAGGAACAAACGTATCAAGCATGGTATGGTGTGCCACAAGATTCGTTAAAAACCAATCGCACCTATAATACTTACAATTACGATAATCAAACGGATAACTACCAACAAACGCATTACCAGTTAGTAACTACGCATTATATTAATGCTAAGAGCAATGTAAACGTAACACTACACCGCACTGATGGTAAGGGTTATTATGAAGAGTACAAACCAAGTGATGACTTGAGTAGCTACAATTTACCAGCACAAATTATTGGTAAGGACACTATTACGCAAAGTACTATTATCCGCCGCCGTTGGTTAGATAATACCTATAACGGTTTGGTGGCATCATACAATTATAATAGTGGTAAAAAACTAGCGTTTAGCATTGGTGGTGCATTAAACGAATATGTGGGCAAACATTATGGTGAAATTATTTATAGTGAGTATGCTGTAAATGTTCCTATACGCACGCCTTACTACGCAGACAAGGGATTGAAGAACGATTTTAATTTTTATGGGAAAGCAAATTATAACGTATTAAAAAACTTTTCGTTGTGGGCTGATGTACAATATCGCCTATTGCATTATAATTTTTTAGGATACAATAGTAAATTGCAAAACGTACAACAATCCGTAGTATTACCTTTTGTTAATCCTAAATTTGGAGCAACCTACGCCATTAACAATAACAACTTTGTATACGCTTCATACAGCATTGGGCACAAAGAACCTAACCGTGACGATTACACCCAATCTAGTACCGAAAGTCGCCCTAAGCCAGAGCAGCTCAACGATTTGGAGGTAGGCTATCGATTTAATAATCGTAAAATAAGTGCAGAGTTAGTAGGCTACAGAATGGATTACAAAAATCAATTAATAGCCAATGGCTCTATTAATGATGTAGGAGCGTATAACCGTGTAAATGTGCCTGTAAGTTATCGTCAAGGTATTGAATTAACTGGACAATACGGTGTTAGTAAACAATTTGTAGTGGGGATAAATGCAGCATTTAGCCAAAATAAAATAAAACAATTTGATGAGTATGTGTATAGTTACGACATTAACGATAACGTACACACACAGTACAACAACACTACCATATCGTTTTCGCCAAGCACAATAGTGGGTGGCATGCTAGTGGTTAAGCCTGTTACCAACGCTGACATTACGTGGAGCCATAAATATGTGGGCAAGCAATATTTGGATAATACCCAAAGCAACGACCGCATAATTAAATCTTATTATACCAGCAACCTACAACTAGGTTATACGTTTAACAAAGTACTTAAAACTCAAACCATTAACATTAACGCAAGCATTAACAATTTGTTTAGTGCCCTGTACGCCAATGATGGCTATACTTACAGCGACATAAGCGCGGGCACACGCAACAATTACAATTATTACTATCCGCAAGCACCGCTTAATTTTATGTTAGGGTTAAATATTAAGTTGTAATACCAATAATATAAATCTCCGCTAACACCTATGGTGTTAGCGGAGATTTATATTATAAATTAAGTAGTATGTTTTTTATTCCACACAAAATAAATCGGAGGCTATGGAGTCCGCTATGTATTTACCCGCTGAGGTTAGCTGATAGCTTAATCCTGTTTTGGTAACCATGCTGTTGGTAATGTGTTGCTCAATGTGAGTTTCAAAATAATGTAACTTTTCAACGCCAAATAATTTTTCTAATTCAAGGCTTGGTACTCCCTGTATGGTACGTAGGCGAGTCATTACATATTCGTTATAATGCTCGTTAGGTGTTAAGGTTTCTTGCGCTTCAATTATAGCCTGCCAATTATCAGTGGTTAATGCTTTTATATACGTTGTATTATTGTGCACATTAAAACTACGTACTGCGCCATTGTAAGAGTGTGCTGATGGGCCAACGCCCAAAAACGGTTTACCTTGCCAGTACGATGTATTGTGCATTGATTCAAAATTAGGCTTACAATAATTAGATATTTCGTATTGTGTCCAATTATTGTTAGTGGCATAATTCATCAATAATTCAAACTGTTGGTTATTCAAACTTTCGTTTAATGTTATTTTTTTAGTGAGTTTTACATGGTGCGCCAACGCTGTTTTTTCCTCTACCGTAAGCGAGTAGCACGATAGGTGCGGAATAGTATAGTACTCTACCCATTGTAAGTTTTGCAAAAATGATTGGGTAGTACTTACTGGGCTCCCAAATATTAAATCCACACTAATATTGCTAAAGCCCGCCAATTGTGCATTACGGAGAGCATCGTGTACTTGTGTGGAATTATGCGCACGATTAAAAAACAATAATTCATCATCGTTAAAACTCTGTACGCCAATACTCAAGCGGTTTATAGCCGTGTGTTGTTTGAGTTGGAGCAAATATTCTAAAGATAAATCGTCGGGGTTGGCCTCCATAGTTATTTCTGTTAACTCGGCGCAATTGTAGTGGGTATATACCGCTGTAAGTAACTTGTTTATTTGATGTGTGGATAGCACACTAGGCGTACCGCCACCAAAATAAATGGTGTGTATGGCAGTATTGGTTTCAAAATAATTAGCACGCAAACGTAGTTCGTTCGCAATAGCATCAACCATTAGTTGTGTGTTAGTTAATACTGTACTGAAATGAAAATTACAATACACACATGCCTTTTTGCAAAACGGAATATGAATGTAAATACCCGCCATTACTAGTTAATCCAGCCTTTTATTTCTTGTTCAGTATGGGTTACAGTAACTTTTAAATTATAGCGCTCACGCAAATAATTGGCCATAGTATCGGCACTAAATACACTACGATGTTGCCCACCAGTGCAACCAAAATTTATCATTAGGTTTTCAAAATCGCGCGTTAAATAATCTTGTACGGCAATATCCACAATGTTTTGTGCATTTTTAATAAACTGTGGCATAAGAGTTTTAGTCATCAAAAAATCTTGCACAGGTTTGTCTCGCCCCGTTAATTTTTTGTACTCGTTAAATCTACCTGGGTTGTGTACCCCTCGACAATCAAATACAAAGCCACCGCCATTGCCACTAGCATCAGCAGGTATGGCGCGTTTATAACTAAAGCTAGTAATAGTTACTTGCAAGCGTGATACTTCAGTGGCTTTAATAACTTTAAATTGTGCAATAAATTCGGGCTGTGTAATGTGGTTTAATACCTCGTACAGTGCATTTAATTTAAGTGGTAAACGTTTGTTAGCTACAAACCATTTTAAGTTTTCTAACGCAGGTACAATGCTATCTACAAAGTGCGGACGGCCTTCAAATAATCCTCTAAAACCGTAAGCCCCCAGTACTTGCAACAACCGTAGTAGCACAAAAGCATTGTAATGGTCAGTAAAGGTAAGTTTATCTTGCACCTGTGTGCTTTGATATTTGGCTTGTTCGTAGTAGTAATCAAACAATAAATTACGCCATTCGTAAGGCAGTTGAGCTTTGGCTTGCCATAATAACGAAGCCACATCGTATTGTAATGCACCCAACATTCCGCCTTGATAATCAATAAAATGTGGGGCATTGTTGGCTACCATAATGTTACGACTTTGAAAATCGCGGTGCATAAAAAACGAACGATTAGCCCCCATTAAATAATCGCTCAAAGTCTCAAAATCGGTCAATAATTCAGTTTTGTGGTAAGGCGTTTTGGTGGGGCGTACAAAATAATAATTAAAGTACAACAAATCAGCGTAAAATCCTGAACGGTTAAATTCTTTACCCGCTACACAATAGGTTGTATCAAAGCCTTTTACGCCTTGTATTTGCATGTTGGCTAAGTCTTTTAACGTTTGTTGATACAAGGCATATACCTCGTTAGTAAAGCCTTGTTGGTTAAGCACGTCAAACAAGCATGTAGTACCAAAATCATTTTGTAAGTAAATAGTACGTTCGTTATTAAAATGCAAAATAGTAGGCACCGGTACTTTACTTTGTACAAAGTGCAACGAAAATTTTATGAAAGCCTCGTTTTCTTTTACATCAGCACTATACACAGCTATATAGGTGGTGTTATTGTTAGTAACACGGTAGTATTGTCGGTCGCTACCTTGGGCAGCTAGCGCAATTACTACTGATGTGTTATTGTTAAAATATGCATTGCAAAAGTCAGTGATAGTGGTTATCATTTAATAATTTATTATTTAAAATAGAGTACTAATAGCGTGCTAAAGTAAGTAGAAAATTAGTTGTGTAATAATAAGTTTTTGATAGTAGCGTATGGGACATAACTAAAAAAAAGCACAAACCATGTATTAAATGATTTGTGCTTTCTTAATTTTTGAGTGCGGATGAAGGGACTCGAACCCCCACGCTTGCGCACCAGATCCTAAGTCTGGCTCGGCTACCAATTACGACACATCCGCATCGTTTATTTATAATTGCAGTGCAAATATAGAATTATTTTTTTGAACTCTGTATTATTTTTTCAAAACAATTATCCTAAATATGATTTTAGGTTTTTGGAACGCCCTGCTTGTTTTAATCTACGTACCGCTTTTTCTTTTATTTGGCGTACACGCTCACGTGTTAAGTCAAATTTTTCGCCTATTTCTTCTAAGGTTAATGCCTTGTGCCCGTTTAAGCCAAAATACATGGCTAGTACATCAGCCTCTCGTGGGCTAAGGGTAGTTAATGCACGAGCAATTTCGTGTTTTAACGATTCGTTAATTAACATATTTTCGGGGCTGGGGCCATCGCTGCTACTCATTATGTCGTACATGGTACCTGCTGAGTCGTCGCCTGCGGTAAGTGGTGCGTCCATGCTTATGTGCCTACCCGAATTACGCAAGGCATCTTTAATTTCTTGTTCCGACATATCTAACTCTGCCGCCACTTCGGCCACCGATGGTTCACGCTCTAGTACTTGCTCTAGTTTAGCAAACATTTTATTTATTTTGCTCAACGAACCTATTTTGTTAAGTGGTAAGCGTACTATTCGAGCTTGCTCGGCTATTGCCTGTAATATACTTTGGCGTATCCACCACACGGCATACGATATAAATTTAAAACCACGAGTTTCGTCAAAACGTTGTGCGGCTTTTATTAAGCCTAGGTTTCCTTCGTTAATTAAATCGGGCAAGCCCAAGCCTTGATTTTGGTATTGTTTGCTTACCGATACCACAAAACGTAGGTTAGCTTTGGTTAGTCGTTCAAGTGCGGCTTGGTCGCCTGCTCTTATTTTTTGGGCGAGTATAACCTCTTCGTCAGCTGTTATTAAATCAACACGTCCAATTTCAATTAAGTATTTGTCGAGCGATGCCGTTTCGCGATTGGTAACTTGCTTGGCTATTTTTAATTGACGCATAACTTCAAGTATTAAAAATTAATAACCTAAATATAAGCGAAAAATATTGTAAAACGAAATTATTTGCAGTTAAGTTATATTAACTGTACTGCCAACTATAAATTGTAAGTTGTTTTGTAAAATTAAAATAGAGTGTTGCTTTAAATAAAAGCAGGTGGGGAGAGATAGATGCAAAATTTTAGTTGGCTATTCTTTTAGCCGATTATTATACTAATGTTGTGTTAGAATTAAGAGTAACTAAAAAAAGCGTTTTGATAATATATCAAAACGCTTTTTTAAAATTAATTTAGATTTTGTACACTTACGTTAGTTACCGTGCATCATTTCTTTTTTGTCCAATAAAACCTCTTTACTCTCACGGTGGTCGGCATCGTCTACACAGCAATCTACGGGGCATACGGCAGCGCATTGTGGTTCAGCATGAAACCCTACGCACTCTGTACATTTATCTACTGCTATAAAGTAAGTATCCATAGCCACAGGCGCATTGGGGTGGTCAGCATCTACAGCACCCATATACAAAGGGTTTACTTGCCCCTTGAGTTTGGTACCATCACTAAAGCGCCACTCAGCAGCACCTTCGTATATTGCATTGTTAGGGCATTCGGGCTCACAAGCACCACAGTTAATACATTCGTCAGTTATAATAATTGCCATTGTTATAGTTTTTTATTGAGTTATTTAAAAATCGTTGATTAAGTTTGCAAATATAACTCAATAATGACATTACACCAACGAATTTCGGCATTTGTTCAGTTAGGACAAACTTGGCATACTACCATAACTTATAATACGCCCTATTGGCAAGAGCTTTGCCGCATGGCACGAGTTAAAAATGCGTGGTTTGAAAAAGAAAATATCGAACAACAATTTTTGAGTTTTGTACCTTTGCTTACCGCTGATAATCTTAGTGAATTTACTAGCAATTACTCGTTTAGTGCTACTCCTAAAAACGTAGGCTTAATAGCTGCAGGTAATATACCTATTGTAGCGTTTCACGATGTGATGTGTGTGTTATTAGCTGGGCATAAGCTAAGTATTAAGTTATCAAGCGATGACCAATTACTTATGAGCTACGTAATACAAGAGTTGCAGCGTATTGAACCCCAATTTAATATTACCATTACTGAGCGCTTAAATGATATTGATGCCGTAATAGCCACTGGTAGTAACAATAGTGCGCGTTATTTTGAATATTATTTTGGGAAGTATCCACACATTATTCGTAAAAACAGAAATAGTGTAGCCGTGCTTACAGGCAATGAAACAGCGCAAGAATTAGTAGCCTTAGCCACTGATATATGTGCTTACTTTGGGCTGGGCTGCAGGAATGTAAGTAAATTGTATTTGCCCCAAAGCTATAACTTAGATAACGTATTTAATGTGTTATTTCCGTATCAAAGTATGGTTAATAATCAAAAATATGGCAATAATTACGATTATAATCGTGCGTTGCTAATGATGAAACAAGTGCCGTTTTTAGAAAACGGGTTTATGGTGCTAAAAGAAGATACTCCATTAGCAACCCCTGCGGCAATACTCAATTACGAATATTATACAAGTATAACAATTGTTGAACAGCAATTGCAACAACAGGCAGAAGAACTACAATGCGTAGTAGCACAGCCTAATGTACTGCAGGTATTGCCAACCGTTGATTTTGGGCATACACAACAACCTAGCTTACATAGCTTTGCTGATAATGTAGATACCCTATTATTTTTGAGTAAATTGTAACTAATACTAAGCGTGAAACCAACAGTTGATATTATACAACCTATGTACAACCCCATACGTAACTGGGAGCACGCCACGGTAGATTATATGCAACAAATTGTAAGCATGTTGCCCAATTACGATGTGCGCCTAATTATTGTAAACGATGGCTCTACACAAGGCGCAAGCAACAGTAGTGTAGCGTTTGTGCAACAACACCTTAGTAACTTTACTTATATTAACAACACTCAAAATTTTGGTAAAGGCTATGCCATACGCTGCGGTGTAGCACAGTCTACGGCTAATTATGTAGTGTATACTGATATTGATTTTCCGTTTGAATTAATTAATATTACCCAAGTAGTACATGCCTTAGTAGCTGGAGCGCACGTGGCAGTAGGCGTGCGCAGCCAAAACTATTACGATAGCCTTAGTTGGAAACGCAAACTATCCTCAAAAGCTAGTAGGTTTTTAAACAAAACGTTTTTAAAAATTCCGTTTAACGATACTCAATCGGGCCTAAAAGGCTTTAGTAGCGAGGCTCGTACCGTTTTTTTAAGTACACGTATTAATAGATATTTGTTTGATACTGAGTTTTTGGCAATAGTAGCTACACATACCAATTTAGTAATGCGTACCACTCCCATAACCTTACGCGAGGGCATTGTGTTTACGCAAATGAGTACTCGCACCATGTTGCACGAATTATATAATTTTGCCTATGTAGTTATTAAAGCTACTGCTAATAGATTTGTGCCTAAGCAACAGTTATAAACTATTTATTCTTTGAGTGGTGAATTAGATATAATTTGTTGAGTATAATATGTTTAGCGCTCGTTTCTTTGGTATTTTGCGATATTGTTTTCACTGTAAATAACTACAACTATTAGTGTAGTAAAATTGTCAATCTTTGCATAGATTTATTTTAAACTTTAGAGGGAAAACAATTGTTCAAAAGCAGTTTTTTTTCTGCAAAACAACTATATTTATAGTAAACAAAAAAATAGTAAAATGACAAAATTTTCAGAAGACGAGATACAAATAAGACTAAAAAATTTAGACAACTGGTTTTATGTTAACCAATCAATTGAAAAAAATTACAAATTCAATAGTTTTAGTCAAGCATTAGCGTTTATAATTCAGGTAGGATTATTAGCCGAAAAAGGAAATCATCATCCTGAAATTTTTAATATATATAATGAGGTGCAAATTCGTCTCAACACCCACGATGCAGCTGGTATTACTTACAAAGATTTTGATTTGGCAACAGCTATAGAGAATTTATGAGAATTTTTTTTTTTCTAATAATAACCAATCTAATTACTCTTAATTTTTGTTACTGTTTCGTTGCTCGCAGTAACAAAAATATCGTGTTTAGCGCCCCCTATTAGCCCACAACCTCACACCTTCACAGCCCAAAGTATGTCTAACTAAATAGGAGCCACAAACGACACGTACACCCCACGAGTATTTATATTGTTTAATGTATATTCAATACGTATGCAGGCATCGTAGCTAGTTATAAAATCGATGCCGATGCCAGTACTATACAATAATTTGTTAGTAAGCGGTTGTGGCGTTGTTAGTGCGTTATAGCCTTGCCCTATATCATTAAATAAGTTAACAAACAAGCCGTATCTAAACACGTTTACACTGTTTTTTTTGCTACCTGCAAGCATTATCTCATTGGGTTTTATTAATGCATATTTAAGATTGTGGCGTACATAAAAATAGCTTTTGGCATCAATATTATAATACTCAAAGCCACGTACTAAATCGTTGCCATAACCCAAGCCTCGTAGCATAAAATAAGGTTGATAGCCGTCATTACTTTTTTTAACCTTTGCTCCTATAGCGTAGTATAATCGAGTGTTTAGTTTAATAAATTTTTTAACTTGTAGCGTTGCAAATAGTGTATTTACGTTTTCATTTTTCAATATATTCAAGCCATCTTTTTGCACCATAGCATCAATAAAATAACCACGTAGCGGAAAATTTTTATAGTCTCTCCTATCTAATTTAAACTCATAATTTAATGTAAAAAAAGTATTGGTGTTTGTGCCATTATTACTGCTAAAATTTGGATTTAAATCTAGCACAGTATCTTTAACTGACAAGTAAGTATATTGCGCTAACAACGTGTGCGTAGCGTACAATTTAGGCCTAAATACATAACGTAAAGCGGCTGTATATTCGTGTTTTACTTTGACCGTACCCTCCGCTTTATAAAACTCCGCTTTATTATTTAACGTCCGTACCAATAATTGATTATTAGTAGCATACCGTAGTTTAGCACCAAAGCCATGTGCGAGTTTGGCACCCAACGATGGCGTAAAATATTCGAGCATAGCAGCATTATTAAACCCTCGTTTAAAGCCAAAAGTGTACGATTCGTTGCGCCCTGTTAGGTTACGCATTATTATAGCCAAGCCATAGTTTACACGACTAAAACTAGGGTGTTGAAACCAAGCACTGGGGTTTCTATCCGCTAATTCAACTACTGGCAATGGAAGAAAGCGAATACGCTCCGTTACTAATATTAAGAGTACTCCTTTAGTATTATTTTGTGGCGAATAATTAATTTCAACAGCTGCAAATAGGCCAGTATTATATAGATTATTTTTACTAATAACGACTAACGAATCAAACTGAACAAGCGTGTAATTCACATTATTAATTACAGCTAATTCACGCGCTATTATTGCAGTACGGGTATATTTGTTACCAGCCACCACAAGTTCATTTACAAGTATCGTTTGTGTCGAACTGCTATCAGTAATCCCATAACATTGCACAACGCTACAATTAACGAACAGTACTAGTGCAATTAATAAGCGCAATTAATTTACAGGTTCAAATAGTTCATTAGGTAGCCATAGCGTTGCTTTACATCATCAGCAAATTGACTATTAAAAATACTAGCTTTGATGTTATAACCATAACGATTAAATGTTTGAATAATTGCTGAAAGTTCCTGTACATTAATTTTGAGCGTAACTTCTAAGTGAGTGCTGTCTGACGAGGTAACATTGCTACTTAATATTCGTGCATCATTCGACTCCACAATTTGCGCAATTTGCGCTAACGAATAATCGTGTTGAGTCATCTCAAGTACAATAATTCCCCCAGGTTCGTCAATGCTTGCCATGGTAGCTAATTTTTTAGCAAGGTCATGTAGTGTAATTATTCCAATAAATTTTTCGTCGACATCTACCACTGGTATTAAGCTTAATTTAAGTAGTGAAATTTGCTTAATTACTTGGTAAATATGGTCGCCTTCGGTAATAATAGGGCGTATTAACGAATTTTGAAGCGTACTTAATTTTTCTTCGGGTAAATGATGATCAAGTATATCAATATCGCTTACAATACCATGATATATTTCGCCGTCTACCACAGGTAGGTGCGAAACTTTATATTCGTCCATCCAACTTAGTGCTGTTAAGCCAGTATCATTGGGTTTTAGGGCAGGTATATCAAAATCAATAAGGTCTTTGGCTACGTACATTTTAGTTTTATTTTATGTATTAAACATATAATCAAAATTACTATTTTTTTTGAGCTATAGTATAGCGGTTGAGTATATTCTTGAGTTTAACATACTAGCTCGGATATTTTACCAGTGCTATAGCCTTGTTGCGCCAACCATGCTAAATAGCTCGGTAGTATGGCTTTAATGTGCTGGTAGGCTTTGTCGTTTTCATGTAGTACAATAATACTGCCCGCTTTGGTTTTGCGTTTTAAGCGTTCGAGTAGTACTTCGGCTTTTTTATTTTCCATAAAATCATATGCCATTACTGTCCACCATACTAGGTGCGTGTGGCGTTTGAGTTTTAAATACTGTGCGGGCAATACTTTGCCATATGGCGCACGAAACAAATTTGTGACATAGTTAGGAGCTTTAGCTAAGCTTGTATTACCTTGTGTGTAATTATTCAAATAGGTAGTAGTATTGATTTTCCAACCATTGAGGTGTGCATAACCGTGGTTAGCAGTTTCAAACAATGGATTATTGTAACACTGCATTAGCTCTTGGTGTTGAGTTACATTTTGCCCCAATAAAAAAAAAGTAGCCGCACAATTATGTGTAATTAACAATTCAGTAAGCCATTGGGTAGTGGGGGTGTGAGGCCCATCGTCAAAAGTTAAATATACTTTTAACTCCTTGTAGTGCAGGTGTTTAAACGAAGGGATAATCATTCTTTTAAACTAAGCTACACCTATTTGTCTTAGGTATTTTAAATGCGAAATTACGGCTGCCATCATGGAAGGAAACTCTTTGTACTGTACATTAAATTCAGCACAGGTTTCTTTTACAATTTTGCTTATTTTAGGATAATGCACATGACTTATACGAGGAAATAAATGATGCTCCACCTGAAAATTTAATCCGCCTAACAACCACGATAACCATTTGCTATTAGTACCAAAGTTAGCCGTAGATTCTATTTGTTGTATGGCCCAATCAGTTTTAATAGGTTGCGCAATAATGGCCTCTTTTGTAGTAAACGAGGTAGCAGTAGGCTCTACCACGTGTGCCAACTGAAACACCACCGCTATAACCACCCCCGTGGTAAATGCCGTAATTAAGTAGCCAATAAGTGTAGTGCCTATCCCTAACTTAAATGCAGGCAGAATAATAAATACCGTTACGTAAAATACCTTACTAAACCAAAACACAATATGTTCGTCAATTTTCATTTTTGATAAAATAGATTTATCCCCAATTTTACCCGAAAAATACTTTGCATAATCGTTATAAAATATCCAAGTTAAATAGGTAAAACCATATAACAATAACCCATAAATATGTTGTATACGATGTATCCAATACCGTTTTTGATATAGGTGCAAGCGCATAAATGGAGCTACATCTATATCATCGTCCTGCCCTTCGATGTTGGTAAACGAGTGGTGACTTACGTTATGTTTTTGTTTCCACAAAAAACTACTTCCGCCCATTAAATTAAGAGCATACGCCATACATTCGTTCACATACTTATTTTTACTATAACTACCATGTGCGCCATCGTGCATTATATTAAAACCTATAGCCGAAAAGTTAACTCCCATAATTATACACAGCACCACGTTAATCCATGTTTGGGGTATATTAGCAAATACTAAGCACAAATACAGTGTTACAAAAGTGGCAAGTAGTATTGATGTTTTAACATATAACCTACTATTGCCTGTAGGTTTAATGTTGTTTTGTTTAAAGTACTCATCAATTTTTTTGCGTAGCGTAGGGAAAAATTGTGCTGTATTATCCGTTGCTGTGTTGGTTAAGTTCATATTAAAAAAAGAAATTTAGTAGTTAAAATAAATATTATAGACGAATTCAAATGCGTTTTACCATTTTTTAAATTAAGTTTATCAATCCCGCATTATTAATAATTGCATTAGTCATTAGTTCTAAAAACTACACCAGAAAACTTGTCAAAAAAAGTTACTCATACTTAAACTATTTTTTGTAGAAGTAATTTCTATTTAATTTTTACGTTTGCTTCTTGTTAAAATCCGTCGCCATCTAATAAGTTGCCTAAGCCACCTAATAAGCTGCCTTCTTCCTTGCGATTACTAGATGAACCATACTGTAATATACGCCCTGCCAAACGGCTTATAGGTAAGGTTTGTATCCACACTTTACCTGGCCCACGCAATATGGCATAAAACATACCTTCGCCACCAAATAACGTGTTTTTAATTCCACCTACCATTTGTATATCATACTGTACACCGCCTGTAAAGCCTACAATACAACCAGTATCTATTTTTAAAGTTTCGCCAGCGGCTAATTCTTTTTCAATAATATGTCCGCCAGCGTGTACAAATGCCATTCCGTCGCCCTCTAGTTTTTCCATTATAAAACCTTCGCCACCAAACAAACCAGTACCTAATTTACGTTGAAACTCAATGCCTACCGATACGCCTTTAGCAGCACACAAAAAAGCATCTTTTTGGCAAATAACTTTTCCGCCAAGCGCTAATAAATTTAAAGGAATAATTTTACCTGGATACGGTGATGCAAACGTTACTCGTTTTTTGCCTTGCGCTATGTTGGTGTAAGCCGTCATAAACAAGCTTTCGCCCATCAATACACGTTTGCCCGCACTCAATAATTTGTTAAACAATCCGCTACCACCTTTGTTAGAGCCGTCGCCAAATATAGTTTCCATTTGTAAGCCGTCATCCATCATCATAAAACTTCCACTTTCGGCCATTACGGTTTCTTGTGGGTCAAGTTCTATTTCAACGCATTGCATTTCTTCGCCAAAAATTTT
This sequence comes from Bacteroidia bacterium, assembly GCA_043778625.1. Classification (GTDB taxonomy): domain Bacteria; phylum Bacteroidota; class Bacteroidia; order UBA4408; family UBA4408; genus JACMRI01. The sequence continues at coordinate 19,507 of JAYWFU010000141.1, read as the reverse complement.
GTAATCAATTTCGTGATCTTGTATCATTGTTTAAAGTGTTATTAGGTTATAATTATTTCAACTCCAGCGTTGTTTTACCTACGCCTTGGTTCGTGTCCCCACGAACTAATTAATTTACTTTTGCTTAGTGAGAACACGAACCAAAGCGTTAGATGTTATGTATTTACTTCAATTCCAGAGTTGTTTCGCCTAGTACGCTATCATCGCAGTATAATTTAATGTTGTATTTACCACCATCAAAATCGGCAACTTTAGTGTAAAAAAACTCTGCATCAATGGCATCGCCGTCGTATATAATTACTTTTTTAGCGCTGTACGACATTTCTTTTCCATTGAATTTAAACTCGTCATGGTCGTATCCATTGTTGTACACAGTACCGTCGGGCGCAGTAATAACCATATACACCACACGCTCACTTTTTTTGGCTATTGAGTTCTCACCAATTTTGCAAGTTAAGCGTATTTTATCCACACGTTTAGCTTTGGTAGTATTGCTAAACTTATCTCCTTTCATTTTTACACCTTCGGCAAACATGTTTACCGTTTTTAATCGAGCACCAATAGCCACACGTGCGTTCAATTCTTCTTTTTCTTTGTTGAGTTGTGTGGTTACTGTTTTTTCCGAATTTAATTGGGTAGTTATTTGTTCTTTTTCGGCCACTAAAGTTTTATTAGTGGTATTTAACTCATCAATTTGTTTCAAATAACTTTTAATTAAACCACGTATTGTACCTAGTTCGGCACGTAGTTTACCTACCATTGCGGCATCTCCTTTATATTTTTCGAGCTGCTCGGTTATTTCGGCAATATGTGTTTTTTCGCCATCTAATTGGGTTTGTAAAGCGGTGTTATCGGTTTGTATAGAATCAAAACGTGAGGTAATATCTTCAATTTCTTTTTTAGCCACATCGTACTCGGTTGATTTTTTTTCAACTAATTGAACTTGTGTTACCACTTCGGTTTTAGTGTTCATTAACTCGTAACCTAAGTAACCTGTTGAACCTGCAAGCAAGCCACTTAATATCATAAAAGCATTACGAACCTTGTTATTACTATTATTTGGCGGTGTACTTGGTGTGGTGGGCGTGTTGGTTTCCATAAGTTGTTGATATTTAAACTCTAATTAATAATGAATAAAATGACACTAAATCATCAATGAACAAATTTAGTATTTTAGTTGAAATTAGTTAGTTTAAAATTCAATAATAAACAATCTTATTTTTAATTAAATTTGGCATTTTACAAGCAATTAAAAACTTAATTATACTTAGCTATATATCCTAATGCAAGATCAAACCAAATACAGTCCAATTAACCACGTACGTATAGTTACTGCTGCCTCATTGTTTGATGGGCACGATGCCGCCATAAATATTATGCGCCGAATATTACAAGCCAGTGGCGCCGAAGTAATACACCTAGGGCACGACCGTAGTGCACAAGAGGTAGTAAACTGCGCAATACAGGAAGATGCGCAAGCCATTGCTATGACTAGTTACCAAGGTGGGCACAACGAGTATTTTAAATACATGCACGACCTATTAAAAGAGAACGGCTGCGGACATATAAAAATATTTGCTGGCGGAGGCGGTGTTATACTTCCAACCGAAATTAAAGACTTGGAAAATTATGGTATAGAACGCATATATAGCCCAGATGACGGGCGTGCCATGGGTTTACAGGGTATGATAAACGATTTGCTAAAACGTTGTGATTTCCCTACGGGTAATAATTTGAATGGTGAGGTAAATCATCTTGCGCAAAAAGATGTAAAATCAATTGCTAAATTAATATCAGCTGCCGAAAACTTTCCTGCAGAGTTTGCAGCCAAATTTGCAACAGCCACAGTAGCACAACAAACGCCCGTATTAGGTATTACAGGTACTGGAGGCTCAGGAAAATCGAGCCTTGTGGACGAATTAGTGCGTAGATTTTTAATTGATTTCCCCACTAAACAAATTGCCATAATATCCGTTGATCCGTCCAAACGCAAAACGGGCGGCGCATTGCTCGGCGATAGAATACGCATGAACTCTATCAACAACCCACGTGTGTACATGCGTTCGTTGGCTACACGCCAAAGTAATTTAGCGTTGAGTAAATACGTGAAAGACGCCGTGGACGTGGTAAAAGCGGCACATTATGATTTAATAATATTGGAAACATCGGGCATTGGGCAAAGTGATACCGAAATAACCGAACACTCCGATACCTGTCTATACGTAATGACCCCTGAATACGGGGCAGCTACTCAGTTAGAGAAGATTGATATGTTGGACTTTGCCGACATTATTGCCCTTAATAAATTTGATAAACGTGGTGCACTTGATGCCCTGCGTGATGTTAAAAAACAATACAAACGCAACCATAATTTATGGGAAGCAGACGATGACTCGTTGCCAGTGTATGGCACTATGGCAAGCCAGTTTAACGACCCAGGTATGAACCGCTTGTACAAAGCCGTGATTGATAAAGTGGTAGAGAAAACAGGTGCTGATTTAAAATCAGACTTTGCCATTACTAAGGAAATGAGCGAAAAAATTTACATCATTCCGCCTGCACGCACACGCTACCTTTCGGAGATTGCCGATACTTGCCGTAACTACGACAAGTGGGTAAACGACCAAGGCAATATTGCTCAAAAATTATATGCCATACACACCACCATAGCCTCAGTTATGGAAATGAAGTTGGACTATAAAGACTCGCTAATAGCCCAACTACAGGCCACGTACGAAGAAGTGAGTTTAAAACTAGACGGGCAAAACAAAAAACTAATTGATAACTGGGACACCAAGCGTGCACAGTACAAAAACGAGTACTATACGTTTAAAGTACGCGACAAGGAATTAAAAATTAAAACCCATTACGAAAGTCTATCACACTCGCAAATACCTAAGGTAGTAACGCCACGCTACCAAGCCTGGGGCGATGTACTTAAATGGCAATTGAGCGAAAACGTACCTGGTGAATTTCCGTACGCAGCCGGTATATATCCGTTTAAGCGTGAGGGCGAAGACCCTACCCGTATGTTTGCCGGCGAGGGTGGCCCTGAGCGTACTAACAAGCGTTTTCATTATGTGAGTAAAGGATTGCCCGCAGCCCGCTTGAGTACTGCTTTTGACAGCGTTACTCTTTATGGTGCAGACCCTGAAGTTCGCCCTGATATTTATGGTAAAATTGGCAATAGTGGCGTAAGTATTTGTTGCTTGGACGATGCCAAAAAACTATATAGCGGCTTTCGTTTGGCGGCACCTACTACCTCAGTATCTATGACTATTAATGGGCCTGCGGCAATATTATGTTCGTTTTTTATGAACGCCGCCATTGATCAAGAGTGTGAATTATACATTGACGAAAATAATTTGATAGCTGATGTTCAACAAAAAATTGCAGCTATCTACAAAACAAAAAATCAAGCCATACCAACCTACCAAGGCGCATTACCCGAGGGTAACAATGGCTTAGGCTTACTATTATTAGGTGTTACGGGCGATCAAGTATTGCCTGCTGATGTATATGCTACTATTAAAACCAATACTCTCGCTGCAGTGCGTGGTACAGTACAAGCTGATATTTTAAAAGAAGATCAAGCACAAAACACCTGCATATTTAGCACCGAATTTAGCTTGCGTGTAATGGGCGATGTGCAACAATATTTTATTAACGAAAAAGTGCGCAACTTTTACTCCGTAAGTATTAGTGGATACCATATAGCCGAAGCAGGCGCTAACCCTATAACACAGCTTGCCCTTACCCTAAGCAATGGTTTTACGTTTGTAGAATATTACCTAAGCCGTGGTATGGATATTAATAAATTTGCACCTAACTTATCGTTCTTTTTTAGCAATGGTATTGACCCTGAATATGCTGTAATAGGCCGTGTAAGCCGCCGTATATGGGCTAAAGCAATGAAGCTAAAGTATGGTGCAGATGAGCGTTCGCAAATGCTTAAATACCACATACAAACTAGCGGACGTAGCTTGCACGCACAAGAAATTGATTTTAACGACATACGTACTACCTTACAAGCTTTGTATGCCATATACGACAACTGCAACAGCCTCCACACTAATGCCTACGACGAAGCCATAACCACCCCTACTGAAGCTAGTGTGCGCCGTGCTATGGCCATACAGCTTATTATAAACCGAGAATTGGGCTTGGCCAAAAACGAAAACCCATTGCAAGGTTCGTTTATTATTGAAGAACTAACCGACCTTGTGGAGGAAGCCGTATTGGCGGAGTTTGACCGCATTAACGAGCGTGGCGGCGTGTTAGGCGCAATGGAAACCATGTACCAACGTGGCAAAATACAGGAGGAAAGCCTGCATTATGAAATGCTTAAACACACGGGTGAATACCCAATAATAGGCGTAAACACCTTCCTTAGTAGCCAAGGAAGCCCTACCGTAGTGCCAAGTGAGGTAATACGTGCCACTGAGGAAGAAAAGCAATACCAAATAACTATGCTTAAACACTTACAAGACGGTAATGCTAACACAACTCCTGCGTTATTAAAACAACTACAACAAGTAGCGATAGCCAACGGCAATATATTTGAAAACCTTATGGAAGCCAGTAAATACTGCTCGTTAGGACAAATTACCCATGCGTTATTTGAAGTAGGAGGGCAGTATAGGAGGAATATGTAGGGAGTAGCAATAACTACACAAGACGTAAATAAAAGATGAATTTAATAGGAATAAATAAGTTAATTAAACTTAAAAATAAGAGTAAAGGGAATTTAAACATCAATAATACCTATGATTAAATTAGTTACCACAATTTGCATTGCTGTAGTGCTCGTTGTTACAGGAGTTACAAGCAAAGGGCAAAACTTTTCGTTAGAGCAGTTGTTTAAATTAACTAATTCAAACAAAAAAACAAGTTCCGATTTGCAAAAACATTACCATAATTTACTGTACACACAGTTAGTGCAGTGCAATGATGCAGCTCAGTACCAACGTTTTATTACAATGTTTCCTAACAGTAGCTACACTCCTGCAATTGCGCAATTGTTACACCAAAATTTATACAACTACGCATTAAGTTACGATGCTATACATTCGTTACAAAAGTACACGCAGCTATATCCCACTACTAGTTACGCCATTCAAGCACAACAAAAACACGACGCATTAGTATTTGATAGTTATAAATTAAATTATTCAATACCATCGCTCAAAAAATTTATTACCGAAAACCCTAACAATACTATGCTTGCCACGGCCTACGAAAAACTGTATGCGCTATACATTACTAATTATAATGTGTATGCTGGTAGTTTAAAATTTGTAACCGAAGTACCTAATGCTACCAATGCTCCAATGGCTTGGAACGCTTTGTTTACCAACTATACGCACAATTATAATGCGGATAGTATTGCTAAATTCATACAGGAACATAATAAATACAAAGGCACTATTAATTTGAATGCGATACTTGCGTTAGCGCAATTAAAGCTAATACCTAAGCAAGATAGTAGTACTAAATTATGGGGGTATATAGATGAAAAAAGTCAATGGAATATTATACCACAATACTTGAAAACTGAAGATTTTAATGAAGGCTATGCAGTAGTTGAAACGGCAACAGGTAGTAATTATATTAATAAACAAGGGCAAAAAATGTTGGCGCACGATGTGGAAGAGTGTAACGCCTTTAATCACGGAATAGCAATAATAACCATAAACGGAAATGATGGGGCTATAAATAATACACTAGCTACAGTACTACCTTGCAACTATAGGTACTTGAGTACTTATGACGGAACATGTATAAAAGCGCAAATCAATAATGGATTATATGGTGTACTTAACACCGACGAAGAGTGGATACTACAACCTATATACAAAACAATTGAAGAGTTAAATGTAGTACTAAATAAATTGCAAAATAATTAGCTTAGGCTCAAAGCAATTTAATAATCAAAGTTTACATCAATAAAAAAGCTCGCAAAATTTGCGAGCTTTTTTATTGATGTAAACTAAATCTTATTCTTCCTTAGTTTTTTTCTTTTTTGTAGTTCCAGTTTCAGCAATTGGCTTAATGGTTGTAACTACAATTTCACTTTTTTCTTTATCAAATGATATTTCAATTGTATCGCCTTCAGTGATGTTCGATTTAATTATTTCCTCGGCCATTGCATCTTCTACATACTTTTGTATAGCACGCTTTAACGGACGAGCACCAAATGCTGCATCATAACCTTTATCGGCCACAAAATCTTTAGCGTCATCAGTCATGGTTATTTTGTAACCCATTTGCTCAATACGCTTGTACAATTTGGCTAGCTCAATATCAATAATCGAATGAATGTTTTCTTTGGTTAACGAGTTAAATACTACAATATCATCAATACGATTTAAAAACTCAGGTGAAAATGCTTTTTTCAAAGCGCCCTCAATTACACCTTTGTTAGCATCACTTTGTTGTTCTTGTTTAGCACCAGTATTAAATCCTACCCCACTACCAAAATCTTTTAATTGGCGTGCACCAATGTTAGAAGTCATAATAATTATCGCGTTTTTAAAATCAATTTTACGCCCCAATGAGTCGGTCATTTGACCATCATCTAATGCTGATAACAATAAGTTAAATACATCGGGGTGTGCTTTTTCAATTTCGTCTAATAATATTATTGAGTAAGGTTTACGACGTACTTTTTCAGTAAGTTGTCCGCCTTCTTCATAGCCTACATATCCTGGAGGCGCACCAATTAACCGAGTTACGGCAAATTTCTCCATGTACTCACTCATATCAATACGTATCAATGCCTCTTCGGTATCAAATAAATATTTTGCTAATTCTTTAGCTAATTGTGTTTTGCCCACACCTGTAGGACCTAGGAATATAAATGATCCTATTGGTTTATTTGGGTCTTTTAACCCTGCACGATTACGTTGTATGGCTTTTACAATTTTAGCCACGGCATCATTTTGCCCAATAACTTTATCTTTTAACGCTTCTCCCATTGTTACTAATTTCGAACTTTCATTAGTACTCACACGCTGTACAGGTATGCCTGTCATCATGGCTACTACTTCGGCTACGTTTTCTTCAGTAACGGTTTCACGGTTGTTTTTAGTATCTTCTTCCCACGCTTTTTTAGCAGCTTCTAATTTTTCAATTAATTGGCGTTCGGTATCACGCAAGCGTGCCGCCTCTTCATACTTTTGGCTACGTACCACTTTGTTTTTTTCTATTTTAATGTCTTCAATTTCTTTCTCTACATCAATAATAGCCTTGGGCACGTTTATGTTTTTAATATGTACACGTGAGCCAGCTTCGTCTAACGCATCTATTGCTTTGTCAGGTAGGTGACGGTCGCTCATGTAGCGTTGTGTAAGCAATACACAGGCTTTAATGGCTTCGTCAGTATAGGTTACGTTGTGGTGTGTTTCGTATTTTTCTTTAATATTTTGTAAAATTACTAACGACTCTTCAATTGAAGCTGGTTCAATAATTACTTTTTGAAATCTACGCTCCAAAGCACCATCTTTTTCAATATGTTGGCGGTATTCGTCCAGTGTAGTAGCCCCAATACATTGTAGTTCGCCACGGGCTAATGCTGGTTTAAACATGTTACTTGCGTCCATTGAACCGCTTGCTCCGCCTGCACCAATAATAGTATGAATTTCGTCAATAAACAAAATTACGTCAGGCGATTTTTCAAGCTCATTCATTACAGCTTTCATACGCTCTTCAAACTGTCCACGGTATTTAGTACCCGCTACAAGGCTTGCCAAATCAAGTGTTACCACACGTTTACCAAACAATACGCGCGATACTTTACGTTGCACAATACGCAACGCTAAACCTTCGGCAATGGCCGATTTGCCAACACCTGGCTCACCAATTAATATAGGGTTGTTTTTCTTGCGACGCGAAAGTATTTGCGATACTCGTTCAATTTCTTGCTCACGCCCCACTACAGGGTCAAGTTTACCATCTTCGGCAGCTTTGGTTAAATCTCGCCCAAAGTTATCTAACACTGGCGTTTTTGATTTACTCTCGCCTGGTTTCGACGGATTGTTTTTAGCCGTATTTGCAAATGCGTCATCGTCTCCTTCGTCGTCCACTGCTTTTCTATTTGTTGGAAATTCAATGCGAGTATCATCGCCAAATGTTCCCATGTTTTCTTCTAATGCCATGCGGTAATTATCATAAGTTACGTTATAGTGAGCCAATAAATTTACTGCCAACGAATCTTCTATTTTAAGTATAGCAAGCACTAAATGCTCAGTGCTAATGGTTTCGCTCTTAAATGATTTGGCTTCGAGGTAGGTTAGTTTTAATGCTCGCTCGGTTTGTTTTATTAGGGGTATGTTTATTAAGTTATTAATTGGTCGGCTACTAATTTTAGTGTTTTGCTCAATTTGCTTACGCAACTCTTGCAGGTTAATGTTAAAATTTTGCAATACTTTAACAGCTAATCCTTCGCCATCACGTATAATGCCTAATAACATGTGCTCGGTGCCTATGTAGTCGTGTCCTAGGCGCATAGCCTCTTCGCGGCTATAGCCTATTATTTCTTTAACCTTGGGCGAAAATTTTGCTTCCATTAGTTCTAGTTTTTTAGTGGTGTTAAATTAATCAAAAATCAACAACATTGTACTTATCAAATGTATAATATACACAAGTGGTAGCAATTAATTGTTAATTGATTTTATTAACACATTATTTGGTTAAATTGTTAAAAAATTAAGTGGAAGTAAAATAGTGTTTATATGGTTACAAATGGTACTTTCACGCAAAGAAATTAGCAAAACACATGCTACAATTAATTTACTGAACAAATGGCAGAAGGCGATAAAATAATCAATATCAATATTGAGGAGGAAATGAAAACTGCGTACATTGACTATTCAATGTCCGTAATAGTATCAAGGGCTTTGCCCGATGTACGCGATGGTTTAAAACCAGTGCATCGTAGAGTTCTTTATGGTATGCTGGACCTAGGTGTTAGGTCAAACACTGCTTACAAAAAATCGGCTCGTATTGTTGGAGAGGTACTTGGTAAGTATCACCCGCACGGCGACACCTCAGTATACGATGCTATGGTACGTATGGCACAAAGCTGGAATTTACGTTATATGATGGTAGACGGGCAAGGTAACTTTGGTTCAATGGACGGCGATCCTCCAGCAGCAATGCGTTACACAGAGGTTCGTTTGCGTAAAATAGCGGAGGAATTACTGTCAGACATTGATAAAGAAACTGTTGATTTTCGTTTGAATTTTGACGATACCACCGAAGAACCCACCGTATTGCCTGCCAAAGTACCCAACTTAATTATCAATGGTTCGTCGGGTATTGCAGTAGGTATGGCTACTAACATGGCGCCACACAATTTAGGCGAAGCCATTGACGCAACTATTGCTTACATTAACGATAACGAAATAGATATTACAGGCTTAATGCAACACATTAAGGCACCTGATTTCCCAACGGGCGGAATTATTTATGGTTACGAAGGCGTGCGTTCAGCGTTTGAAACAGGGCGAGGACGCATTGTGCTCCGCTCAAAAACAAGCATTGAAGTAAGCAAAACTGGTAAGGAACAAATTATAGTACACGAAATACCGTATCAAGTTAACAAAGCCGAACTAATAAAGCGTGCAGCCGAATTGGTAAACGATAAACAAATTGATGGTATTAGCGACATACGCGACGAAAGCGACCGTGATGGCTTGCGTATGGTATTTGACCTAAAGCGTGATGCTATTGCCAATGTAGTATTAAACAAATTATTCAAATACACTGAGCTACAATCTACCTTTAGCATTAATAATATTGCCTTGGTTAAAGGCCGTCCGCAGCAATTAAATATTAAAGATTTAATATCAAACTTTGTAGAGCATCGTCACGAAGTTGTGGTGCGCCGTACTAAATATGAATTACGTAAGGCTGAAGAACGTAAACATATAGTAGAGGGCTACTTAATAGCTTTAGACCATATTGACGAAATAATTAAAATAATTAGAGCTGCTGATACGCCTGATGTAGCCCGTGAGGAGCTAATGCTTAAATACGCATTAAGCGAACTACAATCTCGTGCCATATTAGAAATGCGTTTGCGCGTATTAACTGGTTTAGAGCGAGGTAAATTAAAAGCAGAGTTTGACGAATTAGTAGCATTTATTAGTCGCTTAAATAATATATTGGATAACGAAGATGTGCGTATGCAAATTATAAAAGATGAGCTTACCGAAATGAAACGTTTATATGCCGATGAACGTCGTACCACTATTGAATTTGCCAGTGGCGAAATGAATATGGAAGACTTAATAGCCGACGAAAATGTAGTAATAACTATATCGCATGCGGGCTATGTTAAACGTACGTTACTAAGCGAATTTAAGGTGCAAAATCGTGGTGGACGTGGCTCACGAGGTGCTGCTACCCGCAACGAAGATTTTGTGGAGCATCTGTTTGTAGCATCAACCCACAATTACTTATTACTATTTACCGAAAAAGGAAAATGTTTTTGGTTAAAAGTGTACGAAATTCCCGAAGGCGAAAAAACAACCAAAGGACGTGCATTACAAAATTTAATAAACATTGAACCTAACGATAAAGTAAAAGCCTTTATTAATGTTAAAAATTTATCGGACGTAGAATACCTCAACAATAATTTTATTATGATGTGTACCAAAAAAGGTACAATTAAAAAAACTACGCTAGAAGCCTACTCTCGCCCACGTTCCAACGGTATTAATGCCATAACTATTGATGAGAATGATACGTTATTAGAAGCAATATTAACATCAGGTAACGACGAAATAATGCTTGCAGCTAAAGCTGGTAAAGTAGTGCGTTTTAACGAAAGTGGTGTGCGCTCAATGGGGCGTAATGCAACAGGAGTGCGTGGTATAACCTTAGAGGACGAAAACGATGAGGTAATAGGAATGATTGGTATACAAGACATTGCCACATCAAATGTATTAGTACTATCGGAAAAAGGATACGGAAAACGCTCCGATATTGACGAATACCGTGTAACCAAGCGTGGTGGAAAAGGTGTAAAAACTATTAACGTAACTGATAAAACAGGCACATTAGTAGCTATTAAAAACGTAAACGATACGCACGATTTAATGATTATAAACCGTAGCGGTATTACTATTCGTTTAACGGTAGCATCGTTGCGCATAATGGGGCGTAACACGCAAGGTGTACGCTTAATAAACTTAAATGATAAGGACTCCATAGCATCAATAACACAAGTAGACCACCAAGACGAGGTGGAAGTTGACGAAGACGGAAACCCTGTGTTTACAGCAACGTTAGACGAATACGGTAATCCATTAGTAATAGTTAACTCAACCGATGTATTACCTCCGCTAAGTGAAGAGGATAACACGGCTGATGAAGAGGAAACTCCAGAGGCTTAAATGAACGTTAATAATTAACGAATTAAAAAATAAGATGCTATACAACATAGCATCTTATTTTTTTGTAATATTGTTTATCATATACTAACTAATTTAATTTTTATAATATTATGAAAAAAGTAATAACAGTAGCTGGTGTTGTGTGTGCTTTAGCTTTTAATGCTTTAGCCACCAATAATAACGCACCCAAATACAAACCATTTCATTTAGCTGAAAACGTTACTGCTAAAGATTATGATGCACACGCTATTAATATTAGAGTTAAGCCACAGTACAGAGGTGTGTGTACTGTTAATAACATTAATAATGCTTCATTACAGCAAGCCCTTAGTGGTTTAGTGGTAACTAATGTAAGCAAGGTGTTTCCACGCCACACAGCCCCCGAAAGTAAGTTTAATGCACAAGGCTTACCGTTAGAAGATTTGTCGTTAATTTATCGCATAAAGTTTAACGCTAACGTAGCTATTGAAGATGCCTGTAATAACTTATTAGCCTCGGGTATTTTAGAATATGCTGAACCTAATTACGTATATGCCGTAGATCAGTTTGTACCTAACGACCCCGATGCCGCACAAACGGCGGGTAGTCAATACAACTTTTTAAATCGTATAAAAGCTTACGATGCTTGGGATTTAGCACTAGGAGGTTCGCAAGGAGATACCTCAGTAGTTATTGGTATTACTGATACAGGAAGCGATTTGGACCACCCCGATTTAAAAGCAAATATAAAAATAAATTACGCCGACCCTATTAATGGGTTAGATGATGATAACGATGGCTATATTGATAATTATAATGGTTGGGATTTAGCAGGAGCTGATGCCGCTAACGTAGTGGGCGATAACGATGCCACTTGCGACCCCAGTAATACGCATGGTTCGCACGTGTCGGGTTGCGCATCGCAAGTAACAAATAATGGTATTGGAGGTGCTGGTATTGGTTATAAAAGCAAATTACTAATTATTAAATGCTCGTCAGATAATTCGTCAGGATTAAATATGGCTTACGAAGGTATAACCTACGCCGCCGACCATGGTTGCCAAATAATTAACTGCTCGTGGGGTGGTACAGGCGGAGGTAGCTTTGGGCAAAATATTGTAAATTATGCCACTAATAACAAAAATGCGTTAATAGTAGCAGCAGCGGGTAATAATAACCAAGGCACTGATTATTTTCCTTGTTGCTACGATGGTGTATTAAATGTAGCAGCAACTAATAATAATAATGATGTTAAGGCTAGTTTTAGTAACTATAGTTATAAAGTAGGCGTAAGTACACCAGGCGTAAATATTTATAGCACACAGTATAATAATAGTTATGCGTTAAATAGTGGTACATCAATGGCATCGCCTATTACAGCAGGGGCTTGCGCATTGGTTAAAGCCAAATTCCCTAACTATACGGCAGCCCAAATTAAAGAGCGTATTCGTGTAACGGCTAACCCTCATTATGGGTCTAACAGTGGTTTTAAAGGCAAATTAGGTAAAGGACGTTTAAATGTATTTAAAGCATTAACCGATGGAGCAACACCATCAGTGCGTTTCGAAAAATTATTAATTACTGATGGCAACGACGATGCTTTTGTAATTGGCGATACCTTAAAAGTTACAGGGATATTTAAAAATTATTTAGATGCCTCGTCGGCTAACTTAACAGTAGCTATGTACAACGCTAACTTTAACACAGGGTATTTGACTGTATTACCTGGCGACTCGCAAAAAGTACTAGGCGTAATGAACACTAATGGAACAGTAAATAATGCTACTGCATTTAAAATTAAATTAAACGCAGGTATACCTGCCAACAGTACCATTGTGGTTAAGGTAGTGTACCGTGATGGTGCTTACGTTGACGAACAGTTTTTCCCTATTACTGTAAATGTTGATTACTTAAATGTAAAAGTAAATGAAGTATTTACTACCGTTACAAGTAAAGGTAGAGATTACTACAATAGCAATAGCCAAACTGATGGTATTGGATTTACGTTTAGAGATAGTTCGTTAGCTTACGAAGGTGGTTTTATGGTAGGAGCAATTAAAGCTAATGGCGATACCATAGTTATGAATAACGTACGTAATACTACTGCAACGCCTGACGAAAATTGGAAATCAACAAGTAATATTAAACGTAATGTTACCAACCCAATATCAGCATTTGACGCTTCAGGTAAGTTTAATGATGGCGGAGTAGTTATTGTTGCCAATCGTTTAAACATAAATGTTACACAAAAGTTTTATGCCTTTGATACCCCTGGAGATAAGCGTTATGTGATATACCAATACACTATTAAAAATGCTACGGCAACGGCACTAAATAATTTTTATGCCGGAATTTTTACTGATTGGGATATTATGAATTTTAACCGTAATAAATCAGCACAAAATGCTCCAATTAAACTAGGTTATGCCTACAGTAGCGACAATGCTGGCTTATATGCAGGTGTTAAGGTACTAAGCCAAACTCCATTTAGCATGTATGCTTGTGATAATAAAATTGGAGGCGGAGGCGCCTCATTCATTAATTTATCTGACGGATATACCGCTGGCGAAAAATACAGAACATTAACCCAAACCAAAACAACAGCGGGCGATTCAGCCAATGGTAACGACGTAATAAACGTAGTGAGTACAGGCCCATTTAACTTAGCCACCACTGCCGACTCAGTTGTTATAGCATTTGCAATACTTGCAGGCGATGATTTAACAGATATAACAGCAAGTGCTAACGCCGCTCAAGTTAAATACGATGGCGTATTAACTGGCAATAAACTAAGCGTAGGCATAGTAGCTAACGAGGTGCAATTGTACCCTAACCCTACTAATGCCAACACACAGCTATTAGTGGAACTAACCAACCAAGCGCAAGTAAAGGTAGAATTGTACAGCGTAAAAGGCGAATTATTAAGTACCGTAGTTAACGAAAGTATGGCTAAAGGCACACACGCTATAACCCTGCAAACAAGTACCTTAGCACAAGGCGCTTACTACTGCAAGATAATAACTGGTAGCCAAATACAGGTTAAAAAACTAAGTGTAATACGCTAGTTGTAAACACACCTATTAATAATTTTAAAAAGCGTTCATTTACTTCAGGAGTAAATGAACGCTTTTTAAATTACTTTAATACTAGAATAGCTTTTTTGTTGAAATTAATATATGTTTGTCTAAAATTAATATGCCAATGAATTAAATTAGAAAATAAAATTAAAAATATAGCGTAAGCTAAAAAATCCTGTACGAGAGAAGTCGAAACACAACAGTAGCAGGGAAGTTTAAGCCAACGTTCACGTAATATGCGTGGGCGTTGCTTTACTTTGTTACTTGGGCTTCGACTCCCACTCGTATAAGATTTAAAAGCAACGTTCCACGCTATTTGTTTAATAACTACACAGTAACTACAATAAGCAGTTGTGTTAGCTTAAAAAGTGGACAGAAACTTATAACTAAACAAATCAATCTTTAATTTAAACAAAAATCAATGAAAAACATTAAAATAATTAGTGCGCTTAGCATAGTATCAATAGCAACAACACTAACATTACACTCGTGCAAAAAAGAAACTTTACCAGTACCCGTAAAAAATGAAGTTGCGGTAACTGGTGTAACCTCATCAAATGAATTTAATAATGATTGTAAATCAGATGGTGTAAAACTTATTTTTAGTAGTTCTAAACGTTACGAAGAAATAGTGTTTGACTTTACAGCTGGAGCGCGTGAAAAATTTAGATCTTCAGTAACTAATATGAGCCATACTACTTTTGCTGAGGATATTAAACAAAATAGTATTACATTAAATAACTCTTTAATTACTGATGATTATTTTGCTGATTTACTAAATAAAGACAGAGTTATACAAATAGGAAAGCATTTGTATAAAGTAAATATGCAAGAGGAAAGCGTATTTGTAATTGAGGCTAATTTACCTAATGCTTATGCAGATGTTGTTGCCGAAAATACTGAAAATAAAGCGGTGCACGTATTTTCAACACACGATAACGTATTACAATTAGTAAACGAAGATGCTCCAACAGGCGCTAAAGCAGTTTGTGGAGGTATTGGAGGAGGAGAGTACAAATCGAATATTATAACATTTACCTCGCCTAGCAATGGTCAAAATATGGGAGTTCAGTCTATGGTAAAGATGTTTGTTGGTGGCGTTTATAACAGATTAACTGCCCAAGCAGGCGCTTCCCCTAATAATGGAGTAATAGATATGAATATTTATATTACTGGGACAGAGGCATGGCTTAAACGTCGCTATTGCGGATCTGGTACAATTCAAACTCAAGTACCGGGTTCTTTAAAAGCTGGCACACTTGACCAATCATGGGAGTTTTATAATGGTGTAGCCAATCTCAACGGATATTACTTGTTTATTTACACGATTGCAAAACAATATAATTCAGTAGGAGCTGTTATTTCTACACAAACAACATCAACTTGTGGACGTAATATTAACTCTCCATATTAGTTATGAAAATAACACTTATTATATTATTAATTTCATTTGAGCAAACATTTGCTCAAATGAAATTTTTCATACGTCCTACCTTAAATATGAAAGCTTATACTGGTTCTGTAGATGCAGGCCCATTTGTATTTCATTCAAATAATTTTGCATCAAATACCTACTTTAAAATAAAAAACAATAAGTTTTATACTCAAAGTATTATTGATTTAGGACTACATCTTGGTTGTAAATTAAAAAACACGAATACTTTAATCGAATTTGGCTACAATAAAGATGGCGCAGGAATATCTGTAAACGAAATATATACTACGTATCAAGCACAAGATTCATTATATTTATCACAAGATATACGTTTTAAATATACTTTATTCGTACATCGTTTTAGTTTACAAATTTCAAAACCTATTAAAAATACGCTTAACTACATCACCTATGGTTTAGGCATAATGTATAACCCAAGCGGATTTAAAAACGGGGTATGGCAAAGTGAAACTTGGTCAAGTTATGGCGGAACATTAAACCCTAATGTAAAAATGGATATTGATCATGTAAATGGAAGTTACAAACGCTGGACACCAATACTATCCTTAGGTGTATCCAGAGATGTAGTTATTAAAAACAAATATATTGTAACGTGCGATGTGTTTTACACACAAGGATTTAAAACATTATTAATAACCTCTCATAAATATATCATACGAGAAAATGGCACTAAATTTCAATACATCTATGGTAGTCTAAGCAAAGGCAGTGGCTTATATCTACAATTATCGCGACAGTTAATGATTAAGAAAAAAAAGAAAACTATTTTACCCATTTTAGAGCAATAGTACTATTAGCGGGGGTTACAATTAAAAAATAAAAAAAGCGTTCATTTACTATTGAAGTAAATGAACGCTTTTTAATTATTAAATTTGTAACAATAATTTAACCACACACATATTAAACATATTATAATGATTGTAGGAATAATAGGTTCGGGTGCTATGGGCGCAGGCATAGCGCAAGTAGCAGCTAGTAATAACTGCCAAGTGCTATTGTACGATACTAATGCCGAAGCACTAACAAAAGCACAACAAAAATTAATAGCTGACTTAACTAAGCTAGTAGAAAAACAAAAAATTAATCAAACTCAACTACAAAGGATTGTAGCCAATACTACCTACGCCACAACGTTACAGGAGCTTGCTAATTGTAACTTAGTTATTGAAGCTATTGTAGAAAACTTGGAGGTAAAAAAACAAGTATTTGCGCAACTAGAAACCATAGTAAACAACGATTGCATACTAGCAAGCAATACGTCGTCAATAGCTATTACGAGCATTGCAGCCGCTTGTAACAACCCCGCAAGAGTTATAGGAATTCATTTTTTTAACCCAGCTACTATTATGCCGCTGGTAGAAATTATACCTGCCCTGCAAACTAGCCCCAACACTACTGAGCAGAGCAAAACTATAATTGATAGTTGGGGCAAAACTACAGTACTAGCCAAAGATACGCCTGGCTTTATTGTAAACCGTATAGCACGCCCCTACTACGGCGAAGCCATACGTATATACGAAGAGGGTATTGCCGACTTTGCTACTATTGATTGGGCTATGCGTGAGTATGGCGGATTTAAAATGGGGCCATTTGAACTAATGGATTTTATTGGTAACGATGTTAATTACAAAGTAACCGAAACCGTGTGGCAACAGTTTTTTTATGAGCCGAGATTCAAACCCTCGTTTACACAAAAAAGTTTGTTTGATGCTAAATATTATGGGCGCAAAACGGGCAAAGGATATTATAATTATGCCGTTGATGCTTTAGCGCCCGAACCCATAAAAAACAAAATGCTAGCCAAAGAAATATTTACCAGAATACTATGTATGCTAATTAACGAAGCGGTTGATGCCCTGTATTTAAAAATAGCCTCGCCTACTGATATTGATAATGCCATGCGCAAAGGCGTTAACTACCCCAAAGGCTTGCTACACTGGTGTAACCAAATAGGGGCACATGTAGTGCTTGCCCACATGAACGAACTATACAATACCTACCAAGAAGACCGTTACCGCCCAAGTATATTACTAAAGCGATTGGCACAAAACAACCAAAAAATTGAGGTAGAATAACTAGTTTACAATGTAGTAATACAATAGATGAATTTCTAAATGGATTACAATAAACCATAATTAATACTACTCTTAAAATAAAACTGAAACTCTTCGTCTTGTTTCGTGTCCTCATGACAAAAATTGTATTGATTACTGCATTAGGTAACAATCAGGACGGAAATTATAACAAGGGTAACAATCACGACAACAAAATTAATGTACACTAAGTATTTTATTCGCTCTTCTTGCATTTTTACACCTCTATTGTTTTTATTAATCAGTAGTAACAATAGTAATAAATTTACTAATTCTATTTTTTCACACGTAAAAAAAATAGAATCAATTAACTCTGTTTCTAGTGATATGGATTTAAGATTTATAGCAACTAATAATAGAATAATTTTTTTAGGAGAGCTTGATCATGGAGATAGTGTAAGTGATGCTCTTAGCTTAGAAATAATTAAAACATTACATGAAAAACATGGCTTTAATATTCTAATTGAAGAGATTGATTTACATGTTGCGAATAAAGTATATGCAGACACTTTAGAAAACGATATTTTCAAATCGCTTTATAAAAATAGTATTAATATTTTATCAATAGGAGAGTATGATATTTTAAACTATGTTCAAAATGAACGTAGAGGCTATAATCCGCTAGAATTTAGAGGTATAGACTTAATGGATGATTCACTTGTAATAAAAGATTTGCGCCAATTTATTTCCTCTAATATTGTAGAAGGACAACTTATTACAAATAGCAAAGAATTCATGTATATAGATTCTTTTTACAGAGAAACTATTTTTTCGAAATTGGCTCATGTAAAAAAAAGTAAAAAAGTTGAGCAGTTTTCTGTTGCTTGTAAACATGTTATTGAAAAGATTAGAGCTTCCAAAGCATTGAGCGAGACTAAAAAAGAATATTGGCTACAAGAAATTGATAATATAAACGGTTATGTAAAGTGGCATTGGTATTGTAAAAAAATGAGCTTAAAAAAATTTAAAGACTACGACCTTAGAGATGAGCAAATGGCAAGAAATATAATCTGGTACTTAAATAAAATATACCCTACTGAAAAAATTATTGTGCGAGTGTCTAATTTTCATTTAACGCGACATCTAAATAAAATTAAAAATAATCCTAGATCACATGAAAATATAAAGTCTTGTTTAAACATAATAAAAGACTCTATAAAGGGGAGTTATTATACTATTGCATTTACTCACTATTTTAATCATGTAATCGCAAACAGATATGAGCCTATAGCTGATACTAATTCTGTAGAAGCATTACTACATAAACATGAATTTAAATTTGCCTTTGTTGATTTAAAAAAAGCAAAAGAAGCGGGAAGTAATACGATATTTAATTCCTATATGTTTTTGCATAATAGCTCTCGTGTAGATTGGGCTGATGTGTATGACGGATTTATATATATAGATAAAGAAAAAACCAACCCTCATTTTAATATGGATAAGACTCCTTATTGTAGATAAAATAGTTCTCAGCAAATTCCGAGAAACAACTGAAACAACTTT
>JAYWFU010000140.1:0-12238 GCA_043778625.1 Bacteroidia bacterium | reverse complement strand
AAACAATTGCCACCTATAATTGGAATTTTGGAGATTATAATGTAAGCAGAAGCAGCGATAATAAAGCTACTACCACCAACGCCAAACATTGCTATACTAACCCTACTGACACCACACAACTACACACCTCGCAACTAATTATTACCACCACCACAGGTTGTAAAGACACATTAATAATGCGAGACAGCATAGCGGTGTATCCGTTGCCAGTGGCTAATTTCAAGGTAAGCCCAAGCACGGTAGATATGCTAAACCCTGAATTAAAAATTAAAGACGAATCGCACTTAGCCTATACCATTACTTGGAATTATAATAATGGCGAAGTAAAACAAGACATTAACCCAACGCCATTGCAACCTATTGCGGAATATGTGTACCAGTATAAAGATAGTGGTACTTACATTATTAAACAATTAGTACAAACCAACAAAGGCTGTGCCGATAGCATAAGCAAGCCAGTGCGTGTAAACCCTATATACACGATATATGTACCCAATGCGTTTACCCCTAACGGCGATAACATCAACGATTATTTTATGGTAAAGGGCATTAACATTAAGGAGTTAGATTTAGTGATATTTGACCGCTGGGGCGAAGTAGTAGCCCGCATAACAAGCCCCACCAGTAAGGGTTGGGACGGCACCGACCTACGCCAAGGGATAATGAGCCAACAAGAGGTATACAACTGGAAGCTAAGCTATACCGATGTGTTTAACACCAAGCACAAAGGCCTTGTAGGAACGGTTACGTTGTTGAAATAAAAAAGTTTATACTCAAAATAAAAATGATGTCCGCTATAAGTATTATACTTATAGTGGACATCATTTTTATTTTAAATCATCTAGTTTTAATAAACTGATATAGTAACCTTACTCCCCATCATACTTTATCGTAGCTTTAGCAATGTAGCCATTTACAGGCGGATTAAGTTTGCTAATTTCAACTGTACAATGGCTAATACAATTAAAGATTTTCATACGGTTATAAATGCGACCTGCTACGTGTTCAATAAGTTGGCTGGGTATATTTATTTCGTGTTTTACAATTTCGTATACGGCACAATAATCTAAGGCATCTACTAAATTATCAGTAGTGGCAGAGGTGCGCATAGCCAACTGTGCATGTACTGACACCTCAAAGTCAGTACCCGATAATTGTTCCTCGGCTATGCACCCATGATACGCCCTAAAGCGCATACCTTGTATGTGTATGCTACTCATCTAAAATTATGCAAGGGGTATATTTGTGCAGGCGGTAGCTAAGCGTTTAAGTACTTCGTCTTTACCTAATAATGCAAAGGTTTCAAACAATGATGGCCCTCCTCCCACGCCTGTGGTGGCTACACGTAGCATTTGCATTACGTCGCCTGTTTTTAAGGCTTGCGCTTCGGCTACGGCTTTAAATGTATGTTCGGTTGATGTAGCATCAAACGGAGTTAAAGTTTGGTATGCTGTAGCTAATGCCTCCAAATAGGCTTTGGTGGTGGCATTCCAGCGTTTGGCAACTACGGCTTCGTCATATGTAGTAGGTGCCACAAAAAAGTAATTAGCTATGCTCCAAAACTCCTGCGGAAAATTTACTTTTTCTTTAATTAGCCCACACACCGCTACTACAAAGACGTGCGGAGCGTTAATGTTATTTTCGAGCAATTGTTTTTCAAACAACACGGCTAAATCTTCGTTGGTTTGCATACGCAGGTATTGCTGATTAAACCATTCGGCTTTTTTAGGATCAAACTTTGCGCCTGATTTACTAACTTTTTCAAAACTAAATTTAGCTGTTAATTCTTGTAGCGTCATTATCTCGGTATTATCACCAGGATTCCAACCCATAAGCGCCAACATATTTACGAATGCTCCTGCAAAGTAGCCTTGCTCACGGTATCCTTTAGATGTTTCGCCTGTTTTGGGGTCTGTCCAGTTTAATGGGAATGTAGGGAATCCTAAGCGGTCGCCATCGCGCTTACTTAATTTTCCTTTGCCATCGGGGCTTAGTAATAATGGTAAGTGTGCATATAGTGGCATTTCGGCTTCTAACCCTAAATAACGGTACACCAGTATGTGTGCAGGTGCGCTAGGCAACCATTCTTCGCCACGTACGGCGTGCGTTATTTTCATTTCAATATCGTCCACAATATGTGCTAAATGGTAAGTGGGCATACCATCACTTTTTAGTAATACTTTATCATCAATGGTTGATGAATTAACTACTACCCAGCCACGTATAATATCATTAAAACGAATTTCTTCGTTGCGAGGGACTTTTAGGCGCACTACATACGGTTCGTTAGCGGCAAGTTTAGCATTTACTTCATCTTCTGATAGAGTTAATGAATTTTTCATTGAAGTACGCACCGTGGAGTTATACTGTGGAGCTACTACTTTGGCGGCTTCAAGGCGCGCACGCATTTCGTCCAGTTCTTGCGGAGTGTCAAACGCATAATAGGCATGACCACTGGCTATCAATTTGTCAGCATATTTTTTATAAATACCAAGTTCCTTGCGTTCGCTTTGGCGGTAAGGTGCATAAGGGCCTCCAGCTACTACGCCTTCGTCCACCTTAATACCACACCAGTTTAAGCTCTCAATAATATATTCTTCGGCGCCTGGCACAAAGCGAGTTTGGTCGGTATCTTCGCTACGCAAAATAAAATTACCTCCGTGGCGTTTAGCATATAAATAACTGAACAATGCCGTGCGAATACCGCCCATGTGCTGTGGCCCTGTGGGGCTTGGTGCATAACGAAGTCTAACTTTTTTTTCCATAATATTACAGTGTGTGTTTTGTGCAAATATAAGCACAGTTGCAATTGTGTGGTAAATTAATTTGTACCAATAAGCTATAATTAACAAAACCTACACGCAATTTTTTTTGCATATAGGCTTTGTTAACTGTTGTGTGATGCTAAATAGTACTACTCAATACGCAGTTCTTTTAACGTAGTTTGGTCGGCGTTCTTTTTAAAATAAGCATATACTCTGTGTGTACCGTTAGCAGTGGTAAGTGTACCCATTAGGTATTGGGCACCATCTTTACTTTCGCCCTGATGCAGTATAGCAAATGCTTTTACGGTGTTTTTTTCAAAAAAATCTTTTAACACTAATTCGGCTTGTGCCTTGCTATACATGGTGTTGCTGGCGTTAATACTTAGGCTTATAGTACTATTAATTTGCTTAGCTATTAGTGCTGCATCGCCCGTTTTAAAGCCTGTTACCAATTCGTCAGTATTACCTAATGCTGTAAACGCAAATGCTGTAATTACACATAAACCAAGAATTATATTTTTTATCGTTTTCATTTTAGATGCGTGTTTAATTAGATTATTTTTGCATTGTTAAATTAACAATAATTAAGCCAATAACACTAGCATTGATACACATAAAATTATTACAAATAGGTAAAACGTTTCAACCCTTTGTGCAGGAGGGTATTGCCGAGTTTGAAAAACGGCTAAAGCATTACTGCGTGCTAGAAACCATAACCATAGCCGATGTTAAAAATGCAAGTAGCCTCACGCACGAGCAGGTTAAAAAACAAGAGGCAATACTATTACTTAAACACATTAATACTAACGATACGCTATTATTGCTGGACGAACGTGGCACGCAATACACTAGTGTAGAGTTAGCCAATTATTTTAACAAACAAATTAATGCAGGAGTAAAAAAAATAACGGTGGTTATTGGTGGTGCTTTTGGTTTTGACGAAACCGTGTACACTAGAGCCAACGGGCTTATTAGCTTATCTAAACTTACGTTTTCGCATCAAATGGTACGATTATTTTTGGTAGAGCAAGTGTACCGAGCATTTACTATTATTAAGGGCGAAAAATATCATCATCAATAGCAATTAGATACTAGACAATAGATGTTAAAAATTAGACGTTAGAAATTAGATTTTAGATTTTAGATTCCGTTCTAAATAACTATCTAAATTACTTGCTTCGGGGAAGCGGTTTGTTGTTGTTAGGGTCGTAAAAACGATCATCTTTAAGTATATCAATTTGTGGCGTGTATTGCCACTTGCCATTTTTAAATTCAAAAGCATCAAAGCTCATGTCGGGGCCATAAAAGGCGTAATTGCCCTTAAAACGCTCTTCGGACGGCGACAGCCCGTCAAACACTATTTGATTACGGAGCGGCTCGTAACGAAGGGTCATCACGGCTTGGTCGTTATACTCAAACACTACGCGGCGTTTGGTAAGTTTATCTTTGGGGTAATAAAAAATTGATGCTCCAAATTTTAATAATCCGTTGCTACCAATGCTCATGGGTTCTATTACTTTTTTGTTGCTTGTGCCGTCGTTGCCGTCCCAACCCAGTAGGGTATAATAGGTAACTCCCTTGCTTTGTTTCTCCACCATTTTATAATATACACAACCCCACCACCGTAAATTATTGAGTTGTGCGTTTTCGATACTTGTAATTTCGTCAGACTTATCGCTTAACTTATGTACTGCCATTTTCTTTTTTTCAACTACATGTACAAAACCATAATAACGGTAGGTATCGTCAGTAAACGGTACTGCCCATGTGTATACGGCTAACTTGCCATCGGTACTTAATAGTTGAGATAGTATGGCTACACTATCTTTTAACGGAGTGTTTAATTGTTGTTGTTGTTGTTGTAATGTTAGTTGTAATAATTTGTAAAAATTGGCGTTGGCATGCACCCTATCGCTATCGTTATCAGCGTTGGTAATTAGTTGCCCGTAATGGTTTAGGCTGTCTATTACGTTTTTAGACATGCCTGCTGTTGCTTTATTGGCAAGGGTTAGCAGGCATATACAACATAAAGCAACAACACTATTTTTCATTAGCAGTTAATGAGTTAATAATTCTTTAGCATTTTCGAGAGCTGCTGCTGTAGGGTTATCGTTACTGAGCATTTTTGCAACTTCTTGCACACGTTCCTCGGCACTTAATTTTTTAATTGATGATAGTGTTGTCTCTGACGAATGGTCTTTGTACACAAAAAAATGCTCGTTGCCCTTGCTTGCTATTTGTGGCAAATGCGTAATGGCTATTACTTGCATTTGTTGTGCCATGTGTTGCATTATAGTGGCCATCTTAGTAGCCACTTGCCCCGAAACTCCGGTATCTATTTCGTCAAAAATTATGGTAGGTAAGCTTACTTTTTTTGATAAAATATTTTTAACACTCAACATTACTCTCGATAATTCGCCACCACTAGCTACCTTAACAACATCGCGCAATTCAGCACCAGCATTGGCGGTAAACAAAAAATTAATTTTATCAGCACCCATTGCGTTGAGTTGAGTAAGCGCTTCGTGTCCAATTTTAAACTGCGCTTTTTCCATACCTAATTCGTGTAGTTGCGCTACAATTTGTTGTTCAAAATCGGGCGTAGCAGCCATGCGTAGTTTACGTAGCTCGCTTGCTTTAGCTTGCACTAACTTAGTGTGTTGTGTAAGCTGTTCGTTAGCGGTAGCTATGCTTTCGTCAATATTACCAATTTCAAATAATTTGTTGCTTATGTTTTCTTTTACCTCCACCAGTTCAGCTACAGTAGTTACGTTATGTTTTTTTTGCAAGCGATACAATGTATCTAACGTAGCATTAATTATTTCCACTCTATTACCGTCGTAGTGCGTTGTTTCGGCTATTTGCTCTAATTCGTTGGCTATGTCTTTTAATTCTATACTGCAGGCATCAAGGCGTGCAATAAGGTCAGCGAAGCGTGTATTGTTTTTTGACACCCCGTTTAGCGCATTTTTAATTTCGCGCAATTGGTTGGTTATTGGGTTGTCGCCATCAAGCAATGCTTGAGCTCCATTACCATAGGCTTGGGCTATACTCTCAGCATTGTTTAGTGTTTCTAACTCCTCCTCTAGGTCAGTTTGTTGGATATTTTTTAATTCAATAGTTTCAAATTCATTAAATTGAAACTGCAAATAATCTTGCTCCTTGTGTAATGCAACTTGTTGTTGTAATAGCTCGTTATATTGATTTTGCAGGTTTTTGTACTGTTTAAATTGTACAGAATATTCTTTTTGACTATCGGTAATTTGCGCAAAATTATCGAGTACCGTTAACTGAAAATTGCCATCGTTAATTTGTAACGTTTGATGTTGCGAGTGTATATCAATAAGCAGTGCTCCTAGGGCTTTGAGCTGTTGTAGGTTAGCAGGTGTATCGTTAATAAAAGCACGCGATGTACCACTAGGGCTTATCTCACGGCGAATAATACATTCGGTACTGTATTCAAATTCGTGTTCGGTAAAAAACGGTTGTACGTTGTAGTTAGTTACATTAAAGGTGGCTTCTACCACACATTTTTGCGCTGTGTTATGTAACGATTGTAGGTCGGCTCTATTGCCAATAACCAAGCCTAATGCGCCAAGCAATATTGATTTACCTGCGCCAGTTTCGCCTGTAATAGTTGTGAATCCTGTGTTTAAATCAATATCTAATTGATTTATTAACGCATAATTTTGTATAAATAATCGTACTAACATAGTGTGTTGTTTTCGTATAACAAATAAACAAATTATAGTGCTATTTACTACTACGTTAGTGGTGTTATTTTAACATCATTGCTATTAATCTTGATAATAATATACTTTGATATAGGCGGCGTCTTTTAAAAAATCAATTTTTTGAATAGTGTATCTATGTACATTTATGCCTGCACGTGTGCTTATATCGGCAATTAATTCGTGGCTTTTAGTAGCTTTAATTAGTTCGATGTTTTCGTATACAATTATTTTAGAAGTCTCGCGCCGCATAATATGCTTGCTTTCTAACAAATAAGTAACTAAAATTATTACTAAGTTTATACCTCCTAAAAACAAATATTCGTAGGCATCGTCAGCCCCTTTTATTTTAGCTACTGCTGACACTAAGCCTATGGCAATGCACAAAAACAAGTACGACATATCATTGTTTGAAATATTTTCGGTACGATAGCGCAACATACTAAATACGGCAAACAAACCAAAGGCAGCGCCCATTGACAAATCAACCTTGTTGAGTAAAAATGATATTAAAAATATAATAAGGTTTAAAATAAAAAATGTAAAAAATAGTTCGCGATGCTTGTAAGTAGGGTAATAAATAAAGCGTACCAGTACAAACACTGACGCAAGGTCAATAAGTAAACGCCAACTAATTTTAGCTGTTATTTTTAATAATGCGTCCATACTGTTTATTACTGCTGGCTCTGTGGCTACTTGTGCTAATGTCATGGTGTTAGTAATTGTTTTAAGGTGTGTATTTTGGGTTTGAAATTATTTTGTTTTATGGTAGGATACATCAACGCAATGCCAAGGCAATATTTGCTTATACTACCTTGGCGTATGTGCATTTGTTGCATTAGTTGTATAAAAGGCGAGTAGGCTTTGCCGTCTTGCTTTACCTCAGCTATTACTAAGTGCCGATGTGTTTTTAAGTCCGTATCTTTTTTTAATTCTAAATTCAAATCAATAGTCAGGCGTTCGGCCGACGTATTGTTTACCAAGGTTATACGGCTATAATTAATCCACAACACCGGTGTTAAATCAGTGCCTGTAAAGGGCGATTTACGTTGTAAAAATTCGGTATGCTTTTCGTTAAATGTGTAACATACGTTGTCTTCTTTTATGCGTGTTTTAAACGTACGACCTTTGTTGTTTTTAAATTTAATTTCCAAAAACCCAATCTTGCTTTCAACATACGTACGGTGGCGCACCTTGTATCTATTGCGTTTTCCAGCATGGTGCTGATGGTACAATAATAGTTGTGGCGTATCATAATACAAGGTTTCGTAGCGATTAATACGTACGTTTTCTACCACTAATATTTTGTATAAAGCAGTTAATTGAGGTAATGCTTGCGCAAGCTGCGCTATCGAAAACGTATATTTAGTATCCGTTCTGTCCATTAGCTTAACGCCCTCCATCTCGCTAAGCGAAATAGAGTTAAAGTTGTTAAGTAAGGGTAAAATATTTTGCACTACTACTATTATTTTTTTGAGTAACTATACTTTTTAATACAGGTAATTTGCCCTGTGGCATCAATGCTTTTTCGCTCCGTTTTAAGCCCTTGGCTATCATAAGTATAAATGTGTTTTTTAGTGATTTTATCCGCAACGTCATAGTACAATTCCTCAATTTTTTCGCCAATGGCATTATATTTACTTATCCGTTTTTCAACGAGTACGTTTAATCCGTTATACTCTAGGTCTTCAATTTCATCACCGTCAGAATTAAATTTGTATTTATGTGTGGTTTTAATTCCGCCCTCTTTGGTATAGTCTATTGTTTCGATGGTATTACCATCTTTATCAAAAAATTCTTTGCTTTCAAAAATGGTTTTTCCATTTTCTATCTTGGTAACTACAGCAGTTTTAAGTTTGTTTTTTTTTATGTTTTTTTTGCTTTGTGCCAATGTAGTACTTACCAAAAAAAAACAGCAGCAAGCTGTTGCAAATACACGCAATATAATTTTATTCATACTATTAATTTTTAATTTTTTGTTAAAATGAAGTAGTGTATTCAACCCCTATAATGTATTGATTTTGAATAATAGGCAGCTTAAATTCTTGTTGAATTAGGTAATACATTCCAAGCGTATTTTTTCGGCTTAGCTTAACATCTATCCCGCCTTGATAACGCAATCTGTGCGTTTCGCCATCGTATTCAATATTACGGCTATCTGTAATTTGTGTGCGTGTTTCTAGGGCTAAATAAACATCAATTTTTTTGGTAAGGTCTTGTTTTGCAGTAAACTTATTACGCCAAAACCATTCAGGATTTTTACCCCCATAGCTGGTGTAATAATTTTTAACTTCGGCTTGTAATCTACTACGATACTGCAATGTGGTATTATTAAATTTATGTTTTAACACAACATCCCACATTATGCGGTTTCTAAAACTTACGGGAGTATCATAAAAATATTTTTGAATGCCTCTGTACACTACCGATGTTTTAACGTTTTTATTAAAACCATACTCTATCCCCAAATCAGTATACGTTAAGTTGGGCTGCGTAAAATTTTCGCGTAGTCTAAACTCTTGCGTAAGTATT
Source organism: Bacteroidia bacterium (assembly GCA_043778625.1). Classification (GTDB taxonomy): domain Bacteria; phylum Bacteroidota; class Bacteroidia; order UBA4408; family UBA4408; genus JACMRI01. The sequence goes on along the minus strand of JAYWFU010000140.1, from coordinate 3,210 downwards.
GCTTTAAAACTATTGTTTAATTTACAATCGACATTAAATGTAAACCAAGCCCCTGCATCACTCTGCGTTTGTGCTACTGCACATTTACACAAAGTAACCAAAGCAAGTACACTAATAATTTGTATAAGGTTAAACGGCTTCATGCACCCAATTAATCAAACACAATTATTTCATTAACGTCTACCATCTCTTTTGTAGTTTTTACCTCCACGTTTTTAATTATACTGTATTTAGTAACATAATCATGGTGGCTTGTATCTTTTGATATTGCAAATACTTGATACTTGCCCTTACGCAGGTAGTTAAACTCAAACGTGCCATCGGGAGCTACCTTACGTGTTGCTCCTACCGATTTTTCATCGCCATAAATTATAAAAACATTTTCGCCTGCTCCACTGTATATGTTTTGCAACTTTGTATACGAGTTATCATAATTATGTATAATTAACTTGCCAGTTATTTTTGCCTTTCCACCTTCGCCGGCTTGTTTTTTGCAGGCTAGTAAACTCGTGGCTATAATTAAAAATGTAATGTACTGTTTCATGTTAAAATTAGTTGTTATCAATTATAAATTTACCCTTTTGAATTTTATTTTCAGAGGTAATGGTGTAAAAATATAATCCGTTGTTAAATAGTGTACAATTAATTTCATTAGTTATTGATGTAGAGCTATTAGCATAATACACAATAGCACCTGCAGTGGTATAAATAGTTGTGGTGCTATTTAAAGCAACGTTGGTAAGCCTAAGCACATCATGCACAGGGTTAGGATATGCAATTATAGTTGTATTATTAGTAGTTGGGGCTTGCACACTGTTAAGTATACCGTTGTTGGTAATGTTTTGTGTGTAAATATCATAATCTATTCCGCTACGGTTATCTTCCCAGCCAAATATAGCACCTCCTAACCCATTGCTTACTTGCGCCACGTTAATTTGGTTGTTAGCAGCATTACTTACCACAACGCCTCCTGTAGCCCACTGCAATGCACCTAGGTTACTTAGTTGTTGAGTTTTAATATTCCAATTGCCTGCTACGGAATCTTGCCAGGCTACAATTGCACCACCGTTACTATCCACTATTGTATTGGGGTTTATGGCTTTTAAACTATTGTTAGATAACGCAATACCATTAGTAGCCAATTGTGGCACACCTTGTAAGTTAAGTAATTGCGAATATATTTGATAATTACCAGAGCGTACATCTTTCCACGACACTAAAATAGTAGTACCCAAAAACTTCATATCAATACCTGATTGAGCGTCAGTAGCGGTACACACCGCCACTCCGTTATTAGCCCAAATAGCTGTACCCGTAGCACTTATGCGCTGCGCATATATGTTATAATCAATAGTGTTGCGCTTATCAGCCCAAGCTATAATTGCTCCGTTGGCGCCATCAGGTTCAATACGTGGGTTGTTTTGTGTGCCAGTAGCATTGCATACTACCACACCGTTACTTGCCCATTGGGCTATTCCTGCGTTGTTAATACGTTGGGCGTATATGTCGTAATCGTTACCGTTACGTTTATCTTGCCAAGTTATTATTGCGCCACCTGCATTATCAGTATCTATTTTAGGGTTTATTTGTAACAGTGTAGCATTGCATACTACTACACCATTGGATGCCCATTGTGCTACACCTGCACTGTTAAGGCGTTGAGCGTATATATCATAGTATGAATTTACAGAGTCTTCCCACACAATAATTGCTCCACCTGCATTATCGCTTATTAGTTTTACATTTTTTTGAGTAGTGGTTTTATTGGTAACTGCCACGCCATTAACCGCCCAAAGTACATTACCTAACGAATCTATTTTTTGTGCGTAAATATCGCTATTACCTGCACGTAAATCTTGCCAAGCGGCTATCATGGCCCCGTTGCCTGCATCAACCATGACCACTGATTTTTGTAAGCTAGCATTATTACACAACGCTACGCCATTTGTAGCCCATTTAGCTACGCCATTTTTATCAATGCGCTGTGCATAAATATCTGTTGAGTTAGTTAAGTTATCCCTGTTATCTTCCCAAGCCAGTATAACTCCGTTTGCATTATCAGTAACCATGTGCATATTACTTTGCCCTTTAGTAGCAATGGCCACAGGAGTATTAATTGTTGAATTGTTAGTCCATTGTGCGCTACTACTAATTGATAATAAGCCAAAAGAAAGTACTGATACTACGTGTTTTTGCATTTTAAATTTTATAAGTTTTTGTAAACTTAGCACTAAGTTAATAATATATTTAGCTGCAAATTAAAAAAATGTTATTTTTCCATTTAAAATTAAATACTATTTTACCAGTTATTTTCGTTAATACTAGCGCTAGTAGCAGGCCGAAGCACCACAAAAAGATTTTCAATTATGGTTTAACCTAGAGGTAGAGGCTCCCATAAACAAACTTTGGATGGCGCATGTACAGCATCAAACAAGATTTGTAGAAAATGCAAGTACTTATGCCTACTCGTATTTTGATGCTGGAGCATTACACCGTTTTTGGCGTAATTTACGTTTTACGGCTAATTATATTTATGTAAACAAAAAACGTACAGATGTATCGTATAGCTATCGACATCAATTTGAGGGGTATTTTATTTACCGCAAAAAAATGGGGAAGTTTGTACTATTTAATCGCTTGTTATGCGATACTCAATTTAAAGATTTTAATGCTGATGCACAAGGTAACACTGCGCTATAAGTTGCCATACGGTTTTGTGTCTTATATAGCGCAAGAAACTTATTATAAATTTAACGGTTATTATTACGAAAAAGGATTTAACCGCAACCGAATATTTGTTGGTTTATTATACAATATTACTGAGCATTGGCTATTGGAAACCTCCTATACTATTGAGCTAAACCATGATGCCAAAGTTCCTAGCAATAATTATATGTTGTCGTTTGGTGTGGCTAAAACTTTTTTCAGTAGTAGATATACGCGATGCTAAATGCGCTTTTATTGGTCTCAAAATAGTTTGAAACATGTACTTTAGTGTATTTTGCTTCTAAAAACTGAGTTGTCTTTATAAAAACTAATTTAAAGGTTCGTTTCACACATTCAATTTATCTACTTGCTGTACGTTTTGTTTATAGTAGAAAATTAACTGAGATTTAGAGCCTGTTTAAATTTCTGTTAAAACTAATAGTATGGGTCAATTAAATCGCTTTAGTAACGGATTTATTTGTGGTTCACCAAAACTACAATAAA
>JAYWFU010000139.1:0-51135 GCA_043778625.1 Bacteroidia bacterium | reverse complement strand
TAAGTTGAATTTATTAGTTGAATTGAACATTTAGTATGCGTATTTATTTTTACATTTGATTATACTAAATATTAACTATACCATGATACAACTTAACGACACTTACACACACGCATTTAGCTTTACACAAGCTGATATTATTGCCTTTGCTAATGTTACTGGCGATAAAAACCCTGTGCATTTAGACGCAGGTTTTGCTGCAACAACCCTATTTAAAGAACCTATAATGCATGGTATGCTAGGTGCCTGCATATTTAGTAAAGTGTTTGGAGTATTATTTCCTGGTAAGGGTACTATTTATTTAAAACAATCGTTATCGTTTTTAAAACCAATGTATGTTAATGTACACTACGAAGCACGTTTTGTGGTAAAAGAAGTGATAACCGAAAAACACCGTGCAGTAGTGGAAACACAATTGGTTGATGTAGCTACTGGTATAGTATGCACCACTGGCGAGGCTACGGTAATGAACACTACATTTATTTAAGTTATTATTACTACCAATACTATAACTTGTTATTGTAAATGGGGGTATATACTGTCATTTGTTTTTTGTGTGCAACTTAGCGTAGCGCAAAAAACAAATGATACATTAAAATTAAAACCGATAGAAATAACCAGTCAGAAAACAGTAGTGGGTTTTTCGCTTGGTGTACACAATGCCACATCAATTACACAGAGTATTCAAAATAATACATCCTATTTTGTAAAACAAAGTAGCCCCGGTATGCTTGCTACGCTTAGTATACGTGGCAGTACAGCAAGTCAGATTAATACATTATGGCAGGGTATTAAAATAAATAATACTATGCTTGGACAAAATGATATAAGCTTATTACAAGGCAATTTGTTTGGAGGTAGCACATTAAATGAATCGGCGCAGAGTACGGCCATTGTAGGCGGTGCAGGCGGTAATGTAACTATAGCTACAAACCCTAACGATACCAATATAATTAAACTGTATGCTGCATTTAATACATTTAATAACACTAACAATGCCCTGCAACTAAGGCTGGGTAAGGAGCGTTTAAAATCATTTACGCACATTAATTATAATTACGACTGCAACAATTACAATTTCATTAATGCTGCTGATTACTCTACTCCCACAACTAAAACACAAACTAATGCCAATGGTACTAGCAATACTATGTATGAAGAACTACGTTATGCCTACCGTAAGTTAAACGTAATAGCGTCATTTTGGTATAACTACACGCAACGTTGGCTACCTGCAGCTGTGGGCACAACCAACCAACACGAAACTCAGCAAGATTCGAGCTTACGAGGAGTTACTACTATAAATTATAATTTAAAAAATAATCAGTACCTAAGTGCAACAGTGGCACTGATGCAGGAGCAATTAAATTATCAAAACAAAGTATTACAATTGTATTCCACCAATAATATAACTACTGCAATAGGAATAGTTAACTACAAAAAAACAGTTCGGAATAGCTTATTTAATATAATGGGTTCAAACTACAAATACACTGCTACTACAAATAATTACAGTAGTATAAAGCATCAGTACGAAAACACGGTAGCCTTAAATTTTAGCACACCCCTTACCTCACACACTCAGTTAGGAGTTAATGTAACTCAACAATTAATTAACTACCGCTACACGCCCACCATAGCCAGTGTAGCGTATGGAGTTAATTATAGTACTAACCTAAAAGTGCGGGCAACTGTAGGTAATAATTACCGCTACCCTACGCTCAATGATAAATATTGGAGCGTGGGCGGTAATACTAATTTAAAACCAGAAGAGGTAATGTATGGCGAGTTAAAAATAAATTATCGTCCATTTAATCATCTAATTAAATTATCATTCGACCTTGATCCTTATTACAAAAAACTAACTAATATGATACAGTGGTTGCCCAGTGCTACCAACGGAATATGGAGCCCTACCAATGTTAAAACGGTGGCACAATACGGCTACGATGCTCACTTACTAGCCAGTTACAAAGTAGGTAAGTATGTATTTGCCCTAGAAGAGTTTTTAGGGTATAATAAATCAATAGTGCTACAAAGCACAACTACCAACGATGCCAGCGTGGGAAGGCAATTAATTTACAGTCCAATTTTTCAGTTAAAAAGTAATATAAGTATTCAGTACAATAATAGCATAACGTTTCGCTACACTCACATTAGTACCAGTTGGCGTGCCACCAGCGCTGATAATTATAGTTATTTACCGTATTACACAGTAAGTAATGCCTCAGTAGAATACGTTACGCACTACAAGCAACATCATATTAAGGTACAGTGTTTAGTAAATAATATATTTAATTGTAACTATGCAATTGTAGCTGCTCGCCCACAACCCTTACGTAATTATGGGTTACAGCTTATTTATACATTATAAAAAATTTCGCATGAAATTAATAATTACCCAACTGCTATTAATACTAATACTTTTAGTAGGTTGTAAAAAAGATAATCCTCCCGTACAACCTATAGAAACACCACCAATAACTACTGCTACTACACATTATGTATTGGTGTGTAACGAGGGGCAATTTAATACAGGTAACGCAAGTGTTTCGCGTATTGAAACCAACGGAACTAGCACTGTAGATATTTACAAAGCCGCTAATAACAAGCCCTTGGGCGATATAGCGCAAAGCATAACAGCCATTAATAACAAGTATTATATAGCGGTGAATAATAGTGGTAAAATTGAAGTAGTAAATACCTCCGATTTTAAAAACATAGCTACTATTCAAGGTTTAATATCGCCACGTTATATATTACGTGTGGGTAACAACAGAGCGTATGTAAGTAATTTTAAATTAACTAATACGCTTAACTATATTCAAGTAATTAATACACAAACCAATGTAATTATTGACAGCATTGCACTAGATGGTTGGGCCGAAAAAATGGTGCTAATAGGTACAAAAGCTTATGTAACTAACGGGAGCAACAAATATTTATATGTAATAAATACATCAACTAACACCATTGATACAACTATTGAATTAACCAATGCCGTAACCGATATTGTGAAAGATAATAGCAATAATGTGTGGGTATTGTGTGGCGATTACAACTCACACCCCAACTACATAGCTTATATTAATACTACGACTAATGTAGTGGAGCAAACAATAAATTTTGTAAACACAAGTGACTTTTTACACATAGCATATAACGCTACTAGCAATACTTTATTTTTATTAGATAAAAATATTTACGCATTAAATAAAACGAGTAGTCTGCTTGAATTAGTAGTAAATAAAGGCGTTCACAATTTTTATAACTTTGGTATTGACGTTACCAATCAACACTTAATAGTAAGCGATGCTAAAGATTTTCAGCAACAGGGTTACGTTTACAGGTACTCATTAAATAATTATGTGTTGCTTGATAGTAGTAAAGTTGGTATAGGTCCAAGCGAAATTTTTGTTAAAGAATAAACGCTATGCTATTGCTCCAAACAACTACTATTAACCTATAACCTTCGTTACTTTAAAATAATCACTGTCTTTTTTAGGGGCGTTTAACAATGCTTCTTTTTGTGTTATGGTAGTGTGGGCAATATCCTCGCGTAGCACGTTGTGTGCAGGGGTCATATAGATGAGTGGCGTAACTCCGTCAGTGTTTACTTCGTTGAGTTTATCTATAAAAGTCAGCATTTTATTCATATCGTTTACAATACCTAGTTTTTCAGTATCATTAAATTCTAAGCGAGCTAAAAAAGCTATTTCGTCAACTGTTTTGGTAGTAATACTCATTGGTTATTTTATACTAAATGTTATTTGTACAAATATAAATAAATGTATGGCTTTACTGTTAATAATCACTAGCGTTAAAAAAATAATTAACTAATTATAGGTAATAACAATTATTATTTTTAAAAATCAACAAGTGCTTCGTCAAGCTGTTGGTGCATTGTTGCAAAGCGTTGCATTACTTTGGCTACAAAATCATCAGAAACTATTGCTTTAATATCCTCCACATCTTTTATAATATAATCGAGTTCGGATATTTTAAATGTTTGCTCGTAATTACCAGCAGTAAATTGCACCATGTATTTTCCATTCATGTAAAATATAGCTATTTTGCAATGTGGGTTAGGTATTTCGGCTATTACACGCATATGTTTTTTGTTATCAATTAACGGTATAGTTTATTGTTCTGTCTCTAGTTTTTCTAACTTACTATTGTTGTAGCTATAGCCAAAATAAATAACTAATCCTACCGCTAACCATACCAAAAAGCCTAACCAATGCGTTAGTTCTATTTGGCTTATCATGTACAAGCAACTAGTTAAGCCCATGAGTGGTATCATCGAATAGCTACGTTTAAAAGCTAAATACGACAGTACTATTAATGCAATTATAAAAAACCAAGTAGGGATATTGTTCATAAACACACTTAGCCTGTTATTACTTTTTTCGTGGTCGTATATTTCGTTGCTTGCTATAAATGCTTCGTATTGCACATCGTTCATACCATTTATGTATGATACTAACGATACGTTATTAGTTGGAGTATTTAATTTGAATGATTGTTCTATTTCGGCTACTCTACTCGCATTTAAGCCCAACATAAAATTTTCTTTTTTAATCTTACCATTACTTGTAATAAAATCTACTACGTTTTTAGTATTTAATGTAACTAGCGTAATAGTACCTACAAACGCCATAATTCCGAAAATATATTTACTATTCATATACGGAATTTTAAAACTAGATGCAGGCTTATCGGGGTCGTTTTGCAGGCGCAATACACCAGCACATACTATTGCAAAGGCAAATAAAGTACCTATGCTACACAAATCAGTTACCATGGTTAAATTCATAAACAATGCAGGCACTGCTACAAAAATTCCAGTAATAATGGTAGCGTAGGAGGGCGTTTTGAATTTTGGGTGTATTTTAGAAAACTTTTTGGGCAACAAACCATCACGACTCATACTAAGCCATATACGTGGCTGCCCTAGCTGAAACACCAACAACACACTAGCCATTGCTATTACTGCGCTTAACGCTATTATGCCCGAAATCCAGCCTACTTGTGCTTTTTGAAACACAAATGCTAATGGATCCCCTACGTTTAATTCCTTGTAACTAACCATTCCTGTAAGTATTAATGCAATAGCTACATACAAAACGGTACAAATAATTATGCTCCACATCATACCTTTGGGTAAGTCACGTTGTGGGTTTTCGCACTCTTCGGCAGTGGTACTAATGGCATCAAACCCAATGTAGGCAAAAAACACCGACGATATTCCTTTTAATACACCACTTGTGCCATTAGGCATAAACGGACTCCAGTTTTCGGGTTTTACGTAAAATGCACCTACGGCTATTACCAATAGTATTACCATCAATTTTACAAATACCATTATATTACTTGCACGTTTACTTTCTTCAATACCACGATATACCAACGCTGTAATAGCCACAATAATAAGCAATGCAGGTAAATCAAATACAATATGCTGCCCAAAAACTGTGGGTGATTGTAACCATGCTGCGTAACCTTCTTTAGTAGCGTCAGTAAAATCGCTCATGCGCCCTCCCATACGTAGGGTTTCAGTTACGGTGTCGAACGAGGAAGAGGCTGTTAAATAATCGGTACTTAAATAAGGTGGCACATGAATGTTTAAACCACTTAATAAACCCGTAAAATAATCGCTCCAACTTATGGCCACAGCAATGTTTCCAATACTGTACTCCATAATTAAACTCCAACCAATAAGCCACGCTATTATTTCGCCAAAAGCCACATAAGAGTAGGTGTACGCACTGCCTGATACTGGAATCATACTGGCAAATTCTGCATAGGCATAGGCACTAAAACCACAAGCAATTGCTGTAAATATAAACAAGAATATTACACCTGGCCCGCCATTAAAACTGGCGGTGCCTATGGTGCCAAATATACCCGCCCCTACAATAGCAGCTATACCAAAGGCTATTAAATCTTTAACTTTAAGGGTGCGTTTTAAATTGTGTTTGAGAGCCGAGGCTTCGGATTGGGCAAGGATACTTTGTAATGATTTGCGACGAAATAAATTCATAAAACTTAGTGTAGAATAAAAATTAATTAAAATGTATATCTAAAATATAATTGTGCTTAATATGTTCGTTAATAAGCGCTACCAATTTTTGTTTGTTCATAGCTAACTCATTACGCAAGGGAGCTGATGCTATACCTAGGTGCAAAACTCGGTGATGTATGTAAATACGGGTAGTGTTTTTGGCAATAGATATTCCAGCAATAGTTTTCCAATCTTGGGTAATGGCAGCTTCGTACATTTTTTCGCTAAAGCCTGTTTTTTGTAACCACAAATCTAGCACATTGCCCATATTGGGCACTTCGCGCATAGGCTTAGTGTTACGGTCAGGATATTGAAAACGATGGGTTGCCATTAGTTACTACAGTGCTAATGCTTAAAGTTGTGCTTCGAACTCCGCTACCGATTTACGAATAATATCTACACACTCTAATAATTGCGATTGATTAATAACCAATGGTGGCGCCAAGCGTATAATATGGCCGTGAGTAGGTTTGGCAAGTAAGCCATTTTTGGCCAATATTTCGCACAAGTTCCACGCTGTTTTAGTTATGTTTTCTTTCATAACAATGGCGTTTAACAAGCCCTTACCTCTAACGGCAGTTATTGTGGTAGATTGTTCTTTAATTAAATTAAGTTCGGCACGTAGTTGTGCACCTAGTTTTTCGGCGTTGTTGGCTAAGTCGTCGTTTACTAACACTTCTAGCGCAGCCATTGCTACTTTGCAGGCTAACGGGTTACCGCCGTAAGTACTGCCGTGCTCGCCTGGTTTAATGGTTAGCATTATATAATCGTCGCATAATACGGCCGCTACGGGTAGCACACCGCCTGATAATGCTTTGCCTAATATTAGTATATCGGGGCGTACATTTTCGTGGTCGCAGGCTAACATTTTGCCTGTGCGGCATAGGCCAGTTTGTACTTCGTCGGCAATAAATAATACGTTGTATTTTGTACACAAGGCACGTACAGCGGTTAAATAGCCGTCGTCGGGTACTACTACGCCAGCTTCGCCCTGTATGGGTTCTACCATAAATGCAACCACGTTAGGATCTTTTAATTTTTGTTCTAACGCAGTTAAATTATTGTAAGGCACTAACTCAAACCCTGGCATAAAAGGACCAAAGTTAGCATACGAGCTAGGGTCAGTACTACTGGAAATAGCTGCTAGAGTACGCCCCCAAAAGTTTCCTTCGGCAAAAATAATTTTGGCTTTATTTTCTTCAATATCTTTTACGGTATAGCCCCAACGGCGTGCTAATTTAATAGCAGTTTCGCCTCCCTCAACACCTGTGTTCATTGGTAACACTTTATCATAGCCAAATAGTTTAGTAATATACTGCTCATACAACCCAAGGCTATCGTTATAAAAAGCACGTGATGATAGCGTTAAGCGTTGCGATTGTTCCATTAACGCATTAATAATTGATGGGTGGCAATGCCCTTGATTAACCGCCGAATAGGCAGATAGAAAATCGTAATATTGCTTACCGTTTACGTCCCACACAAATACGCCTTGCCCACGCTCTAGCACTACTGGTAGTGGGTGGTAGTTGTGCGCTCCGTGTTTATCCTCAAGGGCTATGGCTTGTGCAGCGGTTACAAGTGTAGTGGTTGGTGTGTTCATGTAAGTTATCATAAAATATAATGTATTGGTTAAAGTTGAATTAAGAATAGTAAAAATAACATTTTTACGGTTGTTTTTGTTAGTTTATTATAGGTAATTTAAGTTTCGTTTTATGGTGTTTAATTATCCGTTAACACTATTACTAGCGTAAGCACGCCATTTGTTAATAGCACCTTGCATATCGGCGGGTATTTCGGCTTGTAAAAACAAATCGTTGCCTGTTGTGGGGTGCACAAAACCTAACGTAGTGGCATGCAAGGCTTGGCGTGGGCATTGCGCCATGCAGTTGTCAATAAAGTGCTTGTATTTTTGGTGTGTAGTACCTTTTAACACTTTATCACCTCCGTACTCAGTGTCCGAAAACAAGGTGTGCCCAATGTGTTTCATGTGTACACGTATTTGATGGGTGCGACCAGTTTCTAACCTACATTGTATAAGCGTTACGTAGCCAAAACGCTCAATAACTTTGTAGTGAGTTACGGCGTGCTTGCCCACATCGCCATCAGGATACACGGTAAATAGTTTACGGTCTTTTTCGCTGCGCGCAATGTTACCTGTAACGGTTCCTTCATCGTCCTTAACATTGCCCCATACCAAGGCAGTGTACATGCGCTTGGTGGAATGGTCGGCAAATTGACGCGCCAAAAAATTAATAGCGTATTCGTTTTTAGCTATTACTATTAAGCCCGATGTGTGCTTATCAATACGGTGAACCAACCCTGGGCGAGCGGCCTCATCATTTTTATTTTTTTGTGGTAGTTTGGGTAAATTTTCAAAATGATACAACAACGCATTAACCATAGTACCTGTGTGGTTGCCTACCCCAGGATGCACTACCATACCTGGATTTTTGTTTATTACTATTAGGTCATCGTCTTCATACACCACAGTAAGCGGAATGTTTTCGGCTACTAATTCTTTGTTTTGTGGCGGATGTGCAAACACGGCGGTTATAATATCGTTGGGCTTTACACGATAATTGGCTTTAGTAACTTTGCCATTTACCAATATATTACCTGCATCAATAGTATTTTGTATACGGTTGCGCGACATATTAAACACCCGCAACAATATAAATTTGTCAATGCGCTCCATAGCCTGCCCATTGTCCACTACTATACGCTTGTGTTCGTATAGTTCGCTATTTTCCTCGTTAGGGTCGTCTATTAGTTCTTCGGTGTGCATGGGGTTATTGATGTTGGGTATAAAATAGTTTACCTACTCTAGTAATATGCTCTAGTAAATTTCGGTTAGCAATGGTACGCCGTTGCGATAAATCTATTTTGTAGGGTAGTAGCAAATCATCTAATTTATTTTCAATAGCGAGTAGTTGCGTAAGTGTTAAGTTGGTGTCAATAATAGTTAAATCAATATCGCTCCCATTTTTATAATTTCCTTTGGCACGCGAACCATAAACAATAACCTTTTCAATAGCTTGATATTGTTCAAATACGCTATTAATACTAGTAATTATGTGTTCATTTAATCCAAATAGTTGCATTACATATATGATTGCATTTTTAACTGAAACGCAATAAATTCATTATAGTATTGCGTCAGTATTTTATGTTTTATTTCGGCCACTACCTCCTCGTTATAGGTGTGCGAAGTTTGGTTTCTACTTTTTATCATTTCCATCCACGCCTCTCCATTGTGTATAATTCCTTTTTGAAATCCTTCTCTAGTAGCATCTCTCGAGCCATTTATCTCCACGTTACCTTGGTACGAAAAGTAATCTTTTAGCACATTCCATGCTAGTTCGTGTGTAAACTCAAAAGCTTGTATTAAACCCTGTTCTTCTAATTCATTTAAAACTGGCTTATCAATAAATTTTTGTAATTGTGTCAACGCTTTGTTGTAATTACTAAAGCGTTGTTTCCAGCGTATATCGTCTTGCATAGCGTTTAGTAGTATTAAAAAGTTACTTACTCAATATTTTAAACTCCGTACGGCGGTTTACTTGCCTACCCAAGTCGGTATCGTTGGTGGCAATAGGCACAGTTTCGCCATAGCCTTTGGCCGTAAGGCGGTCGGCACTAATGCCTTTGCCCACTAAGTATGCCACCACCGATTGTGAGCGGCTTACGCTTAATTTCAAATTATAATCATCGCTCCCCTTACTATCAGTATGGCTGCCTAATTCTATTTTAAGTGTTGGATTTTCTTGCAATAGTTTTATTAGTCGCTCTAGCTCGTTGGCTGATTCGGTGCGAATGGTAGCCTTATCAAAATCAAAAAATATGTTGCGTAACACAATTGATTTACCAATAGATATTTTTTTAAGGGCAATGTTTTTTACAATTTCGTTGTACGAACTATTGTTCATTACATCAAAATTTTCGGAATGAAATAAATATCCATCTTTCTTAACTGCTATACCATAGTTTTTGCCCGACGGTAATGATACCAAGTACTTACCAGTAGTACTATTACTACTAAACACTGCTACTATTTCGTTTTTAACGTTATCTATCAACTCAATAGTTGCATCAAGGGGTAGTTGCGTGTCTTCGTCGGTTATTACGCCTTTAAGTAAGGTTAGAGCTGGAGTAGCTATTTCTACTGGTTTTTCGGCACGAATTTCATTTATTGGAACAGTAATACTAGCTATTAAATTATCATCGCCATTAAGGTTAGGTTGTTTTTCGGGACCTAAAAAAGTTATTTTATAAATATCATTTCCTCCATAACCACCATCAACACTCGATGCGTAGTAGGCGTGGCGTCCGTTGGCCGATAGTACAAAAAACACATCATCGCTAGGCGTGTTAATAGGCATACCTATGTTTTGAGCTTTGCTCCACACGCCATTTTCTAAGGTTGATTTAAAAATATCGTACCCACCAATACTGTTGTGCCCTTGGCTTGCAAAGTACAACGTTTTACCGTCAGGCATTATAAACACGGCATCTTCCTCATAAGGGGTATTAATGGCGACACCTAGATTTTGTAGATTTTCCCACTTGCCTTTAGCGTTTTTAGTGGCCGAATATATATCGTGTCCACCTAAACCACCTGTTCTATCGCTTACAAAATAAATGATTTTCCCATCGTACGATAATGATGCAGATGGTTCGTGAGCATCGCTATTTATGGGCTTACTGTAGCTTTCGGGCTTTGTCCATTTAGTACCTATTAAGTTAGAATAAAATAAATCGCCACGATTTTTACCACTATATGTAATTAATTGCGCTCCATCGGGCGACAGACCTACTACGGCATCGTGCTGCGACGCAACATTTACAGGCTCTCCCACATTTATAGGTTTATTAAACACCTCATTAAACTGGTACGACACGTATATATCCTCAAAATATTCGTTAATATTTTCGTCCAGTTCCTCGCTCATTCCGCCTTGGCGGCGCGATGTAAAATACATTACGCTTTCATCAGCACTAATAACAGGACCGTAATCAGGAAATTTTGAATTTACTACTGCTCCTAGGTTATCAATAAACACACGTGCTGGTTTCTTAATTAGTTCTAATCCGTTTTTGCATTCAGTGGTGCGTTTAGTACACTCAATAAATTTTTCGTCGTTAGGTTTTAATGTTTTTTGTTGTAGTTGATATTCAATAATTGCCTCTGTAAATTTATTATTCAGTTGCTCACCGCAGCCTATATAATAGTGTATTAATGGGTCAATAGTTGGGTTTAGCTTAAATGCTTTTTCAAAATATTGCAATGCTTTTTGCTTAACTCCAGACTCTAAATAACACTGCCCTATTTTTAAATTTAATATTGCAGTATTAGGGTTAAAGTCATTGGCTTTAAGGTAAGGTGCAATAGCCAAACGCATGTAGGCACGCCCCTCATCGTAGTATTTATTACCTAGTTTTATTTCGTCTTTGGCTTTTGATAATTCCTCTTTTTTACCAGGGAAGTTATCTTTATCAAAATCAACGTTAGTTTGCGCTAGTGTTGTATTAACTAGCATTACCAAGGCTAATAAGGGTGTTATTTGTTTTATAAGTTGCATTGTGTGTAATGTTTAAATGTGTAGTTACTTAATTATTTAGTAGCACAATCGCGAGCTACAAACGTTGCAGCCTCTTTATTGCCGAGGCTTTTGGCTTGATGCAAATCATCGCAAGCACCAATAAAATCGTGCAATAATTCTTTACTTATACCTCGGTTAAGGTAAGCATCGCTATCCATTTTGTTTACTACTAATGCTTGTGTAGCGGCATCAATGGAGCGATTATAGTCTTTTTGCTTGTAATACACGGCACTTAAATTAGTATAAGCTGTACTTGTTTTAGCATCTAAATCAATACATTTTTTAAAATCGGTAATGGCTTCGTCGTAGGCTTTACTTTCAAAATAAGTGCGCCCTCGATTATTAATAGCTTGATAGTAATCAGGTTTTAGTTTAATGGCTTTGCTATAAGCGGCTACTGCTGCAGTGTAATTAAGTTGTAACCGTTGACAACTACCTAAGTTGTTGTAGGCAAAATACATTTTATCATCAGCCACTAAAGCTTTATTATAATCAGCAATGGCATCGTCAAGCTTATTTAACATTTTGTAGCAACTGCCTCTATCGTTGTAGGCATAAGCGTTTTGAGGGTTTGCTATAATACTTGCCGAGTAAGCCGTAATAGCGTCAGCGTATTGTTGGCGCAAAAAATAAATAACCCCCAAGTTATAATTTGCCTTATCGTTTTGTGGGTTAGCTACAGTGGTAGTTTTAAACCATTCTATAGCTCCTGCAGTATCTTTTAGCGCTAGACTACTTTTGCCACTTAACAAAGCGGCATCGTCATAGGTAGTTTTTTGTTTAAATGCTAGTGTTGCTTGCACCTTACTTTTGGTATAGTCTTGTTTATCGAAATAACACAATGCCTTGCTGTACATGGCCTTTTCGTTGGTAGCAAGTAATGCTAACGAGGCATCAAATTGTTGTATTGCATCGTCATATCTTTTATTGCTATAAGCAGTAATACCCGCATTATATAGCTGCTCAGCTTGTTGCTCAGGGGTTAAATTTACTTTAACCTTTACGGTATCTTGTGCGTAGGTGCTGGCAAAGCACGCCATACTTAGTAGTACTAACGAAATGTGTTTCATGTTTTAATTTTTATTAAAATTACAAAAATTGCTTAACTATATGCTACGCAAATCTATTAAAAAAAGCCTAAACGCCCTACTAAACTTGCTAAGGTGTACTAAAGCAAACTATTATAACTTATTACTACTTAAGCTTTGTTGGTAGGTAGGTAAGCAAACAAAGACAAAGAGAATATTTGGTACTGAGCGCAATTGCACTTTTGTACCAAACTAATAAGCATTGTTAATTAAGCAATAAGCTCTACGTTTTTTAAATCGGCTATGGTGCGTATAGTTCCAAATTGAATGTGTATTTTTTTTTCGGCAATTTCAATTACGGCTCCACTTATTTGGCTACCACGCACCCGCACTACATCGCCTACCCGTATTATTTGTAATACGGCTTTGGCTTCGGCGGCTTCTTTACGAGCTATTTCCTTGGCTGACATTACTTCGTCGTCAAAGTTTATGGTTTTCACAAACTGATTTACCACATTTAATTTAGCAGTACCTTTGCCTCTCAAAAAGCCTTTGCTCATGCGTATTACACGTTCCTCAAGGTTTTCGAGTTGAGTTAGTCGGTGGTTTTGTTTTTTAATAATTTCTTTAAAATCGGTATTTTTATTTTCGTGGGCTAAGCGTTCGTATTTTTGTGTTTGCACATCAAGTTCAGCTTGCTGTTGCTTAATTACTTGGGTATTTTCTTTGGCACGCAATAGTTCATTTTCGAGGTTGTTAAGTAGCTCATCCATACGAATGCTTGATAAATCCGACAATGATTTTGCACGGTCGATAATTGCTTTAGGTAAGCCAATTTTTTCGGCCACGGCAAATGTAAAACTACTACCGGGCTTACCTACTTTAAGTTCAAATAAAGGCTTTAGATGCTCAGGGTCGTAACTCATTGCACCATTAACCACCCCCGATAATTTTTCGGTTACTAATTTCAAATTCAAATAATGGGTAGTAACCACTCCAAATACTTTTAAATTATGAAACTCCTCCAATATAGCCTCGGCCAAAGCCCCGCCTAATAAGGGATCAGTACCTGTACCAAATTCATCAATAAGCAAAAGCGTGTCTTTAAACGCACGTTTCAAAAAATGATTCATATTGCGCAAACGTGCGCTGTACGTACTTAGTTCAAACTCCATGCTTTGGGTGTCGCCCATATCCACCATCAAATTATTAAATACCCCCAAAACGCTGCTTTCGTGCACTGGCACAAGCATTCCTGCGTGTAGCATCATCATTATTAGTCCAGTAGCTTTCATACAAATAGTTTTGCCACCTGCATTAGGTCCACTAATAATTAATAAGTGTTTGCGTGCATTTAACTCAAAAGTAAAGGGTACTGTTTTTTTGTCAGTGTTTTTATTTTGTAAGTATAATAAAGGGTGGTACGCCGTTTGCAAGTTAATAATACGGTCGTTAGTTACCGTTGGGTACACTGCATTCATATCTACCGCCAATAGGGCTTTGGCACGTGTATAATCGTACACGGCAAGTAGGCGTTGGTGGTTGTTAATAATTGGGTAATACACCCGCAGTTTTGCACTAAGGGCACGTAGTAGGCGAGTAATTTCTTTGCGCTCGGCGTGCTCCAAGTTCATTACTTTATTGTTAGTATCAATGGCTTCCGAGGGTTCAATAAACGTAGCTTTGCCTGTTGATGATACATCGTGGTGTATGCCTCGTATTTGTGCCTTGTACGAGCTTTCAATAACTAACACACGGCGCTCATTTCTAATACTTTCGGTAGATTCTTCGTGCAAATAACCTAACTTACGATACTTGTTTATGAGGTGGTTGTATAATTTATCTACTTCACTCCTAGCCCGCTGTAAGTCTTTACGAATGTGAGCCAAATCCTTTGATGCCGAGGTACGTACCGTTCCGTCAATATCTATTATAGTATCAATTTCGAGAGCAATAGTAGGTTCGTTGCTAGCAAGCGTAAGTAGTTCAAATAATTGAGGATACTGCTTATCACGGAGTTTAAAAAAATTAAATATACTTTCAATAACCTTGCAAACCGTTTTTATATTTAGGAAATCAACCTCTTGCAACACACCGTTATCAATACGCAAAAGGCTTAATTCGCGGGTAAGGTCAATGTAATCTTGCGTTGGGAAACTTTCGCCATTGGCTACTATGCTCTTAAACTCGTGTGTTTGTTGCAGTAGCGTGTCTATTTTATCACGATTATTAAGCAAGCGCACATTTTTAATGTAGGCTTTGCCCATTTTACTAATGCAATGTTTTTGTACCTCTAATAATAATTTATCAAACTCAAAAACTTCGGGGATATTGGCAGGAAATACTTTCAATGGTTACAATAGTAAATAAGGTGTATTAAGCGATAATGGCGCAGTTTTTAGCCAATTGAGCGGTTAAGTAATTAAAAAAATTAGTTAGCGGTTTTTCAATCATTGGTTTCATAAACATATTTACATCACCATCAAACACTAGCTGTAATGTGCTGGTAGCATCGGTTACAGGCGTAATGTTAAAATTTAAGGTAAATGTAAATGGGTTTTTATCGCCGTCGGAAACCGTGTTAATTAATGTAGGTGCAACACTATTAGTTATCCTCATAGCAATAGTAGCCATGCCGTTAAGGTTATAACTACAAGCATCATTAGTACTTACCCATTCCTTAACTTGTGGTGGCATACAGCTTTGTAAATTATTAAAATTTATACAGAAATCAAATAATTGTTGTGCCGATGTGTTGGCGTTTTCTATGGTACTGTTGATGATTAAACTCATAATTATTTAGTGATATATAGTGTTAGTTTACTTACATCAAATGTACTTTATTTGGCCTGTTAAAAGCATTTTTTTTAAAATAAAAAAGCAAGTATAAAACATAATAAAAGCGGTTGATATTTTATATCAACCGCTTTTATTAATAGCTAATTCTCTTCTTAGTTTTCACTCCACTACTGCACTTAATCCGTTTTCGGTAAGGGCTTCGTATATTGGAGTTAGTGTTTTAAATTCACCTACTTTAATACTGCACCTACCCTTGTGATGCACTAAATAAGCACATTGCTCGGCTTGTTCGGGTTGGTGAGCACAGTATTTAACGAGGCAATTAATTACGTGATCAAATGTATTTACGTCGTCGTTATACAACACTATGTGGTGCATAGGAGTGAGTAATTCGTCAATACTAAAACTTACTTCTTCTTCAATTAATATATCAGGCATTGGTGTGTATAGTAAGAATTATAATTTATTTTTTACCCTTATCGGCAGCAGCTCTAAGTTTGTCTATTTCGTTTAAGCGTTGTAAGAAATCAACTAATTGTTCAACGGCTAATTTTTTACCTACAATCTTTTTGTCTTTATCTAACACAAACAATTGTGGGTACGATTGCAAATCATATTCATAACGAAAATTACTTTGATAATCGGGGTCGGCCACGTTAATGCCTTTCATGTTCAGTTTTTTCACAAAGGCTGTCCATTTACTGTACTCGGCTTTTAACGAACTACCTACTTGAAACACCTCAGCGCCTTCGCGTTTTAACGAATCGTACATTGCAGTAAGTACAGGTGTTACTTTTTGGCAATGGCCACAATCTGGATCAAAAAAGTAAAGTACCGTATATTTATTAGGTACCGCATATAGGTTGTGTACAATGCCTAAGGAATCTTTAAGTATTACGTTAGGTGCTTTTTTACCAATTAAAATTGGCTCTAATTTACTGGCTTTATCAGTAATTTTAAACATAGTGGTAGAGTCAATCCATGGTGTTTGTTTGTAGCTATAAAATGTTTTTACCATGTGAGCAAACACTGCATCCATACCCATAATTTGCGATGTTTCGTACTGATTAGTAATGTACCACACGCAGTACTTAAATAGCTCTTTACTTGGTTTGGCTTTGTTACAAATAACATCGGCACTGGTGTTAATGCTATCAGGTATTTGATAGGTCATTTTTTTCATATAGTTCTCTAACTTAGTATGAAATACTGGGGTACGTATTAAACCATCTTCAGTAAACTCAATGTTATCCCAGTAATGTGCTTTGTAGTATTTGTAGGCAAATGTAGAGTCGGTGCGACCGTTAGCCAACTTAGGAGCTTCGGGTATTTCAATATCTTGGTTAGCTTTTACAAAATGTGCAAATAACGTAGTACTGTTAGTACTTAGTGTGGTACTAATATAAGTTTTAACTTCAGTATCTAGCGCTTTCATTTTGGCTTGTGTAGCTTTGTACTCCTCCGTGTTTACTTTATCTTTGCCAAGTTTCACTAACTCGTCACGTAGTGGAGCAGCCAGTTTACCTTTAGTATTTAAAAACTTCATATAGTCGTAAAACAATGTATTTTCCTTAGAGTCTTTAATTTTTATTTTATCAAAATAATCAGAGGTATCGGTTTCTATGGTAAAATTTTCGCCAGGTACCACTACTACTTCAAATAACTTGCGACGCTTGTGTACCAACATGTATATACCACGAGGCAAATCTTTTTTACCAGTAAATACGGCTACTCCTTTTGCGTCCATTTTGGCAGAGTCTTGCACATAGGTTTTATCGCCGTAGTAGTTGGCTAACAATACAGTGTCGTTTTTTAAACCATTCACCTTAAATGTAAGTTTGTAACCTTTGTCGGCCTTTGCGGCTAGTGTGGTTAGCACGAATAAACAAGCTAATACGTTTTTCATTTGTGTTGGGTTATACAATTAATAGTTGAATTTTTTATTGCGAATTTCAATAAACAAAAATAATGCCTTTGTTGGATTTTTAAGTTTTAATTTACATAATTTATAACTACTACATTCTTAATGGTGGTAATTCTATGACTCAGCTGTATTAACAGTTACGTAATATTGGTAGTTAATATTTCGAATACCAACCAAACTGACAAACCCTATATTTAACAACTATTATTAAAAGTTATACTAAATTAATAACGAGGTGTTTTTACAAACAACCTGTTCGTCCGCCATCTACAGGTATGTTAATACCCGAAATATAACTTGCTGCAGGGCTTGCCAAAAACACTACTGCATTGGCTACTTCGTCAGCAGTAGCAAGCCTAGCCATTGGTATTTCATTTATCATTTCTTGGCGCAACTCGTCTACTGATTTACCCGTTTTAGCACTCTTATTTTCGTTAATTTGTTTAATGCGCAATGTATCAGTAGCACCAGGCAATACATTATTAACGGTTATGCCAAACGGCGCAAGTTCCAAACTCATGGTTTTGCTCCAGTTAGCTACAGCGGCACGTGTAGTATTGCTTACTCCTAAGCCTTTAAGTGGTTGCTTAACACTAGTCGAAATTATGTTGATAACACGTCCGTAACCACTTGTTTTCATACCAGCAAGGCACGCCACAGTTAGGTTGTGGTTATTAATTAAATGTGCGTTGTAAGCGTTTAAAAAATCATTGGCCTGCGCCTCTACAATTGGCCCGCCAGCTGGCCCACCAGTATTATTTATTAATACATTTACTACTGTTTTTTGCACGTTAATTAGGTGGTCAATAGCTATTTTAACCCTTTCGGTAACGCTAAAATCAGCTACCATATAACTATGAGTTTGCGTGCCGTTGTTAGGCAATTGAGCAAGAGTTTCTTTTAATTTTTCTTCGTTGCGTGCGCATAGTATTACGTTGGCATTAATATTTGCTAAGCCCATAGCTATTGCTTTGCCTATGCCTTGTGTGCTACCGCATACTAGGGCTGTTTTGTTGGATAAGTCTAGGTTCATTTAATATATTCTTTAATAATAACGTGAGAATAAAATTTCGTGTAAAATAGTTGATTTAAAATTAATTTAAAGTGCTTTTTTGATTAAGATATTTCTCAACACTAAAAAATAATTTAATGAATATGAAACAGGAAGCGAGTTGAAAAATTAAATCTAAATAAACTAAATTACCTAGTATAAAACTAGTAAATATGTAAGTAATTAAGGTAGTTATCACCCCTATTAAAAGTCCTAAAATAAGATATAAAAACGGTTTGTTTTGTGCCATAATAGAGTAAAAAATACCGCTCATTACCCATACTGATAGAATACGAGCAATAATACCTCCATCTTTTCCGTAGTAAAATTTCATATCATAAATTGAAATTCGCCGTTGTAAAAAAGTAATTATAACTATAAAAAAAAGAATTGAAGAAAAAAATATAATTTTTCTATTCATGTTTTTATACCACAACCTTATTCGCCTTTAATTTTATTATACGAAGTTTTAATTCCTTTAATTAAAGCAGCACTAAAGCCTTGATGCTCCATTTCGTTAAGCCCCACAATGGTGCAGCCTTGAGGTGTAGTAACTCTATCAATTAATTGTTCGGGGTGTACATTTTCTTCTAATGTCATTTGTGCTGCGCCCTTAACCGTTTGCGACGCTATGGCTAAAGCGGTTTGTGCATCAAAGCCAATTTCAATACCTGCCTGCATTACGGCACGTATGTAACGTAAGGCGTAAGCCGTACCACACGCACCTAGTACGGTAGCGCCGTCCATCATTTTTTCGTCAATAACTACCGCCGTGCCTAATAGCGCAAACAAATTAACAACTACTTGTCCCGCTTGTGCGCTATGGTTAGTGTAAGCTATGCATGTTGCTGAAGCACCAAACTGTGCCGCTATATTGGGCATTATTCGCACTATTTGATGTGCGTTATTAGTAGCAGTTTCAATAGTAGTAATGTCAACTCCACTTACTGCCGAGGCTATAATTTTATTCGTAATGTGTGGTAGCAATTCTTCCAACACGCCTTGTATTTGGTAGGGCTTTACTGTGAGTATAATAAGGTCGGCTTGATGTATACCTTCAATATTATTAGCCGAAACT
This sequence comes from Bacteroidia bacterium, assembly GCA_043778625.1. Lineage (GTDB taxonomy): Bacteria > Bacteroidota > Bacteroidia > UBA4408 > UBA4408 > JACMRI01. The sequence continues at coordinate 31,588 of JAYWFU010000139.1, read as the reverse complement.
CGTATTTTTTTATTTTTCAAATAGTCTATTGCTTGCGTATTACGGCGTGTAATGGTAATAGTTTCTATCTCCGAAAATTTAGACAAGCCTACGGCCAATGCAACACCTAAGTTACCTCCGCCTATTATGTGTATATTTTTCATTGTGTGTTACTTTAATTTCTTACAACCTAAATCTCAAATAATTGATACTAAATCCTTTGCTACTAAACAAGGCTTCGTAGTGGGTTTTAATTTGTTTCATTTCGTTGAGCTGTGGGTCGGTATTGGCGTACAGGTCGTTGGTGTCGTATAGCAGTTCTAACTTTTGTTCGGCTATTACTTCCTTGGTGTATTCGTACAATAGTTGGCTATCGGTTTTGAGGTGCACAATACCATTGGGTTGTAATAGTTGGCGGTATTTAGCCAAAAAATTAGGGTGTGTTAAGCGGTTGCGTTCACGTGGCTTTTGGGGTTGAGGGTCGGGGAAGGTTATCCAAATTTCTGATACTTCGTTGGGTGCAAAAAACGTGGTAATGTTTTCGATACGCCCGCGCATAAAGCCAGCATTGGTACTACCCAAGGCTAATAACTGTTTAGCACCGGTGTATATGCGGTTGCCTTTAACGTCGCAGCCAATAAAATTTTTGTTAGGGTATAATTGCGATAGCGCCACAGTGTACTCGCCTTTGCCACAACCTAACTCTACTACTATTGGGTTAGTGTTTTTAAAAAACTCGTTGTTCCACTTGCTTTTTAATGGCATACTGGGTATTACTGCATCGTGCTGTAAGTGCTCTACCACGTTAGCAAATTGGCTTACTTGGTCAAATTTGTATAGTTTATTTTGTCCTCCCACAAGTGCGTATTTTTAATTGTAAATTAGTGTACTCGGGTTAGGCAAACTTCTTTTTTGAGCGGTGCCACTATCAACGGAAATTTCTCCACCACTACGCTACTTGTATCTAAGCCAAATGCTTTTTCTTCGGGCAAACTTAACTCTTTTAGCATAAAATAAATATTGAGTATTAAACGCTCACTAAATGGTAATTCGTTTTCGTTAGATAAAAATTTCTCAATTACTACAAATTTAAAATCGCCTACTACATTGTTTTTGTTTAACGATTCGTAACGGCTCGTAATATCCACTTCGCCATTCTTCACCATATCCTGCACTACCTTACGAAACATTAAGTTAATGCGTGGCTCTACCCTAAATCCTAAGCGGAAATCAATGCGTATTAAATCTTCTTTTAATAACTCCGTAACCTTGTACTCCATGGTATATGGGCTGTCTACCACATCAACGTGTACAAACCAATAAATATCAGCACGCTTGGGTTGGCGTTGCATCATGGAATAAATAACTTTTGATTCAATTTCGTTTTTACGATTAGCACTTGTTAAGTACACCAAATGCGTGGCATATTTTGGTATAGATAAATCGGTACTGAGGTCTTTAATATGATTGTAATACGTATCTATTTCGTGAAACTCCAAGTAACGATTACGTATTTTACGTGCTTTAAACCACACATACATTATCAGTACCAACACCGCACCAATACACAACGTTACATAACCACCGTGTAAAAACTTACTAAGGTTAGCTACTAAAAACGATAGTTCAATAATACTAAATAATGTACCCAATACTATAATAATGGCAAAATGCACACGCTTAATAAACAAGTAATAACACATAAGTAGGGTAGTCATAAGCATACATAGTACTATACTAAGGCCGTACGCCCCTTCCATTGCGCCTGATTCTTTAAAGTATAACGTGACACCTATACAGCCCGCTAATAACATCCAGTTTACGCTAGGTATGTACAATTGCCCCTTAACATCGCTAGGGTACACAATTTTAAATTTAGGCCAAAAATTTAAACGAATAGCCTCATTTATTAAGGTAAACGAACCACTAATTAACGCCTGAGAGGCCACAATAGCCGCCAGTGTAGCTATAATAACACTGGGTATATAAAACCACTGTGGCACAATAGCATAAAACGGATTAGGGTTAGCCAACTGGCTTAATGTTTCGTTTTGATGGTTTAATAAATACGCGCCTTGCCCCAGGTAATTAAGTATTAGCGCAGTTTTAACGGCTACCCAACTTACACGAATATTATCGCGCCCGCAATGCCCCAAATCGCTATACAATGCCTCAGCACCAGTAGTACAAAGGAACACCGCACTTAGCAACCAAAATCCTTTGGGGTAATGCGCTAATAAATCGTACGCATAGTAAGGGTTAATAGCCTTAAACACTGAGGCATCATTACAAAAAATTGAGCTTAACCCAAGTGTAGCTAACATACCAAACCATACCACCATTACTGGTGCAAAAAACTTACCTACTAGGCTTGTACCAAACTGTTGTATGGCAAACAAAAATGTGATGATGGCGATAACAATTCCAACGGTGGGTATGCCTTCGTAAATAACCTCTAGCCCCTCAACAGCCGATGCTACCGAAATAGGTGGTGTAATAATACCATCGGCCAACAAGGCGCTACCACCAATAATAGCAGGGAACATAAGCCACTTGCCTCGCTTGCGTACTAATGCGTACAACGAAAATATACCACCTTCGCCCTTATTATCAGCACGTAGTGTAATTATTACATATTTAAAGGTAGTTTGTAAGGTAAGTGTCCAAATAATGCACGACAAGCCTCCTATAACTAATTGTGGTGTAATGACTGAGTCGCCTACAATAGCCTTAAGTACATACAACGGCGAAGTACCTATATCACCATAAATAATACCCATTGTTATTAATATACCTGCTGCTGTTAGCTTGTGGTAATGTCCGCCTGATGTTGCGTGTGTAGTGCTCATTGTAGTATTTTTACATTGAAATTAGTGACTACGAAATTAGTGGTTAATTTGCCACCACAAAATTAAATATAGAAGTTGTTTAATATTTAACTCAAAAAAACAAAGTAATACTATAAAATCAATTGATTAATACGCCATAAAATATTAGGCACAACTATAGCTGTAATTAAATTACAATAATATTAAGTTGCTTGAATTTAAAAAAACATTATGGTTTAAACTAAATTATGTTACTAAAAACCTTGATGCTTGGTTTTAAGTAACATAATTTATTGTAGTAAAATTGACTGTTCCGAAAGAAAGTTGTGCTTTGTTCGAAGCGCTAATTAATTAAAAAACTAATCAGTTTTTAGCTTCACTCCGTCAGCTTTAACAATTACTGTTTCTACATATTTTTTTCCTTTAAGAATCGTTTTTCTATCAAAACGTACATTAATAAAATAATCTACCTCAGGATATTTTTCAATCATAGCAAAGTAGGCAAAGCGCATACCATGATCAGCAGGGGCTAGTTTTCTGAGCGTAATTAAACTTGGAAATAATTTAGCTAAAAATCCTTTAGGCTTACCTGCTTGATTTACTGAGCCGTACACAGAGTTAAACACTTCGTTTTCGTATAACGAACCTGTGATAGCTTCGCCAGCATTAGGGGCAAAGTACATTATTTCGGTAGCTTCTGTTTTATTTATTTTACCCTCTTTCATGTTTTTCATAAAGCTAGGGTCAAGCGTTTTTCCGTTTTTACCCATTTTGCCACTAATGGTAGTTTCTACTTGTAGGTTACCTACTAAAGTAATGTCGGCACGGGTTAATGGTTTAAAACGTATTGGCATGTACTTAATGTCTTTTTGCATGGTAGACGTAGCTCCACACGACACTAGCAATGTAGCCGAAGCCAAACATGCTGTTATTAGTTGAATTGTTTTCATAAATTATAATTATTATATGTTAAGTATTTAAGTAAGCTTATTTTTTGTATTGAAAATTAACTATACTGTAAATTATTTTTCAGTGTTTAAGGTAATTCCTTTAGCTACTACTTTAACTTTAGTATTATATTTAGTAAAAAACACCATCCATTTTTTATTATACTCTTTAGTTACACGTATGTTAGTTAAATAGTCGAAGCTTGGGTTAGCATCCAACATACGATACACTGCTATTTGTGAGGCTTTATCTAAACCAAAACCATTAACAATACCTTGGCGCAATTCGTTTTTTTGTTCGCCTACAGCTTTAGCACCACTAATATAACCAAATAATGAAGACCATTCCTTTACTTCAATTTCGTTATTCACATCTTTTGATAATTTGTAATCAGCACGCGAAACGGTCATACCCGGAAACGGTACTGAGTTTTTTGATGTTGAGGTAATTTTTTGTGAACACGAAGCTAATATTAAACATGAGCCTGCAATTAATGATAATTTTTTCATTTTTTTTGTTTTTTTGTAAGTAATTATTATTATATATTTTTAATTGTTTACAAATGAACATATTATTTTTTAATTCAAAACTAAGTATTACTACTTAAAATTTATAGGTATATATACCTAATTTTTTCGTTTTAAATAAATGCCACATAATTAATTAAGTTTGTGACGTAATTAATTATTATAATTTTTTAAGCTATGATTATTCGCCTAGTAAAATTAACTTTTGCCCACGAACATTGCGCTGCATTTATTGAACTATTTAACGCATCGCAACCCAAAATTAACGCCATGCAAGGCTGTAATGGTGTAGTATTGTTGAGGGATACGCTACAACCCACTGTTTTTTTTACTAAAAGCTCGTGGGACACTAACGAAGCATTGGAGGCATATAGAAATTCGGAACTATTTATTAGTGTATGGGCACGCACCAAAGTATTGTTTAGCGCCAAGCCCGAAGCCTGGAGCACTATTCAACTTTAATTATTTAAACCAATTATTGATAAGCAACACGAGGTATTACTTATTAAATTAAATACCTAAGTTTGTAGTATTACAAAGCAATAATGAAAACAATAGTACTACATCTGTTATTAGCAATATTTGTGTTTACAAGCACGGCAATAGGGCAATTAGCCAAGCTGCCCGCATTGCTAACACATTACACAGAGCATAGTACTGAAAATAAGAGCTTATCGTTTGTTGATTATTTAAAAATGCACTACCTTACCGCTACCGATGGCGACAACGACACGGAACGTGATATGCAATTGCCATTTAAAAAAATAACTAATACCGTAGTAGCCTATGTTTTTACGCCACAGCCAAGTATTATATTTACTACAAAAGCTACTTACGCAATAAGTACTAAGCAAACCCTGTTTAGGTACCTTGCTTTTATACCCACTAGCGCAATAGGCGTGGTAATAGAGCCTCCAGAGTTTTGCTAAAATTATTTTAGTACCAACAATTCAACTTATGTATTACCATTTAACAATGCCTTAATGGTATTGTTATTAATCACATGATATTATTATGCTAAACACTATTATTTCGTTTTCGATACGAAACAAGCTAGTAATAGCCCTATTTACCTTGGGTTTATTGCTTTGGGGCGGATATTCGGTTACACAACTACCTATTGATGCCCTGCCTGACATTACCGATAATCAAGTACAAATTATTACCGTTACTCCTGCACTTGCCGCACAAGAAGTAGAGCGTTTAATAACGTTTCCTATTGAGCAAGAAATTGCCAATGTTCCCAAAGTTCACGAGGTGCGCAGTATGTCGCGCTTTGGGCTATCGGTAATTACGGTAGTGTTTAACGATGGGGTGGATATTTATTGGGCGCGCCAGCAAATTAGCGAACGTCTTACTCAAATTAATAATGATATACCCAAAGGGTTAGGACAACCTACTTTAGCACCAATATCAAGCGGGTTGGGCGAAATATACCAATACATACTAAAACCTAAAAAAGGATACGAACACCAATACACCGCCACCGACCTACGTACCCTGCAAGATTGGGTGGTACGCAAGCAATTAGTAGGTGTACCTGGCGTGGCCGACGTAAGTAGCTTTGGGGGTTATTTAAAACAATACGAAATAGCCATTAACCCTGCGCAATTACGTAGCTATAACCTAAGTATTAGCCAAGTGTTTGCGGCACTTGCAGGTAATAATCAAAATACTGGTGGAGCATATATTGATAAATATCCTAACGCTTATTTTATACGTACCGAAGGATTGGTGCAGAGCCTTACTGACATAAGCACAATAGTAGTGGCTAATACTCCTAACAACACACCTATACTTATAAAAGATATAGCTACCGTGCAATACGGCGCTGCTAACCGTTATGGCGCTATGACTTATAATAACCAAGGCGAAGTAACAGGCGCAGTAGTACTAATGCTTAAAGGAGAAAACAGTAATGCAGTAGTAAGCCGTGTAAAAGAGCGTATGGTGCAGATACAAAAAACACTACCCGAAGGCGTAATTATAGAGGCATTTTTGGATAGAAGTAAGCTTGTAAACCGTGCCATTAGCACCGTACAAACCAACTTGCTAGAGGGCGCGCTAATTGTGATATTGGTATTAATACTGTTCTTGGGTAACCTTAGGGCAGGATTAATTGTGGCATCGGTTATACCATTAGCATTGCTATTTGCTATTGCGATGATGAATTTATTTGGAGTATCGGGTAACCTTATGAGCCTTGGTGCTATTGACTTTGGGCTTATTGTAGATGGTGCCGTAATTATAGTAGAAGCCACCTTACACCACTTAGGTATGCGCACTATTACACAGCGTTTAACACAACCCGAAATGGATAGCGAGGTGTATGAAGCGGCTTCAAAAATGCGAAAATCGGCCTCCTTCGGCGAACTTATTATTTTAATTGTGTATTTGCCAATACTAGCATTGGTAGGTATTGAGGGCAAGATGTTTGCCCCCATGGCACAAACGGTAAGCTTTGCTATTGTAGGTGCATTTATACTATCATTAACCTATGTGCCCATGATTAGTAGTGTGTTGTTGAGTAAAAACAGTACACATACTCCTACATTTTCGGATAAAATGATGGCACGTATTGAACGTACTTATATACCTATATTAACTACAATGGTAGCGCATCAACGCAAAGTTATAGGGAGTGCGGTGCTACTATTTGTGGCAAGTATAGCGTTGTTTGCCACTATGGGCGGAGAGTTTATACCAACGCTGGACGAAGGCGATTTTGCAGTAGAAACCAGAGTACTTACGGGCAGTAGTATGAGTAAAACTATTGATGCCATGCAAAAAGCAGCAGGTGTATTATTAGCACAGTATCCTAACGAAGTAAAGGAAGTGGTAAGTAAAATTGGTTCGTCGGAAATACCCACCGACCCCATGCCTATTGAAGCTGGCGATATGATTATTATGTTAAAAGATAAACATTTATGGACAAAAGCAACTGACCGTGACGAACTGTCGGAACTAATGACGGCAACATTACAAACGGCTGTACCTGGCGTTGCATTTGGGTTTCAGCAGCCTATACAAATGCGTTTTAACGAACTAATGACGGGTGCTAAGCAAGATGTGGTTCTTAAAATATTTGGCGATGATTTGGAAACACTAAGTACACTTGCGCAAAAAGCAGCTAAGCAAGCACAAACTATTGATGGTGTAAAAGACCTGTATGTAGAGGAAGTTACGGGTTTACCTCAAATTATAATAAATATAAAACGTGCCGAGGTAGCTAAGTATGGGTTGAGTATTGAAACTATTAATCAAGCTGTAAATACAGCTTTTGCTGGGCAAGTAGCAGGTACGGTATACGAGGGCGAAAAACGTTTTGACATGGTAGTACGTCTCGACAAACAAAATCGTTCGTCGATAGCCGATGTACAACAACTATTTATAACCGCTCCTAGTGGTGCGCAAATACCACTAATACAATTGGCCGATGTAAGTTTGAAACTAGGGCCTAATCAAATACAACGAGAAGATAAACAACGCAGAATTAGTGTAGGATTTAACGTACGCGGGCGTGATGTAGAAAGTGTGGTAAACGAACTTAACAAAAAAATAACCGCCAAAATAAAATTACCCACTGGCTACTACACTAGTGTTGGCGGGCAGTTTCAAAACTTACAACAAGCTAAGGCACGCTTAGGCATAGCTGTACCATTAGCATTGTTGTTAATACTTTTGCTGTTATTTTTTGCATTTAATTCCATGAAATATGCGGTATTAATTTTTACATCAATACCTATGTCGGCCATTGGTGGTGTACTTGCGTTATGGTTGCGTGGTATGCCGTTTAGCATATCGGCAGGGGTTGGTTTTATAGCGTTGTTTGGCGTGGCGGTGCTTAACGGCATTGTACTTATTGCGGAGTTTAATAGGCTTAAAAACGAAGGCGGAATAACATCGCTTTACGACATTGTGCTACAGGGTACTAAAACCCGCCTGCGCCCAGTGTTAATGACGGCTGCCGTGGCATCGTTAGGATTTATACCTATGGCAATATCGAGCAATGCAGGAGCTGAAGTGCAAAAACCCTTGGCAACAGTGGTTATTGGCGGCTTAATAACATCAACCTTGCTTACATTATTAGTATTGCCGTGCTTATATATTGTGGCAGAGAAGTTGAAAAAACGTAGTAATAACCGACTTAATAAGGCATTTGCATTAATAGTCATATTATTATTGAGTACCACAACATTTGCACAAAGCACCCTAACTATGCCCGATGCCCTAACTACTGCCGTGGCAAATAGTAACGCTTTATCAGCAGCCGAGTTAAGTATTAAAATAGCGCAACTGCAAGCTAAGCAAGCATTTGAGCTACCTAAAACCAATGTTACGTTATTACATGGGCAGTATAATTCGTATGCTAAAAACGATAATAACATAACTATTACACAGGGGCTGCCGTTCCCAACCACTATTATTGCTAAAAAAAATGTAGCCAATGCTTATGCAGATGTAGCCAAGTTATCAAAACAAGAGTTATTAAATAGTTTAACACTACGTGTAAAGCAAGCCTACCTACAATGGCAGTATTTACAGGCAATGTACGAAATAGCCTTACAGCAAGATAGTGTGTTTAGCGAGTTTGCACGCATTGCTTTAGCACGCTATAAAGGGGGCGATGTAAACGAACTAGAATACAACAATGCACAAAATCATCAAGAGTTAATACAGAGTAATATTCGTAAATTAAAACTACAAACTACTAATGCCATGCGCCAAATTACGCATATAATGGGCATTTCAGCTGTTATCGTAATTAATTGTACGCCATTAATTGAAGAAAAAAACACTCCGTTAATAGACTCCTTAGCTATTGCCAACAATGCCCAATTAGCAGTACTCAAAAGCAGTATTATAGCCTACCAAAAAGAACATAAGTTGGTACGTAGCACACTACTGCCCGATATTACACTAGGTTATTTTAATCAGAGTTTAATAGGTAGCCCTACTGATTATACTAACAGCGCACTAGCCAATGGTAGTAATAGGTTTCAGGGAGTGCAAGTAGGGTTGGCGTTACCATTATTGGCATTTACACAGGGTGCAAAAATTAAAGCGAGCATACTTACTATGCAAGCTGCACAAACTAATTACACTAAAAACGAAAGTGCCTTGCGTAATGAGTTTAACAATGCGTATAATCAATATTTAGGTTATAAAGAAAGTATTAACTACTATACTACAAGTGCTAAAACCCACGCCAATAAAGCCATACAACAAAGCAACTTGCTATACAAAAAAGGAGAAATACCATATACCGAATATTTATACAACGTAAACAATGCGTACCAAATACATCAAAATTATTTACAAACATTGGTAGACATTAACACATCAATATACACCATGGAATACCTTGCGGGGAAGTAATTATAGGTATATTAAAAAAATAAGAAACAAATTGCACGTCTAATAAATTAATAAATGAAAAATATTGAACTTAAATTATTGCCTATAACATTACTTGTAGAGTACTGCAATCAAAGCATAACATTTGATTTATTAAATAATTATAACCAGCTTGTAGATAGTGAATTATCAATAGATTCGTTCAGTTTTTACACCTCGGTATCAGCTGTATTTTCATCTAAAATAGAAGGCGAAAATATTGACTTGGATTCGTATGTAAAACACAAACGTTTTGGAATAGCGTTTTTGCCTGATTACACTCAAAAAATTGATGATTTGTATAACGCATATCAATTTGCAAAAAGTAATGATTGTAAAGCTACTGATATTGCAACTGCACACACAATGCTCACTAAGCATATATTACCTACAACACAACAAGGCAAAATACGCACTGGTACTATGTATGTAACTACTGCCGATGGACGTATTGAATACATTGCCGCTAGTCCATATACTGTGAGCGATGAACTACAAAAATTATATAGTGATATTGATACACTTATGGAAATGGAATTAACCTCGCAAGAGGTATTTTATTTTGCAGCAATGATACATTTAGTATTTGTGAAAATACATCCGTTTAACGATGGCAATGGAAGAAGTGCTCGCCTTATTGAAAAATGGTTTTTAGCTAATAAACTAGGCGATAAAGCGTGGCTTATTCAAAGTGAAAAAAACTATTACACGCATCATCAAACGTATTATAACAATATTAGATTATTAGGATTAGAATACGAAACGCTTGATTACTCCACAGCATTGCCTTTTTTGTTAATGCTCCCTAACGCCTTATCTATTAACAAATAATATCATTTCACATGAAAAATACATCACACACAATTATTGCAGTATTAATTATACTATGTACCGCTTGCACCCCTAACATTAAAGAGGCGGAAGATAACGCTATAACAACGGCTAACGAAGTTACACTTAGCCCTGCACAACAACAAAACATAGGTATTAAACTTGGCACTACCCAATTGCGTAACATAGGTAGTACCATACAAGTTAATGGCTTGCTAGACGTGCCGCCACAACAACTCATAACCATAGCTGCACCATTAGGTGGCTTTGTTAAAAAGACAGATTTACTTCAGGGCATGCACATTACCAAAGGGCAAACATTGGCCGTAATCGAAAATTTAGAGTTTGTACAACTACAACAAGATTACCTAGAGGCCAAAGCGCAAGCCGAACTTAGCAAGTACGATTATGAACGCCAAACTGAGTTGCAAAACGAAAATGCCAACGCACTTAAAACGGTACAACAAGCCAAAAGCACTTACGATATAGCCACGGCTCGTTACAAAGGATTAACTGAAAAATTAAAAATAATAGGCATAAATATTACGCAATTAAACAATGGCATAATTCAACCTACTATAGCAATACCATCGCCCATTACAGGCTTTGTGACCAAGGTTAATGCTAACATAGGCAAGTACGTTACCGCTACCGATGTATTGTTTGAAATAGCTGATACCGAACACCTACATGCCGAACTTACTGTGTTTGAAAAAGATGTGCCGCTATTAACCATTAACCAAGCCGTAAGTATACAGTTAGCTAATGAGACTAAACCCCGCGCAGCTACCATACACCTTATTGGCAAAGAAATAGCGCCTGACCGTACAGTGCGTGTACATTGCCATTTGTCCAAAGAAGACCATCACTTGATGCCGGGTGCATTTTTGCAAGCAACTATTCAAATAAGTACTAGCCAACAAACTACCTTACCTAATACGGCTATTGTAAACTTTGAAGAAAACGATTATATATTTATTGCCAAACCTAATAATACTTACGCTATGTTACCTGTAACTACTGGTATTACAAATGAAAACTATACGCAAATAACACTACCAAGCCAGTACGCTAACGCTAGCACTATTGTAGTAAAAGGTGCGTACGACTTATTATCTGTACTAAAAAATAAGGAGGACTAATAATTTGAATTCGGCACTTAATTATTTACCAATAGTTAAGTGCCGAATTCAAATTATGAATTAAAAAATAACTTTAACCTGTGGTAATTGTACTTGCAAATAATGTAGTTGTATTTTGCTCAAAGTACCGTTAACGTGTAGCTCTCTCAATTTTTTTAATTGTGTAAGCCTATTCATAGTTTTAAAATTTGTAGCATCTAAGTGCAGTACTTCTAGTTGCGTTAATTTTTCAATTCCATGGAGCGATTTTAAATAGTTGTTAGTAATGTTGAGTACTTTCAATTTTGAAAAACAACTGAGGTCATTTACATTAAATAAGTAACAGTCGATAAGTTGTAGTTCAATAACAGCGTTAAAATCGCCAAGCTGTTTAAACAAAATTACTTGGTGACTTCCATTAAAAGATAAGGTGTTAATTTTACCCTTTAGGTGCAAGTCCAATAATTTGGTGTAAGTAGCTGAAACATCGTAATACCAAGACTTCCAACTTAGCTCATTTTTATTTTGCATAAAATCATATAATCGTTTACTTACTTCGTTAATTGTTAATTGCTTGTTGTTAGTTTCATTAACATATTCATCGTTATCTTCCTCTAACGAGCGTTGTACAGTAAATTCGTTTTTACGAATAGTTGTGTCTTGTGCCAGCAGTATTAATTGTGGTAAGTTAGTGTTTGATAATTCTAGTAAGTAACTAGTCTCAATATTTTTAGATTGAAACATATTATAGTTGCAAATTATTTTATCCCAATTAAACACACTACTTACGATTAGTACACCGTAAAATAACCAACCATTTACACGAAATAAAAACATATTACTTTTGGCTTTTGCCAATTTTAATTAAGGTAGTAATAAGCCCTAAGCTACACAAAAACAAGTATACATACACTCCTATGCGCTTGTAAGTAAGTCCGTATTCGGTAATGTACAAATCGTTTTTTAACACTGTAGATATTAGCATAAATACATTTTGTAATACCCATAAATAGGCTAAATATTTTAGGGTTTTATTGTTAGCATTAAAATTAAGTTCGCCACGGAAATAAAATAAAATAATAATTATGGCAAATATTATTGATAGAATTAATGTGCCTATACCTTGATGTACAAATTCGGAGTGCGTAATGCCTTGTGGTAAAGCACCACCCGAACAATGAAAATTAATATCAAGCATATTAACAATTAATAATAGTAAATTGAGGAGCGTAAACAATACAATACCCGAAAAGTTTTCGTCGATTAGTGTTATTGTTTTTCCTAGGATAGTTGATGTTGTAGAGTAAGTAGGATGTAAATTATTAGTTGCATTTTGTTCAAACAAAAACATGTCGTCAATTTGTTTTGGAAATAAAAATGCGTACATAATTACAGTGCCTAATAGTGTAAATAGTATCCAAGTAATGGATATGAAATTAAAATTGAGTTTGCTTGCTAGTACATCAAATAAAGGGTTTGAAGCTCGGTACATTATAAAAAAGAGTACCGTAATAGCTAACGGAATTATAACTAACAGCGCTTTTTTAAGTAAGTTATTAGTGGTTTGGCTCGTATTATTTGCTTTGCGTATACCTGCATCAATAATTATATTTACAGGAGCAGCAATGCCTGAATAAATTGAATAGATTAATGAAAAAACTATTGAAGTGTTGCTATTGTAACTTAAACTCGAAAGCACACAAAGTGCAATACCATTAGCAATAATAGATAATGTGTTACTGTAAAGCGCGACACTGGTGGCTGATAATAACGCACCTATTGTTGCTAATATCCAATAGGGTTTTTGATAAAGTGTTTTATATTTAATAAACAATAACGTTATTAATACTAAGTTAAATAATAGGTAGTTAATACCTGGTGTTTGTTCGTAAAACAAATAGCTATAAGTGGCTACGGCTACTATAATAATCCAATCGTTCTTTTTCATGATTTTGTTTAAGGTTAATTGTTTAAGGTTATTTTTTTGAGTAATTGTTTTTTTAATTTAAAAGTGCTTTGAAATTCAAAGTGTTTGAATAAAAAAAATCTACTTTCTGTTTTTTAGTAAATTTTCAAGTGCATCAAGGTGTTGCCCAAATGCTTTTTTTCCTTTGGTAGTAGTAGAGTAGGAGGTGTTAGTTTTTTTGCCCACAAATTGTTTTTTAATAGTTACAAATTCCAATTTTTCAAGTGCTGAAATGTGGCTAGCTAAGTTACCATCAGTAATGTTGAGCATATCTTTTAATGTTCCAAAATCTATCCAATCGTTTACCATAAGCACTGACATTATGCCTAATCGTATGCGACTTTCAAAGGCTTTATTTAATTCATCAATATAAGTTTTCATCGCTCATATTTGCTATACATTACAATGCCATACACAATATGAAACACACCAAACCCAATAGCCCAAAACAATAAACCATAACCAATTAAAAATGTAGCTATTAAACCCAGTATAATTTGTAAAACACCTAGCTGAAAAATATCGTGTAATGTGTATTTACTAGCATTAATAAGTGCTAAGCCATAAAATAGTAAAGTAGCAGGTGCTACCAAACCAGCACAACCATTAATTAATAGTGCAATACAAAATATTCCACCAACCACTAGTGGTAATGCTAAATGCACTAACAAGCGTTTGGAGGTACTATCCCATACTACTTGATTATTTTTTTTGGCTTTGCGTAATGTGAAAAAACTACCCGCTACTAACGATGCTATTAATACAAGTATGGCATCAAGCGCAAAGAATAAAATGGAATCGGAATTTTGATACGCTGAATACGATTGTAATTGTTGCACGGTAGTTAAGTAGTTATCATTAAATGATAATGTAGGATTACCTATACTTTGTAAATGTGTATAAGCCGCAAGTGCTCCTACTAAAGCAAATACTCCAGCACACACGCCCGACAAGCCACTCAAGGATATAAATTTAGTAGAACGTTCCATCAACGAACGAATTTCGGTAAGTGTCTCTAAGGGATTGATTTGATTATTCATGGTTGTTTTTAAAAGTGCTTTGCAATACAAAGTTAATTTTATTTTTTAATACACCAATTTTATTTTTTAATCCAAGTTTTTGCTACATACGTTGCGGAGCTTCCACACCTAATACCCCCAACGCATTAGCAATAACAGTGCTTACACGGTAGGATAGTGCCAAACGAAATTCTTTTATTTGTTCGTTTTCTTCCTTAATTATAGGGCATTCGTTGTAGAGTTGGTTATACAACTTAGCCAAATCGTATACAAAATGTGCAATCAGTGCGGGCGAATAAGTATTAGCAGCCTCTTGTAACACAGCTGAATAAGCATACAATTGCTTAATAACTGATAGTTCACGCAGGTGTAATTGGGGTAATGTGTAGTGCTTAATTAAGTCGGCAGTATAATTAGCCTTATGTAATATTGAATGAATACGTGCGTGAGTATATTGTATGAAAGGCCCCGTATTTCCTTGAAAATCAATGCTTTCTTTAGGGTTAAAAAGCATTGTTTTTTTAGGGTCCACTTTTAACATAAAATATTTTAACGCTCCCATACTTATTTGATGGTACAAATGGTGTAATTCGTCAGTAGTAAAACCGTCTACTTTGCCCAATTCCTCAGTAGTTTGCTTAGCACTGTTATACATTTCTTGTATTAATTCGTCGGCATCAACTACAGTTCCTTCACGGCTTTTCATTTTGCCTTCGGGCAGTTCTACCATACCGTAGCTAAGGTGGTGCATGTTAGTAGCCCACGAATAGCCTAGTTTTTCAAGGGTTTTAAATAGTACTTTAAAATGATAATCTTGCTCGTTACCCACGGTGTATATCATACCATCAATAGCAAACTCGTTGGCACGTGCCACGGCAGTACCAAGGTCTTGCGTAATGTACACGCTGGTGCCATCAGCACGTAGCACTACTTTTTCGTCAAGCTTATCGGCTGTTAAGTCTATCCACGTAGAGCCATCAGGCTTAGTGTAAAATATGTTTTTGGCTAATCCTTCGGCTACAATTTCTTTGCCTAATAGGTAGGTATTACTTTCATAATATATTTTGTCAAATGTAACGCCTAGTTTTTTGTAAGTAACGTCAAAGCCAGCATACACCCAGCTGTTCATGGTTTGCCATAGTTGTTTTACGGTAGTATCATTAGCTTCCCATTTGCGTAGCATATCATTAACCTGTGCCATTAGTTGGCTTTGCTTAGGCGCATCGGCTTCAGCTACTCCATTGGCCACAAGGGTTTTAAGTTCGACTTTGTAATGTTTGTCAAACTCTACATAATATTTACCCACAAGGTGGTCGCCTTTAATGCCAGCGCTTTCGGGAGTTTCGTTGTTGCCAAATAATTGGTAAGCAAGCATGCTTTTGCATATATGCACACCTCTATCATTAATAATATTTACCTTAACTACCTTGTGCCCCGCAGCAGCAAGTATATTACTTACACTTACGCCTAACAGGTTGTTGCGTACGTGCCCAAGGTGCAAGGGTTTGTTAGTATTGGGCGACGAGTACTCCACCATAATAGTTTTGCCTGTGCTTGGTAACGCTAACGGTTGGCTTTGCGATGTGTTAAAATACTGTAACCAACACTCGTGTTTAATTACAAAATTCAAAAAACCTTTTACCACATTAAATTCCTGCACCAGTTGAGTACTCCCCATAAGAGCTGTACCTATAGTGTTGGCGGTTAGTTCAGGGTTTTGCCCTGATACTTTAAGGTACGGAAACACCACAAGTGTAACATCGCCTGCAAATTGTGGGTTGGTTTCCTGAAATATAATGGTGCTACTTGGTATATTATAAAGCGATGTAAGCACTGCACTTACTTCGGTGTTGAGCTGTTGTATTAAATTCATTAGTGTATTACTTAATATTTAATTAGGGGTAACTATATTACCTTATTTTTTGTTACTTAAAAGTGTTTGGGCATTAACGCCCGTTACTATTGTTTTACCCGTTTTTTGTTCGAGTTCTTTGCGGGCATTACCTGCAATAGTTCCGCCTTGTGCGGCTACTTTTTTGCTTTCGTCAAAACTCTTAGGTTGTACCGCCTCCGAAATATCTTTGGTAGAAGCCTCTGCCAACATATTCAATATTAATTCGGTATTGGTCATGTTATCGCGTAGACTTTCCTTTTTTAATCCTTTCAATACCTTGTATTCTTTGGTGGTTTTTCCACTCCATGTTTTGGTTATAATGTCAGTTAGGGTAGCAAACTGTTGTCCTTCTTTTAATCCTAATTTTTTCCATTCGTTGGTAAGTTCCTTACGTATTTCAATACTTTTTAGGCGTTGATTTATCCAATTTTCGCTATAACCAAGATTCATGTATTGCTCCAATGCCCTATCAATAGTAAGTTCGGGGTCTTGTAGTTCATTTATTCGTTCGTTAGCTAATTGTGCTAACCATAGTTTAAATGGTTCTGCCTTAGGCGATGGTATAGATTGGATTAAGCGGAAAACATCTTGAGTTTCAAGACAATCTGTTGCGTATTTTTTTTCGTCTGACGACTTAAATTTCAGTTGTACGATTTTTTCGTACAACTGACTTCCTTCCTTAAGTAATTTCTTTTTTAAATCAGTCCAATATCTTTTTGGGATACTACTTTCAGTCAAATTTTCTATTACATCAATTACTGATATATACCACTTTTCATCTTCGTCATTCCACAAAGCACGTACTTGTTTATCTTCAAATAATTTTATGTCGCTCATTATTTTATATAGATTATACTAAATAGTTCTCGGTTTCCAACTGGTTACAATTTGTAACCGTTTCATTATACTAATTGTTTACACCAACTGACTTACCACACGTTGCAATATTTCAAACGTATTTTCGGCCATTAAATTTTCACTATCTAACGTTGGATTAATTTCGCATATTTCAAAGGCGCACATTTTTTCATTTTGTATTAAGCGTACTAATAACGAACCCGCTTCTTTTTCGGTAATGCCATTGCGCACAGGTGTACCCGTGCCTTTGCTTATGCTGCTATCCATACTATCTACATCAAAACTAATGTATATGTGTGTACAATGCGCTAGGTGAGCCAGCGTATCCCGAGCTATTGATTCTACTCCGTTGCGCTTAACTTCGGCGGTGGTAAACACTTTAACTTTATTGTTTTTAAGCAAATAACTCTCTTCGGGTTCAATATCACGTAGGGATATAAACACCAAATCTTTGTACGTTATTTTGGGAGCAATACCTCCTATTTTCTTCAATTTGTTCCAATAATCCACGGTTTCTTTGTCGGGTTTATTGTTTTTATTGTTTAAGTTATCCTCGTTAAGTACCGCAGCAAGTGGCATACCGTGCATGTTTCCGCTTGGGGTTGTGTAAGGGCTGTGTATGTCGGCGTGGGCATCAATCCAAATAACGCCCAATTTGGCTGTTTTGGGCAATGCCATCTTAATACCTGATATTGTTGCGCCGCCATTGCTATGGTCGCCTGATAGCACAATGGGGAACTGTCCTTTTTTGAGCGTAATGCCTACCTCAGCAGTAATGCGTTCCCACATGGCGTATATGCCCTTAATACGGCGTGCGTAGGGGCTACCAATAGCTTCAAACAACAAGTGGTTTTCGTTGCCTACGTCCACCGTTTCGTATTTTTTAAACAAGCTACTCCCATAATCTAAGGCAGCTATTTTAAGTGCATCAACACCCATGCTGGCACCACGTGTGCCTGCACCTAGTTCGCTTTTAACTTCTATAAATTTTATTTTTCGTGTGCTCATTATATATTTTAGTTTAAGTGTTTTGTATTAATGTAATTCAGTTACTTTTGGTTTTTATAATCAATGTAAGTAAGTTAAAACTATGTCGTCATCACCTATGAATAATTATCAAGATTTTATTGAGAACAATTTTGTGTTTCCTCAAGATGAGTTTGAAGTTGAAAATAATCAACTAATTTTTAATGAAGTACCTATTATGGACTTAATTAAAAAATATGGTACACCCCTCAAACTTACTTATTTGCCTAAGATAAGCCAAAACATTCAACGCTCCAAAAAATTGTTTAATGTAGGCATTGCCAAAGTTGATTATAAGGGTACGTACCACTACTGCTACTGCACCAAAAGTTCGCACTTTAGTTTTGTATTAGACGAAGCTTTAAAGAACGATATTTACCTAGAAACCTCATCGGCATTTGATATTCCAATTATTAAAACATTGCAACAAAGCAAAAAGATAGGCAAAGATATGACTATAATTTGCAATGGCTACAAACGCCCTAATTACCAGCAAGCAATATGCGACTTGGTAAACGATAGCTGGACAAACGTACTACCTATTTTGGACAATTTGGACGAAATAACGTATTACGAAAAAAACATGAAAAAACATTGCAATATGGGGATTCGTATTGCGTGTGCCGAAGAGCCCGATAACGAGTTTTACACTGCACGATTGGGAGTTAGGGCATCGGAAATTATAAACCTATACGAACAAAAAATAAAAGGGAGTAAAAAATTTAAGTTAAAAATGCTCCACTTTTTTATTAATACGGGCATTAAAGACAACCCTTACTATTGGAACGAATTAAGCAAAAACATACGCATATATTGTGCGCTTAAAAAAGTATGCCCTGAGCTCGATAGTATTGATATTGGTGGAGGTTTCCCTATTAAAACATCGCTATCATTTAAGTACGATTACGAATTTATGGCTGAACATATTGTTAAAACCATAAAAGAAATATGCAACGATGAGGGGGTGGACGAACCCAACATATATACTGAATTTGGCAGCTATACTGTGGGCGAAAGTGGCGCAATTATTTACTCGGTAATTGACACCAAACAACAAAATGATAACGAATTATGGTATATGATTGATAGCTCGTTTATTACTACACTGCCTGATACCTGGGGTATTAAACAGCAGTTTGTATTTTTAGCCATAAATAATTGGGATAAAGAATTTGATGTAGTTAACTTGGGTGGAATTACCTGCGATGGCGAGGATTTTTACAACTACGAAGAAAAAGATAATAACCAAATATTTTTGCCTAAGTATGATAAAAAAAATCCGTTGTACATAGGCTTTTTTCATACGGGTGCTTATCAAGAAAGTATTGGGGGGTACGGAGGTATACAGCATTGCTTAATACCATCGCCTAAGCACATACTTATTGATAAAGACGGCGAAGGTGGTTATACTACCAAACTATTTGCCAAGGAACAAAGTGCTAAAAGTATGATGAATATCTTGGGTTATTAATTTAATATATCTTTGGAACAATTATTGGCAAGAACTCGTTATATTATTTTTAAAACAACAATTAACTACGTATAATTAAAATGAAAAAACTTATTTTATCAGCAACATTATTTGCAAGTGTAATTACCGCAAATGCACAAACCTCTAACAGAGTAAGCGCTTACAATTATTTTAAAAATGGTGAATTACTTGACGCAAAAAAATATATTGATTTAGCATCGGAAAACGAAAGTACTAAAATTGACCCTAAAACATGGATGTATCGTGGGCAAATATACGATGCCATAGCCTATAACAAAGACCCTAAGCTATTAGCCATTGATGCCGATGCCATGACTAAAGCTAACGAAGCGTGGATGAAATTAGCTGAGCTAGATGCGAAGGGAAACTATAAAAAAGAAAGTAGCGATGGTATTAACCGTGCCTACAGTGCTACCTACAACAAAGGAGTTGATGCCTACAAAAAAGGAGAGTTTGCAGCAGCACAAAAAGACTTACAAGCGGCCTACGATATTAACAAAAAATACAATAATAAAACCGACACTACCGTGTATTATTACGTGGGACTAAGTGCCGAAAAAAATAAAGATTATACTGGGGCTAAAAACATATACAAAGAGCTTATAGCCATGAAATATGGCGGAGCACGTACGTACTTAGATTTAGAAAACCTATGCCTACAAGCTAATGATAATGCAGGCGCTAAAGAGGCGCTAACCGCTGGACGCAAAGCCTATCCTAACGACAAAGAACTGATTAAAGAGGAAATGTACAATGCCATAAAAGAAGGCCGAACCAAAGAAGCTATTGATAACGTAAACCTTGCCATAACTGGCGACCCTAAAAATGCTGAACTACACTACATACTGGGGACATTATATTACAACATGGCTAACCCAGGCGATAAAGGAAAGCCAGTTACACCTAGCGATAAAAAAACATACTTAACTAACGCTGAAGCTGGCCTAAACAAAGCAATTGACCTGAACCCTAGCCATTACAGCGCATTGTACCAATTAGGTATTTTGTATTATAACGAAGGTGTAGCCATGCAAACGGCTGCTGACAAAATTAAAGACCAAAAACTATATACTGCCGAAGGTGTTAAGGTAGAAGCCAAATTTAAAGAGGCATTACCATTTATGGAACGTGCCAAAGCAGTAGGCTCTACCGACAAGACCGACCTTAGAGGTTTGTATCAAAACATTAAACAAATATATTTAATGACTGAACAAATGGACAAAGCCAAAGCAATACAAGAAGAAATAAACAAATTATAATAGTAGAATAATGTATTTTAAAAAAGGCGTAACCCAATAAGTGTTACGCCTTTTTTTAATATAAGTTTGAAAACAAAATAGCTATAACTGATACTCTGCTAATCATCACATTATTTACCTGGTTTAAAAATAAATTTTTTGTTGATCCTTTTGCTCCAATTGATGAATTACCAATCTGTTTTGCAAATTTACTCACTTTTTTGTTGTTATTAATAATGTGCCTAAGTCAGAATTGATAGTTGAGAATATATGTGTTATGTAACAAAATAGTAAGCCTCAATAATAGTTTACTATAACTATTATTGAGGCTTTTTGTTTTATAATTTTAAAAGGCTTTAAATCGTAATTTGATTCATTTTTTCAACTCAAATAGAAAGCGTTTAACGAATATTTAAAGTACTTTATTTCTTCTTCTTTTCTGGTTCAGCAATTGCTAGTCCAAATCCTAAACCAAATAAAATTGTTATAAGTCCTGCAAAATATGGAATAATATCAGTCATTTTTTTTATTATTAATTAAATTCAAATAAATACCGAAGGCTAGTATTGATGGTACCCACAAACCAATAAAAGTACCTGACTCTTTTTCTCCTTGAAAGTATAATACTTCTGAGAATATTAAAGATAATAGCGCAGCAATAAATAGAAGCTTATCTGCGAGTGTAAATTTTTTTAACATGTTTTTAATTTTTTAATTTCAACGAAAGTACTGTTTCTTTTGGTTATAACATTATAACTATTCTTTTTTATTATTTGTTAAAGGATCCGCATTCTAACAACTATGCTAAAGCATTTAAACATTAACAATAATTAACTCAGATTTAATTAACAATTGTCAGTTTAGCAAACTGCAACAATAAATGTTTTTGCTCAGTGCCAAATGTAATGGTAGCTTTTATTTGTGGTGCATTGCCTTCCATTGCTATTACTGTGCCTACTCCAAAGCGTGAATGAGCTACTTGCATACCTACCTTAATATCAGTAGGATTGCTAGCGTCGCCAGCATTGGTAGGAGTTACAGGAGATGTAGTAGTACCTATTTTAGTTAATACACGCGGGCTACTATAGTTAGGTGTGTTAGCCGGTTTTTGTTGCAAGGTACTTGGGCTAGTTTTGTTGCTATAGTTTCCGCTACCAGTAGTGGTGCTAGTGTTAGCGGTATTGCTGTTGCTATACCATTTTAAAGCACCCTCGCTCTGTATTAAGTTATATTCTAAATATTGTTGGTCAATTTCGGTAATAAAACGACTTGGGCGGCAACTAATTATTTTTCCCCACTGAAATCGTTGCTCTGCATAGCTAAGCGTGGTAAGTTTTTCGGCACGAGTAACAGCTACATAAAACAGGCGGCGCTCCTCTTCAATTTGTTCGTTGCTGAATGATGCCATTTTACTCGGAAACAAATCTTCCTCCAACCCCACTACATACACGTATTTAAACTCTAACCCTTTGGAGGCATGTATGGTCATCAACGTTACGTTATCCGTAGGTTTGCCGTCTTCCTCTTGTACGTCTCTATCCGTTAGTAAGGCAATATCTTGTATGTATTCGGCTAATTTACGTTGGGGTAATTCGCCAAACTCGTCGGGTTGCGTATCTTCCACAAATTCTTTTATACCGTTTAATAGCTCCTGCATATTTTCGGTTCGGCTAACACCTTGCGGCGTTTTGTCGTTGAGCATTTCGGTAAGCATACCGCTACGTTTTGTTATTTCGTCAGCGGTTTCAAAGGCATCTTTATCTTTATTAGTAATTTGAAACGTACGTATCATATCCCTAAAATTTTCTAACTTGTCGTACGTGCCTTTATTCACACCCAAATTAGGTGCGTGCATGGCTAAATTTTCAAGCACTTGCCACATACTCAAGCCTTGGTCGTTGGCCACAATAGTTAGTTTATCAATTGTAGTGTTACCAATACCACGCACAGGATAGTTTATTATACGCTTTAGTGCCTCTTCATCGTTGGGATTAATTACTATGCGAAAATAAGCCACTAAATCTTTAACTTCCTTACGCTGATAAAAACTTAATCCGCCATAAATACGATAGGGCACACCTAACCTGCGCAACGACTCCTCAAACGAGCGAGACTGAGCATTGGTGCGGTACAGTATGGCAAAATCGTTGTACTTACTATTGGTATTACCTCGGGTTTCAAATATATTGGTGGCCACTAACTTACCTTCTTCGTTATCGGTAAGTGCCATGTTTACTTTAATTTTTTCGCCTACTTCGTTGCTTGTCCACACATTTTTTTCGAGTTTTTCGGTATTGTGTTCAATAATACTGTTCGCAGCTTTTACTATAGTTTGAGTACTACGGTAATTTTGTTCTAGTTTAAAAGTTTTAAAATCGGGGTAATCTTTTTGGAAATTTAATATATTTTGAATATCGGCTCCTCTAAACGAATAGATACTTTGCGCATCGTCGCCTACTACGGTTACGTTTTCGTATAATGCCGCCAAACGCTTAATAATAGTGTATTGCGCAAAGTTAGTGTCTTGATACTCGTCTACCATCACATACTTAAACTTGTGTTGGTATTTAAGTAAAACATCTGCATAGCGCAAAAATAAAATATTGGTATTAAACAACAAGTCATCAAAATCCATAGCTGAACTTTGTACCAATCGTTTTTGGTACGTGCTGTATATTTGCCCTACCATAGGGCGGTTAGCTATTCTATCCTCGGTTACGTAGGCTTGTGTGGCTTGATATTCGGCGGCTGATACCAAGCTGTTTTTAGCACTACTTATGCGCCCCAATATACTTGCGGGTTTGTATATTTTATCGTCGAGTTTTAGTTCGTTTACAATGGTTTTTATCATACTACGGCTATCGTCAGTATCATAAATAGTAAAGTTGCTGGGGAAGCCCAGTTTTTCGGACTCGGCACGTAATATGCGGGCAAACACCGAGTGAAATGTGCCCATCCACAAATTGCGTGCATCGCCAGTAGTCATAGTGGCAATACGCTCTTTCATTTCACGGGCGGCTTTGTTGGTAAACGTAAGCGCAAGTATGCTAAACGGGCTAACACCTTGGTGCATTAAATGCGCTATACGCATAGTAAGTACGCGGGTTTTGCCTGAGCCTGCGCCAGCTATAACCATTGTTGGGCCTTCAGTGTTTTCAACAGCTGCACGCTGTGCGGTGTTTAATGAATCTAAGTAGTGTGCCAATGTAAATGTGTTGTTTTATGTTTTGTCCAAAGGTACATTACACATTGCTTGTGTAAAAACTTTAACGCTACGAAGTATTAACAAGTTATAACCGAGGGAGTGGTAAATAAGTGATATACAGTTATTAAATTACACTGTAAAATTTAATCTTGAAACTAATTATGTATTTTCATTCTCTCCCCTACTCCAAGCCTATTCCGCCACCTTTGGTGGCGGGTTTTTCAACGCTATCGTTTAGGTCTATTTTATCTACACGTACGCCGTCTACTTTGGTTTCAATACCTGCATTGTATTGTATGGTAAGGGCTTCGGAACCATCGGTAAAGTTGTAGGTCCATGTTTTTTCTTTGTTACCCATTATATATTCGCCTTGCATACGCTCAATGCCGTTATCAAAATAATACACGTGTTTGCCGTTGGCGTTACCATCTATAAAACTACCCTTAAAGGCTAGTTTGCCTGTGGTTTTATACTCACCTCGCCACTCTCCCTCTTTCACGCCTGCTTTGTAAGTACCTGTTTCCTTATAGTCGCCAGCATCTATGAGCCATTCGCCTGTTTCCTGTCCTTCCTCATATTGTCCTTTTAGTAGGAGAGTTCCTGTATTATCGTATTCTTTTACTTCACCTTCGCTCAACCCTTTGGCATAGGTTTCTTCGCGCTGTAGTTGTTTGTTATCAAAATACCAGCGCCAAATTCCGTCGGGCTTGCCTTTTTTGGTGTATTTACCTTTCTGTTCTAACTCGGTGTTGGCGTGGTAATACAGCCATTCACCAATTTTAATTCCCTCTTTGTACTCGCCTTTGCTACGTAGCACCCCGTTGGTGTAATACTCTTTCCACACCCCTTGGCGTGTACCCTTGTCATCAAGTATGCCCTCCGCTACCAAAAAATCATCTTGATATATTTGGCTATTACTCACCGTGCCACTATCCGTATATTGGCGCAATGTACCTTGTTTTTTGCCGTCTTTGTTTACCGCATACGAGCTTTTAACTTTACCATCAGCAAAATATTCTGTTTTAATATCCAGCTTTACTACCTCAGGTGCGTTTACGTCTAACTTACCGTTTACATATTTTTCGGCTTTTACAAAACTCCCTTGTGCATCATATTCCTTATAAAAACCATTTAACGTGTCGTTTACATAAGTAGCTTCAGTGGCTACTATATAGTCTGTGTTTTTATGAAACGTTTTCCACAGCCCTTGCTTGCCTCTAGTATCAGTTTTATTAATACGTTCTTGCTTGGCAATAGAACCCATTTTGTAAGTAATTAATGCCGTAATATTTCCCATAGTGTCTAGCTCTAATCCAAGCCCTTCTTCCTTACCTTGCACAAACGGAATCATACTTAACACCAAGCCATTACTAGGGCGTTTGAGTAATGTTTTACCGTCTTTGGCATCGTCTTTATAATTTTCAATAGAGGTAATTTGTCCTTTGGCATTGTAGGTAATTTTTTCGCCATTGCGCTTACCCCCAATATAGTTCCAGGACGCAGTAATTTTTCCGTTTTCGTCATAAAATTTCCACAAGCTATCTAATACAAAGTTCTTACGGTTACCCTCCGATTTTAATACACCAGTTTTGTAATAGGTTTTCCAGTAATTATTAGGCTTACCTTGCTGCAAAGTCCCCTCACTGCTTACTACATTATTATCGTAGTAATATTTTTTGTAACCATCTTGAGCAGCGCAATATGTACTAATTAGTAGTGAAACGGAAAGTAATAAAAATAAGTAACGCATAGTATAGTTATTGTATTTTTGTTTGGTTAAAATAAGTACTCAAATCTACTACAAATATTACTAAATGGCACACCTAATTATTATACCAATTTTGCTAAATTAATAGGGTGCCATTACGTTAAAATGTACAACTTTACGGCAATAAACCTTAACATTTAAACACACACTATGAAAGAAGCCTATATAGTAAGCGGAACGCGCACCGCTGTTGGAAATTTTGGAGGAACGTTAGCCCCAGTTCGCACTGATGATTTAGCGGCTCACGTATTAAAAACATTGGTAAATAAGCATCCTAATTTAGATGTATCTGCCGTAGGCGATGTAATTATGGGCTGTGCCAACCAAGCAGGCGAGGATAATCGCAACGTGGCACGTATGGCATTATTACTGGCGGGACTACCCTACACTATTCCTGGCGAAACTGTAAACCGTTTGTGTGCAAGTGGACTATCGGCAACTATAGCTGCTGCACGCACATTGCAAGTGGGCGACGCTAACCTAATGATAAGTGGCGGCGTAGAACACATGACCCGTGGCCCACTAGTTATGGGCAAAGCAAGCACGGCTTACGGGCGCGACCAACAACTGTACGATTCGTCGTTTGGCTGGCGATTTATAAACCCACGCATGAAAGAACTATACGGGGTAGATGGCATGGGCGAAACCGCCGAAAACGTGTACGATATATACAAAATAGCCCGTGCCCACCAAGACGCATTTGCACTATGGAGTCACCAAAAAGCTACTGTAGCCAACAATAACGGCAGATTGGCAATGGAAATAACTCCAGTGCATATTACGCAAAAAAAAGGCGACGCATTAATTTTTGATAAAGACGAGTTTATAAAACCAAACACTACGCTGGAGGGGCTGGGCAACTTGCGCCCTGCGTTTAGAAAAGACGGCACAGTAACCGCAGGTAATGCCAGTGGATTAAACGATGGCGCAGCCGCACTATTGCTTGCTAACGAAGACGGACTATTACAACATAATCTAACGCCAATGGCACGTATTGTAAGCAGCGCAGTAGTAGGTGTTGAACCTCGCATAATGGGCATGGGCCCTGTGGAAGCTAGCAACCAAGCCTTGCGCAAGGCAGGGCTAACGTTTAAGGATGTAGATGTTATAGAACTTAACGAGGCATTTGCTGTGCAAGCCTTGGCCTGCACACGTGCGTGGGGCTTGACCGACAATGACGAGCGCATTAACCCCAACGGTGGCGCTATTGCCATAGGGCACCCACTAGGTATGACGGGCGCACGCACCCTATACAGTGCTGCACTACAACTACAACTTACCCAAAAACGCTATGCCCTTGTTACTATGTGCATTGGCGTAGGGCAGGGCTACGCTGCGGTAATTGAGCGTGCATAATTAATTTTAATACTCAACAACTTATTAATATGATACGCAAAATTGAACACTTAGGCATAGCGGTTAAAAACTTAGAGGCATCACTACTTGTGTTTGAAGCCCTACTAAACACTAGCCACTACAAAGTAGAGCGTGTGAAGCGTGAGGGCGTTGCCACTGCGTTTTTGCGCCTTGGCGAAAGCAAAATAGAACTATTGGAAGCCACTATCGAAACCAGCGCCATAGCCAAGCACATTACCAAACGTAACGAGGGTATACACCACATTGCTTTAGATGTAGATGATATTGAAGCGGAGATGAAACGCCTATCATCATTAGGCTTTGAGCTACTGCACCCTGTACCTTTAACAGGTGCTGATGGCAAGCTAATATGTTTCCTGCACCCCAAAACCACTAACGGTGTGTTGGTGGAGTTATGCATGGATGCGAAGTGAGTAATGATTTAATTAGTTGATTTTGAAAAAAACAATTACCTCCCTAGTTGTTATAGCAACACTACTAGCCTGCACCAAAAAACATAATACCATTATTAAATCGTTTTGTTACTGGAAAACTACGAGTAATAGTACTATTAACGATAGCCTAATTAAACAGCTGCACTTGCAGCATTTATACGTGCGTTTGTTTGACGTAGATTGGAATCCATACACCAACTCGGCTTTGCCTGTGGCATCGTTGCACGAATTGGATTTTGCATCGGCAAAAATAAACATAACTCCCAGCATATTTATTACTAACAACACTATGCTATTGGCCAACAAAGCACAGTTGGATACCTTAGCACTAAATATTAGCGTTAGAATAACTGTACTACTTAACAAATTTGCCCATGATAACGCCCAACGTAAAGGCTATGGATTAAACGTAGATTCGATACTGGCTATTGAAAAAACTAATTTACAAGTTAACGATTTACTTATTGATTGTGATTGGTCGGAGAAATCAAAGGATAATTATTTTTATTTTTTAACTCAACTTCAACAACAAACTCCCAACTACAAAGTAAGTGCTACCATACGTTTGTGGCAGTACAAGTATTATACTAAAGCAGGTGTGCCGCCCGTAAACAGAGGGCTACTTATGTGTTATAACATGAGTAGCGTAACCGATTACAGTACTCGAAACTCCATAGGTACAAGTAAGGAGCTCAAAGAATACATTACCCACAGCAATTATACCTTACCGTTGGATGTTGCCTTGCCCTTGTTTAGTTGGTCGGCAGTGTTTAGAAGGGGCGAATTTAAAGGAATATTAAGTAACGACATTGATTTTAAAAATGATACGTTACGCTTTAAAAAAACAGCTGACAACAACTACCTACTCACTGACGACGTACTTATAGGAGCTACCTATTACCGAAACGGCGACGAAATACGGATAGAAAAAATTACTGACGACGAGTTAAACACCATGATTGATGTGGTGAGTAATCACTTGCAGATAGATGCAAAAACTAAGATTACATTTTTTTCGTTAGACGAAAAGTACATCAACGATTATGGATTTAAAAAAATATCAAACTACTATGCGCGCTTTTAACCTATTATTAGTTCTTGCTTTCACCGCATTAAAAACAATTGGGTGTGGCTGGTCTGAAAATGCCGAAACCGTTCGCCTAGCTATGTTTAAAGCCAGTTGTGGTAACGTAGCGCACTTGCATCCTTTTTGTTATTCGGCTGACCTATACTTAGTTACTACTGATGAATTGCCTCTTATCGATCAACAAAAAAACTGTAACGAATGGGTAGCAAAATTGGGTAAGATAGTTAAAACTACTGACGTTTATAATATACTATATAAAACGTCGTCCGAAGAGTTTGAAATAGCTTACACCACCAAAAAACTAGCTACCCAATTTAGTAACAATACGTTTGTGCAAGCGCTATTATTACCTAACAATGCTACATTACTAACCTACCTAGTAGCTGCCAAAAGTAATGAATACAATAGCGATGGTGCAGGTAGTAAATGGGAATCGTGGACGGAACTTAATTACACGGATTATAATTACAGCAATAGCGCTAACAAGGGATATGCCAGCATTCCGTTTGATACGGACGAAAAACTAGCCGCAACCACTGATGTGTTTTTAAAACAACGCTACGCTTTTTTGCTGCTACGTCAAGCCTTTTACGAACAGAACCCTGCCAAGGTACTAAAGTTATATAACCAATATTTCGAAAAAAATACTATCTCCATTTTGCACGCTTGGGCTACGTACTACATGGCGCTATGCACACCCAACAAGGCATTGAGCAATTATTATTTAAGTAAGGTGTTTGCCCAAAGCTATGATAAGGCATTTGCCAGTAGGCAACATTTTAATTCTCAATTAGTAACCCAAACACTTGATTATACGCAAAACGATACCGAAAAAGGAATTGTATATGCCATGGAAGCCCTACGTAACCCAGCACCTGCGCTTAATCAATTAAAAAATATTTATGGCTATATACCCCACCACGATTATTTTAATTTTTTAATTGGTAGAGAAATTAACAAACTCGAAGATTGGATACTTACCCCTAAATATACCCAAGATGGTCCTGCAGTAAAATTTAATTACGAAATATGGTATGTTGATTATGCTAAAGCGGTAAAAGAAAACTACACCAAAGATTCGTTGTATTTGTTGGAGGTAAAAACATTTTTAATAACGATACAGCCCCAATCCAAAGGGCAGCAACGCGAGTTTATAAATGCTGCTATTGCTCATTTATGTTATATGAACGACGAAATAAAATTGGGTACTGCCTATGCTAATGCAATAACTAGTAAAGCAAATGCTTCCATACAATTACAAAAAAACACTACCCTTAGCCTAGTGCTATTAAAGCAAAATAACATAACTACTACACAAACTAAGCAACAACTCTACACCCACTTTGCTGCTATTGAGGAGATAGTAAATAATGATAAAACTTTATTTAAAACCTTGTATACCTTGTGCCGAATAGCCAGCAAAGCGTATGCACAACATAACGACCAAGCCACTGCTGGATTATTGTTTTTAAAATCGGAAAAGCTAAAAGAATATACTGATGTGTATTACAACTATTCATCAGCTAACTACACACATTACTTTTACGGTGTTGTGGGGTACTTTGAGCGTTTTGCTACCGTAACCGATATGGACAACTTAATAACACTACTGCACACCACGCAAAAAACCGATTTTGAAAAATACATTTGTACGGGTACTTTAGCCGATAACGAAAATTGGTATAAAGATGTAAAAGGAACGATAGCTTTTCGTAACAATGATTTGGAATTAGCTTATAGTACATTTGCGAGCATGCCCAGTAATTTTTGGCAAATAAATTACGAGTTTAAAAACTATCTTAACGAAAATCCATTTTTCCCTAAGGCATTACAATTAACACAAGAACGAAAATTTAATTACTCGTTTAACAAAGCCACATTTGTAGCCAAACTACTACAATTACAAAAATTAAATACTGTAACTAGTAATATGCAGTTAGCACATGCTTATTTTAATGTGAGCTATTGGGGCAATGCTTGGATGATGAGCTCATACGAACAAAGCAGTGGTGGCGGAAGCTATGCCGATTATAAATTTGGAGGTGGGCAAGCTGAGTTGGGTAATAAGTATCAAAACGGTAACTACTACCAACTAACCCTAGCGCAACAATATTATAGAAAAGCATTACAATTATCCACTAACAAGGAACAAAAAGCACTGGCTAGCCTTATGTTATTTGAGTGTCAATACTACGCAACATCAACCAGTGACACTAAAAATAAATTTACCCCTAGCGATAATTTTAAAGAGATATATACCACTGCGGTTTACAAAAACTACAGTAGTAATTGTGGAACGCTAGCTTACTTTTTAAAGTAAAAAAAAAAAACTCACTAACACCTCCAAAAGTATTTTGCGAGTAAGGTTGTGCGCCTACCTCTATAACAAAACAAAAAAACGTAAAGAAATTTGGATTTAAAACCCTTAGTTAAATATTCGCACTAAAACTTACAAAATATAACATAGCGTTGCATTTATGAATTGAATCCTCTTTTAATACCAATTTGAAGTAATATATAGTCCAAATTTTGTTTTGTAATATTTTTTAGTATATTTGGACTATATAACAATTCATTTATGGCACGACCTAAA
>JAYWFU010000138.1:0-12410 GCA_043778625.1 Bacteroidia bacterium | reverse complement strand
GGGGATATAGAAAAACAGAGAACTTTATTAATATGATTTATTTTCTTACCGCTAAACTAAAATTTGATTACCCACACCAAACGTCATAGACCCAAATTTATTTATTTATTTCTAACATTATCAATTTCAAAAACTTTAGCGCAAAGTGTTGAAATTGGTAAGATGAAAAATGTAATTTTTTCGCGAGAAATAAAGTTTGAAAATTTAGGTAATATTAACAGTTCAAATTCTCCTGTCTATTTCAAAAGTCCTAACTCTAATCAGTTTGAGAAAATAGGTAGGAATGGCAAAAAACTTATTCCATACTTAAATCTTACAAATCCTAGTGTGAAATTAAATTTTGATAAGTATTTAGTAAATAATAGAAAGGCTAATCAATACTTAATCATATGGTCGCTCACGGCACCAGTATTTATGAGTAGTGTTTTATATGATAATTTTTATAAAAATATTACCAGTACCTCCCAATTATTTTTTAGCCCAAAACAAATTATTATTTTGGCAGGAGGTATTACTATTGGCTATGTTGGTGTTTATTTTAGATTAAAAGGAGAAAAAAACTTAAAAAAACTATCTAAAGAGTCGTATGATTTTTAAACTAATTACCCATAATGTACTACTGTACATTATGGGTTTATTATTAGCTAACACTACATGTAATGCTAATAATGACAAGGCTTTTAACATTGGGTTAAAAATACACCCTAACATTTCTATTAATTACAAATCAAAACAATCCATATACAATTACCTCAGATAATGGAAAGGAATTTGCACAGCATAAAAACATAGCTAAAAGGCTAAGTATTAACTACTTTTTTGCTAATCAATATGCTAGTTGGGAACGTGGTGCTAACGAAAATTTGAATGGATTAATTAAACAGTATTTCCCTAAAAAATATAACTTTAAACTAATAACATAAGAGGAAGTTATTAGGGTAATAAAAACATTAAACAACAGACCCAGAACGGCGAAGCCCTCACGAAAACAATTAAAAAAAACAATCTCCCGTAAAAAGATTTGGATTTAAAACTCCAAATGAAATATTTGAAGAGAAAATTAAACCAGTAGCATAGTGTTACATTTATTACTTGAATCTACCCTTCTATAATAAAAAAAGAGACAACTTTTCGGTTGTCTCTTTTTTATCATTTAATTAAAAATTACTTAACAATTTTTATTACTTGTTGATTACTGTTTTCGTCTGTAACCGTGACAAAATAAACACCTTTAGCCAAGTTACTTGTGTTCCAGTTAATAACTGTATTGCCCGAAATTACTTGTACACTCGTTTCAATTACTATTGATTTACCATAAATATTTATAACATTAATAACTGCAACATTGCTATTTTTTACAAAAATTGTGGCTAGATCATTTAATGGATTTGGAAAAACATTAGCGAAGTTAGTAACTTCATTTTTCTTAAATTCAATATTACCAACAGTGCTAGCCGAATTTTCAATTGCAATATCTTTTACCGGAATTCCAAATCCGATTTTACCAATTAACGTAGTTGCGCCTGAAGTTAAATTAACTGAATATAAATTATCGAGTGTTGATGTAGCAGTATTAGCTGATAGAAATGCTAAGTTTGTTGAGTTTGTAACATCATAGTAAATATCCATATCAATTGTTGCATCGCTAGCGTTAACCATAATACCTGAACCACCAATAGTGTTTAAAGTACCATTATTTGGTGGTACTTGGGTTGTAAGCACATTAAGTATTTCGTCGTAATTATAAAGTGTAGTAGTAGTAGCGCCCGAAAAACTATTTATGTAAGCAATACTTCCAACATTAGGATTAGCCCCAAAATTTGAATCTCCTGTTGAGTATTTCAAAACAGAATCGGTAGCAGCTAAAGCTCCAGTAATAGGGTTCAAACGATAATTGTTGTCGTTGTTAGACACCACTCTAATTCTATCAACAGTTGGATTAAAATCAAAACCAATATTTGACGTACCAAGCGATAAAACTGTAGGGGTAGTATTTACAGCAGTAGCAACAGCAGTAGCTGTGTTAATGGTGTATAATTGTGCATCGCCACTGGTAGCGTTATAACCCAAAGCATATAGGCTATTAGTTGCGGGTCTAAAATCCATGCCCACAATTGCTTGCCCTGCTGTAACACCTGTAATTGCGCTTATGGTTCTAATAAAGTTAGGGTTTTGTGTGTCAAACGAAATTAAATTTGAACCAGTTAATCCGTAGGCTAATTGCCCAGTTAAAGCTGGTACAGTTCTATCAATAAGTACCGCAATATTTGAAACTGGATTAGCACCGCCAACCGTATTTATTATAGTAGCTGCGCCTGTAGCAAGGTCAATAGAATATAAGTTTGAAGTTGCTACCGAACTAGAAGTGTTAGCTAATAAATATGCTTTGTTGGTAGCGGTAGTATTATCATAAAAAATATCCATATCAGCAAGTGGAGTACTAACATTGGTTATAATACCCGACGAACCTATTGTATTTAAAGCTCCAGTATTTGGTGGGTTTTGTAAAGCAATAACATTTAATGCATTGTCATAATCGTAAAGAGCCGTTGTGCCAGCACCAATATAACTGTTAGTGTAAGCACCAGCCGCAATTTTAGGCGATACTCCCGCGTTAGCATCGCCAACACTGTAAGCCAATGTGCCGTCGGTAGCAACAATTAATCCAGTAACAGGGTGTAAACGAAAATTACCACCATTTGCTGCAACTACTCTAATACGATCAACAGTTGGGTTAAAATCAAAACCAATAGGGCCGTTGCCCAAAGCAATACTTGTGGCAGTATTTATTGCAGTAGCAACACCAGTAGTGCTGTTAATAGTATAAAGCTGATACATGCCTAAGCTTTTATCGTATCCTAAGGCGTACAATTGACCAGTGTTTGGTCTAAAATCTAGCCCTTCAATAGTTTGGCCAGCCGTAACACCTGTAATAGCTATGCTTCCTATTATTGTACCTGGCGTTGTTGCATTAAAACTCACCAAACTACTACTACCAACGGTACCATAAATAATTTGTGCATTACTTTGTTGGCTACAAGCAGCTGATAATAAAAGAGCAATACCGCTCAACTTAATTTTTTTTGTAAATGTTTTTTTCATGTTTTTTTGTTTTTGGAATTTATTTTAATTACAAAACTATTTACGATAATAAATTAAAATAAGATTTAGCGCTCATAAAAAATGTTCAAAAACATATTGGAGACCAAGCCACATGGGATGTTCATTTAGTGTTTTTGTAATACGAGTTTAGTCTGCCTCATTTATTTTTAATTTGTAGGTGTAATTATTTGCAGGTATATTTGATATGGCAAAGTTTTAATTCAACACTCACTTATAGTTTACAATGAAAATAATATCTACCAAAATAATGCGTGGCCCTAATTATTGGTCTATTGATGAACATAAGTTAATTGTAACTAAAATTAATACGCTAGAATTATCAATACTGAACGATGTGCAAATTAACACATTAACCAACTTGTTACCCAGCCTTGCTACTACTGTAACTCTTAACACAACACTCCCGCAATTAGTTAATGTAATTGCCTTAGCGCTACAAAACCAACTTAATTACACCTGTAATTTTAGTGCGGTACACACTACAATTGATGCCATGCAGTATAATTGTGTATATGCCTACCAGCACGAGCAAGTGGGAGAAACTGTGGCGCAAATAGCCGTACAATTAATTAATTATGTAACCAATAATGCTCCATTTAATTTATCAATTGAATTAACTCAACTACATAAGTTAGCGGCTGTTATTGATACCGATGTTAACATTACGCACAACAATACAGCCATACCTATTATAGCTATTACGGGTACTAATGGCAAAACTACTACCACACGTTTAATAGCACATATTTTTAAAAACAAATCATACACTGTAGGCTATACCACCAGCGATGGTATTTATGTTAATAATAAATTGCTCGAAGATGGCGACACCACAGGACCTATAAGCGCACAAACAATATTACAAAACTCTGCCGTTAATTTTGCGGTGTTAGAAACCGCTCGTGGCGGCATACTACGTGCAGGGTTAGGGTTTGCTACCTGCGATGTAGCCGTAATTACTAACATACAGCCCGACCACATGGGCCTAAGCGACATACATACCCTTGCTGATATGGCACAAGTAAAAGGCGTTGTGGCCAGTGTTGTTAAACCCAACGGTTACACTATTTTAAATGCCGATGACGAATACTCTTTACCTATTGCTAAACTCACCAAAGGCACTATTGCTTATTTTAGTATGAATGCCCACAACCCAATAATAACAGCTCATTGCGCTAGTGGTGGTATAGCAGCGGTATATCAAAATAATAGTGTAAATATATGGCATGGTGCTAATAAAATGTGTGTAGCACCAGCGTCGGGCATACCTATTACGTTTAATGGTAGCTTATCGTTTATGATACAAAATGCACTAGCTGCAACCATTGCCAGCTATGTACATGGTATTGAGTTAGATGATATTGCTTCTAGTTTATTATCGTTTATACCATCGGTGG
This sequence comes from Bacteroidia bacterium, assembly GCA_043778625.1. GTDB lineage: Bacteria > Bacteroidota > Bacteroidia > UBA4408 > UBA4408 > JACMRI01. The sequence goes on along the minus strand of JAYWFU010000138.1, from coordinate 7,890 downwards.
AGCAAACCCCAGGACGTATGAATATTTTTGAAATTGATAGTTGCACATTATTAGTTGATTTTGCACACAATGCTGAAGGATTTAAGGGTATTAAACAATTTTTAACCACAGTTATTGCGCCACAAAAAATTGGAATTATAGTAGGCACAGGCGATAGGAGAGATGATGATATACGTGATTTAGGTCGAATATCAGCACAAATGTTTGACCATATAATTATTAAACAAGAAAAGTTTTTGCGCGGGCGCACCGCTCAAGCTATTGTAAATTTAATTGTAGAGGGCATACATCAAATAGATGCTAATAAGTCGTGGGAGTATGTAGCAAATAGTATTGAGCCACTACAACACGCATTACAACACGCTAAGCCAAACGCATATATTGTGGCACTAAGTGATGTGCTTGATAATACTATAGAACTAGTAACGAGTTATGCCAGAAATCAAAAAACAGTTAATTAAGAATATAAACTAATTGTAAAATAGATTGTGCGCTCAACAATTTGTAGGCCCAATAAATACCATTAACCCAACTATACACTAATGCTCGAAATTATTGGACGCAAGGAATATATTAGCTTTCCGCATTTTAATAAAATTCAGTTAGAGGCTAAAATTGATACGGGAGCCTATACTACATCGTTGTATTGCACCAATGTTCGTGTAGAAAATGGTATGTTACTATTTAATATTGCGCAAGACACCTCGTACACCTTTAAAGTTGGAAATTATACCTCACGTGTTGTTAAAAGTAGTAATGGTGTTAGCGAAGAGCGTTATGCAATTACTACGGCATTAAAAATTGGTAAACGCCGTATTAAAACGCTTGTAACCCTTGCTAACCGAGGCGAAATGAGTACCCCAGTTTTAATTGGACGCAAATTATTACACCATAAATTTGTGGTTGATGTAAGTCAAAAGTACTTGCTATCAGTGTTATAATTACTTGTGATACTAAAGTTTCATAAATACTTTAGCTATAAGTACAATCCCAAATACTATTAAAAAACATTGTACCCCTATATTTACATTGTGTTGGCGTTGAGGAGTTAGAAATTGTTTGAGCCACGATGCTAGTTTTATTTTAAGTACGTCAAATGCAATGCAGGTAATAATACAGGCTACAAAATAATTAATAATATATACCTTATATTGTGCATACGCTCCAGCAGCACCGCCAATACTAGCCATCCAAAACAACCACACAAAAGGGTTACTAATATTTAGCAAAAAACCACTAATCATTAAGGTGCTTTTTTTGGTGAGTTCGGGTGTTACGGTTGCCTTTATTTTATTACGATTTACTAACGCAATTATTGCACTAATAATGAGTATCGAACCTCCTACTGTACCTATACTTTTTTGCACCACAGGGTTTTGCATTACCGTACTTAATCCAAAATACACTAATAGTATTACAAATACATCGCTAGCTATAACCCCAATATCAAATATTGCAGCCTGACGCTGCCCTTGTTCCATACTTAGTTTTAATAGTAAAAAAAATACAGGCCCTATTAAAAAACTAAGTATAACGCCAAGTACAATACCTTGAGTAATGGAGGTTATCATTGAGTTAAAGTTTGGGAGTAATAAATTGGAGCCAGTTTTTTTGCATAGCACCTTTTAACACACGTGGTACTTTGTGTTGCCCGCCTTCCTTACCATTGCTACGCATCCAGTTGTAAAACGTAGCGGTGGGCACAATATGTACACGCACATCTTTAAGGGCATGTTTGCGTTCAGTTATGTAATCATCGTTTACCTCGCTAAGCGTGTTGTCAATAATTGTTTTAATGGTAGCGCTATCAGGCATTGTGTCGTTAGTACCAATATACCAATTATGATAAAACTGACCATCTTCGTTAGTACCTATTACTGTATATTCAGGTATCGACACATTAAATTTTTCCGATAATGTGGTTATAGCACTATTCATATTATCAACTGAAAGATGCTCGCCACACATACTCAAAAAATGTTTGGTACGCCCAGTTATTATTATTTCGCATTTATCTACGTTAGTAAATTTTACGGTATCGCCAATTAAATAGCGCCATGCGCCCGACGATGTAGTTATTAGCAGCGCATAATCAACCCCTTCTTGTACTTCGTTTAAATATAGGGTTTCAGGTTTCTCTACCATTTTACCCTCATCGTCAAAGTTTTTGTCGTTAAAAGGTACAAATTCATAAAACATACCGTTGTTAAGTACCAAGCGCATTCCTTCACTATTAGGGCGGGCGGTATAGGCTATAAATCCTTCCGATGCCAAGTAAGTATCCACATACACTAATGGCGTGCTTACTAAGCGTTCAAATGCTTTCTTGTAGGGCTCAAACGCTACACCGCCATGTATAAATACTTTGAGGTTGGGCCATAAATCATGTATAGTATTGAGATTATAGCGTTCAATAATTTTTTCAAAAATAAGTTGTATCCAAGCGGGCACACCACACACTATACCTATATCCCATGAAGGAGCCGACTCTATAATTTTTTCAATTTTGGTGCTCCAATCTTTTTCGTTGCTTATAGCAGTAGGAATAGTTTTGTAACGCTGTATCCAAAACGGAACATTACTAATGGTAATGCCTGATAAATCGCCTTTGTAATAGTTGCGTTCTTGTGTTAAATCAGTACTACCACCAATGGTTAATACGCCTTTGGTAAACGTACTTGGTGGCAAATCGTATTGACGCAACGATAGCAACGACCCCAAACCAGCACGGCGTATTTTGCGTATTTGCTCGCGCGATACAGGTATATATTTGCTCGGTGCACCCGATGTACCTGAGCTTAATGCGTAATATTTAATAGCCGTGGGCCAACAAATGTTTATCTCTTCTTTTTCTACCATACGATGCCACCATTTGGCATACATGCTATCATAGTCAAATACGGGTACGATACGCTGAAACTCCTTTACAGGGTGCTTGGCTGTTATTATATGTTCGAAATTATAGGTAAGTCCAAATGCTGTAAATTGCGCCTTGCGCAGTAGTTTTGTTAATACTCTACGTTGTATGCGGTGAGGTTTTTCTTGCACTAAATACAAACTTTCGAGCGACTTGCTTAATGCAAAAGTTTGTTTGAATATATTGCCTAATAGTGCCATAATACGTACTTAAATAAAGTTAATGAGTTTTTAACAAATATATAGTTTTTGCTTGTTCAAACAAAGCTCTATTTTTAACAATAAAATAGCAATGTTGCAACTATTATTAAATTAAACACATTAGTTTACGCCAAGTAAACTAATGCCTAGATTATCTTAACAATGTTACACTACCTACTTGGTTTCTTTTTTCGTTAAGTACGTTCGTATAATTTAAACGCCAAGTATACACTTCAGTTTTGCAGTTTTGCCCAGTACTTACATCTGTACCGTCCCAACCTAAGGCATCTACATCAGTAACAATACCTACAATAGTTCCCCAGCGGTCAAATATACGTAATTCGTATTTCACAATTCCGTAGGCTTTGGCATTAAAATAATCGTTAGTACCATCGGCGTTAGGTGTAAATGCGTTGGGTATAAATAGTATTGACGATGGATTTATAGTTAATTTTTGGTAAGCGGTGTCCTTACAACCTTGTGCTGTAGTTACGTATTGTGTAATTACAAACACGCCGCTATCGTTGTATTGGTGTGTGTGCGATGGCTTAAATGGTAAATTTACAGCACTTGTACCATTGCCATAATTCCAGTCAATAATTTCGCCCAATTTGTTTTTATCTGCCAATGTTATTACTCCGTCGGCAATGGTAGTAACTTGTGGCGAAACACTAAACGCAGCGGTAGGTTTGGGATATACCTCTATGTAGTTTTTTTGATACACGCTATCCGAACAGCCTTTGTTAGTAACTACTTTTAGCCCAATACTATGTAGCCCTACTTTATCAAACACATAAGTATAGTTAGGAGTTAATTTGTGTTTGGTACTATCAATAAAATAATCAAATGATTGATTAAATGATCCAGCAGGCGTACCACCAATGGTAGAAGTATCAGTAATTACTACTGATAACGGTTGGCAGCCTATACGTACATTAGCAAAAAAGCCTACCTTAGGGTTAGGGTTAACTACTGCAGTTTTGGTTACACTATCCAAGCAACCATGCACAGTGGTAACTACCAGTTTCACAGGGTAGTTATTAGGTGTAGGATATAGATAATTAGGCGACGTTAGTGTTGAAAATTTATTGGGTTCAAACGTCCAATTATGTTGCGCAATAGTTTCATTACCCCAATAGGTGGAGCTATCTTTAAACACTGAACTAAATGTGTGGCACACAGGTTTTACGCTAAATAATGCAGTAGGCAAGCCATATACTGTGGTTTTGTGTAGCACAGTATCAGTACAGCCGTGGTTAGTGGTAACTACTAATTTAGTTAGTTTGGAGGTATCGTTACCCGCAATAGTTACCTGTGGAGTAGGAGTGAGGGTATTATCATAAGAGCCATTATTACTAAAATCCCATTGATAGCCCACAATACTATTGGTAGAACCAGTGGCTTTAATAACTAACGAGGTACTTGTAAAGTTAGTAGGTGCGTTAAAACACACTGCGGTACTCGTAAAGTTGGCTTTAGGCTCAGGGAATATAATTACACTATCTACAAAATAATTAACGCACCCAAAATTTGATTTTGCCATTTCGAGTATTGGGTACACTCCAGGAGCATTATATTTATGCTTAATAGTTGTTATTACTGGAGCTTTAAAACCATATAACGTAAGGTTATCACCATAGTTGTAATACACTGAATCCACGTAGGGAGCGGGGTTAATACCAGCTACTGTGTTGTTAATATTAGTTTTATCAATTAAGGCAAATGCACTATCGTTGCACACATTATTCACAATATAATTAGCTACTGGGTTGGGGTATACTTTAAGTAACACGGTATCAGCACCGCTACAATAAGCGGTACTTACTTTTATCATTATGGCATTAACCCCTACAGTGGGATAACCTTGTTTAAAAATTTGGCTTATTGCTTTTGTAGTACGGGTTAAATCAATAGAACCATTGTTTTGCCAATCTACCTCGTATTTGGTTATGGTATCGGTTAGCCCTTTAATAGTGGCATTAACTATAAATTTAGCGGAGTCTAATTGTAATGGGTTTGATACTGGAAAATTAGGCACGTACTGACAAATATCTTTAGTAGTTATATTAACTTTAGGCACATCGTAAATACGTACTTTACGAATAATGGTATCAGTACAGCCGTTGGCGTTAGTAACTTTTAACACAACGTTATAAGTACCAGAGTTACTGTACAAATGGTTAGTGTTAGGAGTGTAGGCACTATCGTTAGGTGTACCAGCCACCTTAGAGTCGTTAAAATACCACGTAGTATTTGTTATTACCGAAAATGTACTAGTACTACTATTGTTAAATGCCATTGTAGTGCCTTTGCACACATTATTCCAACTAAAAGCTACGGTAGGCACAGTGTCAGTTACTATTGTTTTGGTTAAACGCGCCCTACAGCCGTTACTAGCTACTACAGCAAGCGTTACATTGTAGTTAGTACCAGTAACAGCTGAGTATTGGTGCGTAGGGTTTTGTAGTGCTGAACTATCAAGAGCTAGGCTTGTGGGTTCGTCAAACTTCCATTTCCACTCCGTAATTGTGTTGCCTGCACCAGCTATTGTGGTACTATCAATAAACTGTACGTTACGTGTACAATTATCTACCGTAAAATTAACTACTGGCGGAGTGCTATTTACTTGCTTTAAATTAAACGAAATAGGCTGTATGGGGCAATTGGTAAACGAAGTAGCAGTCATAGTGTAGTTGCCTGCGCCTGTTACTTCAATACACTTAGTGCCTTGGCCACTTACTATTGTGCCACCAGCAGGCGGAGTCCAATTATAGGTAGCGTAGCCTTCGGGGGCACATATTGTACCTGTACCATTGGCACACAATGGATATTTTTCTTTTATTTCAAATGGCTGGCATTCCGCATCAATGTAACCATAAGCCCAATCTACATTATACCTACACCAGTTATTGGTAGCCACAATTTTTACTTGCTGACCAATGTAAGGGCGCAAGTCAAAATTAAAGGTAGTCCATGGTAAATATTTTACAGGATAAGTAGCACCTCCTGAAGCCGCTCCACCTTGTATTCCTACTGTGCTCGACGATTGAAAGCCTAGCCCAAGTTGCCCATCGGTGGCGGTGTAGGTGGCACAGGGTGCAATTAATGCTCCGGCCATATCTGTTACTTTAATATTAATGTAGGCAGCGTCGGCTGGCGAATGTCCAAAATCAAGTACCATCATTGCAAAGCGCATTACTAAAGCGGAGTTAACAGGGTCAACACACAGTGTTTTTTCGGCGGTACTTGTACCCGTTACTGAATCGTTGCCTAGGCGTAGTGCGTATTTTCCGCTGCCTGATAATACAAAATTTCCAAATCTATCCGTTTGCGTATTGTCTACCAATACAGCATTACCGCTGGTTGTCCAACTATTTAAGTTATTGTTTTCAAAACCAATATTGATACAGCCATTACACACTTCAAAACTTTTTACGGCAGTACCCGTGCATGTAGGCGTTAATGGACAGTTGGCTGATTCAATAGTAGCGTAATACACATTATTAGCTAGGTTTTTAAGGCTATCCTTACGCACGCCTAACGTATCGGTAATTGTATGTGTAGCTATTAACGTGCCTGAGCAAGCGCCCGAATAATATTTAATAGTGTAAGGTAACACAAAACCATGGTTGCTTTTGTAAACCACATAAGCGTGCATTTGATTGTTAGGCTCGTCCATTGTAACAATTACCGAATCTAATTTCATGGGGCATTGCGCTTTAGCTACAGTTGTTAACAGCAGATAGCAAATTAGTATAAATGAATTTAGTAAATTATGTTTCATAGTTTTGAAAGTTTAATAATTGAATAAATGTAATCTTTTTTTCGCTATAAAATACTAAACAAGTTTTGCCTAAAATCAAAAATACGCACAAGCTATGAAGACCACTATTAAAAAATTGCAAATAGTATTAATACCTTATAATTCTTTACCCCCGCAAGGTTTAGTATTTTAATGTAAAGCGTTATTACGTAAAAAGCTGCTGATATTAAATATCAACAGCTTTTTAACTAAGTAACTTCATTATTTTAATTCAATAGGTAATATTGGTATAACAATTATACCAATAATAATTAATCGTTGCGACGTCCGCCAAATAAACGAAGTAGCATCATAAATAAGTTTACAAAATCTAAATACAAATTTAATGCACCCATTAATGCTAATTTATTTTTAGGCATTGTATGCCCTTCGGTTTCGGCAATCTGTTTTAGTTTTTGCATATCGTATGCCGTAAGCCCTGTAAAAACAGCTACTCCCACTAAGCTAATAATATACTCCATTGTACTGCTGTGCATAAAATAATTAACTAAACTAGCTATTACTATACCCACTAAAGCCATGGTTAATATACGCCCCATCATACTTAAATCTTGCTTAGTGGTATACCCTAACACTGCCATTGTACCAAATAGTAACGACGAGCATGCAAATGTTTTATAGATAGATGCTGAAGTATATATTAAAAATATAAAACTCATACTAGCCCCCATTAACGTAGCGTATAAGAAGAAAATTCCTGCTAGTGCCATTATAGACAAACGGTTAAGCGCAAAACTCATTAATAATACTAACCCAAGTGGGGCAAACATTATTACATAACCCAACATACTCATACCGCCTGTTGGCGAAATTAAATAATTCATTAATGTTTCGGAATGTCCAAACTGATAAGCTACAAACCCAGTTATTGCTAATGCTCCACCCATATAGGCAAATACTGAGTTAAAAAACGAGCGTACATCACTTCCGCTATTAGCGTTGCTTAAATC
>JAYWFU010000137.1:0-12509 GCA_043778625.1 Bacteroidia bacterium | reverse complement strand
TTTGAAAAAGTAACAGGGCAAACGCTTAATTACCAGTACGCACCACGCCGTAACGGCGATGTAGAAGCCATGTACGCCAATGTAGATAAAGCCTCACAGCTATTGCAATGGAAAGCCACTTATACCTTAAAAGATGCTTTGCTACATCAATGGCAATGGGAACAAGCGTTACATGCTCAAGAATAATTTATACCTAGTAACTAGTATTTACAATAAACTGTTTCCGCCCATTATTGCAGCTGCAATAATGGGCGGAAATTGTTTAAACGTGTTTTTTTTAAAAATAAGTTAAGCTACTTTATTTTTTAAGGCTTGTTTATTAGCGTAGGCTACAGCTGCCTCACGTACCCAAGTACCATTGTTATGAGCTGTTACACGGTCGTGTAGACGCTTTTTGTTACACGGTCCGTTTCCTTTAATTACTTCATAAAATTCGTCCCAGTTAGGTTCGCTAAATTCGTAGTGCTTGGTAGTTTCGTTAAATTTTAAGTTAGCATCGGGTATTTTTAACCCCATGGCATCAGCCTGCGGTATAGTACGATCAATAAAGCGTTGACGAATAGCATCGTTGGTTTCCAACTTAATTTTCCACTTCATTAATTGCTCTGTATTAGGGGAGTTACCTTCCGTAGGACCAAGCATCATTACTGCGGGCCACCACCAACGGTTAAGTGCATCTTGCGCCATTTCTTTTTGCGCAGCAGTACCGTGTGCTAAGGTGTATAATATTTCAAAACCTTGACGGTTATGAAAACTCTCTTCCTTACATATACGTGTCATTGCACGGCTGTAAGGTCCATACGAACCTTTGGCTAACATTGTTTGGTTCATAATAGCCGCACCATCTACTAGCCAGCCTATAGCTCCAATATCAGCCCAAGTTAATGATGGGTAATTAAATATTGATGAGTATTTGGCTTTGCCTGTGTGTAATTGGTTTAGTAGCTCTTCGCGGCTAGTACCTAAGGTTTCGGCAGCGCTATACAAGTACAAACCATGCCCTGCTTCATCTTGTACTTTGGCTAGTAATATGGCTTTACGGCGCAGGTTGGGCGCACGTGTTATCCAGTTACCTTCGGGGAGCATACCTATAATTTCGCTGTGTGCATGTTGCGACATCATACGTGTAAGTTGCTTGCGATACAGCTCAGGCATCCAGTCTTTCGGTTCAATTTTTAATCCTTTATCAATTTTAGCCTGAAACTGTTCTTCTAATGTGGTTATGTTAGTTTCCATGTTTTTTGAGTGTTATTGATTTGATTATTAGTAAGCATTAATGTTACTGTAAAAGTAAACAATTTATAGAAATTACAACATTGAACTTGCTAAATTTGCTAACTCGCTACGCTCTCCTTTTTCTAACGACACGTGAGCATACATTTTACTTCCTTTTACTTTTTCGATAAGTGTAGAAAGCCCGTTGCCGTGCGAATCAAGGTAGGGGGTATCTATTTGGTAAATGTCGCCCGTAAAAATTATTTTAGTGTTTTCGCCAGCACGCGTAATTATTGTTTTAACCTCGTGTGGAGTTAAATTTTGTGCTTCATCAATTATAAAAATAATATTAGATAAGCTACGCCCTCGTATGTAAGCTAGTGGAGTTATAAATAGTTTTTCTTTCTCTACCATTTCGGTAATTTTTTGATAGTCTTTATCAGTTTCCTTGTACTGGCTTTGTATAAATTTTAGGTTGTCCCACAGGGGTTCCATGTAGGGGTTAATTTTAGATTTAATATCGCCTGGCAAAAAACCTATATCCTTATTGCTTAGTGGCACTATGGGGCGTGCCAAATATATTTGGCTAAAGTCAGCGCGCTGCACCAGCGCACCCGCCAAGGCTAGTAGCGTTTTGCCTGTGCCAGCAGCACCTTGTATGGTTACTAACTTTACATCGGTATTGAGTATGGCGTGTAGCGCAAATGCTTGCTCGGCGTTGCGAGGTCTAATACCAAATGCAGTTTCCTTAATTACTTTTTCAATTAATTTCGTATCCGCATTATAGTAACCCAATGCAGTGCTTTCGCTACTGCGAATACTATAATAGTGGTTGGCTATTGGCTCGGTTACCCCTAATTTTTCGGGAGCAATACCCTCGTTGTACAGTGTATCAATAAGTGTTTTGTCTTTTACTTCTATGTTAGAATAGCCTTTGTACAAATCATCAATATTGTGTACAATACCTGTTTCAAAATCTTCGGCAGTAAGGTTTAAGGCACGTGCTTTTAATCTAAGATTTATGTCCTTAGTAACTAGGGTAACTTGCCTTTCAGGGTTTTCCTCAGCAAGTTTTAATGCTGCATTAAGTATGTGATGATCGTTTTTCTTTTCGCCAAATACCTTGTCGGCATCCACCGTGCCACGCTCGTTCATTATTACCTTAAACAACCCCTTGCGTTTATCGGCTTCGTTTATTGGGTTCCATTGTTGCAAATTATTTTCTTTGCTCAATCTATCCAACTCTCTAATAAATTCACGCGCCACGTAGTTAATAATATCGTTACCTTTTTTAAACCTATCCACCTCCTCCAACACGGTTATAGGTATGGCCACATCGTGCTCAGCAAAACTTCGCAAAGCCTCTAAATCGTGTAAAATAACTGAAGTATCGAGTACAAATATTTTTTTAGTAGTGCTAACGGTTGCTTTCTTTGCCATGATTATTTTAGGTGTTAAAATGTAAGTACTAATTCACTTTTAAATATATATAATTTATTTAAAAGTTCGTTTAAATTTTGTAGCCAAACTTTTAAACCTTTGTCAAGGTAAAGCTGTATGTATCAACACCTTGTTATTAATAAGTTATAGCGTTACTAACTAAAATTGCCAAGGCTATTGCATAACTTCGTTTGATTACATTCAATAATAAAAAACACAATGGCTAAAGCTACCAACAAAATAATTACCAAAGAAGAACCTGCCATTGAAGAGCAAGTATTTGAAAAAAAAATAAAACAACAACGTGCCGAAAAAATTACTGACGATGGTGCACCAAAGCAATCGATAGTTGCAAAAATTACTAATCTAATCGCCGTTTTTAAAGAACTGTTTTCAGCACCACTACTGGTTAATACTGTAGGTGTGGCATGCGTGTTGGGTAGTATATATTTAGCTATTGCATTTGTATCGTACATATACACTTGGCAAACCGATCAAGACAAAGTGCTAATGCCCGTAAGCGAATTATTGGCTGATAACGAAATAACGGTAAATAATTGGCTAGGTAAGTTTGGTGCTATAAGCGCACACGGACTAATGCACAACTTATTTGGGATAGGTGCATTTGTGTTGCTACCCTTGCTGTTTGCCATAGGAGTAAAACTTATTTTTAATTTTAGTTTGTTTGGCATACGCAAAAGTTTATTACGTTTTTCGCTATCAACCATTTGGTTAAGTACAGTTATGGCTTATGTGTTTTCAGCTGATTATTTTTTCTTAGGGGGTAGTGTAGGTTATCAATTAACTAATACGCTCAATAGCTTAATAGGTAAGGTAGGAGCGGGTATATTACTTACTTTGTTTGCAACGGTATTTGCTATATTAGTTTTTAAATTAAATTATAATTTATTTGAAAATAATACTGTAGAAGAAACAGATGAAGAGTTTGACGAATCGGACACTAAAATTATTCAAAACACTAAAAATGCACTGAAATCAAACCTTACCACTACTACAGTTATTGACGAAGATGAGTATCCGTTTGTTAACCAACTGGATAACGATATTGAATTTAGTGTAAACAATAACCCAGTATCGCCAAGTAAAAACACTATTTTAACTAAACCCGAAACTACCGATGATTTAGATTTTGAAATACAACGCCCCGAAGAAACTACCCCTAAAGAAGAACCCTTGGCAGAGTTTAACGTAGTGCAACAAAAGTTAGAGCAAGAGCGTGTAGCCAACTTACCCACTGACGAAGAAGCCCTAGCGCAAGCCCTTGTAGACAGAATTGGATTGTACGACCCACGTGCCGACTTGAGTAATTATAAGTTTCCTACGGCAGACATTTTAAACCAAAATATTACTGTTACGGGTGCTGATGTAAGTACAGAGGAATTGCGAGCCAACAAGGACAAGATTTTAAAAACGCTATTAGATTTTGGTATTGAAATAGATAAAATAAAAGCTACCATTGGCCCAACAGTGGTGCTATACGAAATTGTGCCTAAGGCAGGTGTTAAAATTTCAAAAATAAAAAATCTCGAAGACGATATTGCCCTAAACCTTGCAGCCCTTGGTATTCGTATTATTGCGCCTATGCCCGGTAAGGGGACTATTGGTATTGAAGTGCCTAATAGCAAACCGCAAATAGTGCCGATGAGTGCGATATTAGCCTCCGATAAATTTATGAAATGCGATTACGATTTACCCATAGCATTAGGTAAAACTATTAGTAACGAAATATTTATAGCTGACCTTGCTAAGATGCCACACCTACTAATGGCGGGTGCTACAGGGCAAGGTAAGTCAGTAGGGTTAAATGCAATATTAGCTTCACTCCTATTTAAAAAACATCCAGCCGAATTAAAATTTGTGTTGGTTGACCCTAAAAAAGTAGAACTTACGTTATTTAACAAAATTGAACGCCATTTTTTAGCCAAATTACCTGATACTGACGAAGCCATAATTACTGATACCAAAAAAGTAGTGCATACGCTCAATAGCTTATGTATAGAGATGGACGCACGTTACGAGTTATTAAAAAATGCACAGGTACGTAATATAAAAGAGTACAATGCAAAGTTTGTACGCCGTAGATTAAACCCGTTGGAAGGGCATCAGTTTTTGCCCTACATAGTAGTGGTAGTGGACGAGTTTGCCGATTTAATTATTACTGCAGGCAAAGAGGTTGAAATGCCCATAGCACGTATTGCACAGCTGGCAAGGGCGGTGGGTATTCATTTAATTATTGCTACGCAACGTCCGTCGGTTAATGTTATTACGGGTACCATTAAAGCCAACTTCCCAGGGCGTATTGCATTTAGAGTAGCTAGTAAAATTGACTCCCGCACCATACTTGATGCAGGCGGAGCCGACCAGCTGATAGGGCGTGGCGATTTGTTACTTACCCAAGGTAACGACCTTGTGCGCATACAATGTGCATTTATTGATACGCCCGAAGTGGAACTATTGTGCGAGTTTATAGGTTCGCAACGCGGCTACCCTAGTGCGCTTATGTTGCCCGAATACATTGACGAAAATGGCGATGGCGGCAAAAAAGAAGATGTGGATATGGACAAACTCGACGGTATGTTTAACGATGCTGCGCGCTTAATTGTACAGCATCAGCAGGGTTCAACGTCGCTCATACAACGTAGGTTAAAACTAGGCTATAACCGTGCAGGACGCATTATTGACCAACTAGAAGCTGCTGGCATTGTGGGTGCTTTTGAAGGTAGTAAAGCACGCCAAGTAAACATAAAAACCGAAGCCGATTTGGAAGAACTATTAGCAAGCCTTAAAAAATAATACGCACGTGAATAGTTTAAAATTAATATACACTAAGTGCTTACTATGCCTTTGTTTGCTTACACTACAGGTGTATAACGCACATGCTCAGTTAGATACATTAGTGTTTACTACATCATATTTTAAAACACACAAAGTACGTACGCTACAAATTACCCCTCAATTAAAACGAGATAACGAGCGCATAATTAATCGTAATCAAGTGTATAATTATGTATTAGATACATTAGGGCGAATAGTGCAAAAGAGGGTGTTTACAAGTATTGTAGGAGCTAACATTAAAGATACAAGCATTACGCACTACGGCTACGATAGGCTAGGCAGGTTGTATATGCAACGTAATTTTGACCACCATACTATTACTACACAATACACCATGTATAATGCTAATAGTAATAATCAAAAAATAGTTACTGTGCTCGAAACCATTGACACCAATGTGTTTCCAATAAAAGTGCTTACACAACAACCCACGGATAGCTCGTTTATTAAAAATGAAACTGTGGGTGCTAACAGTGTGCGTAGTACGTATTATAATTCATATCGTTTACCTTATTTCTCGCTTACTACGGAGGCTTTGCCCAATAGTGTAACCTATACTAAGGAATTTAATGTAACCTCGTTGTTTGAAAAATACACTATTCAGCGTTTAACTAATAAAATAGAAGCTACGTTAGAAACCAGTAACAGCAATGGTTACAACGATATTAAAACCATATATACTTACGAGGGTGAACAACTAAAACAACAAATTGTGTTTGTAAATAATACCCAAGATCGCGAACGTTTTTTGTTTTACGAAAACGAATTAATAGTGAACGAAATAACTAAGTATTCCGCACACAAAAACATGGATATTGTAAAATACGAATATCAGTTTTATAAATAATTACCCCCAAATTTATCACTTACTTTGTAGTACTAATTTCAACTATTAAATACCCACCACCATGGCAGATATGACTTTTAAAAAACGCTTACGATTATACATGATTGGCTTTGTAATAGGCTTGCCTATTATGTGGTTTATGATGCGGAGGAAACAAACAATTATGTTTCCGAGCGAAATTGTGGTGGAACAAATGTTGGCTAACCCCATAAGTTATACCAAGCACGCACGCTGCCGCATGGAGTGCCGTAATATTAGTGAGGAAGAAATAATAACCATACTAAAAACAGGCAGCGTAAATTTTAGTAAAAGCGAAGTACACGCTGAGCCTTGCAAAAAATATGCTATTGAAGGCAAAACCAACGATGGGCAAGAGGTACGTATAATATTTGGCAAATGTAATGATGTAACCAAAGTTATAACCGCTATAGATTTAGGCGTGGAGCACGAGTGCCATTGCGAATAAAAAAAACACTGCTAATTATTATACACCCAAATGCCTAGTCTTAATAAATTTAAGACTAGGCATTTGGGCATACGGTTAAGTTATAGTTTGCTAGTTAATGTACTCAAACCCCGTGTAGCTAACTAAGGCTTGTGGTATGCGTATTCCGTTTTCAGTTTGATGATTTTCGAGTAACGAAGCTACAATACGAGGCAATGCTAATGCGCTACCGTTAAGGGTGTGCGCCAGTTGTACTTTGCCTTCCGCATCTTTATAACGGCACTTTAAACGGTTGGCCTGAAAGGTTTCAAAATTTGAAATTGAACTTACCTCTAACCAACGTTCTTGGGCCGCGCTAAATACTTCCATATCATACGTTAGGGCTGATGTAAAACTCATATCGCCACCACATAATTTTAAAATACGGTACGGCAACTCTAATTTATCTAATAAGCCCGCCACATAATTTACCATTTGTTGGTGCAGTTCGTAGCTATTGTTAGGGTGGGCTATTTGCACAATTTCTACTTTATCAAATTGGTGCAAACGATTTAAGCCACGCACATCTTTACCATAACTTCCTGCTTCCCTACGGAAACAAGGTGTGTAGGCTGTATTCTTAATTGGTAAGTCAGTTTCTTTTAGTATAACATCACGGTACATATTGGTTACAGGCACCTCAGCCGTAGGTATACAGTACAAATCATCTATTTGCATGTGGTACATTTGTCCTTCTTTGTCGGGTAGGTTACCTGTACCGTAAGCTGATGCCTCGTTTACAAATATAGGAGGTTGTACTTCGGCGTAGCCTGCCTTGGTGGCTTCGTCCAGAAAAAAATTAATTAACGCACGTTGTAATCGAGCGCCTTTGCCTTTGTACACAGGGAATCCTGCGCCTGTAATTTTTACACCTAGTTCAAAATCAATTAAATCGTACTGTTTGCACAAATCCCAGTGTGGTACTGCGTTAGCGTGCAGTGTAGGTATTACGCCTGCTTGTAGCACTACTTCATTATCTTCAGGCGTGTGCCCAACAGGTACGGCATCAGCAGGCACGTTGGGTATGGTGTATAATAGGTTTTGTAGTTGTAATTCAATAGTAGCTAGTTTATCGCCCAGCACTTTTGTAGTTTCTTTGTTGGCAAGTGTTTGGTCGCGCAAGGCGTTGGCTTCGTCTTTATTGCCCGCTTTCATTAAGTCGCCTACTTGTTTGGCTAACGCATTGTTTTGGGCAAGTATGGCTTCTTGCTCGTTTTGTGTGGCACGGCGTGTAGTATCTAAGGCTATAATCTCATGAATTACCGCTGTGTTTTTAAAATTTTTCTTGGCAAGTTTTTTTATTATTTCTTCAGTATTTTCACGTAGTGCAGATAGTTGTAACATAGTAGTATAATATATTATTGGATATTTTTTTTTGTAAATGTATAAAAAAAATGTAGCTACCTATACTGCTAACAAGGCTTTATTATAAAAGTTAGCTACCTGTGTTTTATTAATAAAGCCATGATTAATTATCGGCTAGTTACTTCCATTGGATAAAAAATCATAATTTCACGCTAAATATAAAAAACGTAAAACTCCACTTACTATGCAATCACTTTATTCAGCACAACTTACTACCGTAGATGACGCCAAAGCCCTAGGTTTACTGCCTGAGGAATACACTAAAATTAACGAAGTATTAGGGCGTGTACCTAACTTTACCGAGTTAAGTATTTACTCCGTAATGTGGAGCGAGCATTGCTCGTATAAAAACTCTATTACTTGGCTTAAAACCTTGCCTAAAGATAGTGCACGTATGCTAGTGAAAGCAGGTGAAGAAAACGCAGGATTGGTGGACATAGGCGACGGACAAGCCTGCTGTTTTAAAATAGAATCGCACAACCACCCATCAGCGTTAGAGCCTTACCAAGGCGCAGCTACTGGCGTTGGAGGTATTAACCGCGATATATTTACCATGGGTGCACGCCCTATTGCGCAATTAAATAGCTTACGCTTTGGAGATTTGAGCCTTGATAAAACCAAATGGCTCGTACGTGGCGTAGTTAAAGGCATTGGTAACTACGGCAACGCTTTTGGCATACCTACCGTAGGTGGCGAAGTGTTTTTTGACGAGTGCTATAATGTAAACCCCTTGGTAAACGCCATGAGCGTGGGTATGGTTAAAGTAGGCGAAACTATTTCGGCTACGTCCTACGGGGTGGGCAACCCTGTATATATAGTAGGTTCGGCCACGGGCAAAGACGGTATACACGGCGCAGCATTTGCTAGTAAGGATATGACCGAAGAATCGGCCAAGGACTTACCAGCAGTGCAAGTGGGCGACCCTTTTCAAGAAAAATTATTATTAGAAGCTACTTTAGAAGTTATTAAAAGCGGTGCAGTAGTAGGCATGCAAGATATGGGCGCTGCGGGCATAACCTGCAGTACCAGCGAAATGAGCGCTAAAGGCGAACATGGTATGATTATTTATTTAGATAAAGTACCTACTCGCCAAGCTGATATGAAACCGTTTGAAATACTACTGAGCGAAAGCCAAGAGCGTATGTTAGTAGTAGTTACCAAAGGGCGCGAAGCCGAGGTACAAGCCATATTTGACAAATGGGATTTAAACTGCGCTTGCATTGGCGAGGTTACGGATACTAAGCATATACATTTTTATATGGATGGCGAGCTAGTGGCCAACGTACCTGCCGAAAGCCTTGTGTTAGGTGGAGGTGCGCCTGTATATACCCGTGAGTACAAAGAACCTGCGTACTTTGCCGAGAACCAAAAATTTAACATAAACCAAGTACCCGAACCTACTAACTACAAAGCCGTGGCGGAGCATTTATTAAGCCACGTTAACATTGCCAGCAAACGTTGGGTGTACGAGCAGTACGACAGCATGGTGGGCACTATTAACCAAAGCACTAACAAACCTAGCGATGCCGCCATAGTAAACCTCAAGGGTACTAACCGTGCGTTGGCCTTAACGGTTGATTGCAACAGCCGTTACGTAAACGCCGACCCTGAGCAAGGTTGTGCCATAGCCGTGGCCGAAGCCGCACGTAACATAGTGTGTAGCGGTGGGCAACCATTGGCAGTTACTAATTGTTTAAATTTTGGCAACCCCTACAACCCTGAAGTGTATTGGCAGTTTGTAGGGGCTATTAAAGGTATGAGTAAAGCCTGCATAACCTTTGATACGCCTGTTACTGGCGGTAATGTAAGTTTTTATAACCAAACGGCTTACCCCGATGGCCGCACTGAGCCTGTGTTTCCTACGCCTACCATAGGTATGTTGGGTGTGTTGGATAACAAAGCCACACAAACTTCCTTAGCGTTTACGACCGCAGGGCACAAAATATACTTAGTAGGCCAAAGCCGCAACGATATTGCTAGCTCGCAATATTTGTACTCGTATTGTAAGATAAAAAATAGCCCTGCGCCTTATTTTAATTTAGAAGAAGAAAAGCTATTGCAGGACAATGTAGCCGCACTTATTAAACAACAACTCATAACCAGTGCGCACGACTGTGCCGATGGCGGATTGCTGGTAACCCTTGCGGAATGTGCCTTTGTAAACAACCTTGGCTTTAACATTACAAGTACTACCACCGTGCGTAAAGACGCATTTTTGTTTGGCGAAGCCCAAAGCCGTGTAGTAGTAAGCGTTGCGCCTGATAAGGAAGCTGCCTTTAACGCCGCCACTACCCACTACGAATACCTAGGCGAAGTTACCGCCGATGGTAATTTTGTAGTAGATGTCGAAAGCCTTGGCGCAGTAAGCGCACACAGGCATAGTTATGATACTGCGCTGGAGGAGATAATGGGGTAAATAAAATACTAAACAATAGACCCCAAAAAAGATTTGGATTTAAAACTCCAAATCAAATATTTGAAAAAAAAACGTAGTATCGTCTTGTATCTATTACTTGAATCCACCACTTAAAAATAAAAATTATGGCATTAAGAGACTTTAGTTCAGTTTATCTTCCTTACTGTTTAAAGAAACAAGAAGACGGTAGTTTTATTGTTCTAAACAGAGAATACAAACCACTTGGATTTAATTCGATAGACCATTTTAATTGTGAAGATTATCCAATATCTTCAAAAATAAAAGGTATCACAACCAAGAAAATTGAAAAACTTGCTTATGATGGAAAAATAAATGAAGGCTTTATTTTCTTTTATAATGACGGTTGTATTCCGACGAAAAGTAAAGTGAATATGGCTAAATATTTAGAACGTTTAGAAATTCTTGCTTCGTACAAAGTGACGAGGTAGTAAAGCAGGTAAGATTGGGTTTTATGCAAGTGGGGCAGAAGTAGTAGCCGAAAGTTTGGTGGTTCGCATAAACATTAGTAGTAAAAAAACCGCCCATCGCAAATATGCAAAACGTTAGGTGCAAGTTGTCTAGCGACGTATTAAAAATTATAATTACATTTCTACCACATTAAAAAAAAACTATGAAAACAAGAGTATTTAAATTTATAATATTATCCCTAGCAATCGGATTGACAATAACGTCTTGCAGTAGACAAAGTAAAGTTAAAGGAGTAGTAACTTATTTTTTTAACGAAAATTTTGGACAAAAACCTGACGTTGGAGCAGAAATTTATTTTTTAGAAAAAGGCGACCTAGATTTATTTGATTTCACAGTAGAATGGACGTATTCAAAAATTTCCCCGCATCATAAAGAAAATTATAATAAGATTCTTAAATGGAAATTGGACATGCTTAAAGATAAAATGAGTGAGACTGTATTTGCCGACTCGTTATACCTAATCCAAACCGCAGAAGCTTTAGAAAGAGAAAAAGCAATTAGTTACTTTAAATCATTAATGAAAAATGACAAATTAAAATGTACTGCAAATGGTAGTGGAGAATTTAGCATTAATTTACCCAAAGGAGAATATTATGTTCTTGTTGTTTATTCTCATAGAGATGCAATAGATATTGCATTGACTTCTCAAGACTTTGAAAATGACACCCAAGTAAATTATGCATTTGAAGAATCAGATTTGGATTAAAACATAAAAATTGTGAGCCCTGCTAGTCCTAGCGTTAGGTAGCCATGTAGTTTAGGCTAGTGCCAGCATGTTGCTGGTATTTACTAAACGGTATAAAAAGTATATAACTTTGCAAAGTTGGTTTTGCGTGGTGTATAGCCCACCCCGCCCTGCGGGCACCCCTCCCTCTAAAGGAGGGGAGTACAAAGCGTGAATACATTAGCGGAAATATATAGTTGTAAAAAAATAAAAAGCAACCTTAAATTGCAATGGCACAAAAAATAAACGAAGAAAATATTACAACTAGTACTACTTCCGCCACGCCAATCCCATTAAATAATCCCACCCAGAGTTCCCCACCTATTTTAGGAGGAGTGCCCGCAGGGCGGGGTGGTAAAATAACCACCACACTACCCCCATGCTAGTCCCAGCGTTAGGTAGCCTTCCTGTTTAGGCTAGTGTCAGCATGTTGCTGGTATTCATAAACGGTATAAAAAGTATATAGTTGTGTAAAGTTGGTTATGCGTGGCGTATAGCCCACCCCGCCCTGCGGGCACCCCTCCCTCTAAAGGAGGGGAGTACAAAGCGTGAGTATATTAACGTAAATATATGGTTGTAAAAAAACAAAAAGTAACCCTAAATTACAATGGCACAAAAAACAAACAAAGAAAATAGTACAACTACTACTACTTCCGCCACGCCAATCCCATTA
>JAYWFU010000136.1:0-12709 GCA_043778625.1 Bacteroidia bacterium | reverse complement strand
AATAAATTATCTGAGGAAATTGTAAAAAGTATTTGCTCATACTCATATGTTTTTGAAGCAATTAATTGGACTACTTAAAATTTCAAATTGGTATTACGCCAAAGTTTTAATACTTGAAATACTTAAAGAGGATAGCTATAGAATTTGGTTCGTTGAACGTTTGAAGTTACTAAGGTAGATAAAACTATATAATATATTGTGGACATAAGCAAGTACGCTCAAGGAAAGTGGAGCATCTTTTTAATCCCCTATAATTTGTAGATACATACAAAGACTAATGCGTAAATATTAAACTTAGTACACATGTAACATTCCACGAAGTTCTTAATGGGTTCCATTTTTATTTTGTGTTAAATATTTCACTTCCTTTCTTAGTCAAAAAGTAACAGATTATTGAACCAATTATATTGTATGGAATAGAAAGCCCAATGATTAACCAACCCATTTCAAGTCCCCATTCAAAACCAAGGGCTATGATTTTTGTGGTCCAATTTGATGGAAAATAACCTGCTTTCATATCGTAATAATGCCAAAGCATTCCTCCAAAAGGTGAACTTAATAAAGTTATTAAAATTATTATTAAGATTGTTATTAAAATTTGTTTTGTTATACTTTGATTTAAAAATGTATTTGCAAAGAAAGGAGCAATAATCCCATAGAAAAAACAAGGAATCGCAATAAATGCTATAGGGTGTTCCCAATGATATAAAGACATTCTGTACCAAGTTCCAAATACGTAATGATTTGGCATTATTGCCCATAAAATGTAATATAGAATTGTAGCAAGGATAAAACTCGTTACCGAATAAAAAAGAAACCTAGTAATTTTCAGTTTTACTTGTCTTAATTGTTGTAATTTACTGTTATATACTCAACGAAATGCACTGTCTCAGTTACTCTTTGCTAGCTAACCAACGTTCTGCGTCTAGGGCAGCCATACAGCCACTACCTGCTGCTGTAATTGCTTGGCGATAAATATGGTCTTGCACATCGCCACAGGCAAACACGCCTTCTATATTAGTGTTGCTCGAACCTGGTACAGTAAGTATGTAACCGTTTTCGTCCATATTAATTTGCCCTGCAAATATTTTTGAATTAGGGTCGTGCCCTATGGCTACAAAAAATCCGGTAATTGTTATTTCGTGTGTGGTAGCAGTAGCATTGTTTTTTATGCGAGCACCTGTAACACCCTTATCTCCAAGTATTTCGTCGGTTTCGGAGTTAAACAATACTGTAATTTTAGGGTTTGATAGCACACGGTGTTGCATGGCTTTGCTGGCGCGCATTTCGGGGCGGCGTACAATCATTGTTACGCTGTTGCACAGTTTGGCAAGGTACATAGCCTCTTCGCACGCAGTGTCGCCTGCGCCTACTATTGCTACATCTTGTCCTTTAAAAAAGAACCCATCGCACACTGCGCACGCACTTACTCCAAAACCGTTGAGGCGTTGCTCACTTTCGAGACCTAGCCATTTGGCTGATGCCCCTGTGCTAATAATAACTGTATCGGCAGTTACTTCAGTTTTTTCGTCAATCCATACACGTTTCGGCGATACTGATAAATCAACTTTACTCACATATCCCCAACGTACATCTGTACCAAAACGCTCAGCTTGCGCTTTAAAATCTTCCATCATTTCAGGGCCTTGCGCACCGTTAGGATATCCTGGGAAATTTTCTACCTCGGTAGTTATCGTTAATTGCCCGCCAGGTTGCATACCTTGTATCATTACAGGTTTCATATCAGCGCGAGCTGCGTATATAGCTGCTGTGTAGCCTGCTGGCCCTGAGCCTATTATTAGGCATTGTATGTGTTCGATAGTGTTTGACATAGTGTTAAATTTGTGTATGATTAGCAGTTAAATAATTATATACAAAAGTAGTATAAAATTTGTGTTTCTATTGTCGTGTAGTTTGCACTAAACACTACTCTATTATCAAAGTTAAATTACAAAATTATTTTTCGCTATCAATAATTTTAATTCGATTTGGATAGTGAGTAGCTCCCTGAGTTTTCATCGAAGGGACGTTTATATTCAACAATTTGTATCTGTTCTTTCTCTGCCTTGATTCTTGTCCTTACGAAACACTATTTGTATCCGTTCCTTCGATGAAAACTCAGGGAACTAGCGTTTTGTAATAAACCTTATTTTGGTTCGTGTCCTCACGAACCAAGACGATTAAAGTATTGATTAAAAAAGGCGTTAACACATTTATGTTAACGCCTTTTTGTAAAAAAAACTAATAATTTGTTGTGCTTATTTAGCAGCTACTTCCATTGCTGTGTCAGCGTTGGTGTTTTCGTTTTCCTCGTTTTTATCCAAATCAATAACTACTGGTGTAGCTATACATATTGACGAATACGTACCAATAACAATACCTACTAACAATGCAAATGAGAACCCACGTATAACTTCGCCACCAAATAAGAATATAGCTAATAACACTATAAATATGGTTGATGACGTTAAAATAGTACGGCTTAATGTGGCATTTAATGCAAAGTTAATTACTGATTTCTTTTCAGTGCCATATACATTGGTTTTTCCGCTTTCGGATAAATATTCACGAATACGGTCAAACACTACCACAGTATCCGTCATTGAATAACTCATTACGGTTAATATAGCCGCAATAAAGTGCTGGTCAATTTCTAACGAAAACGGTAATATACCATGTAACAACGTGTAAATTGAAAGTACAATAGCAACATCGTGTACCAATGCTAGTACCGCACCTAGGCCATATTGCCATTTTTGGAAACGCACCAAGATAAACAAGAACATTATTAAGCATGATAATAATATAGCATACAATGCTGATTTTTGAATATCATCAGCAATTGTAGGTCCTACTTTTTGTGAGCTAATAATATCATACTTTAAACCTGTTTTTGCTAAACCTTCATTAATTTTAGCTTCTACCGATGCGTCAGCCGCTTCAGTATTTTCTTGTATTAAATAGGTAGTAGTAATTTTAACTTGTTTGTCGCCACCAAATGTTTTTACTTCTGGCGCACTTTCTAAGAACGGTGTTAAGGCAGTACGTACATCTTGTGCAGCTACTGTGTTATCAAAACGTACTTGGTACGAACGCCCCCCTTCAAAATCGACACCATAATCAAACCCACGTACAAAAAACGATATTAAGCCCGCTACAATTATAGCTCCTGAGAACATATAATATTTGCTACGATTACCTACAAAGTTAATGTTGATATGGTTGAATATTGATTTGGTTGCAGGTATTGAAAAACTAATCTCTTGATTTTTGCGCAACATGTATTCAAATACTAAACGTGTAATGAATATGGCCGAAAATAACGACGTTAATATACCAATAATTAGCGTAGTAGCAAATCCTTTAACAGGCCCTGTACCGTATAGGAATAATACTATACCTAATAATAAGGTGGTGATGTTAGAGTCTAAGATAGACGACATTGCACCCTTGAAACCATCGCTAATTGCTTGAGCTAATGCTGTGCCTTTGTTTAACTCCTCACGTATACGCTCAAATATTAATATGTTGGCATCTACCGATAAACCAATGGCTAACACAATACCTGCAATACCTGGTAGGGTAAGTACAGCGCCTATTGAAGTAAGCGCCCCCATTATAAAAAACACGTTGGCTATTAATGCTAAATTAGCCACCCAGCCCGCTTTAGCGTAGTAAAATGCCATAAATATTAATACCAACACTAAAGCTACCACAAATGATAGCATACCTGCTGATATAGACTCCTTACCTAAGCTTGGGCCAACCACAGCTTCCTCTACAATACGTGCTGGAGCTGGCATTTTACCTGCTTTGAGTATGTTAGCTAAATCTTTTGCTTCGTTAATGGTAAAGTTACCTGTTATAGAGGAGCGTCCACCTGAAATTTCGGCTTGTACTGTTGGAAACGAGTACACACGGTTATCTAACACTATAGCAATGGATTTGCCTATGTTGTCTTTAGTTAAGCGCTTCCATATTTGAGCACCGTCAGGGGTCATAGCCATTGATACTTCGCCTTTAGCACCGCTTTGGCCATAATCTCCGCTAGCATCAGCAATTGCACCACCATCTAAGGGTGCTTTGCCATCGCGGGTTGATGCCTTAATAGCTACTAATTGTAAAAACTGACCCTCTTTATCCACTGCTTTGGCATTCCATAAAAAACGGATGTCGCGTGGGAATACTGACTTAATACGTGAGTCAGCTAACATTTCGTTAATTTTAGCGGTATCTTTAATAGCACTCATACCCACTACTGGACCTTCGCCAGCCATATAACCTTTGTCTGATTGATAAATAGCAGGTTGTATGTATTGAAATAATGGATTTTCGTCCTTACCTTTTTGTGCCGAGTCGGCTTTGCTCATTGGGCCTTTCTTTTCGCCTTTTAAGGCTGCTAAGCCTGTGGTAGCAGTTTTAGCTGTGGTGTCTTTAACATCGGCTACCTCAGTAGTTTTAGCGGTAGTGTCAGTAACGCCTGATGCTTTGCGCAGAGCAGCAATTTTCTTATTGGCTTCTACCAATAAGTTAGCTATACCATCTTTCTGGTTATCATAGGTTTCCCAAAACTCTAAGTTAGCCGTACCTTGTAGTAACTTACGTACACGCTCAGGTTCCTTAACGCCTGGTAGTTCTACTAATATACGCCCAGTATTACCTAATAACTGAATGTTAGGTTGTGCTACCCCAAACTTATCAATACGCGAACGAATAATGTTAAATGAACGGTCGATTGCACCTTTAGCTTCTTCCTTAATAACTGCTAGTACTTGCTCGTTAGTAGATTGGAAGGTAACCTTGTTTTTTAACTCTAATGTAGTGTATAATGGAGCTAAACTTTGGCCAGCGGCTACTTCGTTAAATGCTTTACCAAAAAGAGTTACAAAATCTTCTTGACTGTTTTTTTGCATTTCGGTAGCACGTGCAATAGCAGCGTTTAACTTAATATCTTGTGGGTTGTTAGATATGTTTTTGATTAAATCAACCAACGATATTTCTAACGTTACGTTCATACCTCCCTTTAAGTCCAAACCTAAGTTAAGCTCACGCTCCTTAACATCACGGTAGGTGTATTTTTTAAACAACGCATTATATACATACTGCCCCTGCATTGAATCAAGGTATGTTTGTTTTTTTGCATCACGTTGCTTAACATCTTCTATTCCGCTACTGTAAGCTATGGCATCTTTCTCTACATTGTTGCTTACCCACGTAAACGATAACTGAAAAATACATGCCACGGCAAATGCTATGGCTAAAAATCTAATTGCTCCTTTACTTTGCATTGTTGTTGGTTAAAAAGTTTAATTTTTAAATATTTAATTATTTTGCGAATATAAACAAAAAACTGAAAACGAACTTTAAAAGTTAATTTTCAGTTTAGAGCTATTTTTAAATTAATAGTAAAGCACGCTATACCAACGCATTAATTTAGTGCGGGAGTGGAAATTATTAACTTAATGTAGCTACAAAGTCCTCAATAGCAGTGTATACAATGGCGAGTTCGGTGGCGTTAATAACATAAGGGGGGAGCACATAAATAATATTGCCCAAAGGGCGAATAAGCACACCTCGCTCCAAAAAAAACGAACCTACACGTGCGCCTATACTATTTAAATAATTAGTAGTTTCGGTACTTTGTAGTTCAATAGCCATAATAGTTCCAAGGCAGCGTGCATGGCGCACCATGGCGTGGTGTTGTATTTTAGTAACAAAGGTTTGGTGCATAGTAGTTATTAGCGCAATATTTTGCCACGTACTTTGCTTTGTTAGTAACTCAAAACTAGCACAGGCTGCGGCACAGGCTACAGGGTTAGCGGTGTAGCTATGCCCATGAAAAAATGTTTTGCGTTTATCGTTGCTTATGTAAGCCTCAAATATTTGCTCGGTACACACCGTTGCGCCTAATGACATAGTACCACCCGTAATGCCTTTGCTTAGGCACACAATATCAGGTTGTGTAGTTACTTGGTTACTTGCAAAATAAGTGCCTGTGCGCCCAAAGCCCGTCATTACCTCGTCGGCTATTATTAATATTTCGTATTGTTGTGCAAGCCTCCATAGTTTATCTAATGCTGTTGCGCTATACATTAGCATTCCGCTTGCGCCTTGTACCAAGGGCTCTACAATAAGTGCAGCAATTTCGTGGTGATATTGATTAAATAAAAATTCAATTTCTTGCCAATACTCTTCGTTATCGTTAGGGGCATTTATACGTATTACCTCAAATAGCAATGTTTCAAAGGCTTGCGTAAACACATTACGTGCGCTTACGCTCATACTCCCAAATGTGTCGCCGTGGTAAGCATTGTGCAGGGCTACAATTTTATTTTTAGGTACGCCTTTGTTGTGCCAATATTGCAATGCCATTTTTATGGCCACTTCGTTAGCTGTAGAGCCGTTGTCGCTATAAAAAACCCGTTGCATATTATTGGGTAATTGGCTTAACAAATGTTGCGATAGTTCAATGGCACGTGGGTGCGTAAAGCCATCGAATAGTACATGTTCAAGCGTAGTAAGTTGCTCGTATACTTTATTTGCAATATATGTATTAGCATGCCCATGTAGGTTAACCCACCACGAACTTATGGCATCAATATACTTTTTGCTATTACTGTCAATAATATATACCCCCTCACCTTTTACAGCTAACAAAGGCGTTGTGGCATTTTTGTACTGGCTAAATGGGTGCCAAATGTGTTGTTGGTCTAGTGCGATATAATCCATATTTTACAGTTAAGCAAGTAAGTTTTTTAACGCTATACCGAGTGTAGGATATTGGTACACAAAATCTTCATTTTCAATTTTAGCATTGCTTATTATATTTCCGTTTACCACTACAGCGGCCATTTCGCCAACTATTAATTTAAGTGCGAATGTGGGTACACTAATAGGCCAAAATGGGCGGTGCAATTGTTGTGCAATAGCCCTAGTAAATTGAGTATTGGAGCATTGCTCAGCAGTAGGTGCAACGGCGTTGTATATGCCGTTGTAATTAGCTTTAATACTTGCTTGAGCAAACATATCGCATAAATCATTAATATGTATCCACGGAACGTTTTGGTTACCTGTACCCAAAGCACTACCCACAAATAGTTTTACAGGCATTGCCATTTGTGGTAATGCACCACCTTTGGCGGTAAGCACAATACCTATGCGGAGGATAGCGGTACGTATGTTTTGTAATTTAACTATTTCGTTTTCCCAAGCTAGGCAGCACGTACCCAAAAAATCAGTAGCGGCAACAGTAGTTTCTGTTAGTACTTGTGTGTGTGTAGTAGCCCCATAATAACCCACAGCACTTGCGCCCACAAACGCCGTAACGTGGTGCGGCTTTGTGTTAAGGTAATTAACTAATAGTTGAGTGCTTAACACACGGCTATCAATAATTAATTGCTTGCGGGTGTTAGTCCATCGTTTATCAGCAATGCCTTCACCCGCTAGGTTTATAACCACATCACATTTTTCAAAGGCGTTGGCATCAATAGTTTGTTGGTTAATATCCCAAGCAAAACAAGGCACATTAAATTTATTAGGTTTACTAGCGTTGCGTGTTAGCCAAGCAACGCTATGCCCTTGCGCTATTAATAATTGAGTGAGTTGTGTACCCACTAACCCCGAACCGCCTGCTATAAGTATATGTTTCATAATTGATTAATTAAGTTGTAATTACGATTGTAAATGTAATGGGTAAACCAATGTGTTATAACTAAAAAATTAAATGTTTTTTTATGCTATTAAAATGCTTATTTTTGCGGTAGAATTTTAAACTAAAACAAATTAAACCAATGAAAAAAAATCTATTAGTAGCAGTGGCTTTAGGGGCAGCTTTAACAGCTAGCGCACAACGCCAATGGGTAAAACAAACAGTAGGAATACCTGTGTCGGGAACAAAATTTGCCAACGATATTAAAGTAGTAGATGCTAACAATGTGTGGGCATGGTTTCGTAGTAGTTCAACAACTACTAACTTACGCCAATATTCGTATACTAAAAACGGAGGTGCAACTTGGACAGCTAAAACATTAAGTGCTACGCCAGCCGTTACTAACTTGGAAATTGCAAATATGTCAGTGCTGGATAGTGCAACTGCCTACGCCTCGTTATATCCGCCCTCTAACCCAGCTAATCAAGGTATATATCGTACTGTTAATGGTGGTACTAGCTGGAAAAAAGTTACTACAGGTAAGTTTACTGCAGGAAGTTCGTTTGTAAACTGGGTTCATTTTTGGGACAAAGCAAAGGGTGTGTGCATGGGCGACCCTGCAAATGGTTCGTTTGAAATATACACCACTGCTGATAGCGGTACTACTTGGACTAGAGTAGACTCTGCAATGAGCAATGCTATTAAACCAATAGCTAGTGGAGAATACGGTATTGTAAATTTATTTGATGCTAGACCTAACGGTAAACTTTGGTTCGGTACTAACCGTGGTCGTATATTAACTACTAAAGATTTTGGAGTTACTTGGACAGGCGCACAATCAGGCTTTGTTGAAACAGATTCTACCAAACAAGCGTTTAGTACTATTCGTTTTAAAAACGATAGCGTAGGTGTTATTGTAGCTACTAAAACAGTTACAACAGGTACAACTACATCGGTTGACAGTGTAATGGTTACCGCTACTACAGACGGTGGTGCTACATTTATGCCTTGGTCGTACAGTGGGCAGTGGAACCCTGGCGATGTGTGCTTTGTGCCTAATACCAACACCATGGTTACGGTAAATAGCTTAAATTTAAGTAATAAATTTATATATCCAGTAGGTTCTACTATTTCAACTGACGGCGGTATGTCATTTGGCTATCAAGATTCGGTAACGGCGCTTACGGCAGTAGCTTTTGCTAACGACTCAATAGGTTATGCAGGAGGTATAGTAGCCGCTGCACTTAATGCAGGTGTATACAAATGGGATTATGCTCCGTTAGTAAAATTAGCTAGCGCATTAGCCGCTACTACTGAGGTAGCGTTATACCCTAACCCTGCTAGTAACGTATTAAATATAGTTGTACCGAGTAAAAAGGCACAGGTAGTAATATATAATATGATTGGTGAGCAAGTAGCTACAACAACTGTAAATGACGGTCGTTTAGTAGTAGATATTGCTAACTACAATAGTGGTGCTTATGTAGTGCAAATAATTGATGGTAAAAGTAAATTTACTAAAAAATTCATTAAAGAGTAATTAGGTATATTTCTTAAATTAAAAATGGGCTTGCACGATTTGTGTGAGCCCATTTTTTAATTTTAAAGTAACATAAAATTATTTATTTAAACATCTACGATATAGTTGTATAGTGTTTTCGAGCCCCATATACAGCGCATCGCACACTAAGGCGTGGCCTATACTCACCTCTAATAATTGTGGTATGTGTTGGGCAAAATAAGTGAGGTTATCTAAACTTAAATCGTGCCCTGCATTTACACCAAGATTATTGCTTATTGCCACATTAGCAGCGGTAATGTAAGGTTGTATTACGTGCTGTTTATTAGTTAAATAATTTTTGGCATAATGCTCGGTATATAATTCAATGCGCTGTGCGCCGCATTTAGCTGCATATTCAATGTGTTGTGTGTTAGTGTCAACAAATAACGAAGTGCGAATATTACGTGCCTGCAATTGCGCAATAACATCGCTTAGCATTGCTTGGTGTGTTAGGGTATCCCAGCCTGCATTGCTGGTAAGGGCGTTGGGGGCATCGGGCACAAGTGTTACCTGTGCAGGTTGCACGGCAAGTACTACGTCCATAAACTCTTGGGTAGGATAACCTTCAATGTTAAGCTCGGTGGTTAGTATTTTTTTTAACTCCACACAATCGTCGTAGCGGGCGTGTCGCTGGTCGGGCCTAGGGTGTAGCGTAATACCTTGTGCGCCAAAGCGTTCGCAATCAAGCGCTACTTGTAATAAGTTAGGTGTATTAGTGCCGCGTGAGTTGCGAATAAGTGCTATTTTGTTAATGTTTACGCTTAATAAAGTCATGGTGTTGGTGTTTAATGTGGGTAACTATTTAGGTTGTTATTCTATGCCTTGGTTCGTGTCCTCACGGAATAATTGTTATATTATAGTTCGTGGGGACACGGACCGAGGCGACATTTTTTATAAAGATAACTGAGTACAAAATTATTAGACGAAAGGCACATAGACGATTGTTTAAGAGTAATAATTAAATTAATCCTCAAAACTTTGCATATCGCATAGTTTTTTGTACGTGCCGTTTTGCGCTAACAAGGCGTTGTGCGTGCCACGTTCCACAATTTCGCCTTGGTGTAGTACTATTATTTCGTTAGCGTGTTGTATGGTGCTTAGTCTATGGGCTATAACTATGCTTGTGCGGTTTTGCATTAAGTTGTGTAGGGCATCTTGTACTAAGCGTTCGCTTTCGGTATCAAGGGCGGAGGTGGCTTCGTCTAGTATTAATAACTGAGGGTTTTTGAGCAAAGCACGTGCTATACTTAACCGTTGGCGTTGCCCACCGCTTAACTTAGTGCCACGGTCGCCAATGTTGGTGCTATAGCCTTGTGGCATGGCCATAATAAAATCGTGCGCATTGGCGGCTTTAGCGGCAGCTATAATTTTATCGTCGCTCACATTAGTTAATCCAAACGAAATATTATTAGTTACGGTGTCGTTAAACAATATGGCCTCTTGGCTCACAATACCAATCATGCTATTAAGGCTATGGGTTTGATAGTTTTTGATGTTAATGTTGTCAATTAATAATTCGCCCTCGCTTACTTCATGAAACCTTGGTATTAAATCGGCAAGCGTAGTTTTTCCTGAGCCTGATTGCCCTACTAATGCTATGGTTTTGCCACGAGGTATTATTAAGTTAATGTTTTTGAGTACCATTCCGTTATCGCCACGAGTGTAAGCAAAGGATACATTTTTAAAATTAATTTCGGTATCAAAACTTGTTTTAATTACAGGGTTTTCAACTTCGTGTATTACATCGTCGGCCAACACAATTTTGTTAATACGCTCAGCACTTGCCATACCTTTTTGGGCATTGTATATAGCAGTTGAAAACGATTTGATAGGCGGAATTAATTGTGAAAATATAGCCACATACGCTATAAACACGGAGGCTTGCAGCGTACCCTCGTTTAATACTAAATTACCACCATAGAGCATAACACCTATTAATACGGCTACTCCCAAGGTTTCGCTTATTGGACCTGCTAAATCAACACGGCGATACACCCGTATCATTAATGCATTGTACTCACCATTAATATCATCAAAACGCTTACGCATAAAGGGCTTGGCGTTAAATGATTTTATGATACGTAATCCGCCCAAAGTTTCTTCAATTACGCTTAATAAATTGCCAAGCATTTCTTTGCTTTGTAGGCTTGCTCGTTTTAGTTGCTTGCCCACACGCCCTATTAATAGCCCCATTACAGGCAATAGTATAAATACAAATAGCGTAAGTTGTGGGCTCATGTACAATAGGCATATCAAAAAACCAATAATATTAATGGGCTCGCGCGATAATGCCTCTAACGATTGCATTACGCTCCACTCAATGTCTTGCACGTCGTTGGTGCAACGCGACATAATATCGCCTTTTTTTTCGTCGCTATAAAAACTCAACGGTAAGTTTATCATTTTGTGATACATGGCTTGGCGCAAATCATGTATGATACCATTGCGTAGCGGCGCAACAATATACATGGCTAAGTACCTAAAAATATTTTTGAATAATGTAAACACAAACACTAAGCCGCACACGTAAATTAAGGCTTTAAATTTACCCTGCGTAATAATTGTTTGCGCTATATAATAGTTAAACTGTGCCATTAGTCCGCTACCGCTAAACCCAAAGTTGGTGGGTTTGTGCGCCAACATAAGTTGGTAATCTGCAATGTTTTTATTAAACAAAATATCTAAAAACGGTATTAGTAATGAAAACGAAAACAGGGCAAACGATACGTATAGCAAGTTAAAAATAACATTGAATATAGCGTAACGCTTATAGGGCAAAGCAAAGCGCAGTAGGTATAAAAAATTTTTCATGTAATGAAACGAGTAAATTAACTAATTGAAAAGCAAAGTTAGTTAAATTACTAAAAGTGTTTTTTTAATTGAGGACTGAATTAATCGTTTTACTAAACGATAACCAGATTACTTGTATCAAAAGCTACAAACACTAATTAAAGATGTAGATAATAAAAAATAAAATACATAATTTAGGACACAATTTAAACATACACAATGCCTATTATGGAAATAGATTTAGAAGCCGAAAAAAAAGAAATACTCCGCAGGTACCGCACCTTATTAAAAAGTATTAGACGTAAAGTTGAACCCAAAGAAAAAAAAGATATTCGTAAGGCGTTTGAACTGGCGGTAGATGCTCACAAAGAGATGCGCCGCAAATCGGGTGAGCCTTACATATACCACCCAATAGCAGTGGCGCAAATATGTGTGGAGGAAATAGGCTTAGGCCCAACCGCTGTTATTTGTGGTTTGTTGCACGACACGGTGGAAGATACTGACGTAACGCTTAACGATATTGAACGCCAGTTTGGAGTTAAAGCCGCTAAAATTATTGATGGCTTAACCAAAATATCCGAAGTGTATGATTACAACACATCGTCGGTACAGTTAGAAAATTTTAAAAAAATGTTGCTCACCATGAGCGACGATGTACGTGTAATACTTATAAAACTAGCCGACCGCCTACACAATATGCGTACGCTAGA
>JAYWFU010000135.1:0-4499 GCA_043778625.1 Bacteroidia bacterium | reverse complement strand
ATGTGCCAAGAATGAGATAAACCTAAGGCGATTGAAAATAATTCGTTACTATTCATAATTACAAAGATAGATTACCCACACCAAACGTCATAGACCCTTAAAATCGGCAGTGTTACCATTGTTAGTTCTACTTATTAGTGAACCTTTTTGTACGAATACATCGCTTATTTTAAATCTTTTTACCTCTTGTTTAGTTTCTTGTGCATTAGCTGTAACTGATGCTGCTGTTAGCACTACGGCTAACATAATTTTTTTGGATTTCATTTTATTATTCGTTTTTAAAATTTATACTATACCGCTAACACTACTTTATTTAAAATAGTATCTACTTTATTTTTTGGTTTTTACACAATAAAATAACTCGCTTACAGTTGTTTTGTCTCTAATTATGATTTAAACAAAATGAGTTGATGTTTAACATATTTTGTTATTTTTAGCTATAAATTAAATAATTATAATAAGCATGAACAAGCTATATCTACTACTTGCATTTATATGCACCACATTAACTGCTAATGCGCAATTTACTGATGATTTTACTGATGCCGACTTAACCTTAAATCCCACATGGTCGGGCGATGTAGCTTCGTACATTGATACGCTAGGTAAACTCCGCAGTAATAACAAAACCGTTAATGCTACGTATTACCTAAGCACGCCAAGCACTGCCATTACTAACACGCAGTGGGAATTAGGCATTAATTTACAGTTTAATACATCAAGCGCTAATTTGGTTGATGTGTATTTAGCAAGTACTACTGCTAATTTAAAATCAACATCGTTCAATGCATACTTTGTGCGTGTAGGTGGTACTACCGACGAAATTTCGTTATACAAACGAACAGGTTTAATTGGTACCGAAACCAAGCTAATAGAAGGCCTAGCAGGTGTTACCAACGTAAGCAACAATAATTTAAAAATAAAAGTTACTTGCTCTAGTGCTAACTTATTTAGTTTGTATTATGATGTTACAGGCACTGGTAACAGCTATACTTTAGCGGGCACCGTTACTGATAATGCCGTAACTACGAGCACATCGTTTGGGTTTAACATTAAACAATCTACCGCATCGTTTTTTGTAAAACATTTTTTTGATGATATTTATGTAGGGCCTATTGTGGTTGATGTTGCGCCGCCCACCATTGTATCTAACACGCTATTAAGTAACACCGCTATTGACGTATTGTTTAACGAGCCCTTAGCCGCTACCACAGCCAATACATTAGCTAACTACACATTAAATAACAGTGCCACTATAACCGCCGTAGCACTTGATGCCACCAATAAAGCATTGGTACACCTAACTACAAACCCAATAACCACGGGCAACTACACACTCACCATTAACAACGTTACCGACCTTTCCGCCAATGTAATAGCAACCAATAGCACTACTACATTTAGCTATGTAGTACCATCAACTGGGGCTAAAAATGACATTGTAATAAACGAAATTTATGCTGATAATTCATCTACCAAAAACGCTACAACACTTGTAGGCAAAGGGGAGTACGTGGAGCTGTATAACCGTAGCAACAAAGATATTCAGCTAAATGGTTACACATTTAAAGTAAATACTACTAGCCGCACATTAGCTAGTTATATGCTCAATGCAGGTCAGTATGTACTACTATGCGCCAGTGCCGATACGGCCTATTACAATACCCTAGGCCAAAGTATAGTAGGTTTTAGCGCAAGCGCACTCACTAACGCAGGTGCTACTCTTACCTTAAATGATAATAATGGCGCATTAATTAACACCGTAAAATATAGCGATGCTTGGTACAAAGATGATACTAAAAAAGATGGGGGTATATCGTTAGAGCGTATTAACCCTAACGACTCGTGCTACCAGCTCAATAACTGGGTGGGCAGTAGCAACGCAACTATGGGTGGTACACCTGCTACACAAAATTCAGAATACAGCGTTGTACCTGATGTTGCTGGCCCGCAATTAATTAAAGCACGTGTAACTGCACTTAATAAAATTACGCTTACGTTTAACGAAGCCGTTGATAGCACCACCGCATTGCTTAACGCTAATTACACCGTAAGTAATCAAACTATTATTGGTGCAAAAGCTATTGCGCCTGATTATACTGCCGTAGTATTAACTCTTGTTAATAATTTGGATACAGGCATAGTGTATAACGTAAAAGTAAACACGGTACAAGATTGCAACGGTACCGCTACACTTAACCAAACTACTACCGTTATCATTTACAAACTTGCAGTGCCTTACGATATTGTTATTAACGAACTATTTGCCGACCCCGACCCTAGCATTGGCCTATCCCCCTTTGAATACGTGGAGCTATACAACCGTTCGGCTAAAACATTAAACATTAATCCGCTAACATTAAGCATAGGCACTAACGAAATTAATTTGCCCGATGCCGAAATGAAACCTAATACCTATTTGTTATTAGTACGCGAGGGTGCTACTACATTTGGAGTGAGTAATTATGCCATATTACCCGAAAATATTAGCCTTAGCAACGAGGGTAGCTTAGTACAGTTGTACGACTCAGCAACACGTGTGCAACTACATGCGGTTGAATATAATTTAGATTACTACCACAGTACGTACAAAAAAGACGGCGGATGGAGCTTAGAACTTAAAAACTATAATAACCCCTGTGGCGATGACGAAAACTGGAGTGCAAGCACCGCTACTAAAGGTGGTACACCAGGTGTGGTAAATAGCGTGTACGATGCTAGTTTTAAAGATGTAGCAGGTCCTAAATTAGTACGTACCTATGCGCAAGATAGCTTAACGGTACATTTGTTTTTTGACGAAACTATTGATGCCCGCACTATTAAGGCAACTGATATTAGCATCAATACATTTAGTGCAGGTATCGTAGGTAGCATTGTTAGTGTAAACGCATTGAGCAACGAAATTGTAGTGGTACTAACACAACAATTACTGCACAAAGTAGTATATACGCTTACGCTTACGGGCAAAGTTAACGACTGTGTGGGCAACACAATAACTACCTACACTACATCAGCACTGGCATTGCCAGAGGCCTCAGTAAAAGGCGATATACTAGTAAACGAAATGATGACCTACGCCAACGATTTTGCCACTGATTGGATAGAACTATATAACACTTCGGGCAAAGCCCTCGATTTAAAAAACTTGTTATTAGCCACCTACGACCGCAAAAATAAATTGGTAGAAAGTGCCAAAATAATTTCAACCAATGGGTTTATTATTTACCCTAACGATTATGCCGTGCTTACCACTAAACTTAAAGGAGTAACTAAATTTTATACCACACCAGCGTTTGAAAAAATTAATACCATGCCCTCAATGCCTTTGTACAGTAGCGACACAAGCATTGTGCTACTACTACGCGGCGACGAACGATTGGACAGCGTGTTTAGCAACGCTAAGTATCATTTTCCGTTATTAAATTCTACTAAAGGCGTTTCGTTAGAACGACTAAGTGCTACACGCGCAAGTGGCGATGCTACCAACTGGCACAGTGCCGCCAAAGCAGTGGGTTACGGTACGCCCACGTACAAAAATTCACAAAATGCAGAGGGCGAGCCAACTGACGAATTAACTATTGAGCCTCCAGTGTTTTCGCCTGATGAAGATGGCTACAACGATGTAATAACTTTTTATTACAAATACGATAAGCCAGGCTATGTACTTAATGCTTACGTGTACGCTACCGAGGGGCAATTAATTAAACGCCTTAAAACCAACGAATTATTGGCTATTGAAGGTTCGTTTAGCTGGAATGGTATAATGGAAAACGGTGCAAAAGCCCCAGTAGGTGCGTACGTAGTGTATTTTGAAGCCTATGATACTGAGGGTAATTTTAAAAAATACAAACGAGCCATTACCGTAGCTACTAAATTATAACTGTATTAATCAAACTATAAAACAACACGTCATGAAAAATTTAATTTATTACCTACTGCTTGTAAGTACTGCTATTATTACTATTGGTTGTAAAAAAAAGACTGTAGTAAAAGAAGAGGTACTACCTGTAAATACCGAATTAATTAATGGCTTGCCCAATTGGAAAAAACAAAATGGGTATTTATTTAGTATTTTTTCGAGAAGTCAATATGCAAATTCTAGTAATAACCCAACGTATGGCTATACTCAGTACGCATTGTTTAACGACCCCGAAAAAATTATTGCTCAATCAATAAATCATACAATTATTAACTTTTATCCAAATTTCTTAGCTAATATTTCAGTAGGGAAAGTAACTCATAATAATAACGTACTTGCACAAACCAATGGAGGTTCATCAGTAACTTACTACAAAAATAATAGCGGACAAATTATTAATAATAACACCCCTACTACTTGGACTACCGAGGGTAACCAATCATTTAAACCCTTAAATATTACTATTGCAAGAGGTTATCCCGTTATACCAATTTGAAATTTTAAGTAGTCCAATTAATTGCTTCAAAAACATATGAGTATGAGCAAATACTTTTTACAATTTCCTCAGATAATTTATTGG
>JAYWFU010000134.1:0-54713 GCA_043778625.1 Bacteroidia bacterium | reverse complement strand
GCGAGGGGATATAGAAAAACAGAGAACTTTATTAATATGATTTATTTTCTTACCGCTAAACTAAAATTTGATTACCCACACCAAACGTCATAGACCCTGAATAATGAATAATTAAAAACAAAAAATGATAGAGAATAATAGGTATTTAAAAAAACGGTTAACCTTGCCAAAGGCTTTTTGAGCTAAAAGTATTAGTAAGTGGCTAAATTTTATTTAAAAAAATAATGACACTTGCACTCAAGTAATCAACTTAATCATATCCAAATAATATGAAGCATCTCAAACTACTACTATTACTTATTTTTACAAGTAAAAATATAATAGGATCAACAGTAGACACTATCCAACATCACAAACCCTATATAACAACCGAATTTTATTACCTACAACCTGTGTATTTTTTGGAGAGTTCTTATACGCAAAAAAATAATTACGGAGCGGGAGTGGCAATTACCGAAAATTTTAAACCTTTTAAAATTACATTAGCATATCAACTCAATTCAAAAAACTACAAAAGTAATGATGGCAAAAACTACCATATAAATTTTCAAAGTATTATGCTTTTAGCAACATTTAAACTAGTTCAATTTAATAACAAAAAACATACACTTTCGTTAACAGCAGGAGTAGTAAATAATATATTACTCAATTATGAAGCCTCATCACCATTAACTAACGGCGCAAATTTAATTGAACGCAGTACAAATACAACTAACCATAGTGCTGTTCGATTAGGGGTTACAATTACTCACCAATTAAATACTAGTTACTCTCTAATAATTGCTCCATTTATTGAACGCTTAAATCAAATTCCTTATTATGATTTAAAATATATTAACATTCCTCCCTATCCCTACGCACCAAAGTACAACCTTAACTACTCTCGAGATAAATATTGGATTGGTATTAAACTTGGATTAGAGTACAAACTAAAAAAACGAAAAACTGAACGAACATAATAACCATGAAAACTTATTGCACATTATTAATCTTTTTCTGCTCTTTTAAGTTGACTAAGGCACAACACTATATTTTCGCTAGCTCAAGCATAAGCACTAACAGGGGCTGGGCGTTAAACTCTTTTTTTAATTTTGATAAAACTTACAATAAATTTAAAACTGGTGGAGGTATAAATCTTGCATACGCTTATAAAAAAGACTCTTCAAACACACACTTTCAATTAAATCTAAATTACAACTATTGTCCAATTTATTTGTTTTATAATAATAGAATAGATTACGCAACAGAAAGTATCATAGGTAATTTTAACTTTCATTTTGTAGGATTACAAGCAAATAATTATTGGAAATTAATCAATACTCCCAAAAACAATTTATATTTTGGTGTAGGTGTAACTGCAAATATAAAAGTGAGCGAAAAATCGACCGCAACAGGCTATGTATATGTACGGCATTCTAATTTACCACGCAATAGTTGGACAACTACCAACCAACACTCAACAAAAATAGTTCCCTGCTTTTTAGGATACAACATAGCTTTAAAATACGAGCATGTACTAAGCCATAACTACAACCTAGTGCTATGTAATCAATACCAATGGCTTTATAATTTACGAGGAGTTAATATATTTAGCTCAAGTATAAACTTAGGGCTTTCGTACAAAATAAAATAGTTAAAATAATTAAGCTATTTGATACAATAATTCCCGCTACATTGCTCAACAGGCGTGTAATACAGCCTAAATAAAAAATAGGAATATCAAATTTTGTTTGATATTCCTATTTTTGTGGGCCCCTCGCTGGTGCAAGCGTTAGGTAACCGTATAGTTTGCTAGTGCGAGTATTTTGCTCGTATTCAATAAAAAGTAGTGTGTTTAAAATAAAAGTGGATAGAACGAAAGTAGTTACAATTATAACGGACACAAGCAGGATATTATTTTAACTTTTTACTACCTACAAACTTTCGTTTTTCGTTTGGCAGTATTTACAATATAATCGGGTAGTCCATAAACAAATTGAGGGTATCCTCCAACTTGTTTATAGTTTTTTAAAACAATATCAGTATTATAAACTCGTGCAGAATCAGGATAAATATCCATTAAATAAGTCCATGGTATTTTACACGTACCATTACCTTTTGAATTTACATTAATTAATTTTAACTGTTTACCTAATGAGTCGTATGCCGACTCAATATATTTTCGCTCACCTTTTTCGTAATAAATTTCTGATTTTAATTTACCGTTAGGATGAAACGATTTACTAATCCCATTTCTAATTCCATAAGGCATTTTAGGTTGTCTTTTTAAAACACCTGACTTACTGTTAAAGGCCAAATTTAATGCCTCATTTTTATAAAAATAATAATCCACTCCTTTATTTAAATCATCGTATTTAAAGCCGAGTATTTTACCATTGAAATTATAGTTGATAAAATAATACATTCCCTTGTTCTCATCAAATTGTTCTACCTCTATAATACAATGTTTTCTAATCAAAATCCGTATAAACCCACCCCAATTTTTTAAAGTGTCTTCAAATAACCTTATATGGAACCTATAATTATCCTCAAAAAAAGAGGCGTCTTCTTTACAAAAGGAGCTGTGTTTAAAATAATTACCCTGGGTTTGATAGCCAATTAATTGATTAGTTAAACTATCAGAACAAATGGCAATGATAGTATTATATTTCTTGTAAATTAAACTATCGTAAACTAACCCTTCTCTGTAAGCGGTTTTAATCTGGGGCATATCTTTTACTAACACTTTAACCTCAGGTAATATTTCTTTATTATTCAAAACAGAAATTT
The DNA here is from genome assembly GCA_043778625.1 of Bacteroidia bacterium. Classification (GTDB taxonomy): domain Bacteria; phylum Bacteroidota; class Bacteroidia; order UBA4408; family UBA4408; genus JACMRI01. The sequence goes on along the minus strand of JAYWFU010000134.1, from coordinate 51,944 downwards.
GCCCAATACTTTTTTCAATCAAGAATAGCAAACAAAATAGGGCTACTATTTTTTTCATTTTACGGTTGTGTTGTTGTTTAACTTTGGGCTGGTAGAGGTGTTACTGTTCGTCTAGTAATAGTACCTATTACTCCGCTGGCGCGAGCATTTTACTCGTGTCCGCTACCTCTTTACCTAACCTTACTTTTTTGTTTGCTATCATTATTCGTTAATCTTGCTTTTTATAAATACTAGTAACATGTTGGCACTACCATTAAGCCTTTGGATTAAAAAAAGGGAAGAAAACCGAAATTTCAGTTTCTTCCCTTGAAGTGGGCCCACCTGGAATCGAACCAGGCACCTACTGATTATGAGTCAGTTGCTCTAACCGAATGAGCTATAGGCCCTTGCTTTGTTTAACTAAGCGAGTGCAAAGATATGTTTTAAACATACATCTGCAACTATTTGTACTAAAAAATTATATAATTGTGCTAATAGCCTTATTGGTGGAGTGTTCTGCCTTAAATCGCGCTAATGTATAGGCATCTTTTACATCGTATATTCCTATTTTGGTACGGCGTAGTTCGTGTAAATAACTTCCTGAGTTTAATTTTTTACCAAAATCATCAGCTATGCTACGTATGTAAGTGCCTTTGCTACACGTAATTTCAAACTGCACTTTTATAATTTCGTCCTCGCGGGCAATGTCGTGTATTTTAAACAGAGTAATGGTTATTTCTGAAGCTTTAATTTCTACCTCCTCTCCCCTTCGCGCTTTGTGGTATAGGCGTTCGCCGCCTTGCCTGCGTGCCGAAAATATAGGTGCTTTTTGCAACGTAGTACCCATAAATTGTAATGCAGTGGCGTGTATAATTTCGTTGGTTACATGTGCAGTGGCAAAGGTTTGATCGATGTCGGTTTCTAAATCAAACGATGGGGTACTTTGTCCAATAACAATAGTACCTGTATAGGTTTTTTCTTGCGCCGCAAAGCTTTCAATAGTCTTGGTGTTTTTACCTGTGCATATTATCAATAGCCCCGACGCCAAAGGGTCTAGCGTGCCTGCGTGGCCAACTTTTGTTTTAAAACCTTTGGGGCTCACTACGTTGCGTATGTAATTTACGGCATCAAACGATGTCCAAGTTACGGGCTTGTCAAATAATAAATTTTGTCCCTCTTTAAAGTATTCGTGTTTTTCTAGTTCTGTTCTCATCTCATTGGCTTATACAATGCTTAATTCAACCCCCATTAATGTCAGTAACAAAATAGTTACGCCTACTATTATGCGATACCAACCAAATACTTTAAAGCCATTATTACTTACATAACCTATAAATGATTTAATGGCTATTAACGCTACTACAAACGCTATTACGTTACCAAGGGCAAGTACGCCTACTTCGTCAGCGCTAATGGAGTGCAGTTTTAAATACTTGTACAATTTGTATCCTGTGGCGGCAAGCATGGTAGGCACAGCCAAAAAAAACGAAAATTCGGCTGCTTTTTCTTTGGTTAAACCCTGCGATAGCCCGCCAATAATAGTGGCTGCCGAGCGCGATACACCAGGTATCATAGCTATGAGTTGAAACAAGCCTATTACAAAACCATTTTTGTAAGTTACTTCTTGTTTATCATTTTTGGTAAACCATTTATCTACAAATAATAAAATAATTCCGCCTATTAATAGCGAGCAAGCTACGGTTATAATGTTCTCTAACAGTGCGTCTATGTAGTCGTCAAGCAGTTTGCCTACTATGGCTGCGGGCAAAAATGCAAGCCCTATTTTAAAATAAAAATTCAGGTCTTTTAACCCATCAATAAAGCGTTGGCGGTACAAATACACCACTGATAATATAGCTCCTAGTTGAATAGCAATGGTAAATAGTTTGGTAAAGTCGTCGTGGGCAATACCCATTATCGAAGTAGTAATAATCATGTGCCCTGTGGACGATACTGGCAAAAACTCCGTAAGCCCTTCCACAATAGCTATGAGGGCAGCTTGCAAAAAATTCATTATTGTAAGGTTAAATAAAGTGAGTAAGTGCTTAGTCTTTTTGCTTGTGCATAATAGCTATAACCACCATTACAAAGCCCGCTAATACTATAACTGGAGCAAGAGTTATGCGTGTAAAACTAAACATATCGTTGTATTCAAACTCGTTAGGGTTAGTAGGTGCGCCACCCGACATTAGTACAAAACCTAGTAATATTAAGCCTATTGAAGCTAGTAATAACTGAAAATTACGCTTGCCAAATACAAATTCGTTGCTTGCGTGAGGGGTAGTGTTGTTAGTTGCCATAGTTTAGTTTTATTGTTAAATGATTAGTAGTACTTATTTTATAACTATGCTAACTCCAAAAAGTTAGCGAGCGTATAAATCTTCAAAAGAAACTTTTAAATAATTACGCAATGCAAAATAAGTGCTTAATACAGATATTACAATACCTAAGCACAAAATAATTAGTGCAACTATTAATATAATGTCAATATCGTTGATGGTAAAGAAGTCGGGAGCCTGCAAATACACATAATATAATGCACCACTAATGCTTACAATGGCTAATAATGCGCCAAACAAACCATTAATAATGCCTCTAATTACAAATGGCTTGTGTATAAAACCTTGCGTAGCACCCACTAATTGCATGGTTTTAATTAAAAAACGCTTGGCATAAATATGCAAACGAATAGTATTATTAATAAGTGCTATGGCTATAATTAATAGCAATGCGCTAAAGCCAAGCAATAGTAACGATATGCGCTTGGCGTTAGCATTAACCACATCTATTAACGATTTTTGGTAATAGACTTCTTTTACCAAAGGATTTTGCATCATTTGTTTTTCGATGGATTTAATGCTGTCGTTGTTGGCGTAGTCGGCTTTTAACCTAATATCAATTAGGTCATTTAATGGGTTATACCCCAAAAAGGCTACAAATTGTTCGCCACCAAGTTCTTTTTGCAAATCTTTGGCAGCCTCTTGTTTACTTATGTAAGTAGCAGTTTTAACATAAGTGCTTACGTCCAGTGTTTTTTTAAAGTTAGTAGCATCAGCGGTGGTTGTACTGTCTTTTAAAAAGATAGATATACCAATATTTTCTTTAACGTAAGTGGATAAACGATGCGTGTTTAACAACAATAAACTAACTATACCTAATACAAATAACACGAGTGTAATGCTTATTATTACTGATACGTTGCCTGTGCGTTGGGTTTGTTGTATGGGTTTGGCCATGGTATTATAAAATACTTAAAATATTAATTTGTTTAAAAATGGGTAATAACAACGCAACTGAGTTAAGTAGCATTGTTTATTTATGAAACTTTGAATGTTGATAATTGCTAAGCCCTAATTGTGTGGGCATACGCCTAAAATTTACTTTAGCCATTAACTAGTTATACTTTTAATTAAAAAATAATTTTATCAAAACAATGAAACACCTATTATTTTATGCTGTAGTTTTTATGTTAGCCTCGTGCGTTAGCTCAAAACAATTTAGCGAAACCGAAAAACAACGCAATGATTGCCAAGAGGAACTAAAAAAACAAAAAGCATTGGCTATTGATAATGAAAGTAAATTGCGCGAAACCGAAAACAAAAACACGGCACTAACCATTACAGCATCAGCATTAAAAAAAGATTCTGCCGCCAAAACCAATAGAATTAATGGTTTGCAGGACGAAGTAAAAGCTTTACGTAAGCAATACGAAACTGTTGATGGTAAAAATAAGGACTTGTTAAAAGGTAACGAGGACGAAAATAAAAAGTTGATGACTAACTTTCAGCAATCGCAAGAGGAATTACAAAAGCGTGAAGATGAATTAAAATTAAAACAAAAAAAATTACTAGCGGAGCAACAAAAATTAACCTTGGCCGAAAATAATTTAAACGAAACACAAGCCACGCTAAAGCAACGCGAAGCCCGCATTACAGAGTTAGAAAACATATTAAAACAAAAAGATAATGCCGTAAGTGAAATAAAACGCAAAGTACAAGCGGCCTTGGTGGGCTTTGAGGGTAAGGGGCTAACGGTGAGCCAAAAAAACGGAAAAATTTATGTATCGTTAGATGAATCATTATTATTTGCTTCGGGCAAAATTGATGTGGAAACTAAGGGTGCTGACGCACTAAAAAAATTAGCTAAAGTATTAGAGCAAAATAATGATATAAATGTAATGGTAGAAGGGCACACCGATGATGTACCCATGAACGGCAAGGGAGATATTAAAGATAATTGGGATTTATCGGTCATGCGTGCCACAAGTATTGTAAAAATAATAACCGCTAATAGCACCACTAACCCCGTACGGTTAATAGCTGCTGGTAGGGGTGAGTTTTTACCATTGGATAAAGACAAAACTGCTGATGCACGCCGCAAAAATCGTAGAACCGAAATTATATTAACTCCTAAGCTCGACGAGTTACTAAAGATTTTGGAAAACTAAATTAATACTATCTAAGCCTCTGTTAAACGCCCTAAATCAATACTGATTTAGGGCGTTTATAGTTTTAATTAAATAATATTAGGCGAACGATTCTTTGTTACTTATATTTTAGATTTAAAAATTAATAGCTAGTATAACCACAATAAATCTAAATAATTACATTAAATTTGAACTTAACTATTTACGTAAAACTCAAAAAATAAATGAAACAAACCACTACAATTTTAACATCTCTTTTGGTAGCTACACTAGCAGTAACGGCAGTAGCGCAAACCACCGAAAAAAGTTTACAAACCAAATGTATAATGGCTGAAGACGGCGAAACCATTACCATTGAAGCGGGTAACTTTCATTTTTTAAAATCTATTTCGTTAGAGTCTAAAAAAAATATAATTATAAAAGGTGCAGGCATAGATAAAACCATAATTTCGTTCAAGGGGCAAACATCAGGTGCTGAAGGTTTTAAAATAAGTAATGCCAGTAATATTACCCTACAAGATTTAACAGTGCAAGATGCCAAGGGCGATGCCATAAAAACAATGGCCGTGGAGGGTATAAATTTTATAAACGTAAAAGCTGAATGGACAGGCACGCCTAAAAAAACAAACGGCTCCTATGCTTTTTATCCAGTAAGTTGTACTAATGTGTTAATTGATGGTTGTGTGGCTATTGGCGCATCAGACGCTGGGATATACGTAGGACAATCAAAAAACATTATTGTACGCAATTGCAAGGCTTACCATAATGTGGCAGGTATCGAAATTGAAAATTCGCTCAACGCCGAAGTGTATAACAACGAAGCTATTGAAAATACAGGTGGAGTATTAGTGTTTGATTTGCCTGATTTAAAACAAAAAAAAGGTGGGCATGTGCGGGTGTATAACAACACAATTAAAAACAATAATTTTGCAAACTTTGCCCCTAAGGGAAACATTGTAGCCAAGGTGCTAAAAGGCACAGGAGTGTTGGTACTGGCCACTAGTGGGGTCGAAATTTTTGATAATCAAATAATCAACAACAACTCCATGAGCACTGGTATTGTAAGCTATTACATGACCGAAAACCCTATTAACGACCAAGGGTACGACCCTTATCCCACTAATATATTTATATACAACAATAACTACGAGCGAGCGCATGTACGTGTAAGTGCCAAAGGACGTTTGGGTAAAATATTTAGAGTAAAATTGCGCTTAGGCAAAGATGTACCCCATATTTTTTATGATGGTATAGCTAATGATAAAATTAAAGACTACGAAACTACTCGTAATATTTGTGTGCGTAACAACAAAAACGAATCGTTTATAAACCTTGATGCCGCACACGATTTTAAAGGAAAAAGCGTTGATATAAAACCATTTAATTGCGAATTACCCAAGCTTACTAAAAGTAGTATTGGGCGCAAATAATTAATTACTTTAAATTTAGTTATTATGAAAATTAAACTCTTCTTTTTTGCCTCCGTGTTAGGTGTGGCATTTATTTCGCTGGCAATGGTAAGGCCTACGAGTGCTGGTTATATAGGTAAAGAAAAATTATCAGACTATAATTTTTTTGTAGGTAAGCTAAGCGATTTAAAACCTACTGATGGTGTTGTACCTTATAGTTTAAATACGCCATTGTTCTCAGACTATACCCACAAATCTCGTTTTATAGCCATACCCAAAGGCAATACTGTAAACTACAATAGTGCCGAAGTGCTTGATTTCCCTATCGGTACTACAATTATTAAAAATTTTTATTACGAAAACGATGAAACCAAACCTAAAGCAGGGCGTACTATTATGGAAACACGTTTGCTTATAAACACTGCTAAGGGTTGGCAGGCGTTACCTTATTTTTGGAATGCCGAACAAACTGAAGCTACACTAGAGGTAGCAGGTGGCGAGAGAGATGTAACATGGAAAGATAATAAAGGCAAAAAACAAATGCTACATTATACAAGCCCTAATAGTAACCAGTGTAAGGGGTGCCATAATCGTAACGAAGTGCTAATGCCTATTGGACCAAGTGCAAGACAATTAAACGGAAATTATGCCTATGCAGATGGCGAAAGTAACCAGCTTACCAAGTGGAATAATTTGGGTATTTTAACAGGCTTGCCTGCTGATTTAACCACTGTGCCTAAGCTAGCTAATTGGCAAGATAAAACACAAACGTTAAATAACAGGGCGCGTGCTTACTTAGATATTAATTGTGCGCATTGCCACCGTAAGGAGGGGCCAGCAAGTACTTCAGGGTTTTATTTATTGCATAACGAAACTAACCCAGCTACTTGGGGAATGTACAAAACACCAGTAGCAGCAGGCAAAGGTTCAGGAGGACGCTTGTTTGATATTGTGCCTGGCAAACCGCACGAGTCTATTATTACTTACCGCATGGAAAGTACTGATCCTGGCGAAATGATGCCCGAAATAGGACGTGCGTTTGTACACAAAGAAGGTGTAGAATTAATTAAAGAATGGATAGCTGCCATGGAAGCTAAAGACTTTGAACAGTACAAAAAATAATTTTAACATTACTTGTGAAGCACGATGAACACTGAATATACAGCCTTAGTACAGCAACAACAACACTATTTTAATACTGGTGCAACTAAACGTATTGAGTTTAGAATCGAGCAATTAAAAAAAATAAAATTGGTGCTAAAAAGTAACGAAACGGCTTTGTTCACTGCTATTTACAACGATTTTAAAAAAAGCGAGTTTGAAACCTACACCACAGAACTATCCGTTGTGTACGCCGAAATTGACGAAGCTATTAGTAAAGTAAAAAAATGGAGTAGCAAAAAACGAGTAAAAACTAATCTTACAAATTTCCCTGCTATCAGTTACATAATGCCTGAACCATTAGGTACAACGCTAGTTATAGGCGCATGGAACTATACGTACCAATTATCATTAGTGCCTGCTATTGCTGCTATTGCAGCAGGTAATACGGTTATAATAAAACCTAGTGAGCTAACCCCGCAGGCATCACAATTGTTACTCGAGTTAATTAATAAAAATTTTGACGCTGAGTTTTTAACCGTGGTAAATGGGGGGGTAGAAACTACTACCGCCTTATTACAACAAAAATTTGACAAAATATTTTTTACAGGTAGCATACCCGTAGGCAAAATAGTGTACCAAGCTGCGGCCGCACACTTAACGCCTGTAACCTTAGAATTAGGTGGTAAAAGCCCCGCTTTTATTACCAAAAATTGTACAATTGATGACAGTGCAAAACGCTTGGTATGGGCTAAGTTTTTAAACGCTGGGCAAACCTGCATTGCGCCTGATTATGTATTGGTAGATAGTACCGTACACGACCAGTTTCTAACAGCGGTTAAAGCCTATATTGATAAATACAATTATGCGTTTGAAAACAATAATTATGTGCAAATAATTAATGATAAAAACTTTGTACGATTAGTAAATTTAATTGACACAAAAAAAGTATACTGTGGCGGAAACCATAGAGCTAACGAGCGTTACATAGCTCCCACAGTTATTACTAACGTAACGTTTAACGACAAAATAATGCAAGAAGAAATATTTGGACCTTTACTACCAATTATTTCTTACACTAATTTAAATGATGTTATACAACAGGTTAAGCAATTGCCTAAGCCACTGTCGTGTTATGTGTTTACAAATGATACTACTATTAAAGAAACTATTTTAAATCAACTATCATTTGGTGGTGGAGCTATTAACGATGCAATAATGCACTTTAGTAATAGTGCGCTTCCGTTTGGTGGCGTGGGTAGTAGCGGTATAGGTAGCTATCATGGCGAGTATGGTTTTAAAGCGTTTTCGCATTACAAAAGCATCCTACACAAATCGTTTTGGTTTGAACCTAGTTTTAAATATTCGCCATATTCAGTGTTTAAACTCAACCTAATTAAACGAATAGTAGGGTAGTAATTAAGAGTTATTTGAGTAATAGTTTACGTCTTAATTGGAAATTTATTTTTAAGTATTCCGTTAGCCAATACCGTTAAAAAAATAATACCTGCACCTACATAAAACTGTGTGGTCATGGCTTGCCCTTCGTCTAAAAAATAATAGGCGAGTATAATACCATACACAGGCTCTAAGTTAACTGACAGCACTACCGTGTAAGGCGATATTGTTTGCATTAAGCCTGTAACTCGTATAAATGGAAAGGCGGTACATACCGCACAAAAAAACAACATCCAATACCAATCGTGGGTGCTTACTAAGTTTAATGGTATAAATGGGTATTGAATAACCAATAAAAATAAAAGTAAAAATATTACACCCGCAAACATTTCGTAAAAACTAATAACCACTGGCGAATATTGCTTGGCTAGGCGTCCGTTGCTTAACGTAAATAGTACTGACAAAAACGAAGCTCCTAACGAGTACAAAATCCCTTCCATGTATTTTTGTTCTATTCTAAATAAAAACATTAATACCGCAATAATAACAAGGCCTAGCAACACTTCGTACACAATAAGTTTGCGCTTGTAATAAATAGGTTCCATAATACTCATAAAAAACGAAGCCGTTGAAAACACCGCCAACGTAACCGACACATTAGACGTTTTTATGGCTTGATAAAAACATATCCAATGCAAGGCAATAAGCACTCCTGTACCCGCTGTTTTGCGTAAGCCTTCGTTACTAATACGCAACGATTGTTGAGTTACTAAAGCATACAAGGCAATAACTAATGTGGTTATTCCCATACGTAAAAACACTAGGTCGTACGCTTTAAGTGTAATAATAGCCCCTATTACGGCGGTTAATCCCCACAATACTACTATAAGGTGTAGTTGTAAAAAATTAGTGTAGTACGCCTTATTTTTAGTTTCCATTGTGGATTTAGTTTGTTTTAAGTACAGTTATAGTTTGCCAAATAGTACACTAGCATTGTGTCCGCCAAAACCAAAATTATTACTCATAGCATAATTAATAGTTTTGTGTTGTGCTACATTTAAGGTAAGATTAAGTGTAGCATTAATAGTTGCATCAAGTTGGGTAACATGCACTGTTGGCGGTATTGCACCGTGCATAATAGCTTTAACACACGCTACGGCCTCTATTGCGCCTGATGCGCCAAGCAAATGCCCTGTCATACTTTTGGTTGCACCAATATTTATAGTATTAATACTATCCCCCATAAAAGTAGTAACGGCCATAAGTTCGCTCAAATCGCCTACTGGCGTGCTTGTGGCGTGCATATTAATGTAATTAATTTCAGTTTTATTAATGTGTGCAATTTCGCAAGCTTGTTCCATAGCAAGGCGTGCGCCTAGCCCTTGGGGGTGTGTGGCAGTTAGGTGGTAAGCATCGGCACTCATGCCACCACCGCATACTTCGGCAAGTATAGTAGCACCACGAGCTATGGCATGGTCGTAATTTTCGAGTACTAATGCACCTGCGCCCTCGCCCATTACAAAGCCGTCGCGGGTGGCGTCAAACGGGCGCGACGCACTAACGTAATTTTCGTTATTGGTAGATAATGCTTTCATAGCGCCAAAACCACCAATAGCAGCACGAGTTATAGGAGCTTCGCTGCCTCCAGCAATTATTACGTTGGCATAACCTAGTTTTATATAGTTAGCGGCATCAATAATAGCAGTATTAGCACTTGCACAGGCCGATACAGGGCAGTAGTTTACGCCTCTAAATCCGTGGCGCATACTTATGTGTCCAGCTGCAATATCCACCAATATACGTGGTATAAAAAACGGATTAAACCTAGGTGTGCCATCGCCTGCTGCATATTCCATCATTTGCTCTTCAAACGTAGTTATACCGCCATTGCCACTGGCCCATATTACGCCTACTTTGTTGTAATTAATGGCGGTAGGGGTTAAGCCTGCCTGCGCTATGGCTTCGTCGGTACTGGCTATGGCGTAGTGCACAAAGGGGTCGAGCTTGCGAGCATCTTTTTTATCTAAATAATTATCAATGCTAAAGCCCTGTAACTCGCAGGCAAATTGTGTTTTAAATAGTGAGGCATCAAATTTTGAAATAGGTACAGCACCACTTTTGCCTACCAATAAATTTTGCCAATACGCATCAACGCTATTGCCAATAGGAGTTACGGCACCCATGCCTGTTATTACAACACGTGTAGTAGTATTCATTTTAAAATTTAAAATGTAAAACGAGTTTAATTAGATGCACGAAAATAGTATAAAAACAACGGCGTTTTGATGTTTTATAATTAGTTTCGCATTAAACTTTTATTACATTATTATACTATGGAAAATACATTTGATGTACTTGTTATTGGTGGCGGATGCGTAGGATTAGCAACGGCTTACAAGCTTAATACAAAATATCCGAACTTAAAAATTGCGGTACTCGAAAAAGAAAGCGAAGTAGCTAAACATCAAACAGGGCGCAACTCGGGCGTTATACATTCGGGTATATATTACAAACCGGGGTCGTACAAAGCCAAACTGTGTGTTGATGGGCGCAGGGAGCTTGTAGCGTTTGCCAAGGCACATAATGTAGCACACGATATTTGTGGCAAAATAATAGTAGCTACCCACGAAAGCGAGTTGCCTCACATGCAAAAAGTGTATACTAATGGCTTAGCTAATGGAGTGGAAGACCTACAATTAATTGATGCCAAACGTATAGCCGAAATTGAACCTAGTGCCAAAGGTATAGCAGGTATATGGGTGGGGTGCACTGGTATTATTGATTATGCAGGATTGTGCATAGTACTGAAAAATTTAATTGAACAAAAATTTAGCGGTAGTAAAGTATTTTTAAAAACTGAAGCTAAAGAATTTTTAACGCGAGAAAACGGTTTAACTACTGTTACCACTTCGCGCGGATTATTTAGTGGTAAGTATATTATTTCGTGTGCGGGCTTGCAGGCTGATAGAATTGCCAAGAAAGCTAATAACCCATCAGATGCAGCCATAGTAGGCTTTAGAGGTGACTACTACGACCTTACTCCTAAAGGAATGAGTAAGGTTAATAATTTGATATACCCAGTACCTAACCCTGAGTTTCCGTTTTTAGGGGTACATTTTACTCGTATGATACACGGCGGAGTAGAGTGTGGCCCTAATGCTGTGTTTGTGTTTGATAGAGAGGGGTACAAAAAAACTGATTTTAATTTTAGAGATACCTTGCAAGCACTAGGTTTTAAGGGTACTTGGAAGTTTTTTGCCAAACATTGGCGTTTTGGTTTAGATGAATACCATGGTGCATTTAGCAAAGCTTATTTTTTAAAACGCTTGCAAACACTTATTCCGAGCCTTGAAATGGACGATATAGTAGCCTCACGTGCAGGTAATAGAGCTATGGCATTAAGTCCACAAGGCAACATGATTGACGATTTTAAAATAGAAGCTAGTGGCAATGCCATACACGTAATAAACGCTCCAAGCCCAGCCGCAACAGCTTGCCTAGCTATAGGCAACGAAATTGTAACAATGGCCGAAAAGCAATTTGGATTGTAGCACTCCGCTAATTATTTAAACTTTCCGAAGGAATTTACATTGTAATATTTATCGCCTCGGTTCGTGTCCTCACGAACCCAAGGTACATTAGCTGGTTCGTGTCCCCACAAACCAAAGCATCTTAATAAAATTACTTAGCTGGTAACACTTTATTTTTTACCTCGCCAAAGCCAACTCGTACGCCATTTTTTTCGGCGTAGCCACGCATAATTACTGTATCGTTATCGTGTATGAATTTACGTTCGGTACCATCGTTCATAGTTATTGCACGTTTGCCTCCCCAACTTATTTCGAGCATGCTACCGTAGCTTGTGGGTTCAGGGCCACTTATAGTGCCACTTGCCATCATATCGCCTACATTTACATTACAACCATTAATGGTATGGTGTGCCAGCTGTTGATTAACGTTCCAGTACATGTATTTAAAATTACTTTCGCTTACACATTTTACGGTACTATTTTCGGGCTGAATGTATACTTGTAAATTTACATCAAAATTATTTTGTCCCTCAAACGCTAAGTACGGCAATACTTGTGGTGTTTGCTCGTAACTATCTACTCTAAATGGCGCTAAGGCTTCGAGGGTAACAATCCATGGCGATATTGAACTAAAAAAATTCTTACCTAAAAACGGACCTAAAGGTACATACTCCCATTTTTGAATATCGCGGGCACTCCAATCGTTAAACAGGCAAAAACCAAATATGTGTTCATTGGCGTTACCAGTAGTTATACTGTCGCCCAGTTCGGTGGGTTTCCCTATTATAAAACCCATTTCCAGTTCAAAATCTAATGTTTTGCAAGGTGCAAAACTAGGCATGGTTTGGTCGTCGGTTTTTGATTGCCCTTTGGGTCTATGAAAATTTACGCCACTCTCTACAATACTCGATGAGCGTCCGTGGTAGCCTACTGGTAAGTGTTTCCAGTTAGGAAGTAGTGCATTTGCAGGGTCGCGAAACATCATACCAGTATTGGTAGCGTGGTCTATACTGCTAAAAAAATCGGTATAATCGCCAATACGCACAGGCATACATTGTTTCACTTCGTTAGTGTTAAGTAGGCAACGTTGCAATACTGTACGATGCTCGGCATTAGTATTGGTTTCGTTAAACAAATCAATAATACGCAAGCGCACGGCATTGGTTATGGGTTTGCCTAAGGCAATAAAATCATTAATGTAGTTGTTACTAAACACATTGCCGTGTAGCCCGTAAATAGTGCTTAGTAGCCCAGTGTTGTATAGTGCGTGTAGATCAATAACGGTATTGCCTAGTATAGTAGCCACTACTTTTTTATTAGTATGCTGTACAATTCCAAACGGTATGTTATGTAGTGTAAAGTCGCTGTTAGCGGGTATTTCAATCCAAGAATTCATGTTTTTTATTATATATAGTTGTATTAAGTATCTAAGGGCAAATATTATTTTATGTGGTGAGTTTAGTAAGGCTTTGAAATATTCACTAAATAATTTGTTAAAGCATTCATGTGTTGTTTGGGTTTAGATTAAATGAGGGAGCGGAAAGTTTGCGGTAGCGGGGTTAGTAAAGTATTTTATTAGTTTAAATACTCTTCTACTTCCTCTTTTAAAATTGGTAGGTGTTTAATTACAATACTCCAAATTAAATCGTCTGAAACCGAATCATATCCATGGATAATTCTATTTCTAACATCAACTAATTTACGAGCGTTTTTTATCTCAAATGTTGGATCATATTTTAATGTTCTATTCATTGCCTCGCCAATTATTTCAATGTTTCGTTCTACAGCACGTTTTGTGCGTAAGTCGTTTTGATAATTCAAAAACTCTCTTGGTCTATCAATGAAAAAACTTTCAATTTCGTTAATAGCATTGAGTATATCGTACAGCCAAGTTTTAATGCTATTATCCATAAATTAGTTGTTTTTGTTCGTTTACAGCTTGTTTAAAGTAGGGGTTTTTAATGGCCTTATCTTCTATTAAATCAATTGGTCTTTTTAAAATAATTTCTAACGAAAATTTTAAATCAAAATAATTGTCCGCATAATCCAATATATCTAAAGGCTCAAAATCAACTATTAAATCAATATCACTTTCGTTATTAAATTTAGTAGTGAGTACTGAACCAAAGGCATACATTGTTTTTACTTTGTGGGTTTTACAAAGGGTTGAAATATCCGCTAAATAATTTGTTAAGGCATTCATGTGTTGTTCGGGTTTAGATTGAAGGAAAGAGCGGAAAGTTAGCACCAGCAATTTTTTTATTCTATATCTGAGTTTGCTGCGCCTTGGGTTATTTGTAAAAAAGGTCTGTAAATAAATGGTATTTTAAATCGAAGATTTGGTCGCTCCCCCTTTTCTTCAAAGAAACCTATCTTTTGAAGATTTTTAGCAATCTCAAAAGTCTCTTCTTTAGATTTTGACCATTTGATTGACAATGTATCTATTGAGTGCTCTGCTTTATCCTTTCTTAGAGCTTCCATATATTCTTTTAATGTGGGAAATTCAGCATAAATTGTTTGTTCCATTCTTTGCCTACTTACTAAATCAACAGCTTTTTTAAATGATTGTTTTGAAATAATCAAATTATCTGTCAAGTCATTAATTCCATTCTCAAGACTTTTTAATTCAATTTCTCTTGCATGTTTTAACAATTGAACTAACTCTCTTGGAGTATTAATACCTTTCCCGTCTTTTGTTCGTGATAAAATCCAATCTAATGTGTTTGATTTTCTAGTTCCAACATCTATTTGTTTTGGAAATAATGTATAAAAAAGGTTCTCTTGTTTTGAAAAATTAGATAGTGTATCTTCCTTATTTATATTTAAAAATGTAACTAATTCGCTATTATCAATAATTCGCCTAATCAACAAGTTTAAAAGAGATTCTTTAGACCATCGAAGATTTTGGTACTTAGTAATGTGGCTAGCCTCTCTAAACCCTCCGTTATTAATTTTATCCCAAATATCATCTCTAAGAAATATTTTAAATTTTATTTCACTATATGGAACTAAATCTAAGTAAGCTTTAAATAAAGCCCTTAGTGCGTTTGTCTCGAGCTCTTCGCTTTCAGTAAAAGCAACATCAAGTCGATCAATAATAATCCAAAGTTTTATTTTATTTTCTAATAGTGATTTTTGAAGAAGGTCATGTGCATACTCTATCGAAACGAGACCTTTATCAAAATCAGATTTGCTAGGCTCTCCAAAAGAAATAGAAAATTTTTGTCCAGAATACATTCCCATTGAATCAAATTCTGCTGTAGTACTAAATTCTTTTCCATTTTGAATGGATCTTACAAAGTCCATGCATACTTTTAAAAAACCAGATAATTTATTCTGAGCAGGAACAAGATTACAATCTCTAAGGATTTCTAATACTTGTAAAGCACTCTTATCATTTATTTCATATTTATTAAATTCATTAGCGGTAATTACAAGAAAGTATAGTTTCCAAAGACGAACAAATTGGGTTTCAGAAGTCGGAGGATCATTTTTTAAATTTGAAAACGCTGTATTTCCTGTGGGATTTTCAGCAAGTGAGACTAAAATTCCCTCATCAAATAATGCATCGGTATCATTTACAATACTGGTATATAGAGCACTTTTTCCAGCACCTTTGGCACCATAAATAATATCCGTTGTGCCATTTCTAACGAGATTCCAAAATTCTGTTTTAAAGAAATAATTTTTTAATTTTTCAGATTCTTGTTCGGCAATACTTTCGCCAAATGTTATGCTTTGTATTAAATTTTGTTTATTCATTTAGTCTCAAGTTTCACAAGATTATTGATTTTTTAATACCCCAACAACTTATTCAAACAAGCACCCAAACTATTTTTGGCCAAAAAATTATTTTCTAACTCAATACTAAACGGCACGGGAGTGTCTAAGCTAGCGCAACGCACTACGGGAGCATCTAAGTGTTCAAACAAATGTTCGGAGATGTATGCGGCTATATCGCCCGCTATTCCGCCTGTTAGGCAGTCTTCGTGCAATAATAGTACTCGGTTAGTTTTTTTAACGGTGGCCGCAATAGCATCGGTATCGTAAGGGAGTAGGGTGCGTAGGTCAATAACTTCGGCATCAATATTATGCTCTGTTACATAGTCCATAGCCCAGTGTACGCCTGCGCCGTAAGTTATTATGCTGCAGGCATTGCCCTTGCGTGCAGTGCGTGCTTTACCAATAGGTGTGGTGTAATAATCAGCAGGTACGTTGCCTGTAATAGTGCGGTACAATGCCTTGTGTTCAAAAAACATAATGGGGTTAGGGTCTTCAAACGCTGCTAATAGCAAGCCTTTGGCATCTTCAGGAGTGGATGGGTACACCACTTTTAACCCTGGGGTGTGGGTAAACCACGCCTCATTACTTTGCGAGTGAAATGGCCCTGCGCCAACGCCTGCGCCCGTAGGCATACGAACTACTACATCGGCATTTTGCCCCCAGCGGTAATGTGCCTTGGCAAGGTTATTTATAATTTGATTAAAACCACAGGTAACAAAATCGGCAAATTGCATTTCAACCATTGCTTTATGCCCCATAACACTCAGCCCTAGGCTTGTGCCTAGTATGGCGCTTTCGCACAAGGGGGTGTTGCGCACACGTGCCTTGCCGTATTTTTCTACCAAGCCTTCAGTTATTTTAAACACACCTCCGTACTCAGCTATGTCTTGCCCCATCAATACTAGGTTATCGTGCTTGGCCATTGCCATGCCCATACCATCGGCAAGGGCATCAACAAAGCGTTTTTGCTCAATTACCGCACCATTACTAGGTTTATTTTCAGGCGTGTAAGGTGCATACACATCAGCTATTTCGGCTTCGGTGTTAGGCACTATGTTAGGCAATGCAAATGCGTACTCAAGGCCTGCGTCAATTTCTTTTTTAATAGTGGCACGTAGCTCTTCGTTAAGGGCTTCGGTAAGTATGCCGTTATCACGCAGATAAGTTTCAAAGTTTGCCAATGGGTCTTTGGTGGCCCACTCTTCAATGAGTTCTTTAGGTACGTATTTAGTACCGCTGGCTTCTTCGTGCCCACGCATTCTAAACGTCATACATTCTAACAATACTGGGCGTGGTTTTTTGCGCATACTTTCAGCTAGGTTACGCACCATATCGTACACGTCAATAATATTATTGCCGTCTACCTGATACGCCTCCATGCCGTAGCCTATGCCTTTATCAATAAACTGACGGCAACGAAACTGCTCATCGCTAGGCGTGCTTAGCCCATACCCATTATTTTCTACAATAAATATTACGGGTAGTTCCCACACAGCGGCTACGTTAAGGCTTTCGTGAAAATCGCCTTGGCTTGTGCCACCATCGCCATTAAATACTGCCGTAATTTTATTAGTTTTTTGTAAGAGACTTGCTAGCGCAATACCATCAGCCACGCCATTTTGTGGGCCAAGGTGCGATATCATTCCTACAATGTGGTGTGGTTTTGAACCAAAGTGAAACGAGCGTTCGCGCCCTTTGCTAAAGCCTTCGTGCTTGCCTTGAAACTGTGCAAACAGTTGCCCCAAGTCCATGTTACGGCACGTAAACACTCCTAGATTGCGGTGCATGGGTAATATGTATTCGTCGGGGTTTAACCCAAGTGTTAGCCCTACTGATATGGCTTCTTGCCCTATACCGCTAAACCACTTACTAACTCTGCCTTGGCGAAGAAGTATTAACATTTTATCTTCAATCATACGAGGCTTTAGTAAGCCTTTGTACAGGTGCATTAATATGTCGTTGGAATATTGTCGGCGGTCAAATTTCATGGTGTAGTGTATGGTTTAAAATTTTAATAGTTAATCTTATGTAGTAGTATTTTATTACGTTTTTTTAACAAACTTAGTAAGTATAACTATCGTTTGGTCGTTTACTTTACCCTCAATATGTTCAGTGTTATTATACACTAATTTTATGCGCTTAACCACAGTTCCTTTTGATGCTGTAAAGTTAGTTCCCTTAACGTTTAACGCCTGCGTAAGCACTATGTTGTCGCCGTTTTGGAGTAGGCTGCCAAAGGCATCTTTATGCACATCGGCTACTTCAAAGGCAGTCATAGCCCACTGTATAATATCTTCGTCAATATCTACCGAGCTAATTAAGTTACTTGCCCAATCTTCCTCTTTATACTGGTGCAATAACCTATAACTTAATGCCTGTACACTTGGTTCGGGGTTCCAAATACTTCCCTCTACACAACGCCAATGATTAGCTGCATCGCTTGTGTTTATAGCACTTTTGCACGTAGTGCATAATGCTACTTGATTGTTAATAGACGAATCCGTTTTAGGGCTTACCGTGTAAGCTATTGTTGAGTTTTCGGTGGTACATAGTTCGCATAAATCCGAATTACGTTGTTTTAGGGCTGTGCTAATTAGCATTAAGTGTGTGGTTTGGTTTAAATTTTAATTAGGTTGTAAATATAGTGTTTATTAAATGGTGTGTTTTAGTCGATTTTAATTTATTACACATAAATTAAAATTGTTTTTAATTTCAAAATTATCAATACTACCAATAGTTACAAGGTATTAGTGCAACTAAATAAATTATACACATACAACTTTGGCACGCACTTTGGATACTGGAAAGTATAAACACACACTAATAAATTAACCTACTAAACACCACACTATTATGAAAACAATTATCACAACTGTAGTAGTAAACACCGTTTTATTTACAGCAATTACAACCACAACATTTGCACAACGTTATTATAATAACGGTAATCAACCTAATAATAACACTAACCACCACCAAAACAATGGTGGCAATAACACCACTAACAATTCAAACTATTATAACAACGATAATAATAATAACAACGGTAGTTATGGAGTGTATAACGGTGGTACCAATAGCTACGGATACAGTAGTAATAACGATAGTTATGGAGGCGGTGTATATGCCACATTCCCTGTAATTAATGTAAACATGGGGTATAATTACGGTTACTACCGTAGCCAAGCTAAGCAGGCATTGCGTGCTACCCGTTATAGTATTAATGACGCACAAAACATGACGTATTACAACGCCAACTACACTCCGTTTTTGGGATTAGCCATGCGCCATTATAATTATGCAAAACAGTTGTATTATGATCAAAATTATGCTGCTGCTATTAACCATGCGCAACGTGCAAATGCCCTAGCGCAAGAAGCCATGTACGAGTTAACAGCCTACAATAATAATAATTGGGATTATAACAATAGTGCCGACGACGATTACGGTTTGCGTAAAAATACCACCACGACTAACGGCTCACAACAACGCAGTGCACCACCTGCACAGCCGCTAAAACAATTACAACTCAACGATTTGGACAACCAGTTACCTGCAAGTAATATAAGCGATGCTGATAGAGTTGCTCGTAAATTAGCGGAATAATTTTTAGACGTAAAAATAAAAAAACGGAAACCACTTTTAGGTTTCCGTTTCTTTGTTTATTAAAATAATTTTATTATTTTTTCATTACGCCATACTATAAGTTGTACCCTCCTTGGTATCTTTAATTTGTATGCCTGCGGCTATTAATTTATCACGCAGTGCATCACTAGTAGGCCAGTCTTTATTGGCTTTAGCTTCGTTGCGCATGGTTATTAGTAGTTGCACTACATTATCCATGGTGGTAATTAGTTTTTCGTTGTTTTGTAGGGTTACATTTACCCCCAATATATCGTTTATAAAATGTGTAAACAAAGCTAATAGCTCAGTTTTATCCGCTTCGGTTATAGTTTCCTTACCATCGTTTACGGAGTTAATGTAGCGTACGGCATCAAACAAATGCGCTATAGCCACTGAGGTATTAAAATCATCGTTCATAGCAGCATAACAGCCTTGCTTAATAGTAGTAATATTAGTAGTTGATGTTGCCGATGTTTTTAAATTCTCAATTTTAGCATAAGCCTCCATCATGCGTGTATAGGCTTTTTCAGACGCCTGTAAGGCATCGTTACTAAAATCTAAGGTGCTACGATAATGCGTTTGATACATGAAAAACTTAACTGCCATAGGCGCATAACCCTTATCTAACAAAGGATGCGAACCACTAAATAATTCATGAGGCAAAAATGCGTTGCCCACACTCTTACCCATACGTGCGCCATTAACGGTAAGCATGTTGGTGTGCATCCAATACGTAGCGGGGTCTTTACCGCAGCAGCCTATGTTTTGTGCTATTTCGTTGGTGTGGTGGGTGGCTTGCAAATCCATGCCACCACCGTGTATATCAAACGTTTCGCCCAGGTACTTGCGGCTCATAGCACTACACTCAATGTGCCACCCCGGAAACCCCATTCCCCAAGGGCTTGGCCATTGCATTAAGTGTTCGGGCTTGGCTTTTATCCACAAGGCAAAATCAAGTTGACCACGTTTTTCGTCCTGCCCATTAAGTGCGCGCGTGTTAGTTAATAAGTCTTCTAACTGCCTATTAGTGAGCTTACCGTAGTTATTTGTTTGAGCAAACTTCTCTACATCAAAATATACCGTGCCATTTACTTCGTAGGCTAAACCGTTGGCAATAATAGTTTTGGTCATTTCTATTTGCTCCACAATATGCCCAGTAGCAGTAGGTTCAATACTTGGCGGTAGTGTGTTAAATTGGCGCATTACATCTCTAAAGCCTACGGTATATCGCTGTACAATTTCCATGGGTTCTAGCTGTTCGAGTTTTGCTTTTTTGGCAAACTTATCATCGCCTTCGTCGTTATCGCCTTCTAAATGCCCAGCATCGGTTATGTTGCGCACATAACGTACTTTGTAGCCTAGGTGTACAAGGTAACGGTATATCATATCAAACGAAATAAATGTGCGGCAATTACCCAAATGCACGTCGGAGTATACGGTTGGCCCACATACATACATGCCCACATGTGGTGCATTTAGTGGTTTAAATTCTTCTTTGGTTCGAGTAAGAGTGTTAAATATTTGTAGCATTAATAACAGTGGTATAGGTTATTTTTAATTGGATAAATGTACTTAATAAGTTTATTGTGTGCCAATACATTACGCCTCAATTTTAGTTTATTTACATACTAATTTAAAACCTACATTTGAGTTTTTATAAAATAATCAATTTAACGATTACAATGCGTGCCATTACTCCTTTTAAAGCCCTATTATTAAGCGTTATAAGCGCACTGTTACTAAGCGCAGCATGGCCTGTGGTAGGTTTTGTACCATTAATATTTATTGCATTTGTCCCATTATTATTGGTGCATAACTATTGTGTAGCTAACAATAAATCGTTGTTTGCTTACAGTCAAGTAACGTTTTTGTTATGGAATTTTACAGTAAATTATTGGGTATGCAATGCTGAGTTAACAGCTGGTATAATGGCAAGTGTGGCCAATGCAATGCTAATGAGTGGTGTGGTGTTATTATTTAATTGGGGCTACCAAAAGCTCACTACTAAATTTGCACTGTGGTTATTGCCAGCACTTTGGATAAGTTTTGAATACCTGCACATGCACTGGGATATTACTTGGCCGTGGCTTACGCTAGGTAACGTGTTTAGCGAAAGTACGCCTTATATACAATGGTACGAAATTACTGGCCACCTAGGCGGTAGCTGGTGGGTGTGGGCAGTTAATATTTTAGTGTTTCGATTAATTACCATACAACGAACTGAAACTTCAATTAAAAAATACGTGCCGTTAGTACTTACTTTAGTAATACCTGTAACTTATTCGCTCCTACGATTTGCTACCTACACTGAAATCACTAATCCTACTAAGGTTGCAGTTATTCAACCCAACATCGATCCTTATAACGAAAAATTTGGAACTCTTGGCGAGAGCGCACAACTCGCACGAATACTAGCACTAGCCTCAACCGTAATTGATGATAGTGTGCGTTATGTGTTTAGCCCCGAAACAAGCCTTATTACTAACGCTAACGAGGTGGAGTTAGATAGCAACGAAAGCTATAAAACTCTACGCACCTATTTAAAACAATATCCTAATTTGAATATAATAATGGGTATAAGCACCTATCGTTTTTACGAACCTACGCAAACCCCATCGCTAACGGCACACAAAAATTCGGAGGGGTATTATTTTGACACCTACAACACCGCCATGCAAATGCACGGTACAGATAGCATACAGCTATACCACAAAAGTAAATTAGTACCAGGTGCCGAAAAAATGCCGTTTCCAATACTATTAAAACCATTAGAAAAACTAGCCCTTAACCTTGGCGGCACAGTAGGTAGCTTAGGTGTGCAGCCACAGGCATCAGTGTTTACTGATAGCAAAACAGGTGTTAAAATAGCACCAGTAATATGTTACGAATCTATCTATGGGCAATACGTGGCAAGCTACGTGCGCAAGGGTGCACAGCTTATTGGCATAATTACAAACGATGGTTGGTGGGGCAATACACCAGGTTATAAGCAACATTTAAGCTATGCACGCTTACGTGCTATTGAAACTCGCAGATATGTTGTACGTAGTGCAAACACTGGTATTTCGGCTATTATTAACCAACGTGGCGATGTAGTAAAGCATACCTACTGGTGGCAAGACGATGCTTTTACAGCCACCGTTAATTTAAACGCAAGCATTACACCCTATGTATTACTGGGCGAATACCCAGCTTACATTGCTATGTTTTTGTTAAGTTACTTTATTGCTTTAATAATAAAACGCCACCCTAAATTTAATTAAGGTGGCGCTCCGTTAGTAAAATAAATTTATTTTAAAATTTATTTAACCGCTGTTTTAAAAGCATTAATGGCGTTGCGCGTAAAATTGCTCACGACTAGTTTACCGCTCATTTGCGCACGTTCAATTAGTAAGGTATCCCAATGCTCGCAGCCTTGCCACATGGCGGTTTTAAGCATAGCCATAGCCTCAGGATTACTTTTGGTTAGTTGATTAGTAAGTGCTTGCAGCGCAGTATCCATGTTAGCAGTGGTTTCAAATAGTTCAGCATACATGCCTTTTTCTTTTGCCCATGCGGCACTGCGCCATTCGGTGGCGTTAATGGTAAGTTCACAAAATGGACCTTTGCCTATTTTACGCTCCACTGCTGGGCCTACTACAAATGGGCCAATACCTACCGCAAGTTCGCTTAGCTTAACTGATGCCGTGCTTAGTGCATAGCAGTAGTCAGCACTGCAGGCTATACCTACTCCTCCCCCTACAGTCTTGCCTTGCACACGTGCTATTACAAATTTAGGAGCTTTGCGCATGGCATTAATTACGCCCGCAAAGCCACTAAAAAAAGTAGTGCCTGTATTGGCATCGTTAATACTTATTAGCTCATCAAACGAAGCGCCTGCACAAAATGTTTTTTCGCCTTCGCTTTGTAACACTATCACTTTCGCTTCAGGGTTGTTGCCCATAACCTCTATTTGGCGGGCTAACTCTCGCAAATTTTCGCCAGGTAAACTATTACTTTGCGGATGAAAAAATGTAATTGTACCTATGCCGTTTGCAATGGTTGATGTAATGCTTCCAGTCATACTATAGTAGTGGTTGTTAAGTTATAATTTGTTGATGCTTTAACACAACGCCCTGCATGAAAATCATGCAGGGCGTTGTGAGTAGTAGTAAAATTAATTATTAAGTACCTAGTAATCCTCCACCGCTTGAACTCTGCGCCGAATTAACTATTAGTGTAGGTATTTGTGCTTCGTTGGTAATTATACTTTGTACGTCGCTACCAATAAATGCTGGCATTGCGCCACTATCATCATTTACCATAGCTATTAAATCAGCATCAATTGATACGCTATATTTAATAATGTTTTTAACAAAATTACCTTTTTCGGCAGTAGTTAATTCGTAATCTACTCCTGCATTTTCAAGTGTTGCCTCTGTAAAACCAATATTACGGTTAATATCGTTTACCAAAAACTCGTCAGTAGCAGGAGGTACTATTATAAATACTTTTGCATTTAAGTTTTTGGCCATGGTAGCTACCAAGCGTACTTTTTGTTTGGTTTCTCTACTAAAATCTAACGGACACACGATTTTATCGTGTGGCGAATAAGGTTCTTTTTCTTGTACTACAATAAATGGTACTAGGCTGTCGGTAATAACTTTTAGTGCATTACTACCTGTTAAAAACTGCATACCTTTAACACCATGTGTTCCCATAACTATTAAGCGTGCATGTTCGCGTTGTGCAATTAATGCAATATCGTCAAATATGTTGCCTAGTTCAACAATTGCTCTGCATTGTACACCACTTTCTTTAGTTATTGCTTCAGCTACTTTTAATAATTGATTTTTAGCATCAGCTTCTTGTGTAGGCTTACTAACAATATGTAGTAACACTATTTCGCCTTTTAGTGTATCTATTAATTGTACTGCATGTTTTACTGCACATTCAGCTACTTTGGTAAAGTCGTGCGGTACTAATATTACATTTTTATTGCTCATTTTAACTATGTATTTTATGTATTTGTTACAAAAGTAGTATTTTTTTTGGTTCTAAAAGCTACCAATTTCAAAAAAAGTATGGTTTAATACACCCTCAGTGGGTATATATACTCAATTTCTTACATTTATTTTTTTAATATCAATAATGTATTTATAATTGCAGAAGTATTAATCAACTTAAAATAAAAAAAACAAATGAAAAAATTATTAGTAGTAGCTGCAGTAGCAGTAGTAGCATTAAGTTCAGCTTGTAAAAAAGATTATACTTGTTCTTGTTCAGGTACAAATTTTTCAGGAGATTTTGTTTACAAAAATGTTAAAAAGAAAGATGCAAAGGATGCTTGTTCTACACAAAATACATCTTATGCTCCAGCAGGAATATCTTGTAGTTTAAAATAATTCTTTAGTCGTTTTATTATAAAAAAACCTCAACAATTTATTGAGGTTTTTTTATGCCCAAATTTTAAATTAGGTTGCTAATTTTTGTTTGATTTTAATTAGTAAATTCGCATTTGAAAATTTATAATTAACCATAAAATTTATACTCGCATGAGAATTTTAGTTTGCGTAAGCAAAGCGCCCGACACTACCAGCAAAGTAGTGTTTAAAGACGGCAACACACAGTTTGTTGAAGACGGTGTAACTTGGATTTTAAACCCCTACGACGAATGGTACGCTTTAGTACGTGCCCTCGAATTAAAAGAGGCGCAAGGCGGCAACGTAACTGTGCTTAACGTAGGCGCGGCTGATAACGATGCCATTATTCGTAAAGCTTTGGCACTAGGCGTGGATGATGCAGTACGTATTGACATAGACCCTACCGATGCCTTTGTAACGGCAAGTAACATAGCATCTTATGCTAAAGACAAAGCGTACGATTTAATTATGTTTGGCAAAGAAACCATTAATTACAATGGTAGCGAAGTAGGTGGTATGGTAGCCGAATTATTAGATATGACTTACGTATCAATGGCATCAAAACTTGATGTAACGGCTGGTGTAGCTACACTTGAGCGTGACATAACCAACGGTATTGAAATTATTGAAGCAAAACTACCGCTAGTAATAAGTGCGCAAAAAGGCATGGCAGAGCAACGCATACCTAATATGCGTGGTATTATGGCAGCACGTACCAAGCCTGTAGAAATAGTAGCAGCTAACGGTTCAAGCGCACTAACAGTGGCAAAACAATTTGAATTGCCCGCCGAAAAATCGGGTTGCAAGTATTACACTGCCGACCAAATGGACGAGCTAGTACACGACCTACACGCAGTAGCTAAGGTTATTTAAGGTTTATTTTTTCAAACTAAAAAACTAAAAATTATGTCAGTTTTAATTTACACAGAATCAGCCTCGGGCAAAGTGAAAAAAGCAAGTATTGAAGCCGTATTTTATGGTAGCAAAATAGCCGCACAATTAAATACCGAAGTAGTAGTGCTTAATATTGGCGACGCAAACAACAACGAACTTGCTACCTTAGGTAACGTAGGTGCTAACAAGGTGTTAAAATTTACAGGAAACATTACCACGTTAGATAGCAAAGCGTATAGCAAAGTTGTTGGCGCAGCTGCCGATGCAGCACAAGCATCAGTTATTATTTTTACTGCCGATTTAGTGGCTAAAGCCGTAGCCCCTCGTTTATCAGCACGTTATAGCGCAGGTATGGTTACAGGCGCTACCACGTACCCTGTTATTAATGGTAATTCGTTTACATTGCGTAAGCCCGTATTTAGCGGTAAAGCATTTGTTGATTACGAATTAACGTCGGATAAAAAAATAATTGTAATCTCTCCTAACTCGTTTCCTGTAGAGCAATCAGCAAACGTAGCAACAGTAAGCGATTTAACTTATACCCTTGCGCCAAGTGATATTACTATAACCGTAAAAGAAGTAAAAAAAGACAATACCGACCATATTCCATTGCCAGAGGCAGAACTAGTAGTGTCAGGCGGACGTGGGCTTAAAGCCCCTGAAAACTGGGGTATTGTAGAGGATTTGGCGAAAGTATTAGGTGCTGCCACGGCATGTTCTCGCCCAGTGGCTGATATAGGTTGGCGTCCGCACCACGAGCACGTGGGGCAAACTGGCCTAGCAGTGCGCCCTAACTTGTACATAGCAGCTGGTATTAGCGGGGCTATACAGCATTTAGCAGGTGTTAATCAAAGTAAAACTATCGTGGTTATTAATACGGATAAAGAAGCTCCGTTTTTTAAAGCGGCTGACTATGGCATTGTAGGCGATGTGTTTGAAGTATTACCAAAATTAACTGCTGCGGTAGCCAAGTTTAAAGCTAACGCCAATTAAATAAAAACAGATTATAGTTTTGAAAAAAATAAAATTGGATATAGCAGGCTTATCTTACAGCCAAACACAGTCAGGTGCGTATGCTTTAGTGCTTGTTGAGCAACAAGGCGCACGCCGCCTACCTATAATCATTGGTGGATTTGAGGCACAAGCTATTGCCATTGAATTAGAAAAAATGACCCCAAGTAGGCCATTAACACACGATTTGTTTAAATCGTTTGCTGATGCCTTTGAGGTAGAAATGCAAGAAATTATTATTTATAATTTGGTAGAGGGTATTTTCTTTTCAAAAATTGTGTGTAATAAAGATAACAAACAAGTAGAGATAGATGCCCGTACAAGCGATGCCATTGCGCTTGCCGTTAGGTTTGGAGCAAGCATATACACCTACGAGTTTATACTTGCCTCAGCAGGTATATTATTAGAGGGTAATACTGATGCTACTAGTACTGATACCGAACTGGATAGCGCTACCGAAGATGCTGAAGTAAACGAAACCGATGCACTAAGCATTGACGATTTGCAACAAGAATTAAGTACAGCTATTGCCAATGAAGATTACGAAAAAGCATCGCAATTGAGGGATATAATTACCAAACGACAAAGTAATTAAATACAGTTAATTTATTATAACTCACAAATAAAAATCCTCCATTAACAATAGTTGATGGAGGATTTTTATTTGTAGTGTAATTACACGTATCTTTTAATTTGCATAATAAATTCAACGCTAACTGATATTAACCATTAATAATATGTCGTATTTTACACTAATAACTGTTATAAATTCCGATTTATGCCCTGCAGACTGTAATAATAGCAGTTATTAGTACATTGGTTTATTTTTTGAAATAACAATTAAAAATCATTAACAATTAAAATTTAACTAAAATAATCATGAGCACAGCCACCACTGGAAAAATTAATGTACAGACTGACAACATTTTTCCAATTATTAAAAAATTTTTGTATTCCGACAACGAAATATTTGTACGCGAATTAGTAAGTAATGCAGTTGATGCCACCAAAAAATTGAAAGCATTGAGTTCGATGGGCGAATTTAACGGCGAAATTGGCGAAACTCGTATACAAATAGAGCTTAACAAAGAAGCCAAAACGCTTACCATTAAAGACCGTGGTTTGGGTATGACCGAAGCTGAGGTTGAAAAATACATTAACCAAATAGCGTTTAGTGGAGCTGAAGAATTTGTACAACAGTATAAAGACAAAACTCCCGAAACTAGCCTTATTGGGCATTTTGGATTAGGATTTTATAGTGGATTTATGGTAGCCGAAAAAGTAGCTATTGAAACACTTTCGTTTAGAGACGGTGCCAAAGCCGTGCGTTGGGAGTGCGATGGTTCCCCAAACTTTACTATTACTGAAATTGAAAAAGGGGAACGTGGTACTAATATTATATTATACATTGCTGAAGATAGCTTAGAGTTTTTGGAGCAAACTAAAATTCAACAATTATTAGATAAGTACTGTAAATTTTTGCCTGTAGAAATACAATTCGGCACTAAAAAAGACTGGGTAAAAGCTGATGGAGAAACCGAAAGTAAAGAGGTTACTATTGATAATGTTATTAATAACCCAGTACCTGCTTGGACTCGTAAACCGTCGGATTTAAAAGACGAAGACTACGCCAAGTTTTACACCGAATTGTATCCAATGAATTTTGATGAACCGTTGTTTCATATTCATCTTAATGTAGATTATCCGTTTAACCTTACGGGAATATTGTATTTTCCTAAATTGAAAAAAACTCCTGAGGTTCAAAAAAACAAAATACAACTATACTGTAACCAAGTGTTTGTGAGCGATAACGTAGAGGGTATTGTACCTGACTTTTTGATGCTATTGCAAGGTGTGCTAGATTCGCCAGACATTCCGTTAAACGTAAGCCGTAGCTATTTGCAAAGCGATGGTAATGTAAAGAAAATTAGTAACCACATTACCAAAAAAGTAGCTGACAAACTAGAGGAAATATTTAAAAAAGACCGTGCCGAATTTGAACGTAAGTTTGAAGACATTAAAGTGTTTATAGAGTATGGTATGATTAGCGAAGAAAAGTTTTACGACAAGGTAAGCAAGTTTGCATTGTACAAAACTACTGATGGTGTAGCTAATACATGGGACGAATTAGTTGAAAAAATAAAACCAGCACAAACTGATAAAGATGGTAAGTTAGTAATACTATATACTAACAATGCGTTGGAGCAGCACTCGTACATACAAACGGCTAAAAACCGTGGCTACGAAACCATTATATTAGACACACCACTTACGCCACATTTGATTCAAAACCTTGAGGGCAAAAACGAAAATGTACAGTTTGTGCGTGTAGATGCGGATACTATTGAAAACTTAATTAAAAAAACTGAAGAGTTAGTAGATAAATTAACAGAGCAGCAACGCGAAGATGTAAAAAAATTAACGGAAGAATTGGTAAATGCTACTACCTATAAAGTGGAAGTAAAACCAATGCACGCCAGCGATGCACCAGTGGTTATTACACAATCGGAGTTTATGCGCCGTATGAAAGAAGCCAGTGTAATGGGTGGAGGCATGAGTTTTTATGGGTCAATGCCCGACACGTACAGCTTAGCTGTAAATGCTAACAATGCAGTTATTGAAAAAATACTACAACAAGGCGACCCTAGCTTGCGTAAAGAAATGATGCAAAACGCTATTGATTTAGCCAAGCTAACCCAAAACCTATTAAAAGGAGAAGAGCTTAGCCAGTTTGTTAATCGTTCGTTGAGTAAAATGTAAAATAATAACAAATATTGCTTAACTATAAATCCCTTGCCTGCTTTAGCAGGCAAGGGATTTATAGTTAGTGGTGGCAATTACTTAATTACTCCGCTAGTAAGTAAAACTTATACTCCGCCTACCAGAGAATTTATAGTTAAGCAATATAACAGTTAGCCTACGCCATTTAATGCAAAGGATAGTTAATTGGTAAATATGTTTTATATTTGTATAACAGTACAAATTTATAATGAAAAAAATATTCGCAGTCTTATTAATATTCAGCCACTTGTTTGCTACAGTTGGGCTAAGTATTGGTATGCACGAGTGCGGAGGGCAACAATCATATAAATTATACAACTATACATTTGGAGAAGCCTGTACGTGCTACCACGCAACCGAAACGCAAGATGACGATTGCTGTAAGGACAAAAGGATAGAAGTAAAGCCAATAATTAAAGATAAGCTACAAACCAAAGTGTTTGTGCTTAAAACCAAATTACAGCCTCTGGCGTTTGTAAATGCAGTAAACTATAATTTAGTACCTATTAGTGCTGTACAACCTCTATTGGTAGTGTTGTTGGACAAATATCCACCAAGGTATTTGCCTCCGTTGTACATTTTGCATAGGCAATTTTTAATTTGATTTTTTAACGCGTAACTTACCTATCTATTATGCTAATTGTATAATGGATTAATTGGTATGTTAAATTATTTATTAAACGTAAAAATTCAAAATAGGAATTAATACTAATTCCTAGGTACAACTATTAAAAAACAAGATAATGAGAAAGATAATGACCTCGCTATTAGCACTTATGCTATTAGCATTTGCATCGTGCGATGCACAAATTAAAAATGCTAAAACTGAAACGTTCAAAGTGTATGGTAATTGTGGCATGTGCAAAAAAACAATTGAAAAAGCCGTAGGCAAAAGCAACCAAGCCAAAGGCGTGTGGGACAAAGACACCAAAATGCTAACACTAACCTACAATAGTAAGAAAACAACACCTGATGTAGTGTTAAAGCGTATTGCTGATGCAGGCTACGATAACCAAAAGTACGAAGCAACAATGGCAGTATATAATAAGCTACCTGAATGCTGCCAATACGAGCGAAAATTAACGGCTAAATAAGTGCATAATGAAAAATATAACTATAGTTGTAGTTTCAGTAGTGCTTTTGGTAAGCGTTATTGGATGTAAAAAAATAAAATCATTATCTGCCAGTGTAGATTATCCTGCGGCTTATATTATTAACGGAGAGAGCAACACAATTTCGGTTATAAATATGGCAACTAACGAAGTAGCGGGTACAGCCACGTTTAAAAAAGGTACGTGGCCACACCACATATATGCCACTGCTAATAAAGGCAAAGTAGTGGTATCGCTTACAGGCATGGACTTGAGCGGTGGACATAGTGGCGGGCATAGTATGAAAGCTAAAACGTATTTAATGACACTCGATGCCAAAACATTAAGTTTACTCACCTGTATCAAAACCGAGAGTAGTGCGCACAACGCTTTATTTGTAAATAATGATGCAGAATTATGGTTGCCTCAAATAAAAAGTGAAGGAATAATAAAAGTACTTAACTCGGCTACTCTTAAAGAAATTAGTAGCATTGCTGTGGGCGATACTCCGCTTGAAATAACCATGAATAGTAGTAAAAACTACGCATTTGTAGCTAATAGTGTAAGTAATACTATTTCGGTTATTGATATAGCTACTAAAACGGTAGTAAAAACGATAGGAGTGGGAATTTCGCCTGTAGGTGCTTGGGCAGGTAGTAATAATAAAATGTATGTAGATTGTGAAACATCAAAACAAGTGTTTGAAATAGATGCTACTACATTAACTATTACTGATACTATCCAACTAAAATATACGCCTGCCTACGTTGCTTTTAATGCCAAAACTAATCAGTTGTGGGTATCGGATACTGAATTTGGAAAGGTACGAATTTATAACAATGTAAATAATAATTGGATAGAAACGACCACCATACCTACAGGAGATAACGCACATGCAATAGCATTTAATAATGAGCAAACAGTTGCTTATGTAACTAATCAAGGAGCTGAAAATGTATCAGTAATAGACGCAGTTGCGCTAATGAAAATTAAAGATATTGCGGTAGGCAAAAAACCTAACGGAATAGTAATAATAGAATAATTGTACAATAATTAAATTAACTTTTTAAATTTAAAAACAAATGAAAATTAATAATCAATCAATAAGCGCAGTAGTAGTAGTAGTAGCAGTAATAACTACAAGTTGTAGCAAAACGCCAACAGCATGCTTTACTGCTGATAAAGTTACAGTAGCTGTAAACGAAGTAGTAACTCTTGATGCAAGTTGCTCAACAAGTGCGCACCACTACGAGTGGACGTTTGGCGATGGTGCAAAGGCTGCAGATGCAAAAACCACACATATATACACCACCGCTGGCACATACACAGTAACGCTTACTGGGCTAAGTATGAATATGAAAAAAACCAACCAACTAACTAAGGTTATTACGGTTAAATAATTTAATACACTAGGTAGAGTATTGATAAAATACTCTACCTAGTGTTCTATATAATTTAAAAAACATTAAAATGAAAAAGATAATAAGCCTCGTTGCATTAGCAACAACAATAAGCCTTGCTGCGCAAGCACAATTTACTCAAGCTAAATTAAAAGCCAACGGACTAACCTGTTCTATGTGTTCGTTTGCCACACAAAAACAATTAAAAACAATTAGTTTTATTGATAGCATAGGCACCGATTTAAACAATACCACGTTTATACTTTATTTTAAAAAAAATGCGGTTATTAATTCGCAACTTATTAAACAAAAAGTACAAGACGCAGGTTTTGCAGTAGGTATGCTAGTGTACAGCATCGAGTTTAAAAAAGAGGTACTTACTAATAATCAATTTAAGTATAACAATACTACTTATGTAATTCATTCGCCTAATATTACTACGCTTAATGGCAATGTAGAATTTAAAGTAATTGATAAAGAATTTGTAACGGCAAAGGAATTTAAAAAGTATAAAAAACAAATTGCAAGCACCACAGGCAATAGTTATGTTAACGTGATTATACAGTAGCTATGAAGTTTAGTTTAATAGCTACGCTGTGCTTAGTAGTTAATGTAATAAATGCACAAGAGTTATATGTAGCTACCGAGCCTGCAAGTAATATGGCGGCACAGTCAATAGCTGTGCGGCTAAATAATACGGTAATGCATAATAGTAGGCTAGGTACAATGTACAGGCTAAACCCTGAGGTAATGTGGGGCGTGAACAAAAAATTAATGCTACACGCTAACGGGTATTTTAGTAATATACATCAGCAACACATTAACGGCGAGGGTGTTAGTA
The DNA here is from genome assembly GCA_043778625.1 of Bacteroidia bacterium. Taxonomy (GTDB): domain Bacteria; phylum Bacteroidota; class Bacteroidia; order UBA4408; family UBA4408; genus JACMRI01. The sequence continues at coordinate 19,274 of JAYWFU010000134.1, read as the reverse complement.
CGTATGCTAAGTACAGGTTTTTATCCGTAGATAATAATCATAGCCATTTTAGAATGGCATTGTACGGCAAAGCGGCGCTAATAAATAATAAATTGCAGTACCACGAAATTAATCTCAGTGGCGATAATAGTGGGTTAGGAGCAGGACTTGTGGCTACGCAGTTGTTACACAAGCTTGCTATGTCGTTTACTGGGGGGTATGCTAAGGCATTAAATAATTCGCATGATAAACTCATAATTGGTGCGCCAAATTATGGTGTTAATTATTCGCTATCGTTTGGATATTTGCTGTTGCCTACTAAATATAAAACCTTTAACGATCCTAATTTTAACGTATATGTTGAGTTTATGGGTAAAAATAATCCGCAGGAAAAAACAAGTTTTGTTGATGTATTTCCTGCGGTGCAATTAATTGTGCGGAGCAATATGCGTATAGATGTAGGCTACCGCAAACAATTAGTTGGTAATATGCTGCGGGTTAATAACCAAGAGCTGTTTGTACGTTTTGAATATACTTTTTTTAACGCTTACTAACCTTTAGCTTACCTTAGTTTTGATTAATTTAAAAGGGCACAATAGTTTAACTATTGTACCCTTTTAATTATATACTTTTTGATGTAACTTGAGTCTAATTTATTTTCTCGCCATTACTTTTTTAACTGCTGTAATTATGTGTGGAGTGTCCATGCCATATTTTACTAGTAGTTCATCGGGTGTGCCACTTTCGCCAAAACTATCATCCATACCTACGTATTCCATAGGGGTAGGGTTAGTACGTGCTAATAGTTGTGCTACAGCATCGCCTAATCCTCCATTAAATTGATGCTCTTCGGCAGTAACCACGCAGCGTGTTTTGGCTATCGATGCTAGTATTGCGGCGTTATCCAATGGTTTAATAGTGTGTATGTTTATTACCTCAGCACTAATACCTTGCTCAGCAAGTTGTTCAGCAGCTTGTACGGCACTCCATACCAAATGCCCAGTGGCTAGTATGGTTACGTCAGTTCCTGTAATTAAGTGTAGGGCTTTTCCTATTTCAAATTTATCAGTGTCTGATGTAAAGTTGGCTACCTTGGGTCGTCCAAAACGCAAGTACACAGGGCCTTCATATTTGGCAATGGCAAGAGTTGCAGCCTTAGTTTGGTTATAATCGCACGGATTAATTACCACCATATTAGGTAGCATTTTCATCAAGCCAATATCTTCCATTATTTGATGCGTAGCACCATCTTCGCCTAAGGTAATGCCTGCATGCGAGGCACATATTTTTACATTTTTATTCGAATACGCTATCGATTGACGAATTTGGTCGTACACACGCCCTGTACTAAAGTTGGCAAACGTACCCGTAAAAGGCACATAGCCACCAATAGTCATACCTGCTGCTATGCCCATCATATTAGCTTCGGCAATACCTATTTGAAAAAAACGTTCAGGAAACTCACTCACAAAAGCGTCCATTTTTAACGAGCCTATTAAGTCGGCGCACAATGCTACTACCTTGGGGTTAGTGCGGCCTAGCTCTAATAAGCCTGCTCCAAAGCCTGAGCGTGTATCGTTATCGCCTGTGTTTACTAATGTGTGTATCATGTTAAGTAGTTAGATTATAGATGTAGGATATTTAGATGTTAGATATTAGATATTAGATTTTAAAATGCTACATATAATGCGTTATAATTTTACTTGTACCGAACTGCCACTTTCAATTTTAAATTCGCGTTCAACGGTATATATAGTTTCGTGAGCATTACGTGGACGATACACTATTTTGTAGCTACCCGGTTGCAAGGTTAATTTTTCTTGTAGTGCAATTTCGCTTAGGTTACATACTAGTTTTTGTTCGTTTTTAAGTTGTTGGTAAACGCAACCATACCCTGTGGAGGTGCTGTTAATGTTAAGTATTCCGGGTTGAGGTATTTCTACCGTGGTAACCTTGTTTTGCGATACTACCACATCTTTAATTATAATACGAGGCAGTGTAAATACTTCTAAATCGTATTTACCTACCAAATATTTTTCGGGCGTATTAACTTGCTGTACGTTAAGTGTAGTTAGTTCGTTGTTTTTGCGCACAATGTATTGCAGTGTTTTGTACTCCGATGTATTACCTTGGCATTTGAGTAATAACCCGCCTCTGCCACAATCTACTGGTATTATGTTGTGGCGTCCCATGTTTAGTTTAATGCCTCGTTTTTCCACAGCAGGTATAGTATGCACTATTAATTTGTAAGTGGTTGATGGGTCAAGCATCACTGTATCTGGTTCGCCACGGTTATTAATAGTGTGCATGTAATCAAACTTAACAGCGCCCGAATTTTCGTCCACAAATGTCATAGCCACGTTGGTTTCGTTGGGTTTGTTGTAAGCGTCCATTAAATTAACCTGTACCGATGTACTGGTAACTGCCTGTGTAATAATGATGTTTAAAATTTTAACAAAATTCTTTTCGTCAGTAGCATCAAAGTAAGTACCCACACAATCAAATGCTTTTTTAAATTCGGCTGTTTCGTTACCTATTCCTATAATAAATGGTTTTAAAATAATGTCTTGTGCTTGCAATGCTTTTGATATTGCGCAAGGGTCGCCACCACAGGCTTCTACGCCATCGGTAATTAGTACAATAAAATTTTTGGTGTTTTCTTTTTTAACAAAATCGTTTGCAGCTAGTTCTAAACTAGCCGCAATAGGTGTGGTACCATTGGGCTTAATAGTAAGCATACGTTTTTTAATGTTTTCTACATTGTTTTTAGCAATGGGTACTTCTAACTTGCTATCATCACAATCTTGTGGTGGATAATGTTTTTGATGCCCATATACCCGCAAACCCAACTCTATATCCTTGCGCTGACCTATGGTATCTAATAAGTTAGCAAATAATTTTTTAGCAATTTCTATTTTAGTACCCGTTTGCCAAGTACCGTACATACTGTTACTAGCATCAAACAAAAATAAAATTCGGGTAGTAGGCCACGCTTTTTTTTTAGCGCCAGCTTGTTGTGCTTGTGTGGCAACATTGGCTACTAGCAGTAGTAGTACTAACGGTATTAACTTTATTAATTTCATTGTGGGTTGTTGGTTACTGAGTTAATTATTGATACAAACTAATTAAACAAGCACCAACATACATTGTGTTTTGTGCTAGTTCTTTAGTTCACTCAGCCTATCAATATCTATGCTAAACGTATTGCGGTATATCATTACTATGATACCTAGGCCTACTGCAACTTCGGCAGCGGCTACCACCATTATAAAAAACACAAATACTTGCCCATCATTAGCATTAGTGGCATGTAGGTTAGGGTCACCTCTAAACGACGAAAATGCAGTAAGTAATAAGTTTACTGAGTTAAGCATTAGCTCAATACACATGAGCATTATTATAATATTACGGCGTATTATTACGCCCAATGCACCTATGCAAAATAATATAGTACTTAGTGCTAAGTAGCTGTTAATGGGTACTGCGGGCAATGTTGCTAAAAACGAGTTCATGTATTGTATGTGTATGAATTATGTTTAATAATTATATATTATTCGCCAATTTCTTTTTTACCTAATACTACTGCACCTACAACGGCTGCAATAAATAGTACTGACGAAATTTCAAACGGCACTAAAAATTTAGTAAATAATGTTTTACCCAAATTTTCTAACAAACCCACTTGATTTACGTGTACCACGGCTAGTGTGTTGTGGGTGATGTTACCTGTGTGCTTAAACGCACTTAACAATACCACCATTAACATACCCGACGCCACTACGCCACCTATTTTTACTAAATTATTATGTTGAGGCTCAGCATCTTTATTTAAATTAAGTAACATTATGGTAAATAAAAACAATACCATAATAGCGCCTGCATACACTATAATATTTACAATACCCAAAAACTGAGCATTTAATAATATGTAATGGCATGTAATAAAAAAGAAAGTAGCGATTAACGATAATATACTGTTAATAGGTGTACGCGACACCACTACGCCTAAGGCACTAACAATAGTAAATAAAGAAAAAATGTAAAATAATAGTGTACTCATGTTATGTATTTAATTAAATAGTAGTTGTGCTAAATTAATGTTGGTTATTGTTTGTTGGTTTGTTGGCATCAAATAATTGGTTGTGCTTAGTGCCTTGTTGTAGCTTAAATTTCTCTACATTGTTAGTTTGGCGGTTAGTTACATCAACTCTATTCTCCATGGTTTCTACCAGCTTATCTTTGCCGTAAATAAAGTTTTTGCGGTTGTATTCAGTATCTACAATACGGTCGGTTAAAAATATAGCTTCCTTAGGACAAGCGTCTTCGCATAGCCCACAAAATATACAGCGGAGCATATTTATTTCGTAGGTGGCAGCATATTTTTCTTCACGATATAGTTTTTCTTCTCCTTTTTTACGCTCGGCACTTTGCATAGTTATGGCTTCGGCAGGGCAGGCTACGGCACACATACCACAAGCGGTGCAACGTTCAGCGCCAGCATCATCAATTTTTAGTACGTGTTGCCCACGATACACGGGTGCCATAGGGCGTTGTTCTTCAGGGTATTGTACAGTAACTTTCTTTTTAAACAAATGTTTTATGGTAGTAGCCATACCACTTGCAATGGCTGGCACATATAGCTTTTCGCTAAGTGTCATTTCTTTATTTGAAACTATTTTGGAACGATTAGTAAGCTTCATGTTAGTATAACTTTGTTTAATTAAATTAAAATTTTAATACGTACCAAAAGTAACGAATACCTAGTAATATTCCAAAGGAATATTTGCCCAATTAGATTGCTGTAAATTGATATAAAATAGTGTCGCCGCATAATTATATAATTATACGGCGACACTATTTGTTAAAACATTTGTTAATCAAGTATTAGAGTAAGTGCACCACTTTTTTCAGTTACGTCAGTTGAGCCCGACTTTATTGTTTTTATACTGTAAAAATAAGTACCTGGGCTTACTAAGGCTCCATTAAACTTACCATCCCAGCCATCTTTACCAATGTACAACACTTGCCCCCAGCGGTTAAATATCGTTAAATCTAATCCTTTTAAAAACAAATCATTCTTACCATCACCATTTGGCGTAAACGCGTTACTGTTCGATTTTATGATAAATTTCAATTCGGTGTCCGCCCAATTTTCACAACCATTTGCTCTAATTTTAACCTTAACAATATCGTCGTTTTGTATATCTTGGGTTTCAAAGGTATGGCCGCCTACAAGTAACTCTTTTGTATTGGCATACCAAGTATATACATCATAAGTTGCTGGATTACATTCAAAAATAATATTTTGTCCAACGTATGATATATTATTGGGGGCGTTAGATGTAATAGTGCCATGTGGCAATGGTTTTACAATTACTGGTATAGCGTAAAAAGCGTTAGGCAAAGTGCGGCAATTATCTTTGGTTTTGGTTACTATATAGTAGGTGGTATTTGTGGTTAAATTAGGAGATGTAAATGTGCTTCCTTTAACTATAGTATCAGCCCATGATGGAGTACTTAACCAGTAAATAGTTGACGATGCTGGTGTTACATTTGCCTTTAACACTATAGAATCACCCTCGCATATTGGTTTTGTACTAGTTGTAAGTTTAGGTATACTGGCTAATTCGTATAAAATTACCTGTACGGAATCTTTAATTTCACTGGCTTTACAGCCTAAAGTATTTTTAACTTCTGCATAATAATACTGATTTACCATAGGGGTAACATATATGTTATCTGTTCCTAAACTAATTGCTGATTTATTACTAGCATACCATTTTACAGTATTAGGTGCGTTAGTGGTGCTTTTAAGCTGTACACTATCGCCCAAGCATAACGAGTCGTTGGGCGTTACACTTAATATGCTTTTGGCGGGGCGGGGCAATGCTACAATTGTTAAACTATCTCGTGTTGTTTTTGATAAACAACTGCTACTTATTGTTTTTGTTTCAAAATAATAAGTAGTGTTAGCTACAATTGGTGCCGTTTGATAGTTAAGTGTACCAATAGCCACACCTCCTGTAGGCGCACTGTACACAGTAGTTACAACACCAGGTATAGGAGTAGTTTTTATTGAATCAGTTAAACCAATACATATACTATCATTAGGTGTTGACGTAGTAATGACTGGTACTGTAGGTAATGGATTAACTGTTATTACTATACTATCGCGCGTAATAGAGGCAAAACAGCCTTGGGTGCTTACTGTTTCAAAATAATAAGTAGTGGTGGTATTTAATACAGGTGTTGTAAAATTAATAGTACCCAATGCTGTACCTCCTATTGGAGTAGTAAACACACTTGTGGTTACACCAGCAATAGCTGTACCCATTATTATTTTATTCCCTGCACATATTGTGTCAGTAATACCAGCTGTTTGAAACTTTGCAGGAGTATTGTTAATGGTGATATTAACAATGCTAGTATCTTTACAACCAAAGCTGTTTGTTTCTTCCACTATTACTGTACCTACACCACCGTTACCCCATAATACATTTACAGAGGCAGTTCCTTGTCCATTGGTAATACTGCCTCCTGTTACAGTCCATATCAAAGTACTGCCAGAACCAATTGTGGCACTGTAACTACTATTTGCACCACTACATGATGTAGTAGTTACAGCAGTTATTTTAGGTTGTGGTTTAGGATTAATAGTAATATTAACAGATTGTGTAGTTCCAATGCAACCTGTAGAAACATCAGTAGGCGTAACGTTATAGGTAACAATTTGAGGTGAAGTAGATGTGTTTGTTATAACATCCGTTATTATTCCGCCAGCTTGGTTTGTTAAACTTTCTCCTGCTGTGTTTACATTATCTGTTGCTACCCAAGTGTAGTTAGATGAGACACTGCTTGCAAGAGTTAAATTTACATTAGCATCGCTACAATTGGTGCTATTGATAGTATTAATAGTGATAGTAGAATTAATAAATGTAACCGTACGTGATATTGTGTATGCGCATCCTGCACCTTGAACAGGAGTTACTGTAGCGATGTATGTACCTGATTGATTAATTGTAATTACTTGATTAGTGGTTGCGCCTACTATACCGCCTGCAGGTCCACTCCAAGAGTACGTACCTCCTGCCACTGCTGGGGCGGTTAATGTTGTAGTTGTGCCCACGCATGGATTTAAATTAGCTAGGGTAAGTTCAGCAAAGCCACAGGTAGCATCTACATAAGCCCATCCGGGATGTGCGCCAGCGCTGCAACCAGCAGCTACAAATTGGAGTTTAATGTTTTGACCAATGTATGGAGTTAAATTTACACTGCTCGATTTCCAATTTTGAAAATAAAACGGAGCTCCATCACTAGTATTTACCAAGCCTGAGTTAGTAAATCCGGCTGGAGCCGAGCCTGCAACAGCTTGTACAAAAAATTCATTACAACTTGATAAAACCGCACCAGTAGTTGCGTCTTTAACAAACACATGAAAGTAAGGTTGCTGTCCATTACCATGTCCTCCATCATTTAATATTACTGCATAATCATACGAAACAAGTGCGTTACTTGCGCTTACCAAAAATGTTTGTTCTAATATTTCTCCATTGGAATACTGACCGTTTTGCCAATGAAATCCAGCACAATTTGTAAAATATCCATCAGATATATTAATTGAAAAACCACCCAAGCGAGCTGAAGTAGTACCTCCATTAGGATCAACTCCCGGAAAGTTACCTACGGGTTCATTACCGTAAGCAGCAGTAATTAAATTAATATCAGAACAATCATATATATCTTGATTAACATTAGATGTACCCGCACCAGCAATTGTTAAATTTCCATTTGAGTTAGTATTATAACCTGAGCTCAATGTCCAGTTTCCAAAATTACCATCTTCAAAATCCAAATTAGTACAAGCACTATTTAAAGTTGTATTGTGTTGATGGTTTCCACTACGAGTATTTGCTAAATTAGAATTACTTGTAGTTGGAATAGTTATATTATATTTTTTACTTACAAAATCATTTTGCGCTCTACGCATCATGTTTTTGTATTCAATGTATAAATTAAAATTATTAGCTTTTAAATTATCTTCTATTGCTGAGAAATTAAAACCATTTAAGGAATCTCCACCAAAAAAAGTGCATTCCTTCATTACCTGTTTTATAGGTATACTGGCACGCATCACTCCACTATAGTTTAGTTGAGGTATGCCAAAAGTTCCAGAAAATTTAAATGGAGCACCAGCTGTTTTTGAATGGTGTTGAGTTTGCGCAGTTGCACTAAATAAAACTAAAAATACGAACGATAAAAAAAGAGTAAATGTTTTCATAATATTAAATTTTAGATGTACTAATACTCAAATAAAAAAGTAGATGTAACCGATATTAATTAATTGTGAGATTATAACACAAGATTAATTTTTAAACTAATCAAGTATTAGAGTAAGTGCACCACTTTTTTCAGTTACTTCAGCCGAGCTTTTTTTAGTAGTTTTAACAATGTAAAAATAAGTACCTGGGCTCACTGTAGCTCCGTTGTACTTGCCATCCCAGCCATCTTTACCAATGTACAACACTTGCCCCCAACGGTTAAATATTGTTAAATCTAATCCTTTTAAAAACAAATCATTTTTACCATCACCATTAGGTGTAAATGCGTTACTGGCCGATTGTACAGTCATAGTTATCTTGTTGTCAGCCCAATTTTCACACCCATTAAGTATCATTTGTACTTTTATATTTTGCTCATTTTGTACGTCTTGTGTTTCGTAATAGTACCCTCCTTCATACACTTTGTTGGCATCAATATACCATTTGTAAATATCGTAGGTGTTAGGTGTGCATTCAAACACTACGCTCTGCCCTGCATAAGTAGTGTTATTAGCTACGTTAGTAGTTATCGTACCATGCGGTAGTGGCTTAACTATTACAGGTATAGTAATAAAAGCTGATGAACCACCACGGCATTTTTGGTTAGTTTGCGCAGCCACATAATAAGTAGTACTTGCGGTTAAATTGGGCGATGTAAATACGCTACCCTTAGCTATTGTATCTTTCCACATAGTGCTAGTTAACCAGTAAATAGTTGATGTAGACGGTGTTATACTTGCGTATAGTACTATAGAGTCAGTTTCGCAAATAGGCTTAACATTAGCAGTAATAATTGGAGTATTAGGTAATGGTAATACGGTTATAAGTATAGAGTCTCTAATCTCACTTGATTTACAACCGAGTATATTTTTAACTTCAGCATAATAGTGCTGAGTTTGTGCTGGGCTAACGTAAATACTATCTTTACCTAAATTCACTCCGCCATTATTACTAGCATACCATTTTATAGTATTAGGAGCGTTGGTAGTGCTTTTAAGCTGTACACTGTCGCCCATACATAATGAGTCATTAGGTGTTAGAGTTAGTATGCTTTTGGCAGGGCGAGGTAATGCAACAATTGTTAAGCTATCGCGTATTGTTTTTGATAAACAACCGCTACTTATTATTTTTGTTTCAAAATAGTAAGTAACATTTGCTACAATTGGTGGAGTTTGATAGTTAAGTGTACCAATAGCTACCCCACCTGTAGGAACGCTATACACCGTAGTGACCACGCCAGATACTGGATTAGTTTTTATTGAATCAGTTAAACCAATACATATACTATCATTGCTTGTTGATGTAGTAATAACTGGCACTGTAGGTAATGGATTAACTGTTATTAACAGACTATCACGCGTGGTAGACGCAAAACAGCCTTGAGTACTTACAGTTTCAAAATAATAAGTGGTAGTTGTATTTAGTATAGGTGTTGTAAAACTAATTGTACCTAATGCTGTGCCTCCTGTTGGCGTGGCGTACACGCTAGTAGTTACACCTGCAATAGCTGTACCTATTACTAGGTTGTTACCTGCGCATATTGTGTTGGTAATGCCTGCCGTTTGAAATTTTGAAGGCGTGGTATTAATCGTAATATTTACTAGGTTAGTATCTTTACAGCCAAATGTATTTGTTTCCTCTACCATTACTGTACCTGTACCACTATTGCCCCATAGTACATCAATAGCCATAGTTCCTTGCCCGCTACTAATAGTTCCTCCTGTAACTGTCCATACTAATGTACCACCAGTGTTAGACGTTGTGTAAGTACCCGTAGAGCCACTGCATACAGTGGTAGTAGTAGCAGTGATAGTGGGAGCAGGTGTTGGATTAACGGTAATATTTACCACATCGCGAGTAGGGCTAGAGAAACAGCCTGCGGAGCTTACCGTTTCAAAATAATAGGTAGTATTTGTATTTAGCACTGGGCTAGTAAAATTAACTGTACCTATTGGGCTACCACCAGTGGGTGTGGTATACACATTAGTAGTAACGCCAGCAGTTGCAGGTGCAGTTATACTTACCGTGTTGCCTGAACATATTGTACCATTATTAGTTACTGTTGGTGTAAATGCTGGCGGTGTAGTGTTTATAGTAACTGTGGCACTAGTATTACCTGTATTACAACCTGTGGTACTAGTTACGGTACAGGTGTATGTGCCAGGCGTTGTTACTGTAATATCTTGTGTTGTAGCTCCGTTAGACCACGAGTATGCTGGATAACCAGGGCCTACATCTAGCGTAACGCTGTCGCCTTGGCAAAAAGTGAGCGGCCCACTTGCGTTAATAATAGGATTAATAACATCTGGATTAACGTAAGTAATTACTAACTCAATTCTATTTACACAAACACCTATGCCTGTACATAATTGTAAGGTATTATTTGCACCATAATTATAAGCTGGTATTCCGCAAGGGTATGTGTTTGAAGTAGATGCCGACAAACCACATGGTGCATTACCACATAAGCAACCAGTATTTGCTTCATTTACAGCAGGATAAGGCTGTCCATTTATATCTGCATTAATAACCTCTCCATAACAACCACCTGTCCAATAATTAATTTGAATATTAGTAATTAGTTTACCCGCAGGTACGGGGTCAAAAAACACTTTTGAATCACAAGGTGCTGTGTTTCCACAATAACTATTAGGAGTGTTTATACACCAATAATCAGCACCGCATACTGTACATCCTCCACAGCTTTGGAAGCCTGAATAGTTTATAGTTTGTGTAACAGTAGTTTGTGCATTAACTATATTTGTTAGCAAACATAAGCTAACTAGTAATGAGTATATTTTTTTCATAATAAGTAATTTTTAGTTGTTGGTAGTAATTGTGAAATTTAATGCTCCGTAACGTTTTAATTGTTTAAGAGTTACGCCAAATGTCTTTAATGCTACGGTAGTTAAGTTATTATTAGTGCAATTACCTCGTACGCTGCTATTAGCAGGCACTTGAATAGTTTTTTTATCTAAGGCATCTTCTTTTTTAATCCATTTTAAATCAGTAGTAAATACCCCGTCGTACCAATCAATAGTTATAGGATAAACGTTTGTATTGTTAAATATAATAAACACAACATCATTAACGCCACATTTACCAAGTGAGTAAGAGGCCTCTACACCTTGCGCTTTATTACTGCCCGAAACGGTTAAGCCTATTGGAAATTCCTGTGGTGTTGTTTGCGCACTTGTACTATATGAAGTTAAAAGTACAAAAGATAAAATAAGAGTAAATGTTTTCATAATAGATAATTTAATAATTAAACGTGTTTATATTCACATTCAAATATATAAATAATTAAATGTAAAACAAATTCATTTGTATAATTTTAAGCACATAAAAATAGTAAATTATGTTAGTTACACTGAGTCCATCAAAATTAAAATATAGTACACTTACACTTGTGGCTCTTGTACTATTGTGTTACACTTACGTAAGTGTAACTAATGGTGTGTGCACTTGGTTTGATCCTTTAGTAGGGTTTGAAACCCTGCAAGATTGGCTATATGGCGGTAAGTGGAATACAGTAAATTATGCTGACATTAACAATAACTTACAACCTACACAACATTACTTAAATTGGTGGAGCCCTGGGCAATACATGCTACCTTACCTATTTATTAAGTGGTTGGGTGTGCCTATTGCTACTGCTGAGGTTATTACTATTACATTATGCGGAGTAATAAGCATAATGGGTTATTATACCCTAATGCAACGCTTGCGGGTAAGTATAACGGTTATGTATGTGGTGTTAATTATGTTGGTGTGTAATCGTAATTTCTTTTGGCACTATTTGGTGTATTTTGGTGGCGAAACATTGTTGTGGGCGGCTGCGCCGTGGCTAGTGTGTGTACTTATTACTAAGTTTAATTATAGTTATAAATACATGTGTATTGCTTTTTTTTTAGGCATAGTGGGTGTGTTTTTAAAAACATCGTTTGTTATTATTTACATTGCTACTGCAGTGTATTTGTTTGTAAGTAGTACAATAAGTATAGCTCAATTACTACAATTAAAACGTTATAAGCCTTATGTGGCAATGGTACTAAGCGTTGTGGGGGTGTATGTGTTTTATTTGAGTAAGGGGCTAACACCATCAACCACTATGGATTTAACAATGACTAATGGCGTACCTAATACCTTGCTTGCTGATTTTGCACACCCGTGGAGTGCCTTGGTTACCCATTTTTTTAAGATAGCTGACGTGTTACAAAACATAGCACCAGCACTTAATACCAAAGGTATTGATGTGGCTTGGCTATTGTTGCCCTTTGTATTTATTTCAGTTATAGTTTGTATTTATTTAATACGCAAAAGAGCGGAACATGCTACGTATTTATTAGCAACGGTAATGTACGTAGTAACGGCTAGTATTTTTATGTGGTACTATTTGCAAAATAAAGCCGTTTCGTACGAAACTCGCCATTATTATTTTGTAGGTAATATGGCAGGCATAGCTATATTGCAAGCGTTGTACACTAATTACAAACAATTATTTAAGGCTGTAGTGGTTTTATTATTAATTTTTTCGGCAGCTGATTGTAGTCGTTTTATGAAACGTGCTAAGCAAATAGAGCAGGAATACACATGGTATAGCGGTATTAAAGTGCAAACAAATGTGTTGCCCGCACTTGCTGTAATTGATGCGGAGTTAGCCAAGGACACTACATTAGTGTTGCATACTGATGCTACCTACACACGCTATTTATTTAAACATAAATGTACAACTGTGTGCATAACCACCAACCCTATGAACAAGAGGCACTATATTCAAAACATGTATATTAATTTAGATACTACTGCAGTAGTTACCTTGCCCATAAACTGTTATGGTAAACGTACATTAATTGTACATACAAATGCGTTAAAAAATTGCTCATTTAACGACCTACAACACCTATACACTACCCCAACACAATACATCAGTTATTACAATAAATTACCTAATTATTTAGTGGCAGTGGTTAGCAGTAAATAAATGTAACTTAGTGGCTTATTATTAGTTTTTGTGTACTACTATTGTTATTAGTACTTAGTTTAACGAAGTATATTCCGCTAGGGAAATTCGTAGTGCTAATTTCTATCAAGTGCTTATTGGCAGGTAAGTTTTCGGTATACAATGTTTGTCCTAAAGCATTAATTATACTTAGCTGGGAGGTGGTGTTAATCTTAGATTCTACCCGAAGAATATTACTAGCTGGGTTAGGGTAAAGAGAAGCAAATAAATTATTGCTATTATTATCAAAACCAACAAAGGAAGTGTTTTTCCAAGTTTCATTAGTGCGTGTATAGGTTGTAGTTATACCTGTGGTTATGTAAAGTATATTATTTATACTAAATGCCATAGTGCCTTTGCGCCCTACTGTGGGTATACCTGCAAATGGTGTTAAGGTACTATCAATAGGATTAAAAACTAAAAGCGTATTCGTAATTATGTTTGACGAATCTTGTCCGCCATACATACACGCCTTGCCATTACACACCGCTACCCCAGTATAAGTTAAGGCTGGTAAGTGTAGGTTATTAAGTTTTATCCAAGTGTCACTACTCTCAATATATTTGTATAGTGCATGGTTGTATTGTTTGTTGTTAGCTACACCCAAGCACAGGTATCCCAAGGTATCTATGCTAAACGCTACACCACGCCAACAGCCTGCAATAGGTAAGTTGTTTTTTTGAACCCAAGCGTGGGTAGTTAAATTAAATTGCCATACTTGGTTAGTAATGTTGCCATTGCTAAATTTACCACCTAATATGTACACATTATTATTGAGCTTAAAACAACTTGCGCCTTGTGTTGCTATGCCTGTAAAATTAGGCAACGCAAGCCAAGTATCATTTATAGCATTGTATTGCCACACATCGTTATAACATACGCCATTATTGCCTATACCACCAGTTATGTAACCATAATTACCGTGTGCAAAAGCGGTTGCATATTGTCGTTCGTTGCCAGTGGGTAATGCCGCCATAGCTCCCCATGTTTCGTTAGAGGCATCTAACACAAAACCATTGCCCGTGCATGAAAAACCTACTTGGTAGCCTGTTACGCAATACCCTTTATTGTTTATTACAAAGGAAACACCATCATCTCGTTCAGTACCAGGGTAGTTAGGGAGTTGCTGCCACAACTGACCCATAGTTAATGTAACACAAGTACAATTCACTAGTAGTATACTGATAATGCGTAGTAGTTTATTTTTTATCATCGTATTGTACTTGGTTTAGTGTATTTACTTTAGGTAGATGCTAATGTAGTATTTGTATTATTAGTGTTGGGCTAACTAGGCCTTAGCTGGGATTTACAAACATTTAAAATAATCAAAAGTCTCCAAGCAATTATTACATTTCCACAACGCTTTACACGCCGTTGAACCAAACTGCGATACCAAATTTGTATTTACCGATTTGCATTGAGGGCAAGCAATAACAGGTGTTTCACCAAGTAATATTTTTTTGTTGGCGGTAGTAGTAATTGGCGGTGCTATACCGTAGGCCAATAGTTTGTTACGTCCCGTTTCGGTTATCCAATCTGTCGTCCAGGCGGGGTTAAGTACCGTAATTATTTTGTAATTACTAATAGCGTGCTGTTGCATTAATTTATTAATATCATCTTCAATAACCTTCATAGCAGGGCAACCTGTGTAGGTAGGAGTAATGGTTATAGTAAATGTTTGGTTAATTAATTCAACATTGCGCACTATACCAAGCTCCATAATATTTATGGCAGGTACCTCAGGGTCGGGTACTTGCGCTAATAATTCGTGTATTAAATCTAGGGTCATTATTTTATTAATTAAGTTCGGCTGAGCCATATAGGGTCGATTGTCCGTTACACCAAATAAGCACGTATTTATACAAGTTCAAATCAGTAGTATTATCAATTTGATATACTTGATTACCGCTAATAGCCTGCAATGCGCCAAGGTCTTTATAATCGGAGTTTGTTAAATCTTTTGATAAATACACACGCATATCAGCACCCGAATCGGTAGCAAAGTTTTCAAAATATAGTTTTCTAAACCCTTGTTCGGACGTTATTTTGGCAGTACCACTAGCTTTGTGCAAGTAAGCTATAAAACTCCCCGAACGTACCACTGTTGCCGCTCTTGATGCAGTGTTTGTATCTGGCGTTTGTTTTTTTGCGCAACTATTAATTAATAGTGTAGCGCAGAGTAATGAGGTAATTAGTTTCATGTTAGCAATTAATTTTCAATGTGTTTTACCATACTTAAAAGTAATAAAAAAACCGCTTGCTAAATTTTTTTAGCAAGCGGTTTAAATTTAGTAATTACCAACTAATTACATCACGTTTATTTTTTTGTCTATTTCCTCAATGTATGATTTAAAACGCTTGTCGGTTTCCATTAAGTTGTTTACTGTACGGCAAGCGTGTAGCACCGTTGCGTGGTCTTTGCCACCGCAGTGCTGCCCAATAGTAGCCAACGACGATTTAGTCATTACCTTACTAAAATACATAGCTATTTGACGCGCTTGCACCACTTCGCGCTTACGAGTTTTTGATTTTAATGTTTCCATCGCTAAATCAAAATAATCGCATACCACTTTTTGTATATAGTCAATTGAAACTTCGCGTGCTGTGTTTTTTACAAACCTATCTACAATTTGTTTGGTAAGCTCTAGCGTTATTGTTTTTTTGTTTAGTGTTGCTTGTGCTAGTATTGAGGTTAAAGCACCTTCCAGCTCACGTACGTTACTTGATATACTATAAGCTAAGTATTCAATTACATCACGTGGCAAATCAATACCGTCCACGTAGGCTTTTTTCTCAAGTATAGCAATACGTGTTTCAATGTTAGGTATTTGTAAATCGGCACTTAGTCCCCATTTAAAACGTGATAGTAAACGCTGGTCCACTCCAATAATTTCAACAGGTGCTTTATCACTAGTTAGTATTATTTGCTTACGGTTTTGATGTAAGTGATTAAATATGTTAAAGAACACGTTTTGCGTACCTTCTCTGCCCACAAATTCGTGCACGTCGTCCACAATAAGTACATCAATCATTTGATAAAAATTAACAAAATCATTTACTGTATTGTTACGAGTAGCATCAGTAAACTGTTGTGTAAACTTAGCGCATGATACGTAAAGTACAGTTTTAGACGGGAAATTGTTTTTAATTTCGATACCTATTGCATGGGTTAAATGCGTTTTACCCAAACCACTTTGCCCATATATTAATAACGGATTAAACGATGTTTCGCCTGGTTTGTTAGCCACTGCATAGCCTGCTGAGCGGGCTAAGCGGTTACATTCGCCCTCAATAAAATTTTCAAACGAGTACGATGCGTTTAATTGCGAATCAACACTTACCTTTTTTAATCCAGGAATAATAAACGGATTACGAATAGGGTTAGCACTAATATCAATGGGCATAGTTACAGGCGAATTGTTAAGTGCCTTGGCGTTAGGCGATGGCATACGTACCGTAATTGGTTTGTTTCCGTACGAGTTTTCAACCACAATACTATACTCTAATCGGCCATCGGCACCAAGCTCTTTACGCACTACTTTTTTAAGCAATGTAATGTAATGCTCCTCTAACCATTCGTAAAAAAATTGTGATGGAACTTGAATTGTTAATACACCGTTGTGCAGTTTAACCGCTTTAATTGGGTCGAACCACGTTTTGAAACTTTGTAGGCTAATGTTGTCTTTAATAACCGACAGACAGTTATCCCATACTTGATCACAAGTCTTTTGCATTGATATATATAATAAGGGTGATGAATATTAATTAACAATATGTTCTTAATAAAAAACATTATTGCAAATGTATCTTTTGTAAACAATCTTACAAGGGGTATGATGATAAAAAGTTTAACAAAATTTTAGCTACCCTATTGCGTAATTCAAAACTTTAATATTGGCACTTTCGTTTACTCGGTGTTTTGTGTTTTTTTCAAAGTAAAAATCAATGCGCCCTAAGCGTAAACCCGCCCATCCTACTTGCGCTACTAAACACGATTTGCCATCTCTGTTTCTTATTTCTAGGGGCTTTTCGAGGAAGGTGTGCGTGTGTCCACCAATAATCAAATCAATATCTTTAGAGCGTTTAGCCAGTTCCATGTCGCTAAATTTTTTCTCCTCGTATTTATAACCTAAGTGCGACAAACAAATTACTAAATCGCACTTTAATTCGTGTTTTAATTTGTGGGTGTATTCTGCTGCTTTTTCTATGGCGTTATTGTAGCGTGTTGCACCGTACATGCGCTTATCTACTAAGCCCTCTAACTCAATACCTAGGCCGAATACTCCTATTTTAATACCGTCTTTAAAAAATATTTTGTACGGAATTGTTTTACCTGCAAGTATAGTATCATCAAAATTATACGAAGTATTTAGGTACGGAAAATTTGCATTAGGCATTACTTTAAGCAAGCCCTCTAGGCCATTGTCAAAGTCGTGGTTGCCTATGGTTGTGGCATCGTAGCCCATCATACTCATTAGTTTTAACTCTAGCTCACCACCGTATTTGTTAAAATAGGGCGTGCCCTGAAACACATCGCCAGCGTCTAACAACAATACATTTTGTTCCGCATTACGTATGTTTTCAATAATTTTAGCACGGCGTGCAGCCCCTCCTAATCCTGCAAATTTAGGGTCGTTATCAGGAAAGGGGTCAATGTGCGAGTGTACATCGTTAGTGTGTAAAACCGTAATTTTTACAATTTCTTTTTTTGCTAGTGCTATATTAGAAATTCCCGACAGCCCAATAGCAGCAGTAGCTCCAAAGGCTTTAGAGATGAAATTACGGCGGCTATTATCGTTGTTAAAGTTAGTATATGCGTACATGATAGTAAGTGTTAATGTGTATAGGTTGAGTAATAAGGTGGATTCAAGTAATAAATGCAACACTATGCTGCTGGTTTAATTTTCTCTTCAAATCTTTCATTTGGAGTTTTAAATCCAAATCTTTTTACGGGAGATTGTTTTTTTTAATTGTTTCCGTGAGGGCTTCGCCGTTCTGGGTCTGTTGTTTAATATTTTTATTACCCTAATAACTTCCTCTTCTGTTATTAGTTCAAAGTTACATTTTTTAGGGAAATACTGTCTAATTAATCCATTTAAATTTTCGTTAGCACCACGTTCCCAACTAGCATATGGGTTAGCAAAAAAGTAGTTAATACTTAGCCTTTCAGCTATGTTTTTATGCTGTGCAAATTCCTTCCCATTATCTGAAGTAATGGTATGTAAAATAGGTATCCAATCGGTCAATAACTCAACAACCTTACCCTCCACTTCTTTTGCTTCTTTACTATTTATTTTTGCCATTTTTAATACTCCCGTTGCTCTATCATTTATAGTTAACAAAGCTCCTTTATGGTGTTTTCCAATCACTAAATCTATTTCAATATCGCCTATTCTGTCTTTATTTTCTACTATTATTGGGCGATTTTCTATTCCTATTCTATCTTTAATAATTCCTCTACTTCCTTTCTGTGCGCCTCTTTTGGCATATCGCTTACCTTTTGTTCGCAAATGTTTATAAATGCTTCCTCCAGTTTTTTTGTCCTGCCAAATCAATTGATAGATACTTTCTGCCGAAACACAGGAATAGTTTTCAAACTTACAACGACCAACGATTTGTTCGGGGCTAAAATCTTGTTTCAAAAGGAGTAAAATGTACGCTTTTATCTCGTCAGTAAAACGTGTGTTTTTCTTTTTTAACGTATGCCGAGCTGTGCATTTTTTTTGAGCCAAATCAGCTTTGTAAACACCATTTCTTTGGTCGGAATTTCGGGCTAATTCTCTTGAAATTACAGACGTATTTACGCTTATTTTTTTTCCGATTTCTGTCATTGAAAAACCTACAGTGAGAAGTGCTTCAATTTCATATCTTTGTTGTTGTGTTAATTGTGCCATCGTTTTTGTTTGTTTAGAAACCCAAAAATAGATGAAAAAATTTCGCAATCTGCACTCTAGTTTTTTTTTTGCCCTAAGGGC
>JAYWFU010000133.1:0-55092 GCA_043778625.1 Bacteroidia bacterium | reverse complement strand
ACGAATTAGGTACATCGTTCAAATCGCCAGTTAATAGTACCTTATAAGGGCTTTCACTAATTGATTTAGCCAACAACTCCACTTGAGTTACACGCTTATTATAGGCTAATGCCAACCTGCTATAAATTGAACTAATACTTTTATCATAATTAGTATCAGCACTCCCATTTTTTAATTGGCTTAAAAATAAAAAATCAGTCTTTTTTAAATGTACTGATTGCAAGTGGCAATTATACACCCGCAAGGTATCTTTACTATTCAGTACTACATCAGTGTACAGGGCTATATTGTTTCCATTTTTTTCAAACTCTACAATACCCGTATTTACTATGGGGTAACGGCTATAGGTAACTATTCCAAAATAATCTTTAGTATTTGCAACTTTCGTTATTTGTAAGTTAGCATAATAACCTGTGGCGGTCATTATACTATCGTGATTACGATGTGGCGGAATAGTGCTGGTATAAAACTCTTGTATATTTATAATATCAGCCTTGTTTTCTAACAAGGTGTTTAATATTTCTACACGTGTTTCGGTATTATGCGACCAATTGTACAAATCAAATACCTTTACGTTATACGACATTATGCGCAATTTAGCCCCCACATAACTAGGGGTAACAGCTGTAATGTTAGCCACTATACAGTTTTTAACACCCGCAAAACCTACTATCAATACCAACATACTTACACTACTTAGCCAATGCAATTGTAGTAACCATAATAATACAAACACCGCATTAGCAATATACAAATACAAAAACACAATATTAAGTAATGCTGGTATAACCCACAATTGAGCTGACACCAAGGGCGCAAGCATTGCCAATAGCGTAACTACAACGCAACACAGGTTTAATACCAACAGCCATTTATTAGCTTTGGTAAGTGGCTTATTAAATTGTAGTGTTAAAAATCTAAACAAGGATTGGCTACTTTTTTTATTTAAAATAAAGTTCGGCCGTTGTAATAGCTTCAGGCTTGCCTACGTCTATTAACACATCGTGGCTATGGTCGTAGGCTTTAATTTGCATGGTTTTACATAAATCTAAATATACGTCAATCATCGAAAATTTATCCTGCTGAGTAATACTATTAATTAACGATTTTTGCACACAATGAATACCACTAAAAGATTTAGCTACAGGCAATGCGCAGGGTACTGGTAATTTTATTTCGTGAGTAGTTTCATTACACCAACCTACCATGTTATTACTGGTGTCAAATAATAATTTGCGCCCACTATTGCGTACGGTTACGGCTAATGTAGCAACATTGTTTTGGGCTATATGTTCGTGTAATAATTGTGCATAATCAATAGTAGAAAGTATATCGCAATTTACTATTAAAATAGTTGGTGCTGCAAAATGGTGGGCAGCAAACACTAAGCCTCCGCCAGTTTCAAGCACATTGGGTGTTTCATGGCTAATAATTATACTACAGCCAAAATTATTATTAGCGGTTAAAAACTCCATAATTTGCTCAGCAAAATGATGCACATTTACCACAATAGTAGTAATGCCTGCATCACGTAGTTTTTCAATATTATGTTGTAACAATGGCTTACCATTTACTTGTGCCAATGCCTTGGGATGGCTGTTGGTAAAGGGTTTAAGGCGTGTACCTAACCCTGCCGCAAACAACATTGCGGTTACTTGTGTAGCTAACATAATGTGTTATTTTTTTACCGCTAAAAATTGTTCTGGTCTATCCACTTTATTGTTCTTTACTTTTCGGCCAAGTAAGTCCCTTATCACCACCGATGCACAAGTTAAGCCAAATACGGCTGGCATATATGATATTGTACCAAATGCCGATTTTTTAAAATTACTGCCATCGGTAATCATTAACGAACTCATTTCGGCAAGCTCCGTACTAAACACTACTCTTACTCCGCTGCTAATACCTAACTTACGCAAACGCTTACGTACGTAGTGCGCTAAGTTACAATTGTACGAATACGAAATATCTTGCACCAATATTTGTGTGGGATCCACCTTACCCCCCGCTC
Source organism: Bacteroidia bacterium (assembly GCA_043778625.1). GTDB lineage: Bacteria > Bacteroidota > Bacteroidia > UBA4408 > UBA4408 > JACMRI01. Next base: position 53,081 of record JAYWFU010000133.1, on the reverse strand, counting down.
CCATACTGCTTATTAATTTAATATTATTAAATACACAGGTACTTATTAAAGTGAGTTTAGGAGTAATACTATCAATGGCATCAATTACGTAATCAAACTTTCCGTTAATAACGAGGTCTTTCATGTCATCAATTTTCATAAACTGATTTATCATCGTTAATTCGCAATCAGGGTTAATATCAAGCAAACGAGCATACATTAATTCAGCTTTGCTTAATCCCTCTGTGCTTTTTAGTGCAGGCAGTTGGCGGTTACGGTTAGTGGCGTCCACTATATCACCATCTACAATAGTAATGTGCCCTACTCCTGCCCTACATATAGCTTCGGCAGCATACGAACCTACACCTCCTAAACCTACTATAAGTACATTGGCTTTAATTAGTTTGTCAATACCTTCATCACCTGCTAATAAGCGTGTGCGCCCCATCCATTGTGTATCTTGTTCCATTATATATTATTAGATAATCTTATTACAAAAATAATTTATATACTTCGCATATACTATACTTTGTTTACAAAATATAATAAACAAAAATGCCGTACTAAACTAGCACGGCATTTTTGTTTTATACTAATTAGTTATAATTATTAACGTTGTAATACCACTCGTTTAACAGTTACGTTATTGTTACTTGTAACACGTATCGTATATGAACCACTTGCATATGCTGCTAAATTTATAGTTAATTTTTCTACGCCAGTTACATTTTTAACTTTATTGGTGTAAATTATTTGACCAAAACTATTTAACACTTCGCAGTTTACACCTTCGTTAGTTGTACCTTGTATAGCTACGTTTACTATATCCATAGTTGGATTAGGATATGCCACAAAGTTTACCTGCGCTAATTGCTTAGCTATTGCTACTGGTGGAGGCACTATTGTATCTATGTTAACAATATAGTCTTCTGTTTCGCCCGAAAAGAAATTAGTACAAGCATCTGTTGCGCCATTAGGGCTACCTGTACTACGTGTACGAATACGCATACCTGTATTACCTAACTTAGCTGCCGAAGGTACAGTAAATGTTACTGCATTACTACCAGCCACTGACGTTGCTGCAACTTGTGTCCATTCTGCGGCATCAAATACTCCACTTTGGTCATAATCAATCCACATTGATATTATACCACTAGCCACAGTACTTACTTTTAATGTGTATGTGCTATCTACTAGTAGTGTGCCCGTTGGAGTTGAAAATTTAGAATATCCACTAGCTACATTACTTGTAATACCTACTGCACCGTTGGTTAAAGTAGTGTTTACAATACTAACACTGTCAATGGCGTTACTTGTACCACCATGTAAATTAGCTGAGCAATAGCAGGCATAAATATTAGGGTTAGTTTTAATCATTACTACGTTAGTATATACTGGCGCTCCACCATTACATGCTACCGCAAATCGGTAATAAATACTATCGCCTGTGGCTAAACCTGCATCAGTTATTTGTGATAGAGTATCGCCAGTAGGGGTAAAGTTTATACCATCGGTTGATGTTTCCCAAACGGTAGTAATACCTATTGCTTGAGTTGTACCTGTAAGTGTTACAGTACCTGCTACATTAGCACAAGGTAAGCTATCCGAAGCAGCTATTGTACCTGCTGTTGGCGTACCTGAACAAGGTATGGCAGCAACAATATTTACTACATAATCTTCAGTTTCGCCCCATGTGTAAGTACCACATGCAGTTGGCACCGTTGATTCATTTAATACTACACGTAAACCTGTTAAGCCTAGCAATGAAGTATTAGGTATTGATATAGTACCGTTTAATACGTTACCTCCTGCTGCCGTAGTAGTTGTACCTGTGTACACATCTTCGCCAGCATCGTAAGTTCCGCTGTGGTCTAAATCTATATACACTGTAACATCACATGAGTAAGAACCTGCTTGATTAATTTGAGTAATTGTTACAGGCAAATTAACTGTTTGCATTGCTTGTATTGGCCCTAAATTGGTATAATTAGTATATGTATTTACTGAAGCTGGATTGTTTATAGCAGGAGTTGTACTTACATTATTACTAAAAGAACCTAATACAAAACCTCCAATATCGTCATCAGCGGTGTTAGTAGCTGTTGATGTACAATAGCAAGCATAAAAATTAGGGTTAGTTATCAGTTTAATTACGTTAGTATACACTGGTGCACCACCATTACACGCTACTGCTACTCGGTAGTAAATACTATCGCCCGTAGCTAAACCTGCATCTGTTATTTGTGCTGATGAATCGCCTGTGGCAGTAAAGTTTACACCATCGGTTGATGTTTCCCAAGCGGAAGTAATACCTATTGCTTGTGTAGTACCTGCTAATGTTAAAGTACTTGTTGTATTAGCACATGGTAAACTATTTGAAGCCGTAATACTGCCTGCCGTTGGTGTACCTGTACACATAACGCCTGCTACTATATTAACTACATAATCTTCAGTTTCGCCTGAGCCAAAATTTGTACATGCATTAACCGCTCCATTAGTATTACCTGAAGCGCGCGTACGAATACGCATACCTGTTAAGCCTAAGCTAGCCGTTGCTGGTATTGCTAATGTTACTGAATTATTACCAGCAACTGTTGTTGTGGCTATTTGAGTCCATTCAGTACCGTCAAATGTACCACTATGGTCGTAATCTATCCACACTGATGCTATTGCACCTGCACCTGTGCCTAACACTAATGAGTAGTTAACCGACTGCATTAAGCTAGCGGTTGTATTACCCGTTGCAGGAAACGTTGAGTAATTAGGCGAAACATTGCTAGTTAAACCTACCGCTTTATTAGCTAAAGTTGTTCCTATAATAAACACACTGTCTATTGGGTTACTACCTCCACCTAAGCCTGTTGAACAGTAACACGCATAAAAATTAGGATTAGCTTTAACCATAACCACATTGGTATATACTGGAGCACCACCATTACATGCCACGGAAACTCTGTAATAAATACTATCGCCTGTGGCTACTCCTGGTTCAACAATTTGTTGGGTTGAATCGCCAGTAGCAGTAAAGGTTATACCATCAATTGATGTTTCCCAAGAAGTACTAATACCTATTGCTTGAGTAGTACCTGTAAGGCTTACTGTACCTGTTACATTAGCGCAAGGCAAGTTATTTGATGCTGTAATAGTACCTGCTGTTGGCGTACCTGTACATTGTACGCCTGGTGTAATGTTAATTATATAATCTTCGGTTTCACCCCATGTGTAAGTACCACATGCACTAGGCACTGTTGATTCATTTAACACTACACGTAAACCTGTTAAGCCTGTTAAAGAGGCTTGTGGTATTGATATAGTGCCATTCAATACGTTACCTCCTGCAGCAACTGTTGTTGTACCTGTATATAAATCTTCGCCAGCATCATAAGTTCCGCTATGATCTAAATCTATAAATACTTTAACATCGCACGAGTAAGCACCTGCTTGATTAATTTGAGTAATCGTTATTGGATAAGCAACTACTTGCTGCGCTTGTATTGGCCCTAAGTTAGTATAATTCGTATATAAATTTACTGAACCAGGGTTTGTAGTAGCAGGCGTAGTATTTACGTTATTAGTAAATGAACCAAATACGAAACCTCCAATATCATCATCACTAGTGCTAGTAGCGGTTGATGTGCAATAGCATTGAAAAAAGTTAGGGTTTGCTTTTATTTTAATTATGTTAGTATATACTGGTACACCACCGTTGCAGGTAACGGCCACACGGTAATAAATACTATCGCCAGCTGAAGCTAAGCCAGCATCAATTATTTGGTTGGTACTATCTCCAGTTGCTGTAAAAGTTGTACCATTGGCTGATGTTTCCCAAGCTGTAGCAATACCTATTGCGGCACTAGCACCTGTTAAAGTTAGTGTAGTAGCTGTGTTAGGGCAAGGCAAATTAGTTGATGCTGTTACAGTACCTGCTGTTGGCGGATTTGTACACGCAACACCTGGTGTAATATTAATTACGTAATCTTCGGTTTCGCCATAAGAGTAAGTTCCACAAGCATTTGGTGTTCCTGACTCTCTAAGTACTACACGTAAACCTGTTAAACCTGTTAATGATGTTTGAGGGATAACAATAGAACCGTTTAATACGTTTCCGCCTACTGCTGAAGTTGTTGTACCAGTATATAAGTCTTCGCCTACATCATAAGTTCCGCTATGATCTAAATCCACAAATACTTTAGCAGTACATGCGTAAAAAGTAGCACTACTATTAATTTGAGTAATTTTTATTGGAGACGAAACTACTTGTTGCGCTTGTATTGGACCTAAGTTAATAAAGTTAGTGTACAAATTTACTGAAGTTGCATTACTTACTGCTGGCGTAACGCTTACATTATTAGTAAATGAACCATACACAAAACCTCCAATATCGTCATCGGCAGTGTTAGTTGCTGTTGATGAACAATAACATTGAAAGAAATTAGGGTTAGATTTTAACTTAATAACGTTAGTATATACTGGAGCACCTCCGTTACAAGTTACCTCTACACGGTAATAAATGCTATCGCCAGGTGCTAAGCCCGCATCAATTACTTGACTAGCACTGTCGCCGGTGGCTGTAAAATTTACACCGTCAATTGATGTTTGCCACGCAGTAGCAATACCTACTGCGGTAGTAGTACCAGTTAGTTTAAGGGTATCAGCAATACCTGGGCAAGGGGTTAAGTTTGATGCTGATAAAATACCTGCGGTTGGCGCACCTGTACACACAACACCTGCTACTATATTAACTACGTAGTCTTCAGTTTCGCCAGAACCAAAACTTGAACAAGCATCGGTAGCTCCGTTTGGATTACCTGATGCGCGAGTACGAATGCGCATACCCGTTTGACCCACCATTGAATTTATTGGCACTGTAAACGAAACAGTATTATTACCCGCCACTGTACTCGTAGCTATTTGTGTCCACTCGCTGCCGTCAAACGTACCGCTGTGGTCATAATCTATCCACATTGATGCAATAGCACTAGCCGCTGTACCTAAGCGTAAAGTGTAATTTAATGCTTGCATTATAGTACCTGTGGTATTACCACTTGCTGGGAACGTAGAATAATTAGGCGAAACATTACTTGTTAAGCCCGGTGCTTTGTTAGCTAAAGTTGTACCTGTAATAAATACGCTATCGATAGCTTGACTACCTCCACCTAAATTAGTTGCGCAATAACATTGAAAAAAGTTAGTATTAGCTTTTACCTTAACAATATTAGTGTACACTGGCGCACCTCCACTACATGAAACTGCTACACGATAATAAAGACTATCTCCCGAATTAAAAACTGCTGATGATAATGACGACAATGTGTCACCGGTTGCTGTAAATGTTACTCCATCGGTTGATGTTTGCCAAGCAGTAGTTATACCTAACGCTTGTGTGTTACCTGTAATTGAAAGTGTGGTTGATGTATTAGGGCAAGGAGTTGTGTTGGCTGCTGATATTGTACCTGCTGTGGGCACACCTGCACAAGGTATAGCAGGAATCCAAGTATAGGTTAAACCTGAAATGGGCATACCTGGTGTGGCTAAAGAGGTGTTATATGCTTGGCCAACAGTTGTGTTGGTAGCTGCCTTAGTTGATGCTGTAAATAAGCTAGTTGTGGGGTTAGTTCTGCTATTGAAATCAGCATTTGAAGCACCTCTTAAACCTATTTGCACATTAGTACCACTAATAGCAGTAGTACCTATTAAATAAGCTCCTGAGGCATATACAATACTAACTTGGTTAGAAGTCTGTTTTAATCTAATTTGGAAACTTTGTACGTAAGCATTGGTAGTACTAGTAGTATAAGATGGTCTAAAATTCTTCCATTGAATTACAAACTCTTGATTGGGAGCAACGCCTTGTACTTCGTACGAAATATTACCCTTTTGTCCGCCAATATTAAATACTGAATTCAAATCTCTGCCCCAAGCTGATATTACACCATCGAAAGCAATTGGTGACGATAACGGAACGTATAAGCTAGCTGCTGGAGTAGCTGTTGTGCCTAAGGTTATAAAACCATTAGTAGTTACTGTAATATTGGTAAACGAAGTACCGCCTAAGTTAAATGCAAAGGGTAATGTTACAGGATACACTTTATCATCTAAACTAGCTGCGCCCGAATTACTGGAAGTGGTATCAAGTATCGTAGCCGATGCGCTTACTGGGGCGTAGCTACTTGTACTTTGAGTAAATGAATAATACGCAACTTGTGCTTGCGCTGTGTTAGCGCATAATCCAGCAGCTATTAATAAGACCGAGGAAATTTTTTTGTATATATTTTTCATGATATTGTGGTTTTACGTTTTTATAATCACAAACAAATATAACAATTTGTTCATATATCAAAACTAATTGGTATTAAATTATTTTGTAACCTACTATGTTTTTAACAATTGGCTACCTAATTGTTGTTCAATTATTTGCAAGCCTTGCTCAAATGTGTGTGGCGCATAACCTAGTTCGGTTATTGCTTTATTAATAATAAAACCTGTAACGGGTGGGCGTTTGGCGGGTTGTTGTATACCTTGGCTTGTGCTTGGTGTAATTAAAGTAGCATCTAATTTAAAATAATTAGCTACACGTACCGCTAGTTCATAAATGTTCATAAAATCGTTGCTCGAAATGTTGTAAATACCTTGTGCCTTTTGCTTTTCGGCCAATATGCACCCTTGTGCCAAATCCTCGGCAAGTGTTGGGGTACGAGCTTGGTCAGTTACTACGTTAATTGGTTTGTTTTCTTCGAGCGATTTTTTTACCCAAAGTACTACATTACTCCTGCTCATATTGGGTGTAAAGCCATACACAAGTACAGTACGAAGTATTGCCGCTTTTAAGGTGGATTGTAGCACACTATTTTCAGCAGCTAACTTAGCGTGGGCATACACACTTAATGGGTTAGGTGTGGCTAGCTCAGTGTAAGGACCTGCAGTGCCATCAAAAATAAAATCAGTAGATAAATGTGTAAAATGCACATTAGGCAAGTGCTGCACACAATACTTAATTAAGTTAGCGGTACCGTACTCGTTAATTTGCTGGCATTTTTCGGGGTTTAATTCGCACTCGTCCACATTAGTCATTGCGGCAGTATGAATAATTGAATTGGGCTTGTATTTATCCAATACGCTAGCTACCTCGGCAGGGCTAACAATATTTAATGTGTGGTAAATTATATGTGTGGGCAACGTGCTGTATCTATTGCTGCCTGAGCTGGTGGCTATTACACGTACATTAGTTTGTTGGGAATAGTAATCGAGTAGTTTTTGCCCCAGTAAACCGTTGCTTCCTGTAATTAATAGTGTGTGCATTGAGATATGTTATTTGTAAAGTTAATCTTGCAATAAAATATTGGTAACTTGTTTTACAGTAGTAACTGCGGTGCTAGTAGAGGGTTGGCCTCCTGAGTTTTGTGTTACCGTTTTTGTATTAGTTTGTGGTTTATTTTCAATTACTGCTACTACCTTGTTACCTTTTAGGCCTATTAGCCTCCAAATTTCACTTTGTTCGTTATCTTGCAACGTTACATTAACAGTTTGGTTGGTAGTGGTTATTGGTACTATGTTAGCGCCTGTAAATATGCTATAAGTTGTTTTTTTAACTAACTGACGGGTAGCTAATTCAATTTCTTCTTTGTCTTTACGGTCGGGTTTAGTACCTCGTAAAAAAGCCCATACACCTTGCTCCTGCGTGTTTATATTTTGCTTAACTAAGTAAGTAATTCCGTTAGCAGTACTGTCATAAGTTATGGTGTATTCTTGCTCACGGTTCCAAGTACCATCTTTGTACAAACTCATACGATGAATACTCACCTTGCCCGTAATTAAAGTATCAGGAGTGGTTTTATTAGTAGTATTGGGGGCAGTAAAGCTGTAGATGTAGTTTTCATCAATAAATGATTGATTAAAACTACTTGTGGTAGTAACCTCTTGCTGTGTAGGGCTTGTGGTAACGGTGGTTACTTGATTTTGTGTGGCTAGTGTTTTTATTTGCCAATCGTTACTTAGCCTTGAGCGCCTTGATAGTAACGAAAGTGCAGGGTCTTCAGTACCTTTTTTGCAGGCGTGTAGTGTTAGTGCTAATAATAACGAGGCCAGGAGTTGTTTCATTTGTTTTGGTGTGTTAACCACCCCGCCCTAAAGGGCACCCCTCCTCCAAGAGGAGGGGAACACAGGGTGTGAATATTTTAATTGGATTGTTTTAAATTTTGTAATTGGTGTAGATGTATGCGTGGTAGTTAATTGTACTTGATTACTTACAAAAAATCCCGCACTAGGCGGGATTTTTAATAAACAGTGTAATTAGTTAATTGTTACTAATTATTGTTTTAATGTTATTGTGTAACTTCCTTTAGTATCATATTTAGTATTTGGAACTGGTGTACCTCCATTGTTACTTTGTGAACCATCAGAAATTGATTCAATTTTAGCATCGGCTACTAATTCTTTACTTTTTAATTCTGTTAAATGCCATACAGAGACTTTTTCATTAGTTCCATAAGTCATTGTATTAACATCTGTATCAACTTTACCATTAGCATCTGTATCAGCTTTTATGATTGATACTTTTGTAGTTGAAAAAATAACAGATTCTTTTTTCTTTTCATCAATACCTTTGTTTTTACCTGTAAATTGCCAGGTACCTGATTTTTCAGTTGTTGTAACTATGTTTAAACTTTGTACTGGGCTAGTACCTGCACTAGTAGTAGTTGTAGAACTATTTTCTTTAATTACTTCTTTAGAACTCCAAGTACCATCTTTTTTAATTGAATAAGTTGAAGATGTTACTGTACCATTAGTTACAGTGCTGTAAGCAAAAGAACCAGTTTGGCTATACTTTTCAGTGAATGTTGCTCCATCTGAAGTTGTATTACTTGTGCTTGTTGTAGCTCCACTAGTGTTTGTTGTAATTGTAGTTTTGTCAGTCATTTCAGCAGCAACAGTCCATTCTCCAGCTAAACGTACTTTACGTGATTTTAATGATAAAGTTGGGTCGTTTTCACCTTTTTTACATGCTGTAAACGATGCTACTGTAGCTAATGCTAATACTGATAATGTTAATTTTTTCATTTGATTTCTCTTGTTTGATTTTATTGGTTAGTTATTATTTGTTTCAATTTTAATTTATGTCACAAAAGTAGTGTTTATTTTAATACTTGCAAGTTTTTATTGCTTAATGTTATACTATTAGGTATATATACCTAATAACTATTGGCGTATTAATAATATTGGCTTAGTAATAGTAGAGTTAGTATTAATAGTTAAGTCAATAATTTCGATATAAGGTTTAAATCCTTCCTTACTTACGGTAACAGTATATTTTTTATTTGATTTGAGCATACAAAAATAACTACCCTCGGTATTGCTATTGATTTTATGTATTTGCTCATTGGTAGTGGCATCGGCTATAATAATATCAGCATCAATGCCTTGGCTCATTGCGTTATCAATAACATCGCCTTTAAAAATAATTAGGTCTTTAATTTTTTCTACCGCCTCCTTGTTTACTGGCATTACTCCGCTTTTAGTCATATCTATTTTGTAAATGTCACGTTCGCCCAAGGCATTAGGTCCGTTATTACGCGAGTAATAAGCAGTTGTGTTATCAGCGGTTAGTACAAAGTGTAGGTCGTCGTTGGTGGTATTAATTGGGTAGCCAATGTTTTCGGGTTTGGTCCACGAACCGTCTGTGTTTAATACCGTTTTATAAATATCATAGCCACCCATTGAATTATGCCCTTTGGAGCTGAAAAATAATGTTTTACCATCAGGGTGAATATACACCGATACCTCATCATCGGGCGTATTTACTACTCCGCCCAAATTTTCGGGAATTCCCCACTCACTTTTTGATATTTTTTTAACTCTATAAATATCTCCATTACCAATAGTGGTTTTGCCTGCGCGCTCACTAACAAAATAGAGCGTTTGTCCGTCGCTTGATAAGCTTGCCGAACTTTCAAAATAGCTTGAATTTATGTTTTCGCTCACGCTACGTGGTGTACTCCACTTACCTGTTTTGTTCATTAAGCTTACAAATATATCTCCACTGCGGGTTTCGTCAGGAATATTTTTGTACACAAATATTTGATTTCCGTCAGGCGATATACTTAATGAAGCGTCGTGTGCATCACTGTTAAGCGAGCCCTTAATTCCTTCGGCCTCCTGCCATTTACCCGTACGTTCGTCAAGATGAGTGATGTAAATATCCTCAAAATATTTGCCGTCAAATTCGTTATCAACACCACCTCCGCGAGTATCCTCACGACGTGAGGTAAATACCATTGTTTTACCATCAGCAGTTATTGACGGGGCATAATCGTCATACTTTGAATTAATAACATTTCCCATATTAGTAATTGTAACATTTAATGGTTTTTGCATTAACTCTTTAGCTCGAATACAAGCATTTTTAACTTCAGTTGCTTGCTCGTACTCTTTAGGTTTTCCCTTTTTATCGCTACTTATATAATTGTCAACTTCGGCTATGGCTTCATCTAATTTAGTAGTATGTAGGTAACATTTAGCCAGTGCTAGGTGTATAACTTCGTTATACTTGGGCTTTTCCTTTAAGGTAGTTTCAAGATACGTTATAGCATCTTCATATTTTTTAAGCTCTAACAAACACTGTCCTGCATAATAATTATAATTAGCGTTGTTGGGCTCTTTGGCAAGCATGTCGTAATACATTTTTAAAGCTCCACGATAATCTTGAGCGCTTACTTTGTCTTTTGCTAATACCTCTTTTACTTTGTCGCCAGCAAGCGCATCACTAGAAAGTACGCACGACACTAGTGCCGAAATTATTAATTTGTGTGTATTCATGGGTATAATTATTTTCAATATACAGTTATTTAATTAAAAAATAAAAGTATTGTTTTTTTACTACAATACAAATGTATTATGCGTAATTAATTGCGTTTATTTGCATTTGTATTTTTTGCAAGTTACAAATTATCTAAAATGAAAACTTTACTTTACAATAGCTCACTTATTTTTATTTTGTTGTTTAGTCACACTATTAATGCAGCGCCTATAAATTTAATGCCTTATACCCAAAGTTGTTATGGCAACGATACTTTACATTACAAAAATATAAATCTCAATCAATTAGGCTTTTATAATGGAGTACTACATGTAAAATTGAAGCTGAGTAGTGTACCTACTAATAAAAATGAGTATTTGAAAATTGATTTTCCGTTTATTGATTCGGTTATAATATACAGTAACAGCAAACAATTGTACAAATTAGGAGATGCCTATTTGTTTAATAAGCGTGTTGTAAAACATAAATCGTTTATTATTGCACTAACCCCAAGTATCATTAGCAACGGATTAAATTTTACGGTGTATTGTAATGGCGAGTACACACGGTTTCCACTACAATGTGGCAAGTTAAGCGAACTTACCAACGAGAGTACTAACTATTTTGTATTGGGTACTTACAATGGCATTATTGTTTTTGCATTTTTTCTTTCGCTATTTTTATTTACCTCGCTCAAAGAAAAAACCTATGCTTGGTACTCCTTGTTTTTGGGGGCTACGTTTTTATTTCAATTATCAACCGAAGGTCTTGCCTTTGAGTATTTGTGGCCCACACAACCTTGGTTAGCTAACCACATAATACCGTTTAGTGGTGCATTTGCATTACTAATGTTGGTATTATTTACTGAAGAGTTATTTAAAAATACGGCTACAAAAATATTACGTACTTTTTATTTTATTATTAAAATAATGCTTACTGTGTTTGTACTATTTAGTGTATTGCCTAATCCTTACTATGGTATAAGCCTTGTGGGGGCAAGTGTTGCAAGTGTTGTTATAAATTTTATATTATTGCACATAGGTCTTTATAATTACATAAAAAAACACGCACAAGCCAAGTATTATACAGTTGCTTTTGGGTTATTAATGCTGTCGATTATTTTGTCGCAATTAAGTTATATTGGCGTAGTGCCGTTTAACTTTATTACCAGTAATATATTGTTTATTGGCTCGGGGCTACAAATTGTGTTACTTTCGATGGGATTATCACAAAAAGTTACTTTTTTAAAACAACAAGAGCAGCTTGCACAAGAAGCATTAGTAGCACAGTTAAAAAAACAAACCGCAACACAACAACGTGCCAACGAAGTATTGGAGCTAAAGGTAAACGAACGTACTGAGGAGTTAAACCTACAAACCAAAGCATTGGCTACGCTTAACAGGGAGCACACGCAAAGCGTTACTTATGCTAGTTACATACAATCATCAATACTGCCATCGGCAACGTTAATAAAAGAAAAACTACCTAACTCGTTTTTTTTGTATGCGCCTAAGGATATTGTAAGTGGCGATTTTTATTGGTTTGCTGATACGCATACTTCCGCCACACCGTCAGTAAACTTACAAGTAATATGTGCCGTTGATTGTACTGGGCATGGGGTACCTGGGGCATTTATGAGTTTGATAGGTAAAAATTTATTGGACCTTACCACAAAAGATGCTAGTGTAAATACTCCTGCCGATGTTATTCAATTTTTAAATAAAAGTTTGGCCAAAACAATAAACCGAGACGATGCCCTAGAGGTAATAAACGATGGCATGGATATGGTGGTATGTGCATACCAACCTGTAACCAAAACGCTATATTATGCAGGAGCAAACCGCCCCTTATACATAGTAAAACATGCTACCTTAGAGCTAATTGAAATAAAAGCCACAAAGGTATCGATAGGCGGTACAACACCATTAACACAACAGTGGGACAACGTAACTGTGCAACTAGAAGAGGGCGATTGTTTTTATTTATCAAGCGACGGGTACGCTGACCAATTTGGTGGCGAACGCAACAAAAAAATGACCACTAAACGCTTAAAAAAGTTTTTAACAACAATACACCACCAGTCAATGGAAGAACAACAAATTAAATTAACTGATTTTTTTGTGAGTTGGAAAGGCAACGAAGCACAAGTAGACGATGTAATGCTAATAGGTATTAGAGTATAAACTACACCAATGAATTACTAACTTAAAAAAATTGCACCTACTTTTTATAACAAGTAATAATATATAATAACTATGAAAACAAAAGAAGAAATAGTAAATAATTGGTTACCCCGATACACAGGCAAACAAATTGACGAGTTTGGAAAATACATATTGCTCACCAATTTTGGTGGCTACGTCAAAATGTTTGCTGACCAGTACAACGTACCTATTGATGGACTTGATCGCCCCATGCAAAGCGCCACTGCCGAAAACATTACCATCATTAACTTTAGTATGGGTAGTGCAATGGCCGCCACTATTATGGATTTGCTTACGGCCGCAAGCCCTAAAGCCGTGTTGTTTTTGGGTAAATGTGGTGGATTAAAAAAGAAAAATCAATTAGGCGACTTAATACTACCCATAGCCGCCATACGTGGCGAAGGTACAAGTAACGACTACCTATTGCCCGAAGTGCCTGCACTACCTGCATTTAGTTTGCAAAAAGCAGTATCAACCACTATTCGTAATTTTAATTTGGATTATTGGACAGGTACTGTATTTACCACCAACCGCCGAGTGTGGGAACACGATGAAGAGTTTAAAGAATACCTGCGTAAAACACGTGCTATGGCTATTGACATGGAAACTGCCACCATATTTAGTGTGGGGTTTCATAACGAAATACCAAGCGGAGCCTTGCTATTAGTGAGCGACCAACCCATGATACCCGAAGGAATTAAAACTGAAAGTAGCGACCAAAAAATAACTACCGACTACGTTGCCAATCATTTAAAAATAGGAATTGCTGCCCTTAAAGAATTACAAAATAATGGGCTAACAGTTAAGCATTTACATTTTTAATTTTATTAGCACTACTCCTACCCCACTTGCATAGCGCATGAACGAAGCCTTAGCCATACTCCGCGACCTTAAAGCACGCAATTATAAACCCGTTTATTTTTTGTGTGGCGAAGAACCCTATTACATTGACATTATAAGCGATTATATTGAGGCTAATGTATTAGACGAGGGCGAGCGTTCATTTAACCAAACGGTACTATATGGTCGTGATGTAGACGGTGGCACAATAGCAGGCGAAGCCAAACGCTACCCTATGATGAGCGAACATACGGTGGTAATAATAAAGGAAGCGCAGCACGTAAAAAAAATTGAGGAACTGGCACACTACTTTGCCAACCCGCTACAATCAACAGTGTTGGTGCTTTGTTTTAAATACAAAACTCCAGATGGTAGAACCGACTTTGGCAAAAAAGTAAAAAAACTTACTACCTACCTCGAAACTAAAAAACTATATGCTAACCAGCTACCCGAATGGATAACTAATTATGCCAACGAACAAAAGCTACGTACCCACCCACAAGCGGCAGTTATGCTTGCTGAATTTTTGGGAAACGACCTAAGCAAAATAGCTAATGAAATAAATAAACTAGCCATAAACCTACCGGCAGGTACTGAAATATTAGCGAGCCATGTACAAGAAAATATTGGTATAAGTAAAGACTACAATGTGTTTGAATTACAAACAGCACTAGGGCAAAAAGACATATTGAAGTGCAATAAAATAGCCAATTACTTTGGGCAACCAGGCAGCGATGCTCCGCCACAAATGATTATACCAAGCCTCTACGGTTATTTTGTAAAAGTAATGCTTATGCACAAAATAACTGACAAAAGTCAAGCGCCAAAGGTGTTAGGAGTCAATCCGTTTTTTATAAAAGAATACGAAATTGCAAGCCGCATGTACAACCCTATGAAGTTAGTGGGCATAATAAGTACCCTACGCGAGTACGACATGAAAAGTAAAGGTATTAACGGAAGCATTGATAACGCGGCCTTGTACAAAGAAATGATTTATAAAATATTGCACTAATAGTGATTAAAACATCATTTTATTAACGCATAAATTATTACTCGTTTTTAAATTTTAATTGCATATTTAAACTACTTAAACTAACAGTACTCATTTAACTCCACTACAACAATGTTAGCACTTATAGATATTAACGAAACTCATCAACTACCCCGTGTAGTACTTAATGCCGAAAAAGGGTATGGCTTGTTTCAAGGAAATTCGTTTGCAAGTAATTCGCACAGTTTTTATTTGCCTATTTTTAACTGGCTCGAAACTTACAGCACCAGCCCTTGCACCACCACCATACTCGAATTTAAGTTAGAATACATTAACTCGTCGAGTAGTAAATCTATCTCAAAAATACTAAGCATTATAAAAACGTTTTTAGATAAAAGTAACGTGCATATAAAATGGTATTACAAACGAGACGATGACGACATTAAAGATATGGGAGAAGAATACGCTTACTTTTTGGGCTTAACATTTGAATACATTGAATACTAAACAACACACCGAAACGGCTACCAACTACGATGTTAATGCAATGTCGGTTAACGAATTATTAGCCGCAATTAACACTGAAGATGCAAATGTACACAAAGCCATTGCGCTATGCTTACCCACCATAACCACTGTTACCGAGCAGTGTATTGCAACCCTTACCAACAAGGGGCGTGTAGTGTACATAGGCGCTGGTACGAGCGGACGCTTAGGCGTGCTTGATGCCGCCGAATGTATGCCCACATTTGGTATTGATAACAACACCATAATTGGAATAATAGCAGGCGGATTTAAAGCATTAAACTCAGCCGTTGAAAATGCCGAAGACGACCAACAACAAGCCATTAACGACCTTAACGACCTTAATTTTACAGCTAACGATATACTAATAGGGCTAAGCGCAAGTGGCACAACACCCTACGTACTAGCTGCCTTACAGCATGCACGTGCGCTAGGAGCCAAAACAGTGGGCATAACTAACAACCTCAATAGCCCCATGCTAACCACAGCATCAATTACTATTGAATGCGTGGTTGGCCCTGAATTTATTGCAGGCAGTACACGTATGAAAGCAGGTACATCACAAAAGCTTATTTTAAATATGATTAGTACTACCTGTATGATAAAACTAGGGCGTACCAAAGGCAACCTAATGACCCACTTAATGCCTATGAATATTAAGTTAAAAAAACGTGCAGTAAGTATTATTTGTAACGAGTTAGCTATAAGCGAAGCCGAAGCCACTGAACTACTAGCACGCTACGCAACTATTGATGCCGTACTTACCAACTATCAACCCTAACTAATGCTAACTAACTATACCACACCATTAAATACCCCTGGGGCAATAGGCGTGTTTGATTCAGGGTTTGGGGGGCTTACTATATTAAAATCAATTGTTGCCGAGTTACCTCAATACGATTATATTTATTTGGGCGACAACGCTCGTGTGCCTTATGGTACACGCTCATTTGACACGGTGTACAACTACACGTTAGAATGCGTACAACACTTGTTTAATAAAGGCTGCAACTTAGTTATAATTGCCTGCAATACGGCATCGGCCAAGGCACTGCGTACTATACAACAAAACGATTTGCCTAACATTAACCCTAACAAACGTGTATTAGGTGTTATACGCCCCACGGCCGAAGCCCTAATTAACGGTACACACAGTAATACTATTGGTGTATTTGCTACTAACGGCACAGTTAATTCTAACACCTATGCAATTGAATTGCATAAATTAAATAACAAATTACAAATATACCAACAGCCCTGCACTATGTGGGTACCCCTTATTGAGGCCAACGAACATACTACTGAAGGTGGGCAATATTTTATACAAAAATACTATAACGAACTACTAGCTCAACACCCTAACATTGATACCATAGCTTTGGCCTGCACGCATTATCCATTATTACAAACGCAGTTACAAGCCATAGTTGCACCACATATTAAACTAATAGCACAGGGCGACATTGTAGCTAAAAGTTTAGCCGAATATTTACAACGCCACCCTCAAATGCAAGCACAATGCACCACACAGGGCACACGCAACTTTTATACTACTGATGATACTATTAGTTTTGACGAAAAAGCAAGTTTGTTTTACGGACAAAATGTAGCTAGCCAACACTTAGCATTATAGTAAATACATAGTATTGTGGTTGGTGTATTACAAAAAACCTCTGTGTAAAAATGTGTCCTACTACTATGTTCTGTATCACATTTTAAATTTCGTACAACAATCAATACGTTAGTTAACTAAAAAAACAAAGTCTATTTTTTTTCATAAAAAAGCCCTGTCATTAATCGTAGGTAAGTTATTAACTCGCTTAATTTTATTACATTTGCCAATGATAAAAAATCAATTTAATATCGTTTTTTCTCCTAATTATATAATTAATTAACAAATGGATTTTAACTACACCGAAAATCAAAAAATGGTAGCCGATATGGCTGCTAAATTCGCTGAGCAACACATTAAACCCAAAATGATGGAATGGGACGAAAGTCAGGAGTTTCCACGCGAAGTATTTACCAAAATGGGAGAGCTTGGCTTAATGGGCGTGCTGGTACCACAAGAGTACGGAGGAAGTGGATTTGGCTACATGGAATACGTAGTAGCTATTGAGGAGTTAGCCAAAGTATGTGGTTCGATAGGTTTGTCAATGGCGGCGCACAACTCGTTGTGTACGGGGCATATTATGTATTTTGGTACTGAAGAGCAAAAGAAAAAATACTTATCGAAACTAGCTACTGGAGAGTGGCTTGGGGCTTGGGGCTTAACTGAAGCCAACACTGGTAGCGATGCCTTACGTATGCAGGTTACTGCCGTTGAAGATGGTGATTATTACATACTTAACGGTGCTAAAAACTGGATAACACACGGCATTACTGGCGATGTAGCAGTAGTGTTAGCGCGCACAGGTAACTTGCTTGATTCACGGGGTATTACATCGTTTGTTATTGAACGTGGTACATTTGGTTTTAGCGGAGGTAAAAAAGAAAATAAATTAGGAATGCGTGCCAGCGAAACTGCCGAAATGATTTTTGACAACTGTCGTGTACACAAGTCACAAGTATTGGGTAATGTAGGCGATGGCTTTATACAAGCCATGAAAGTGTTAGAGGGAGGACGAATATCCATAGCATCGCTCTCGTTAGGTATTGCTAAAGGTGCTTACAATGCGGCCATTAAATATGCTAAAGAGCGTGAGCAATTTGGTAAGCCTATTGCACAGTTTCAGGCCATAGCCTTTAAACTAGCTGATATGGCTACAAAAATTGAAGCTGCCGAACTATTAATATACCAAGCTGCCGATTTAAAAAACAACCACAAGCCATTAAATAAAGAATCGGCAATGGCTAAATACTATGCTTCGGAAGTGGCAGTGTACTGCGCTACCGAAGCCGTGCAGATATTTGGAGGATATGGCTATACTAAGGATTTTCCGGTGGAGAAATTTTACAGAGACTCAAAACTATGTACCATAGGCGAAGGCACTAGCGAAATACAAAAATTAGTTATTTCGAGAGATATTTTAAAATAATTTGTGTAGCTAAATAGAATAGCTATATTTGCAGTAATAAATATTTAAAAACAAAAACTCAAACAATGTTAATTATCCCAGTTAAAGAAGGCGAGCCAATTGATAAAGCTCTTAAAAAATTCAAAAGAAAATTTGAAAAAACTCAAGTAGTTAAGCAATTGCGCAAGCGTACTAAATTTATTAAGCCATCTGTAACTAACAGAATTCAGCGTCTTAAAGCAGTATACTCTAAAGACTTAAATTTGAAAAACGCAGAATAATTTTTTTTCAAAACTTTACTACAAAAAAGCGGTAACATTTATATAAATGTTACCGCTTTTTTTTGTGTCAATTTATAATTACATCGTGGTATTACTTACCTACAAAATCATCAAACGAATCGCTTTCGCGTTTTACAAATGCTGCTACTAATAGCCCCATAATTCCACCAATAAATGTAAATGCAATTATAGCTCCTACACCTATTAATTCGGCTGATACTATGCGTTTCATTATACGCATATTGCTAGTTATATCCACGGTAGGCATATCTTTTTGTAATAGTAATTGTTCTTGTTGTACCAATATTTTATCAATAGCACTGGCATCAATATATTTTAAATACACGTACATAAAAAAACCTAGTAAAATAGAAGCAAAAAACGAAATTTGTAATGCTGTAAAAGCGGCATCGCTAAAGCTAATGTAACCATTTTGCTGTTGATCACGTAGTTTTTGTACGCCCACATATATACTTAGACCTAGCACTACCCACGATAGTAATTTAAACAAATTATTGTTAGGCATAAGGGCTCCTAACATACTACTACCAATAAGGGCTATACCTGCTATTGCGCCCCAGTTCATAATGTGTTTAATACGTGCTAATGAATCTTGTTCCATGATGCTTGTGTGAGATTTAAGTGTTGATTTTTAAAATAAAAATTGTTGTTGTTAATAAGCTGCTGAGCAATTACAAGCGTTGCGCCATTTGCACTACCATTTTATTCTTCCAAGGCATAAAATCACCCGCTATAATGTGCTTGCGTGCCTCGCCTACTAACCATAAATAAAACGCTAAATTGTGTATTGATGCCACTTGTGCGCCTAGTATTTCTTTAGTTATCATTAAATGGCGTAGATAGGCCTTGCTATAAAAACTATCTACATAGCTGGTGCCGTTAGCATCGAGAGGGCTAAAATCAAATTCAAATTTTTTGTTACGAATATTTATTATGCCTTGGCTCGTAAACAGCATACCGTTGCGGGCGTTACGAGTGGGTAGCACACAATCCATCATATCTACCCCTAGTGCTATACTCTCCAGTATGTTCATTGGCGTGCCTACCCCCATAAGGTAACGGGGCTTATTGGTGGGGAGTATGCTGGTTACTAAATCAGTCATTGCGTACATTTCCTCAGCAGGTTCGCCTACTGATAAGCCACCTATTGCATTACCAGCTGCACCTTTGCTAGCAATGTATTCGGCTGATTGGGTACGCAAATCTTTATAGGTACTGCCCTGCACAATAGGGAACAATGCTTGCGAGTAGCCATGTGGGCATTC
This sequence comes from Bacteroidia bacterium, assembly GCA_043778625.1. Lineage (GTDB taxonomy): Bacteria > Bacteroidota > Bacteroidia > UBA4408 > UBA4408 > JACMRI01. The sequence continues at coordinate 33,166 of JAYWFU010000133.1, read as the reverse complement.
GGTTTCGTTAAAACGAGTAATACATCTATCTAACCAACGGTGCGTAAGGTGCATACTATTTTGTGCATATTTATAATCGCAGGGATAGGGCGTACATTCATCAAACGCCATAATAATGTCGCCACCAATTATACGCTCAATATCCATTACTTTTTCGGGGCTAAATAAATGTTTGCTGCCATCAATGTGCGAACTAAAAGTAGCTCCCTCCTCTTTTATTTTGCGGCGGTCGGATAACGAAAACACTTGGTACCCGCCACTATCAGTAAGTATTGGACCGTCCCAACCATTAAACTTATGCAAACCGCCCACTTTGGTTAATGCCTCCATGCCTGGGCGTAGATACAGGTGGTAGGTATTACCTAATATTATTTGTGCTTTAATATCGTTTTTTAACTCGTGTTGATGCACCGCTTTTACCGTGCCTTGCGTGCCTACGGGCATAAATATGGGAGTTTGAATTGTGCCGTGATCGGTGGTTACAAGGCCTGCACGGGCTTTGCTGTTAGAGTCGGTATGTAGTAAATCAAATTTCATAGCTACTGGTGTAATGGGTTAAATTAATGGGTAGCAAAAGTAGTTGTTTTGCGTGCAATTAGTATTACTCGTGGCGATTGTTGTTCGTTAAATGGTTCAAGCGCATAGTTACCAAAAGTAGCTTCAATTGTAAAATTAGCAGTATGCAATAACTCGCACAGCTGTGTATGTGTTATGGCTTGTAGTTGCTCTTGGTAATGGCTTGTAGTGCCAGCATCTATTACTTCAATATTTTTAACAATATGATTATTGATGTGGCTTTTGGTAATGTTAAATTGAATAATATCCTTAACCAATTGTTGTGTAATAGGTAATTGGGCAAGTACGGGTGTTACGTTCAAAAAATCAATTACAAACACGCCATTAACAGTAAGTGCGTTATGCACGTGTTGCAGTACTTTTAAATTATCCCTGAGCGAATTAAAGTACCCAAAACTGGTAAACAAATTAGTAATATAATTAAACCTGTTAGCCCCAAAACCTTGGCGCATATCATGCACGTAAAACTGTAAGGTAGCATTAGCCATTAATTGCGCTTGCGCTATGCTATTAGGTGCTAAATCTAACCCTATGGTAGAGTACCCCTGCTCGTTAATGCGCTTGGCGTGCCTGCCTTTGCCACAGGCCAAATCGCAAAACGAAACATTAGCCGCAGGAGCTAAATAGTTAAGTAAGGTATCAATAAACTCATTGGCCTCGGTTTCGTTTCTGTTGTTGTATAAGGTGTGATAATAATTAGTATCAAACCAAGTGGCAAACCATTCGCTCATTTGTGTAATGTGTGGTTATTAATAATGTTTTTATTTCGTCCCTTCACTTTCTTCTTTAGAGTTAGGCGAACGTAACTCCACAGGATTAGATTTTTTGCGAATTTTTAAATTAATCAATTCAATAGCAAAGGCAAAAGCCATGGTAAAATAAATATAGCCTTTTTGCACTTCAACTTCGTGTATATGTATGCCCTCTATTACTAACAGCATTGCTATTAGTACTAAAAACGATAGTGCCAGTATTTTAAAGGTTGGGTGCTTGTGTATGAATATTGAAATTTTGGGAGCAAACAAAAACATCAGTACCATACTTATTACAATGGCTACCATCATTATTATAATGTTGTTGGCCATACCAATAGCGGTTACAATGCCATCTATGCTAAACACCATATCTATCAATACTATTTGTAGCATTATGGATTTAAACGAATTGGGTTTGTTACCTTGTTTTTTTAGTACCTCCTCAGGGTCTTCGCCCTCTAGGTTATTGTGTATTTCTAACGTTGAGTTTACTAATAAAAACAAACCACCCGCAAGCATTACAATGTCCTTTAAAGTAACATTATGACTAAAAAAAGTAAATAATGCTACTTCCTGTTGTAATAACTTAGTTAATGTAAGCAAAAACACAATACGCATAACTATGCCTGTAATCATCCATAACATATTAGCACGCTTGGCCTCGTTACCATTGAGGCGTGTAAGTATTATGGATACAAATATTACGTTATCAATACCCAGTAATATTTCCATTAATGTTAATGGTAGTAAGCTAATAAGGGCTTCGGTGGTAAATAATGAATTCATAAATAAAGTAGGTGTGCGTGGTTAAAAAAAATTAAAAGCGTTCGAACTGCGTAGGATACGGAAATTTATTGTTGTGCAAGGCTTTTACACGGTTAAATATTACGTCTTTTAATTCCTCCAAATTATCTTTTTGTGTTGCGGATATAAACAAACAATCACTGTTAGCATTAGTAGCCAACCACTGCTCCTTAATTTCGGTAAGTGTATAATTATTCCACTCTTTGGGCACTAGTTCAAACTCTTCTTGTGGTACAAATTCAAAGGCATCTATTTTGTTAAACACCATTATTACGGGTTTATCGCCTGCGCCAAGGTCTTTAATGGTTTGTGTTACTACACTAATGTGGTCTTGATAATTGGGGTGGCTAACATCTACTACGTGCAATAATATATCGGACTCACGTACTTCGTCTAACGTTGATTTAAAACTCTCTACCAAATTATGGGGTAACTTGCGAATAAACCCTACGGTATCGCTCAACAAAAACGGTAAATTACCTATTACCATTTTGCGTACAGTAGTGTCGAGGGTGGCAAACAATTTGTTCTCGGCAAACACTTCACTTTTGCTCAACGTATTCATCAAGGTTGATTTACCCACGTTGGTATAGCCCACTAAACTCACACGAATAATATCGCCACGATTTTTGCGCTGCGTAACCATTTGCTTATCTATTTCGAGCAGACGCTCTTTGAGTAACGAAATTTTATCACGTACAATACGGCGGTCGGTTTCAATTTCTTTTTCGCCAGCACCTTTCATACCTATACCGCCTTTTATACGGTCGAGATGTGTCCAAAGCCTTGATAAACGTGGCAATAAGTATTGATACTGCGCCAACAACACCTGTGTTTGTGCATAGGCTGTGCGTGCACGTTGCGCAAAAATATCGAGTATTAAGCGAGTACGATCAATTATTTTGATATCAATTTCGCGCTCTAGGTTTTTTTGTTGCGATGGTGTTAATTCATCATCAAAAATAATACAGTCAATGGCGTTTTCCTTAGCGTATTCGGCTATTTGCTGTACTTTACCTGAGCCTATAAATAGTTTAGAATCAGGGCGTTCCATTTTTTGCGTAAAGCGTTTTACCACTTTAGCTCCTGCGGTTAGTGCCAAAAATTCTAGCTCGTTAAGGTATTCAGTAGTTTTAGCGTCCGACTGCAGTTGTGTGGTAATACCCACTATTATTGCACGTTCGGGTTCGTCGCCTTGTTTTATAACTCGTTTTTCAAGCATCTAAATTAATGTATTAATTGAGTTGTATTAATTGCGTAACGTTTCGGCATAGGTAGCCACGGCTTCAATTTGTTCGGTGCTTAATTGTGCTCCGTAGGCTGGCATTGCACCTTTGCCATTAGTTATTTGTAGTACTATGGCTTCGTGGGTAGCCACGCTAGTTTGCAGGTTAGTGGCACCCGCCAGCATTAATGCACCATTAGCTCCGTGGCAGTTAGCACAGTTGGCAGTAAAAATTTCTTGCCCATTAACACTAGCAATAGCAGTTTCGTTAGCAACTGGAGCAACGGCTTTAGCGTTTTGTTTCTTAATCATTTCGGCGCAGCCATACGCCATTATTACCATTATTAATGATACCACTGCCATAGCCTTGTTATTTTTTTTGTAGGCTATAACGGCCACTGGTATTGAGGCAAATACAAACACCATTTTAATCCAAAACATAAAATTTAATGGGTAATTAAATGCCATGTAAATGCCTGTTCCCAAAAACAAGATGCTAATAACTATTTCGGGTATGCGTGTTAGGGTGCGTACTTTTTGTAGTTGTTCATTTTTATCAGCTACTAGCAAATAGGTTTTTACAACGTATAATACTAAAAACAAAATAACTGAAGTAAGATGTAGGTGTAATGCGGCTTTAAATAACATAGGGTTTGCGGGTTAAAAATGAATAATTAATTAATGTGCGAATTTAACTATTTATACGCTACTGTATATGATTAAGTTGCCTAAAATATTTTAATTATATTTGATACAATTAAACCAATAAACCACTATGAAAAAATACACTTTACTACTTGCGGGCGTGCTAAGTTATGCTGCTAATTACGCACAAGATCAAACTATTAATGCCACGCCAGTGGTGCAATCAGCGGTTATTTACCTCGATGGTGCAGAGCTTTATCATAGCAAGCAAATTAACCTAAACACTGGGCGTACACAAATTGTGTTTAGTGGTATATCGTCTAAAGTAATTAGCAAAAGCATACAAGTTACTGTTGGAGGTAATGTGAGTATACTATCAGTTACTGATAAATTAAATTATATGCAAACGGTTGAAAATTCGCCTAAGGCCAAAGCAATACGCGACTCAATAAAACTATTAAACGACAACATAACACTACTTAACTTGGATAGAGAAGCCTACGATATTGAAAAAAATATGCTAGATAAAAACCAAGCCATTGGCGGGCAAGATAAAGGCGTGGCTATTGCCGAACTAAAATTAGCTGCTGATTTTTACCGTAGTCGTATTAAAGAAATTAATAGCGAAACTTATAAAATTGATAAAAAAATTAATGGCTATAATGAAACTACACAAAAACTTAATAACGAATTAGTAGAACTAAACGGAACACCCAAAGGCCCAACAGCTGAAATAACGGTGCTTGTAGCCAGTGCCGTTAAACAGGTAGTAACATTTGATTTGAAATACTTAGTATCGGACGCTGGCTGGGCACCTAGCTACGACATTATAACTGATGATATAAGCAAGCCTATTACCTTAAAATACCGTGCTAAGGTGTATAACAACACTGATGTAGATTGGAAAAATATTAAAGTAAAACTATCTACTGGCGACCCTATGAAAAACGCCTCTAAGCCTGTGTTAGAAGATTGGTATTTGAATTTTAACTCGCCAACAATTGCACAAGGATATGGTAGGGCTAACGACAAAAAATCATCATCGCTATCCCAACAAAATATGCTAAACAGTGCGCCAACAAATGCAATGGCATACGATAGCGAGTATGCAAATATGGCTTCTAAGAGTTTAAGTACTAAAGATTATAAACAAGTACAACAACCTAAGGTACAACTGGAAGAAATAGAAATATCGGACATGAGTGCTGAGTTTGATATTAAAGCCGAATACACAGTACCATCGGACGCTAAGCCTTATATTATTGATGTTACGGAGTATAACCTACCCGCAACGTACAAATATTTTAGCATACCTAAGGCGGATAAAAGTGCGTTTATGTTAGCACAAATTACAGGCTGGGAACAACTAGAACTAGTATCGGGCGTGGCTAATGTGTACTTAGGTGGTACGTACGTGGGGCAATCATACATTAATACAAAAAGCACCAATGATACTTTAGATTTGTCAGTAGGGCGCGATAATAAAATTACCGTTTCGCGCACACAACAAAAAGATTTTAATACCGAAAAAATAATTGGCAACAATAAAAAAACAACTTATGCTTACGAAATTGTAATTAAAAACAACCGCAAAGCGCCTATTACCATTGACGTAGAAGACCAATTACCCGTATCGCAAAGTAGTGATATTACGGTAGAAAGTTTAGAATTATCAAAAGGAGAATTAAATGCGTTAACAGGCAAAATTAATTGGACAGTAACTATTGAGGCCAACGCTACTAAAAAAATAGTGCTGTCGTATTCAGTTAAATATCCTCGTAACAAATCGTTACAAGTTAAAAAATACAGAACTATATCAGCCCCTTCATTTTAAGACATAACGCATAATGCGCCTAACAGAACTATTAACTACAATTGATAAAAATCAAGCTATTATTGATTCGTACGGTAAACTTGATAATGCGATACTGCGAAAATTAAATTACAAATTTACGTTAGATTGGAATTACCACTCCAACAAAATAGAAGGCGGAACACTTACTAAGCAAGAAACTCGTGCTTTAATGACTAATAGTATTAACATTAAAGATAAGCCCGTAAAAGATTTTATGGAAATGCGAGGGCATAACGAAGTAGTTACACAAATGCTTGAAATTGGTAAAGGCGAGGCTCGGATTTCGGAAAAACGAATGAAAGAAATACATAAATTAATAATGTATGAAGAACCTAATTCGGAATTAAAAAAGCAAATTGGAGAATGGAAAACCATTGATAACGAAATAATAAATTACAATGGCGAAAAAATAAATTTTACGCCTAAAAAAAAAGTAGCTGATGAAATTCATCAACTATTAAATACAACAAATACTAATTTAGATATATTGTTTGCCAACAAAAGTAATACGTTACATCCGGTACTTATTGCTTCAAATTTTCATATTGAATACGTAAGCATACACCCGTTTTACGATGGTAACGGACGTACTGCACGCATATTTACTAACTTAATTTTAATAGCATGTGGTTTACCTGTTGTTATTATTAAAGAAGAACATAAAAATGTGTATGGTAATTATTTAGCTGACATACAGGTATATGAAGGCAGTCATGATTTGTTTCACTCCTTTATTGCAAACCGTGTAATTGAATCGCAAGAATTAATACTAAGAGTATTAAACGGTGAGGATATAGATGAACCAACCGATTTAGATAAACGGTTAACTGCGTTTGATAAAGAACTTGAGGCTACATTTAACGATGAAAACGAAGTTAAAACGGAACTTAGTTTTGATGTAGTGCAACAAATGTACACCAGTTGGGTAAAAGATTTATTAACTGAAATGATACCTTTAGCACAAAAATTTAATAAGTATTACACTACAGTAAGCCATAGCATAAGCCTATCCAGTTTTAGCACGGGTGGATATATTCAATTTAATAACGAGACTACTCACGATATTTTAGCACAAATTGATGATGCATTCGCTAATAACGAAAATCGTACTCATTTTAATAATAATGATTTTAGCATACGCTTTCATTTTCAATACGGTCCATTTAAGAAAGGCGGCATAAAAACATTTGGCTGTAATTATTATCTTGAAATAAAATATGAACAAATAAAGTATAGTTATCTGCAAACTGTATTAGAAAATGATGATAGAAGACTTGAAACAAAATTTGAGAAACTACTACACCAACCATTATCTCCTGCCGAAATAAAATCAATTACCACCGAAATGGGGAATACGCTATTACAACACATGAGGGCCGAAGTAAATAAGCTTAATAAAAACGAAGAATAGTTACTGTTTTTTACAACTGTATACTCATTATCCTGTTTTGTGTTCCCACGAAACAAAATAATATTAATTGTTTCGTGAGGACGTGAACCAAGGCGGTAGATGAGAAATATAAGGAGTACAAATAGTATTACCTACGCTATTGTCCAAGTACTTTTTCCTTTTAACAAATCGTTAAGATTTCCTGCGCCTTTAAGCTCAATAGCTTCCGCCATTTGAACGTTTAATTGATCCTCGTAGCAAGGGCGATTGTGCGTGTATAGCACGCCAAACGGGCGAGGTAGTACATCATTATCAAAAAAGCGCACCAATATATTAGCTTTATCTCGGTTGGTTTCGTCGTGTATCCACAAATCGTTAGCTGATGTTTCGGCTACGTTTACCACACGTGGTGTAAAACCATCCAACACAATACCTAGCTCGCCATTAGCACCAAACACTAAGGGTTTGCCGTGTTCAACAAAAATAGTTTGTAGTTTCTTTGTGCTTTTTTCGGTAAATTGTTCAAACGCACCATCATTAAATACGTTGCAATTTTGATATATTTCAATTAACGACGAACCTTTGTGGGCATTGCCTCGCTTGAGTATTTCGCGCATGTGCACAGGGTCTCTATCCATACTACGTGCCACAAAAGTAGCATCGGCACCAATACATAAGGCTAGTGGGTTAAACGGATGGTCGAGCGACCCCATAGGCGTACTCTTGGTTACCTTACCAATTTCCGACGTAGGCGAATACTGCCCCTTGGTTAAACCATAAATTTGGTTGTTGAATAATAAAATGTTTACATCAAAATTACGGCGCAGTAAGTGTATAAAGTGGTTGCCACCAATGCTTAGTGCGTCGCCATCGCCTGTAATAATCCATACGGATAATTCAGGGCGAGTAGCTTTTAAACCACTAGCTACTGCCGTAGCACGCCCATGAATACTGTGCATACCGTAAGTTTCCATGTAATATGGAAACCGCGATGAGCAACCTATACCGCTTATAAACACAATGTTTTCGCGCGGAATGTTTAACTCAGGCAGTACGGTTTGTACTTGTTTTAAAATTGAGTAGTCGCCACAACCAGGGCACCAACGCACGTCTTGTGCAGTTATTAAATCTTTAGCAGTAAATGCTGGAGTTTGTGTAAGTTCCATTTAATGTGGTGTAATTTTAAGTTAAGTATTCGTTACTTTAAATAAGAAGTATTAAACTAATAATGCGTAATAATTAGTTTACAAATAGCGACGTACTTCTTCCTTAATAACTTCTTCGGCTATTTGAGTGGGTAATTTTTCTACTTGTGTAAGTACTTCCATCATTAGTTTGCTAAGCTCCAATCCGCCCGAACTTTCGTCTAATCTGTTACCAGTGGTAAGTATAAACTTAATCATTTCTTCTTTAGCATTACGAGTAACCTCCCATGCGGTGTCGCTTACATATATTTGTTGCGATAGGTTATGTTCAAATTCGGTTTTGATGCTTGTTATTAATTCGTTTTGAAAATACTTAGCACTCATACCGCTCTTGTACACACGTAGTATTAATGCTGATGGTGCAATACGTTCTAAATAAATAATTAGGCGCTCGTAGGCTTGCAATTTAATAGGTAGTGCATCACGTTTTATTTGGTAGCGCGCCTCCATACTTTTGTGCATGCTATGCGCATTTATTAATTTATTAAGCACAATGTAGGTGGCTGCTAACACTACTAATGCGGGTAGCATAAACTTTGTTATTTCTAGTATTTCGTCCATTTTACAAGCGGTATTAAATTAATTGTTTTAACGCTATTTCAAACGCAGTGCTCGATATATTGTGCTTAGCAGTATTAGCCGCATGGCACTTAACCAAGGCATTTTTAATAACAGTACTTACATCGTTAAATATGGCACTATCACTAACCTCTATTTTATCTTGCATTAAGTAAGCAAACACACGTGCCATGCCACAATTAGCAATAAAATCAGGTATTACCGCTATTTTGCTATCTGTATATTCGGCTATTGGGCCATAAAATATTTCGGTATCGGCAAAGGGTACATTAGCACCGCTCGACACTACCTCTAAGCCATTGTTTATTAAGGCTTCAATTTGCGATTTTTGTACCAAACGTGATGCCGCCGCAGGTATAAAAATATCAGCCTTAATGTTCCAAATTTTTTCGTTTACCTCAGCATAGCTTAACATATTATCAGCCACTAAAGCATTCCCGTTTTTGGCTACGTACAAGTTACGTATTGCCTCAAAATCATAGCCCTCTTCGTTTATTAACCCTCCTACCCTATCAATAATACCAACCACTTTAGCACCAGCTTGTGTTAAGTAAAATGCGGCGGCGGCGGCCACGTTGCCCCAGCCTTGTATAATTACACGCTTGCCTTTTAATTCTCCACCATATATGCTATAATAATGCTCTACCGATTTGCTCACTCCCCAACCCGTAATCATATCAGCCACTACGTATTTGCGACCTAAGCGTGGGGTGTAATTAATATCCTCTAATACTTTAGATACACCCATGCGCAACTGCCCTATTTTGTGTATTTTTTCGTTTTCCTTTGGATTAAAATGCCCGTTTAACACTCCCTCTTGTGGGTGCCATAAGCCATAGTTTTCGGTAATGGGTATTACTTCGTGTATTTCGTCCACGTTAAGGTCGCCGCCAGTGCCGTAATAATTTTTGAGCAATGGCATTACTGCTTTATACCAACGCTCCAGTACCGCTTGTTTGCGAGGGTCGTTAGGATCAAAATTTATACCCGATTTAGCACCACCAATAGCAGGGCCTGATACGGTAAATTTTACCTCCATAGTTTTGGCTAACGACACCACCTCGTGCTTATCTAAACCCTTACGCATACGTGTACCACCACCTGCGGCACCGCCACGCAACGAGTTTATAACTACCCAACCTTCGGCTTCCGACTCAGCGTCTTTCCACTCAAATACTATTTCAGGGTTTTTATTTTCAAACTTTTTAAGTAATTCTCTCATACTAATATTATATGTTAATAGTTGTATCAAAAGTAACTAAAATATGTAGTAACATTGGCAAAATATTAATGTAAATACAGGGCAAATACTATTTTGAGCAGGTGTAAAATTTTGTTGTAAATTTAACAACTTAAATTTTACACTTTTATTAAAACCACATTTTACATTATGTTACTATTTTTGAATTTGGGCGGAGGCGAAATAATAATAATAATGCTGTTTGTATTATTGTTTTTTGGAGCGGACAAAATACCTGAGCTTGCACGTGGCTTGGGGCGTGGCATGCGTGAGTTTAAAGATGCCGCTAACGAAATACAACGAGAAATAGAAAATGGTACACGCGACATAAAACAACAAGTAGCGCTTGACCAAGACTATGACGAAGTAGTAGAAAAAGTAAAAAAGGAAGTAGCTGATAATAACCCTACTACAACTACCGCCACTGTTACCCAAACTACTGAAACCCCAATAATTACTGAACCTAAAATAGTGGGTAACGCAACTATACAAGAAGCCCCTAGCACATCGGTACCACGACAATAAATAATACAACTAAAACTTTAATCCAATTAAATGAAAAACGTATTTAACACTACTGATACTAACGAAATTATTGCGCGTATTAACACACTAACGCCTACAACAACAGCCCAGTGGGGAAAAATGGATGTAGCAAAAATGTTAGCCCATTGTAACGTTAGCTACGAATTAGTGTACGACAACATACATCCTAAGCTCAATTTTTTTATGCGATTTATAATAAAAACATTGGTTAAACCCAAAGTTGTAAACGAAGAGCCGTACACTAAAAACGGTCCAACAGGGGCAATGTTTATTGTAAAAAGTGATAAGGATTTTGAAACCGAGAAAGCACGTTTAATAGCTTATATTAATAAAACCCAAGCTCTTGGGGCAGCGCATTTTGAAGGGGTAGAATCCCACGGATTTGGAGTGCTCACTAGCACCCAATGGAACAATATGTTTTACAAACATTTGAACCATCATTTAGCACAATTTGGAGCGTAAGCACAATTTGTAATTGAAATTAATTAAGTATATATCATTACTAGTATGCGTTTTTAACTTATCAGTGTTAAAGGCGCAGGACTCCACGCTGGTAAGCATTAGCAAGGATACCCTTATTGCTAAAATAGATACTGGCGTTAAAGTTATTGCTGCGCCTACGGCATCAGGCGGGTTGGATAGTAAGATTACTTACTCTGCTAAAGATAGTATGGTGTTTGACATCATTAACCAAAAAATATATCTATACGGCAATAGCGAAGTAACTTACGAAAAACTTAATTTAAAAGCCGAACGTATTACGCTAGACATTAAAAACAGTGTGGTGCAAGCCAAAGGCAGTACCGATAGTACAGGCAAAATTATTGGTAAACCTAAGTTTGAGGAAGGCACTAATAAATTTGATGCTGACTCAATGCTCTATAATTTTGAAACCCGTAAAGGATTAATTAGCAACGTTATAACCCAAGAGGGTGATGGATTTATACACGGTTCGGCCGTAAAAAAAACGCCTAAAGAAGAGTACTATATTGCCGACGGAAAATATACTACCTGCAACAACGAGGAGCACCCACATTTTTACATACAAGCAAAGAAATTAAAAGTAATACCCGAAGACAAAATTATTACAGGTCCTGCCGATTTATACATACTGGATATACCCACTCCACTGGCGGTTCCTTTTGGATTTTTCCCTAACAAAAAAGGACGTAAATCGGGTATAATAATGCCTAAGCCAGGTAACTCGCAAAACTTAGGTTTTTCGATGAAAGAGGGCGGCTATTACTGGGGAATAAACGATAAAGTAGATTTAGCATTGCTTGGTGATGTATACTCCCGTGGTAGTTACAGGCTATCAGCAGGGAGTAGCTATGCCATACGTTATAAATATCAAGGGTCAGTGCGGTTAGATTACTCCGTTACAAAAACTGGCCTAAAAGGCGATTATATAAATTATAGAGAACAAAAAAATTACGGCATACATTGGCGCCACCAGCAAGACGCTAAAGCACACCCTACACGCACATTTAATGCCGAAGTAAATGTGGTATCCAATAAATTTAATGCGTATAACCGTATTAATGTGGAGGATATTCAGCAAAGCTCATTTAACTCTAACATTAACTACACCAAACGTTTTGCTAACACTCCGTGGAGTTTTTCGGCGTATGCTAGCCAAAGTCAAAGTACACAAACTAAGTTGGTAAATTTAATATTACCAGGTGCAACACTTAACATGAACCAAATAAACCCATTACGCCGAAAAAATGCAGTAGGCACTCCCAAGTGGTACGAAAACATTGGCCTAAGTTATAGCACCAGCACTCGTAACGAATTAAAATTTGCTGACACAGCTTTTAAATACCTTACCCGCCCCGACACATTACTAAACAAGCTAAGCACAGGCTTAACACACACGGCATCACTAGGTACAAACTTTAAAGCATTAAAATATTTTAACATACAACCCTCTGTTAATTACACTGAAAACTGGCATTTAAAACAAGTACGCAAAAATGTTACTACTGTTCGTAATGTGACTAATACTCAGGATTCAGCCTACACTATTACCCAAGATACTACCAAAGGTTTTTATCAATCGCGGGCGGTAAATTTGGCGGTAAGTGCTAATACTACACTATATGGCATGTATCAATTTAAGCGAGGTAATGTGCAAGCGTTACGGCATGTAATGCGTCCGTCGTTGAGTTTTAATTACATACCTGTTTTACACAAAAATCCGTTTTACCAACTAGGTGCAATAGGTGCTACGCCTGCCCAAACCGTGTATTACGACCCCTACCTAGGTGCTTATGCAAGTGCCAACACTAGTGCTATTAATCAAGGAAATATACGCTTGGCGCTAATTAATAATTTTGAAGCTAAAGTAAAATCAAAAAAAGATAGTGCAACTGGTGGCACACGCAAAGTGCAGGTGTTAGATTTATTAGGCGTTGATGCAGCGTACAACATATTTGCCGATTCGTTACAACTTAGTAACATTAACCTAAGTGCACGTAATGTGTTTTTTAAAATTATTAACGTAACTAGTGGCGCACAGCTTGACCCCTACACCTATAACGATAGTACTGGCGGGCGAATAAACAAATTTCAATATAGTAAAAACAAGCAATTAACTCGACTTACGAGTGCTAACTTAAACGTACAATTTAACTTAAATAGCAAAAGCACTGTACCCAACAAACCCAAAGTAGCCAACGATGCTGAGCTACAAATGATACAGAACAACCCTTATAATTATGTTGATTTTACTGTGCCTTGGAATGCTAGTGTTTCTTATAACTTAAATTATACCGAAACCAAACGCATACTATATCGTACACCACCTACAATACCCGTTAGTAACAACATAGTACAATCAATACAGTTTAGAGGAGATGTAAACATTACTCCTAAATGGAAAGTGGGCGTAACAACAGGCTACGACATTAAAACAAAACAATTTACTTATACTAATATTGATATATACCGCGATTTACATTGCTGGGAAATGCGTTTTACCGTGGTACCATTTGGCCCACAGTTAGGTTATTTTTTAAATCTAAATGTTAAGTCGGGTACGCTGCAAGATTTAAAATTAAGCCGTCGCCGTAGCTGGTACGATTTGCAATAACACCAACAAATTGGTTATTAAATTACGTGAACAATATTTTCAATAAAGAAAAAGAAAAAGAAAAATAATAATAATTTTAACCTAGTTTTAATTACACTATTCTGTACCTTGCCATTGTTTATTATTGATAGCACAACCATTGAAGTAGAAATTAAATAATATCGAAGCAGAAATTTATTTTATCATAACAAACATCAACATAATAATATACTTGAAAATGAAAATACCTGATTTTACCCAAACACCCGCCATTGATCAAGTAGGCATCGAGGAACGTGTAGCCCGCTTAAATACCCGTAGTATTAAAAAAGCATCAAAAGTACAAGGGTTAAAAATGGCCTTGAACATGATTGACCTTACTACCCTTGAGGGTAAAGACACTGAAGGAAAGGTGCGTCAAATGTGCTATAAAGCCATGCACCCACACAGTGCAATGCCCGACTTGCCCAGTACAGCTGCCGTGTGCGTGTTTCCTACATTTGTAAAAATAGCTAAAGACGCCCTACGTGGTAGTAACGTAAAGGTAGCGGCGGTTTCTACGGCTTTTCCTGCAGGGCAATCTACTTTGGCGGTTAAAATTGCGGATACAAAATTTGCATTAGATAACGGTGCTGACGAAATAGATATGGTGATAAGCCGTGGCGAATTTTTGAAGGGAAATTACAACTTTGTGTTTGACGAAATAGCTACTATAAAAGAAGTATGTGGCGATACTCGCTTAAAAGTAATATTTGAAACGGGCGAAATAGGAAACCTCGACAGCGTGCGCCGTGCAAGCGATATAGCCATGTATGCAGGAGCTGATTTTATTAAAACCTCTACAGGTAAAATACAACCTGCCGCCACGCCATTTGTTACGCTAGTAATGTTGGAAGCTATACGCGATTTTTATTACGCTAACGGAAAAATGATAGGTATGAAACCCGCAGGTGGGATAAGTACCGCTAAAGCCGCACTACAAAATTTAGTAATGGTTAAAGAAACCCTAGGCAGTGCGTGGCTTAGCAACGAATGGTTTAGGTTTGGCGCAAGTAGCCTAGCCAATGATGTAGTGCTACAACTTATTACACAAAGCACTGGAGTGTACCACAGCATGGATTATATTAGTAAGGATTAAATGCACTCAATTCAAGCGATTCGTTTTGATAAGAATTTTATGTATTTGAATATAGACGAACAAATGCTAATTGTTAATGTGGAAGCTATTTCAAAAAAACTTAACACTGCTGATTTTCATCAAAAAATGACGTGTAAAATTTCGCCCTCTGGTTATGGTATTCATTGGCCACTTATTGATGAAGACCTTTCGGTAGATGCAATCCTAAAAAGTGTTAAATAATTAATTTTAAAACAATAACAATAGACATAATAAAATGGCAAAGAAAGAAATTAAGGAAACTAAAAAAACTAAGGACTTAAGTTTAGATTTTAAAGGTGTGTGGGAATACGCCCCTGCTCCTGAAGACACCAAGCACATTACCATAAAACCACAGTACGACTTGTTTATTAATGGTAAGTTTGTAAAGCCATCATCTAAAAAATATTTTGACACCGTTAATCCTGCCACAGGAGTTAAGCTATCAGAGATAGCTGATGCTAACGAAAAAGATGTGGACTTAGCCGTGAAAGCCGCCCGTAATGCGTATGACAACGTGTGGAGTAAAATGCCCGCTAAGGAGCGAGGCAAATATTTGTACCGCATAGCCCGCATGATACAAGAGCGTGCAAGAGAATTTGCCGTAATTGAAACATTAGACGGTGGTAAATCTATCCGCGAAAGTCGTGATATTGATGTGCCTTTAGCGGCTAATCATTTTTTTTATTACGCAGGTTGGGCGGATAAGTTAGATTATGCTTTCCCTAACCGCAAGCCACAACCTGTGGGCGTTGCAGGGCAAATTATTCCGTGGAATTTTCCGTTATTAATGGCCGCTTGGAAAATTGCTCCAGCCTTGGCTACAGGTAATACGGTGGTGTTAAAACCGTCGGAAACCACGTCGTTAACAGCGCTGAAACTAGCCGAAATAATTAAAGAGTGTGGCTTGCCCGATGGTGTTGTAAACATTGTTACTGGTGCAGGCGCAACAGGTGCGGCCATTGTAAACCACCCCGATATTAATAAAATAGCTTTTACAGGCAGCACAGGTGTAGGCAAGTATATACAAAAAGCAGTAGCGGGTACTAACAAAAAACTTACGTTAGAACTAGGCGGAAAAGCCGCCAACATTATATTTGATGATGCCCCTATTGACCAAGCGGTAGAAGGAATTGTAAACGGAATATTTTTTAACCAAGGGCACGTATGCTGTGCAGGCTCTCGCTTGTTTGTACAGGAATCAGTAGCTGAGATAGTTATTAAAAAACTAAAAGATAGGCTAGAAACCCTTATTGTAGGCGACCCTATGGATAAGAATACTGATATAGGTGCTATTAACAGTCAAAAACAATACGAGAGCATTAACAGTTATTTAAAAATTGCAAAAAATGAAGGGTTAGAAATTTATCAACCCTCGTGCGCTATACCAAGCAAAGGTTACTTTATTCGTCCTACGTTATTGTTAGGCGCATCGCAATCGCACCGAGTGGTGCAGGAAGAAATATTTGGTCCTGTACTTACCATTCAAACCTTTCGTACTATTGATGAGGTTATTGAAAAAGCCAACAATACGCCTTACGGACTAAGTGCAGGGGTATGGACGGACAAAGGTTCTAAAATATTTAACCTTACTACCAAGCTAAAAGCGGGTATTGTGTGGGCTAACACCTTTAATAAGTTTGACCCTACATCTCCTTTTGGCGGGTTTAAAGAAAGTGGTTTTGGTCGCGAAGGTGGCTTACATGGTTTAATGCCTTATTTGAATTTGTAATACACTTATAATTGAAACCAACGTATTTATATATATTGATACTTGCATACGTGCTTTTTTCATTAACTACTCAAGCCCAAGTGGCACGTTTAGATTCAATGAACGAAAATACGCTGCGTGCTATTGATTATAAACTTACACAGGAATTGTACGAGCACAAGTACGGTTATGGTGCATATAACAATCAGGTAATTCCGTTATATTTTCAGGTACGCAACAAAGCACATTACCAAGCCGCATTAGCTTTGCCACTAGCAGTAGTAGCTATGCTTGGTGCAAATGCGTTAGCCAATACATTTAATAACAGCCAACTACGAGGCGTGTTTGTATTAGTAACGTATGTGCCATTAGCGGGTTTTGGCGGGTTTTATACATTTAACGGAATAAAAGAAAGTATTCGATTTACTAAAAAACGTTTATTACAAGATTTAATACGTTACAAAAAAACAGGACTACCCAGTAGGCAAGTACAAGACTACATTGATACTGATATAAATTAAACACATAAAAAATACACACTAAAATGGAACGATTAGAAATTTTGAAAACGTACAAAATATTTATTGGAGGAGCTTTTCCTCGTACTGAAAGCGGACGCTTTTATCCTTTGCTTAACAAAGACGGAAACATACTAGCCAATATGTGTCTTAGCTCGCGCAAAGATTTCCGTAACGCAGTAACCGCCGCACGTGGCGCACAAGCAGGCTGGGGCTTACGAGCACATTTTAACCGTAGTCAAATATTGTATCGTACAGCCGAGATGTTGGAAACACGCCGTGCGCAGTTTGAACAAGAACTCCAATTGCAAGGCAGTACCACCAAAGCCGCTATTGATGAGGTAAACATAGCTATTGACCGCTTAGTGTATTATGCAGGTTGGTGCGATAAATACCAACAATTATTTAGTACAGTAAACCCTGTGGCATCTAGCCATTTTAACTTTAGTGTGTGCGAGCCTACTGGAGTAGTAAGTATTGTGGCTGATGAGCATACTTCATTAATAGGTATAGTAAGTGCCATAGCCCCAGTAATAGCAGGAGGTAACACCGTAGTTGTATTAGCCAGTGAAACTAAACCGCTGTGTGCCGTAACACTTGCTGAGGTAATAAATACAAGCGATGTACCTGCAGGAGTAATAAACATACTTACAGGTAATGAGGCCGAGTTAATTAGCCACATGAGTAGTCACATGGATGTAAACGCCATAGTATATTGCAATACTAATGCTAAGCATATTAAACTAATACAAGAAAATGCATCGCTTAACGTAAAACGTGTAGTGTTATGGAACAAAATAAATTGGTTAACCGATGCTGCCGAAAATCCTTATATGATACAAGATACACAGGAACTTAAAACTACTTGGCACCCAATAGAAAACATTGGTGGTGGTGCTAAAGCGGGTTATTAATAACGTAGAATTATTTGTAGATTAATTCAGTAACGTATTTCGTATTTTAAAAAATAAAGTACGAAATGCGTTTTTTATTTTTGCAGTAAAATATTTTAACCATGCAACGCAAAGTAGATTTTTTAATAATAGGTTCGGGGATAGCGGGTATAAGCTATGCGCTAAAAGTAGCTCCTTATGGCAAGGTATTAATAGTAACCAAAAGTAACGCCGACGAAACCAATACCAAGTATGCACAAGGCGGAATTGCTGGTGTAATGCGTTTTGCAGGTATTGATGACAACTACGAAAAACACGTACAAGACACCCTTAACGCAGGCGATTATATTAACAACGAAGCCGCCGTACGCATAGTAGTTACCGAAGCCACCGACCGTATTAATGAACTAATAACTTGGGGAGCATCATTTGATAAAGATGCGCAAGGCAAATACGATTTAGCCAAAGAAGGAGGGCATAGCGCACACCGCATACTACACCACAAAGACAATACAGGTTACGAAATTGAACGCGCGTTATTACAGCAGTTACAAAATCATCCTAATATCGAAATGGCTACCCATTACTACGCACTTGATATTATTACACAACATCACTTGGGCGAATTTGTGAATAGTAAAACTACCAACGTGCAATGTTATGGTGCTTATATGCTTAATATACACACCCAGCAAACTGAAACTATATTGGCCAAAACTACCCTAATGGCAAGCGGTGGCGCAGGGCATGTGTACGAAAGTACTACCAATCCTATTATTGCTACTGGCGATGGTGTAGCTATGGTGTACCGTGCCAAAGGAAAAATTGATGGAATGGAGTTTGTGCAGTTTCATCCCACTGCTTTATATAACCCTGTGGAAAAACCATCATTCCTTGTAAGTGAGGCAGTACGTGGCTTTGGTGGCATACTCAAAACAATTGATGGGCAAGAATTTATGCATAAATACGACGAGCGAAAATCGTTAGCACCACGTGATATTGTAGCACGTGCCATTGATAACGAAATGAAAACACGTGGCGATGATTTTGTATACTTAGATTGTAGGCATTTGGATATGTTAGAGTTTGAAAAACACTTTCCTAACATACTTGCCAAGTGTGCATCAGTAGGTATTAATGTAGCTACGCAAATGATACCCGTATTACCATCAGCTCACTATATGTGTGGAGGTATTAAAGTAAATGAGTATGCACAATCTACTATTAAAAACTTATATGCCGTAGGCGAATGCTCAAGCACTGGGCTACATGGAGCTAATCGCTTGGCAAGTAACTCGTTGTTGGAAGCCTTGGTGTACGCACATCGTGGGGCTTTGCATGCACAACAAGCCGTAGCTATGGTCGAATATAAAACGAACATACCTGAGTGGAATGCATCACGCACAGCAAGCCCCGAAGAGCTAGTATTACTTACACAAAGCAAGCGTGAGGTGCAAACTATAATGACTAATTACGTAGGTATTGTGCGTAGTAATTTACGGTTGAAACGTGCCTTTGATCGCTTACTTATTATACATACCGAAGCCGAATTATTATACCAAAAAACAACTGTGTCGGTACAGTTGTGCGAACTACGTAACTTAACTAAAGTAGCCTATTTAATAACTAAAGCGGCTATGCAACGCCAACAGAGTGTAGGGTTGCATTACACGATTGATTATCCTAAAAAACAATAATTATAAAGTGTTAACTACCTCCCAAAAAACGTATTTGTATTACGCACTAGTTGCGTTGTGCTTGCTTGCATTGTTTTTTATTGGTTATGTACGCGATTATATTTTTGTAAATATTAATTACGAACTTATTGATATTTATTACCATCGTAACGAATGGACAATGCCCGCTAGCCTTAGTTACTTTAACAATTGGGAGTATGCTCGCCTGTATTATTTTAAATACACACTTACTGCAGTATTTGTGCTGTTGTATTTGGCTACCAGCATTGCGTGCATTGGAATTTTATTTCAGTCAAAAAAATATTTGCTATACACCATACTTGCCTACGGCAGTGTAATAGTGTGCGCATTGGGGCTTAACTACACATCGTATTTGGGCATTGATGATAGGCAGGCGTACTTGTTTTCGCGTGAGTTGATGGGTTTTGTACAATCGCCGTTTATATTTATTGTGCTAGTGTGCGTGTTTTTTATGGCGGAAAAACAAAAGGCAACACTATTAAAAACCTAGTGCAGTACGCACTTTAGCCAATACTGGTGTACTTATGGCACGTGCTTTGGCAGCGCCTAATCGTGCAATTTCATCTAACTCGGTAGTATTATTCATTAATTTGGTAAACGTAGCTCGTTGTGTTGCGTACTTGGTTATTAGCACATCTAATAACTCTAATTTAGCATGGCCGTAACCATAATTTCCTGCAATATATTTAGCTCGTAGGGCATCAATACTGGCTTGATTGGCTACTAATTGGTACAATGCAAACACGTTGCAGGTATCAGGGTTTTTGGGTAGTTCAAGTGGAGTGTCGTTGGTAACAATACTCATTACTTGTTTTTTAAGTTCTTTTTCGCTCAAAAATATATTTATTGTATTACCATAACTCTTACTCATTTTTCGTCCGTCAGTACCTGGTATAGTCATTACATCTTGGTTAATACGAGCTTCGGGCATTACTAATAATTCGCCGTATTTATTGTTAAATGTACGTGCAATATCACGTGTCATTTCAAGGTGTTGTTGTTGGTCTTTGCCCACAGGCACTAGGTTTACATCGTATAACAAAATATCAGCCGCCATAAGTACAGGGTACGAAAACAAGCCTGCATTAACGTCGCTCAGGTTTTCGCTTTTATCTTTAAAACTATGCGCATTGCTCAACATCGGAAACGGAGTAAAGCAGTTTAAGTACCAAGCTAGTTCGGTTACTTGGGCATTATCGCTTTGCTTAAATAATATATTGTTGTGGTAATCAAACCCCAAAGCTATCCATGCGGCCAACGTGCCGTAGGTATTGTTTTTACGCACCTCGGCATCTTTTATTGTGGTAAGCGAGTGTAGGTCGGCAATAAAATAAATACTATCGTTGCCCGCTTGCTGGCTTAATGTTACTGCAGGCTGCATAGCCCCCAATATGTTTCCTAAATGTGGTACACCACTACTTTGTACGCCTGTAAGTATTCTAGCCATGTGGCAAATATAATTAATTAAAATGTTTGATTATTATTCGTGGTAATTGAATTTAACTAGGATATTTTTTTTAAGTAGTATAGTTTATATATTATTATCTTTTAACAACTACTACCTTGGTTAATGCGCTGCCAGCCAATTCAGTCCTTGGCCAGTTTCTACATCAAGATTAACGCTTAGTTGTACGGCGTTGCTCATGCCCTCTTTTACCAATGCTTTTACTTGGTCTAGTTCGGGCGTGTAGCAATCAAACACTAGTTCATCGTGTACCTGCAATACCAATTTAGTACGCAGTTGTTGCGCCACTAATTGGTGTTGTATTTTAATCATAGCTAGTTTAATAATATCGGCGCTAGAGCCTTGTATAGGGGCGTTTATGGCATTACGCTCGGCATAACCACGCACTACGGCATTGCTGGCGTTAATGTCTTTGAGGTACCTACGTCGTCCTAATATAGTTTCTACATAGCCTGTACTGCGAGCATTTTCCACGGTAGTGGTCATATAATCTTGTATGGCTGGATATTTACTAAAATAATTTTCAATAATTTCTTTGGCTTCGCTACGCGGAATATTAATACGCTCGCTTAATCCAAAGGCACTAATACCATAGATTATACCAAAATTAACCGTTTTGGCTTTGCTACGCATTTCTTTAGTAACTTCTTCTATAGGCACACCCCACACTTTGGCGGCGGTAGCAGTGTGTATGTCAGTACCTGAGGCAAAGGCCTCAATCATATTTTGTTCATTACTCAATGCGGCTATTATACGTAATTCTATTTGCGAATAATCTGCCGAAAGTATAACATTATCTGGGCTACTAGCCACAAATGCCTTACGAATTTCTTGCCCACGAGGCGTACGCACAGGTATGTTTTGCAAGTTAGGGTTGTTGCTACTTAGCCTGCCAGTAGCAGCTACGGCTTGGTTAAACGATGTATGTATTTTACCCGTAGTTTTGTTTACCATCAACGGCAAAGCATCAACGTAGGTATTTTGTAGTTTTACTAATTCACGGTAGTCCAGTATCTTGGCTATTATTGGGTGCTTATGCTCTAGCTTAGTTAGTATTTCTTCACCTGTGGCATATTGCCCAGTTTTAGTTTTTTTGGCTTTAGGGTCTATTTTTAGTTTGTCAAATAATATTTCGCCTAGTTGCTTGGGCGATGCAATGTTAAACGAGGAGGTTTCGGCAAGGGTATAAATATCGTTAGCAATAACTACAATTTCGTCAGTAAGAGTTTTGCTCATCGTATGTAATGCTGCGGAATCTAGCACAATGCCATTCATCTCTACCTGTGCAAGTACTGGTACTAGTGGCATTTCAACGGTATTAAATAATTCTAACGCATTACTTTCAATAAGCATTGGTGCAAATTTGCGTTTTAATTGCAGCGTTATATCAGCATCTTCGGCAGCGTATTCGGTTATTGCTTCCAAGTCCACTTGGCGCATATTACCTTGGTCAGTACCTTTTTTACCAATTAAAGTATCTATTTTAATTGGCGAATAATTCAAATATGTTTCGGCCAGTATATCCATGCCGTGGCGCATATCAGGCTGTAGTAGGTAGTGCGCTATCATGGTATCAAACATGGGTAGGCACATGGTTATACCGTATTTGCTCAATACTTGGTAATCGTACTTAATGTTTTGCCCTATTTTTAATTTAGAGGTATCTTCTAACAATGGTTTTAACTGAGCTACTAACCCAAGTGCTTCCTCCTTATTTTCGGCTACGGGTATGTAATATGCCTCGTGCGGAGTAACCGCTATGGATATACCCACCAACTCCGCATCTATGGCGTTAATACTGGTGGTTTCGGTATCAATGCTAAATTCTGCACAGCCAGTAAGGGTAGTTATTAATTGCTGTAAAAGCTGGGGAGTGTTTACTAACACGTAATTATGGGCGGTAGTGCTAGCGGTAGCGTATGCAGGTGTTATGCTAAATAAATCGTCCTCAGGTGTAGTTATTGGTGGCACTATTTTTTCGTTAAATAAATCGGGCGTTGTAGCTACAAAATCATGGGGGGCAATAGTTGCAGGTGCATCATCGCCTAACACTCGGCGCAGTAAGTTTCTAAATTCAAGCTCTTCAAACAGTTCTTGTACCGCTTCTTTGTTGGGAGGTGTGTATCTAAAATTTTCTTCGTGTAGTTCGCACGGCACATTAACATTAATGGTGGCTAAGCGTTTGCTTAACAATGCCTTATCTTTATTTTCAATAACTTTTTCTTTCATCTTGCCCGTAAGTTTGTCTGTATTTTCGTACAAACCTTCCACGGAACCATACTCCTTAATAAATTTAATAGCAGTTTTTTCGCCTACGCCCGGTATGCCTGGTATATTATCGGCGGCATCTCCCATTAGGCCTAGTATATCTATCACTTGCAGGCAATTAGTAATTTCAAATCGTTTGCAAATTTCGGCAATGCCCATTTTTTCGGCACCGTTACCCATACGTGCCGGTTTGTACATTTTAATACGTTCAGTTACTAATTGTCCAAAATCTTTGTCGGGGGTCATCATAAATATTTCGTCAAAGCCTTGTAATTCAGCTTGTTGGGCTAGTGTACCTATTACGTCATCGGCCTCGTAGCCATCAATACCAATAAACGGAATATTCATAGCTTCTACAATTCGTTTAACATAAGGCAAGGCTAAGGCCAAATCATCGGGCATGGCTTCGCGGTGGGCTTTGTAAGCCTCGTACTCAATGTGGCGTTCGGTGGGGGCTTGCGTATCGGTTACTACAGCTATGTGTGTGGGTTGTTCGTTTTTAATAACATCGAGTAAGGTATTTGTAAAACCAAACATGGCAGAGGTATTTAACCCCTTACTATTTACCCTATGATTATTAGCAAAAGCAAAATAAGCACGGTAAACAAGTGCCATATTATCAAGTAAAAAAAGTTTTTTCATAGCAATAAATTAACGTTAAATAGTGAAGGAATTGAATATTTGTTTAAAACCATGTATATTTTATAGTTGATTTTAAAACAATTATTATAAATTTGCAGTTCTAAAAATAAAATACAACAGTGACAAAAGTAAATAAAACATATTTGGTAGATTTAAATAAATTACAAATTGGAGATAATTTATTTAGTTACGTTGTAGATAACTCGTTCTTTGAACAATATAGTTTCGGCGAAATACAAGCTGGCGATTTTGAGGTGGATATAAACATCATAAAATCAACAGCACGTTTGCACTTGCACATTACGCTAAGTGGTTATGCCACTGCAACCTGCGACAAATGTGTAGCTGACATAGAACTAAAGTTACAAAACACCTTTACTTACACCATTAGAACTGTAAATAAAGACGAACTAACGGAAGATTTGCTTGCCGATGCTGAATTTATTACCATTAGCAAAGACGAAATGGAACTTGACGTAAGCACAATAATATATGAAAACACACATTTACTATTGCCTGTGCAACGTATAGGTTGTACTGATAGAAACGGAGTAAAACGTTGCGACCAAAGTGTGCTAGCACACTTAACCGAAGTGGAGAGTACACAAGTAATAGACCCACGTTGGGCCGAATTATTAAAACTGAAAAATAAACAATCGAATAATAATAACTAAATAAAACAATAACAAAATGCCAAATCCAAAACACAAACACAGTAAAACACGAACTGCAAAACGCCGTACACACTATAAAGCTGTAGCACCTACTATTACTGTAGATTCAACTACTGGCGAAGCACACTTAATGCACCGTGCACATTGGTTTGAAGGTAAATTAATGTACAAAGGTAAAGTAGTAATGGAAAAAGCAGGTGCTTCGTCTGAGGAATAATACCACACCATAACTATTATGAATATTGGTTTAGATGTATTAGGTGGCGATTTTGCTCCACTTGCCGCTGTTAAGGGGGCAATATTAGCAGCAAAAGAACTACCTGAACATGTAAAAATAGTATTGATTGGCAACGAACCCGAAACCAAACAACTATTAAACGAACTTGGAGCTGATACTTCAAGGTTTGAATACGTGCACACAACCGAAATTATTGAAATGGGAGAACATCCCACCAGAGCTTTAACACAAAAACCTAAGTCGAGTATTGGCTTAGGTTTTTCGTTGCTTAAAAACAAAGAAATAAATGCCTTTGCAAGTGCGGGTAATAGCGGTGCCATGATGGTTGGTGCTATGTTTAACGTTAAAACAATACCAGGTGTTATACGCCCTACTATTGCTACCGAACTACCTAAGTTTGATGGTGGCACAGGTATATTACTGGACGTGGGCTTAAACGCCGATGTAAAACCTGATGTATTGTACCAATTTGGCGTAATAGGTAGCTTGTATGCGCAAAGCTATTTGGGTATAACTAACCCTAAGGTAGGCTTAATGAGTCTTGGCGAAGAGGCTGAAAAAGGCAATGTAATTACACAAGCCGCCCATGTATTGTTTAAAGACAGTACACATTTTAATTTTATAGGCAATGTAGAGGGTAGAGATTGTTTTAACAACAAAGCTGATGTGATAGCCTGTGATGGTTACACGGGTAATGTGTTATTAAAACAAGCCGAGTCGTTTTACCGCATGATTAAAAAACGTGGTATCACCGACCAATATTTTGAACGCTTTAACTACGAGTTATATGGTGGCACGCCCATATTAGGAGTTAATGCAACAGTTATTGTAGGGCATGGTATATCTAACGATATTGCCACTAAAAACATGATACTACAAGCCAAACGTATGGAAGATTCTAACGTAATTGAATTAATACGTACTAGCTTTAATAGCTAATTTTTTTTTGATTTTAACGCAGTGTTTTTAATTAAGTATTAAGTTGCTTAATACCTTTTGTTGCACTAAAATTTAAGTGCGTACTCTTCACTGTATTTTGTTTCGGGTCTAAAAATTAGTATCCCAAAATGAAACAAATCTATGGCTATTTTAATGTTACTATCCGCTACAATTTCTCGCCACGCCTTGTTCATGTCTTTACTCCAATGAATATCGTCCATAATAATAACTGTGGTGCGAGGTTGTAACCATTGGTAATACTGTAGTGTAGGTGCGTATGCATGGTTACCATCAATGTAAGCAATATCAATAGTGGTGAGCTCTTGCAGTAATGTAGGCAATACAGCATCAAATGTACCAATGTGAGGTACGACGTTAGTAAGTGCTAAACGTTTAAAATTAAGTTGCGCAACCTCGCTTATTTTAGGGCTACCCTCAATAGTGTGTAGTGTAGCGGCTTGGCAAGCACTTGCCATATAACAGCTAGATATACCTACGTGTGTACCCAACTCAAGTATAGTTTTGGGTTGTAGGTAATTTACTAATCTAAATAATAATTGTGCTTGTAGTGCAGGTTTAGCAGCACGTTTAACTAAGGTGCTTAATTTTTGGGTTCTATTGTGGCCTGTGCCATAGTCGTGTACTTGTATGGGTACGTGGGCAGTATGCAAGGTACGGCGTAGTTTTTCAATTTCGTCAAAGCAGTAATAGTGTCCCGATTCATTAATAACTTTAGTATACAAATTAAACACGTACGGCGAATGAATGTTGTGCGCATTGCCCGCCGTTAGTGCATGATTAGCTTGTGCTAGTAGGCTATAAATAATATCAGTGGTAGTACGCAATTGAGTTTATAATTTAATGTTTTTAGATAACTGTTGAGCAGGTTTTTCAATGCCCCAATAAAACAAATAAGCCGCAGTAATAGCTATTAAAAAACCACCACTAATAACCAGTAGTTGTTGCAAAGGAGATATGTAATTGTGCGACAAATAATTAATAACAATACCACCCGTAATACCGTGTAGCAAATATAACGAATACGATATTTTGCCTAAAAACAAACTTAACTTAGTTTTAAAATCCATAAAAAAATGAATAATAGCAAGTGTTATAGCGCACACAAACACTATGGTACAACTAAATAAGTAGGTAATTAATGCTATTAAAATTAATTGCCACGCCACATATTCGTAAGTTGTAATTTTGTTGTGGGTATAGCTTACGTAGGTTATTCCTACCATAAATAGAGGTGCCCAGTGCGGTAAAAATGCAGCGTTGTTATACCATAATGCACTGCTTAAAAACAGTGCGCTAGTTACTATTCGGTACATATTATTGGTATTAATTAACAACGGAAATAATGCGCAGAGTACTACGTAATACTGAAACTCTACCGCCAACGACCAGTACGTATTAATAAACCATTGTGCATTGCTAACAAACGGAACTAAGTAACCAATATGCAACGCTACGGCTTGTAAGCTAGGTATAGCAATAGGTACAGCGGTAACGTAAAGTTTACCTCGAACTAATGTGTAAATAATATATACCACTATTGATAGTAAATAAGGAGGTTCAATACGTACCATACGTTTGAGCAAATACCGCCCAAAATTACGAGGGGCATAATTATTATTAAGCATAGATAACGGAATTACAATACCCGAAATAACAAAAAATATATGCACACCATATTCGCCAAAACTAAATGTGTATAGCACGCTAGTGTTAGTTACATAGTGCGTAGTAGTGCATACAAAATGAAACAAACATACCATAACCGCTGCTAACCCTCTAAGAGAGTCAATGGACGAGTAATGAGTAGGCGAATTTGTAATCATTAATTACAGTAAATTAATTGGGGTATCATAACCACGAAAGTAATTTATTTTTATCCATTTTTAATGGTGTTATTATAGTTCAAAAAATGTTCATTTCTTGGTTAATAAAAACGCTAAACGCTACTATATTGGTTGTAAAATTGATTAACATTGTACAATTGATATATTTATTATGCCCAACACCAAAAAAATTCAATCTGCATTAATTTCTGTTTATTACAAAGACGGTTTAGCTCCAATTATACAGCGTTTACACCACTTAGGTGTTAAATTATTATCTACTGGCGGTACTAAAACATTTATCGAATCGTTAAATATTCCGGTTACAGGCGTAGAAGATTTAACTGATTTCCCTGAAATATTAGGTGGACGAGTAAAAACATTGCACCCCAAAGTATTTGGCGGAATATTAGGCCGTAGGGGCGATGCTGGTGATGTAGCACAAATGGATACGCACGACATTACTGCTATTGATTTGGTTATTGTGGATTTATACCCCTTTGAGGAAACCATAAAATCAACCAATGATGAAAGCGAAATAATTGAAAAGATTGACATCGGCGGAATATCGTTAATTAGGGCAGCCGCCAAAAATTTTAATGATGTAGTTATTTGCGCCAGCAAAGATAAGTATGATTACCTGCTACGCCTGCTAAATGCACGCCACGGCGAAACCGACATAGAGCATCGTAGGTTTTTAGCCACTCACGCTTTTAATATTTCGTCGCATTACGACAACGCTATTTTTCATTATTTTGATGATACTAATATTGATAGAGTAGGGGCATTAAAAATTAGTGAGCAAAATTGCAACATACTTCGTTACGGCGAAAACCCTCATCAAATGGGTGTTTTTTATGGTAATATGCAAGAGTTGTTTACACAGCTAAATGGTAAAGAACTATCCTACAATAATTTGTTAGATGTAGATGCTGCCGTAAATTTAATAAATGAATTTAGTGCTACCGAACCTACATTTGCAATATTAAAACACAACAATGCCTGTGGGCTAGCTTCCCGCAGTACATTGCTACAAGCTTGGACTGACGCCCTAGCGGCTGACCCAACTTCGGCTTTTGGTGGAGTATTAATTAGTAATGTTGAGGTGGACGAAGTTACTGCGTTGCAAATACACAAATTGTTTTTTGAAGTAATTATTGCACCATCCTACAGCGATGCAGCTTTGGTAGTATTAAAACAAAAAACGAATAGAGTTATTTTAATTCAAAAAAATGTAACTTTTGCTACCACTACAGTACGTACTGCATTAAATGGTTACTTAGTACAGGATAAAGATTTAAAAACAGAAACCGCTAGTAACCTTACCGTTGTTACCCTTGCTGAGCCTACCGCACAAGAAATTGAGGACTTATTATTTGCCAACAAATTAGTAAAGCATACTAAATCTAACACCATAGTTATAGCTAAAAACAAACAGCTAATAGCCAGTGGTACAGGGC
The DNA here is from genome assembly GCA_043778625.1 of Bacteroidia bacterium. GTDB lineage: Bacteria > Bacteroidota > Bacteroidia > UBA4408 > UBA4408 > JACMRI01. Next base: position 3,747 of record JAYWFU010000133.1, on the reverse strand, counting down.
AAACAAGTCGTGTTGATGCCTTGCAACAAGCCATAACTAAGGCTAAAACATTTGGCTTTGAATTAAAAGGTGCTGCCATGGCAAGCGATGCCTTTTTTCCGTTTGCTGATTGTGTTGAAATAGCACATAATGTAGGTATAAACGCTGTAATACAACCTGGCGGAAGCATTAAGGACAAAGACAGTATTGACTACTGCAACACCAATAGTATGCGTATGGTATTTACAGGTACTAGGCATTTTAAACATTAAAACAAAAATATTTTTTATATAAACACACACTTTTAAAACTACCTCCGATTATGGGATTTATGGATTTTTTAACGCAAGAAATTGCAATTGATTTAGGTACAGCCAATACTATTATTATACACAACGATAAAGTAGTGGTTGATGAACCAAGCATAGTAGCCGTGGACAGAACCACTGGTCGTATAATAGCAGTAGGGCGTGTGGCTATGCAAATGCACGGTAAAACGCACGAAAATATTAAAACTATTCGCCCATTGCGTGATGGCGTTATTGCTGATTTTGAGGCCGCCGAAAGTATGATTAAAGGCATGATAAAAATGATTAACCCTACACGTAGGTTTTTTAATCCATCGTTGCGTATGGTTATTTGTATCCCTTCAGGTATTACCGAGGTAGAAAAACGTGCCGTACGAGATAGCGCTGAACATGCAGGAGGCAAGGAAGTATACATGATACACGAGCCTATGGCAGCCGCTATTGGTATTGGTATTGATGTGGAAGAGCCCGTAGGTAATATGATTGTAGATATTGGAGGTGGTACATCGGAAATTGCAATTATTGCTCTAGGCGGTATTGTGTGCGAACGTTCAATACGTATTGCAGGCGATGATTTTAATGCAAACATTGAGGAGTACATACGCCGTACACACAACGTACTTATTGGCGAGCGTACTGCCGAGCAAGTTAAAATAATGGTAGGTTCAGCGTTAAACGAATTAGAAAATCCACCGCAAGATTTTGCTGTACACGGTAGAGATTTAGTAACGGGCACACCTAAAGAAATTAATGTATCGTATACCGAAATTGCTCACGCCCTTGATAAATCAATTGCTAAAATTGAAGAGGCCATATTAAACGCACTCGAAATGGCTCCGCCAGAGCTTTCGGCTGATATTTACAAAACTGGTATTTACCTTGCTGGAGGTGGAGCATTGTTACGTGGGTTAGATAAACGCATCTCACAAAAAACAAAATTAGCGTGCTACATAGCCGATGACCCATTGCGTGCGGTAGCACGTGGTACAGGCATTGCACTTAAAAATATTGACCGTTTTCAATTTTTAATTAGATAATTAATCTCACCACCTATTTTTAATTATTTAGTTACTCACACAGTGCATGCGTAATCTATTAGATTTTTTATATAAAAACTATGTGTTTTTATGCTTTGCATTGCTGCAATTTTTTTCATTTTATTTAATTACAAATAACACGTACTATCAGCGTTCGAGTATAATAAACTCGGCTAATGGCGTTACTGCTAGTGTGTATGGTAAATATGCAACAGCTAATGATTACTTAAGTTTGCGTAGCCAAAATGAAGCATTATCCAAAGAAAATGCAATGTTGCATAATATGCTTATTGATGCACATTTAGATGTAACCAAACTTTCGCAATTACGCAATGATACCTTGTATAAGCAACAGTACCACTACTTTACGGCCAAGGTTATTAATAATACGGTGGGCAATCGCAACAATTATATTACGTTAGATAAAGGATCGTTGCAGGGGGTAAAACGTGATATGGCCATAATTAGTGCCTCAGGTATTGTGGGCATTGTTAAAGATGTAACGCCACATTATAGCACCGCTATGAGCTTATTGCACAAAGATTCGCGCATTAGCGCACGTATTAAAAAGAACGAATACTTTGGCTCGCTTACTTGGGCAGGAGGCGATTATCAGTACGCCGACTTAAACGATATACCCAAACACGTAAAACTTGCCAAAGGCGATACCGTGGTTACAAGTGCCTACTCAAGTATATTCCCTGAGGGGGTAATGATTGGGCGTATTGAAAAATTTGAAATAGAAAATGCTGCTAATTTTTATACTATACGAGTTAAGCTAAGTACCGATTATAAAAAATTAACACACGTGTATATGGTAGAAAATTTATTAAAACAAGAGCAAGATACGTTAGAGTCAAAATCGAAAGCACAGGGTAATGACAATTGAAACACTAAAAATATTCATTCGCTTTTTGATAGTTATACTCCTACAAGTATTACTACTTAACCACATTAATTTTTCGGGTTTTATTAACCCTATGCTTTATACGTTAGCGTTACTAATGGTTCCGTTTGAAGTAAGCATAGTTACAGGTATGATTATAGGTTTTGTGGCGGGTATAAGTATTGATTATTTTATGAACAGTGCGGGTATGCACGCATCAGCTTGTGTATTAATGATGTATTTGCGTCCGCGCTTACTTAAAGCATTTGGCCCACGCGATGGCTACGAACCCGAAGCACAGCCAAGTATTAAAACAATGGGAAATATTGAGTTTTTGTACTATAGTTTTTTTATGGTAGTGTTACACCATGCTATGTTGTTTTTTGTAGAGGCTTTCTCTATGCACTTATTCTTTTTTACACTGTGGCGAGTTATATTAAGTACTCTGTTTACGGTATTGTTGGTTAACATAGCACAATATTTAATGTATCAACGTAAAGAGCGTTAGTTATATATTCAACTATATATTTTAATAAAACACTAAATTGTGGTTATGAATTGAAGTAAATACTTTTACAACACACTATGCAAGACAATCGTACCCAATTAATTATAGCCTACTTACACAACGTTAAAAAAGCCAATAAGGAACTTACCAAAAAAGAGTTGTTTAAAGACTTACTAAATCGTTTGTACGCACACAATCCCGAAATTAGAGATATAATAGACGCTATTAGTAGTGGTGCCGAAACCCCTATAATTAACATTCCGCGCAATAATAAAATGCACCGTGGTAGTGCCGACACCCTGTACAACAAAATTATTATTGAATTTGAAAATGATTTAAAAACATCGCTTCCTCATGCTAAGGAGCAATTAGCGGGTTACTTGCTGGGGCAGTTTAACTCAGGCGAGGGATATAATTTTACGTTAATAGTGTCGGATTTTATTAATTGGAAAATTGTAGTACCCGATGTTAGCCAATTAGACATATTAAGTACCCTTAAAGAAAACGAACTATTACTTAACGAAGCCAAAGAATCGTCGTTTACATTAACTGAAAATAATGCGGCTGATTTTTATTATTGGATAGACCGTTTTTTGTTTAAAGTTGAAAAACAAAAAGCTACCTTAAAGCGTATTGAAGAGGCGTTTGGCTACCGTAGCAGTACTTTTATTAATTGCTATCAACAATTAATGCAGGTGTTTAACGAGGCCAAAAAACATGGTGAGGTACAGGTATCTTACGAGCAATGGCGAAAGTTTTTGAGTATTGCTTATGGTAATTTTAATGATTCCGAAAGTTTATTTGTAATACACACCTATCTTAGTGCGTTAGCCAAAACATTGGCTTACGAGGTACTTAGTAATAAAAATTATATTGATGACCACGAACTAAAAGGCGTACTGGACGGTACAATATTTCATCAGTTTAATATTAAAAATCTGACCTAGGCATTTACTTAATAATCATTTTGTACGTACACGGATTTGCCAATACCATTCTTTGCACTAAGTTTTCAAAAATATTTTCTTT
>JAYWFU010000132.1:0-4568 GCA_043778625.1 Bacteroidia bacterium | reverse complement strand
ATAAACTAGTAGGTTTTGAAACTACTGACAAAAACGGGAAGTTTAAATTTAAGGGCGATAAAAAGAAAAAGTACCGTATAGTAGCTCGTAAAGATGGGTACGAAGTAGCTGAAACTATGTTTGATCCATCAAAACAAAAAGGTATGAGTTTGCGTGCTATGAAGCTGAATTTAAACATGACTCCAATAGCTAAAAAGAACGCTGTGTTTACTTTTGACGATATACTATTTGACTTAGGCAAAGCTGATTTACAACAGGCTTCTTATGCAATATTAGATCGACTTGCTGAATATATGGTAAGCAAACCCACTGTGAAAATTGAGCTAAGTGCACATACTGATATGCGTGGGAATCCTGCGTCTAACCAAGTTCTATCTGACCGACGTGCAGCATCATGTGTAGTTTATTTAACTCAAAAAGGGGTAATTAATGCTAATCTCAAACCAAAGGGATATGGCGCTACACGACCTAAAGTAAAATGTGCTACAGCTGCAGCTTGTACTGAGGATCAACATTTTATTAATAGACGTGTAGAAATTAAAATTTTAGATATTTAATTGCTCCCAATAGTATGAAAACTAGCAACTATGTAATAGGCGGGTATTTACTAATTTTAGTAACTGTTATTAGTTGCAAAAAACCAAAGAGCGATGACCCAACTCCCATTAATCCGTTAGCGTTGGCGGCCGAAAAATCGCCGTACCTTACACTAGCTAATTATTTTAATAAAGAGGTAAACAAACAATTATTTACCTTGCCTGCTAGTACGGCTAGTGTGCGTGTAAAATGTAGCCAAGGCACTGTACTTACTTTTAACCGTAGTGCAATGCTCGATGCTAATAATGCGCCAATATCTGTATTGGCCGATGTACGTATTGAAGTACAAGAATACCTTGATGCCAAGGATATTGTATTGTATGGTAAAAACACCAATGCTGGCGATAGTTTGCTTTCGAGTCAAGGGTTACTTAATATCAAGTTAAAAGATGGTAATGGTAACACACTTCACTTTGCAACAATAGCTAATGCCCTGGTGGTGGAGTTTCCTCAAAAAACATTCCCATTACCATCGTCGGATTTTTACTTAGGTACTGCTGATAGTCAAAATTTATTAAACTGCATCTTGCAACCGAATGGGCGTAATGCTTTTACCAAAAAAACCGACCTCATTGATGGTGGTATATTTTATACCCATTCTTTACCAAATGCTAGTAATTGGATACAATGTGGGTATCCTAAACCAACTGATGTATCGTTTGCCAAAAACCTACAAATAACTTTTGATGAACCCAAACTAATAGGGCAACAAAAATTAGTGTACGCATATTCGGCTGAACTCAACGCTGCTTACATAAGTGTAACCACTGCCAATACTGTTACATTAAGTAAGCTACCACAAGGTTATAATTTTAAATTAATAACCCTAAGCATTATTAATAATTATATGTATGCCGATGTACAACCTTGGAATAATACTGGCTCGCAACAACTGAGTCCGCGTAGTATAACTGACGCTGCTTACACGCTTAAAATAAGAGCTTTATAAACTTATAAAGAGTAGCATTATTATATTTTGTAAAGCATGCAATCAAAGTTACAGTTATACTTATTTATGTTGCCACGTGTAGTGTGGAAAGTCTTTTTCATATTCAATTTTATTATAGGACTAATTGTGCTTTATCCTATATTTTATGTGCTACTGCAAGGCAAAGCGCCTTACGGTAAAGCGTTTGCTCTCATGCGGTTTTGGGCACGATGTATATTGTACGTACCAGGTATTATTGTACGCACTAAATTTAAACCAACGGCACCTATTAACTCGCCCTGCGTGCTGGTGGCTAACCACGCTTCCTACCTCGATATTATTATAAGTTATGTAGTGTTTAACAACTACTTTGTGTTTGTAGGCAAAACCGAAATTAAAAGTGCTCCGTTGTTCAATATTTTTTTTAAACAAATGAATATATTAGTAGATAGAGGTAGTGCGGTTTCGGGAGCTACGGCTTACAAAGCATGTAGCGAACGATTGCAAAGGGGCGAAAGTGTATTTTTGTTTCCGGAAGGTGGTATTAAAGCCAATGGCCAAATGCGTTCGTTTAAAAACGGAGCTTTTCAATTAGCTATTGATAACCAGTTACCCATTGTGCCTGTAACGTTTTGTAATAATTGGCAGTTATTACAAACGGGAGCATTCTTAAAATGTTATGGCTCCGCAGGTATTGCCAAGGTAGTAGTACATGCACCAATTAGCACAATAGGGTTAAGGAACGAGCACGTTACTGCACTAAAACAACAAGTATTTACAACTATTAATAGCGAGCTTAACTAGCGTAATAACAGTTAATATATTGAGTAAAATAGTTGGGTTTAAAACATCAAATAAAGTACATTTGCCTAATTACTAATTATAATTATTTAACTTATGCACGATTACCACGTTTTGTTTACTCTCGAAGGGCTAATAAGCCTTATAACATTAGCTTTTTTAGAAATAGTATTAGGTGTTGACAACATCATTTTTATATCATTAGTAGCAGCCAAACTACCTAAGGCACAACAGCCTACAGCACGCAACATAGGCTTGAGTGCGGCGTTAATAGTACGTTGTGGGTTATTGTTTAGTATATCGTTTATATTAAGTTTTAAAAATCCGTTGTTTGCAATAGGTACACACGATGTTACAGGGCGTGATATAATACTATTTATAGGTGGTGTGTTTTTATTATACAAAACTATTGGTGAGATAGCTGAAAAATTTCAAAGCAAGGAAGAACATGCAAAATCCTTAAAAGAATTTACGTTGAATACTGCTATTTTACAAATTATATTTATTGATATTATATTCTCGTTTGATTCGATACTTACCGCAGTGGGCGTGGTAGACAACGTGTGGCTAATGGTAGGTGGGGTAGTTATATCTATGTTTATAATGATGGCGTTTAGTGGCTATGTAAGTGATTTTATTGAAAAACATCCTACAATGAAAATGCTCGCTTTAGCATTTTTATTATTAATAGGAATAGTACTCGTGTTAGACGCACTACACATTGAAGTAGAAAAACCTATAATATTCGTAGCCTTAGCATTTGCGCTAGGAGTAGAGGGATTAAATATGGCGTTACGTAGTCATCAACATAAAAAAACAATTAAAAAATAACCTCATTTTTAACCTATGATAAACTTCCAAAAATTTACACTTGATAATGGCTTACGAGTTATTTATCATCAAGATAACGCTACGCCATTAGTGTGTATGAACATACTGTACAACGTGGGTGCACGCGACGAAGATGCGGAGCTAACAGGCTTTGCACACTTATTTGAACACTTAATGTTTGGAGGAAGTGTTAATATACCTAGCTACGACGAACCGTTGCAATTAGCAGGTGGCGAAAATAATGCATTTACCACTAGCGATATTACGAATTACTATTTAACATTACCTGCTGAGAATATGGAAACTGCTTTTTGGTTAGAAAGCGACCGTATGTTAAGCCTAGCTTTTACTCCTGAGAGCCTTGAGGTACAGCGTAGTGTGGTTATTGAGGAGTTTAAACAACGCTATCTTAATCAACCCTATGGCGATGTGTGGCTACATCTTAAACCATTGGCTTATCAACACCATCCCTACCAATGGAACACTATTGGTAAAAGTATTGAACACGTGGCTAATGCTACTATGACTAATGTAAAAGATTTTTTTAAACAGCATTATGCCCCCAACAACGCCATATTAGTAGTGGCTGGCAATACAACTATTGAAACCGTTAAAGAACTGTGCGCAAAGTATTTTGCCCCAATACCCACACAAGCAATTAAGGTGCGTAACCTGCCACAAGAGCCTGCGCAAAAGGAAAAACGCACCTTGACCTTGGAGCGTAACGTGCCTACTGATACGCTATACAAGGTGTACCACATGTGCAGCAAATTGCACGCTGATTATTACACCACCGATTTAATTAGCGATATATTAAGCAACGGTAATAGTGCACGCTTGCACAATGTCTTGGTAAAAACCACGCAATTATTTACTGATATTAACGCCTACATAACAGGCGATATTGATGCAGGATTATTTGTAGTAACAGGTAAATTAAATAAAGGAGTAACATTTGAACAGGCTGAAATTGCTGTGGATATTGAGTTGCAAAAAATGAAGACGGAGATACTTGAAGCAACCGAATTACAAAAGGTAAAAAATAAAATAGAAAGCACACTAGTGTTTACTGAAATGAATGTACTTAACAAAGCCATGAATCTTGCGTATGCTGAGTTGTTGGGCGACGCCAACCGTGCTAACGAAGAGATGCAACGCTACAGTGCCGTAACCGCCAACGATATAACACGAGTAGCCAACTATTTATTTAACGATACCAACGCTAGCGTACTTTACTACAAAAGCGTACTCGAAAATAATTAAATTATATTTTAATATAGTATATTTACGAATAAATTTTACACCACACTACTAAGAGCCTGTTTAAATTTCTGTTAAAACTAATAGTATGGGTCAATTAAATCGCTTTAGTAACGGATTTATTTGTGGTTCACCAAAACTACAATAAATA
>JAYWFU010000131.1:0-56193 GCA_043778625.1 Bacteroidia bacterium | reverse complement strand
ACACGCGCTTGCACACCTATACTGATAGACCTACTATCATCTTTTATACAACATTGAATAACTACTATAAATAGTCGCTATTCATTCACAGCACAACTTGGATTAGCGGGAGCTACGGACAAGAAGGACATGATGAAATTTTGCTTTTAAGATTTGCTTTTAAAATAACACTCATTGTTTTATTAGAAAAAGGGTCTGAATTAATTATTTTAATTTTTTCAGAAAAGTAAAAATTTGACCCAATTGTTAAAGAATAATTTAACTTAGGATTTATTTTAATAACAGCAACCTCATTAATTTTAAATTCTTTTTTGGAAATTTCACCATCATTAGAGCCTATTCTAACGAAGTATGTTTTTAATAATACCTCACTTAACGTATCTCCTGTTATTTTTAATCGTAAGTTGTAAGACTCTGACTTTAAATTAGTTTTGCACGAATAAATTACAACATAAAAAAGCAATAGTAAAATATTATTCCTGCGCATTCTCTTCTCCCCGCTGGCGCGAGCTTGCAGCTCGTGTCCACTACCATCGTACCAAACCTTATTTTCTTGTTTACTATCATTATTCATTACAATTAGTTTTTATTTTTTTAATGAATACGAGCAACATGCTCGCACTAGCCTAAACTATACGGTTACCTAACGCTTGAACTAGCAGAAGCGAGCTTGCAGCTCGTATCCGCTACCATTGTACCAAACCTTATTTTCTTATTTACTATCATTATTCATTACAATTAGTTTTTAATAAATACTGGCAACATGCTTGCTCTAGCCCCCGCTGGCGCGAGCATTTTGCTCGTGTCCACTACCTATGTACCTAACCTTGCTTTTTTGTTTACTATCATTATTTATTAACCCTTAACATGTTGGTATTAACATTAGACGCTAGCGAGGAATCAATTTAATAACCTTTAAAGATCCATATTCTAAATCTGAGTCCATAAGATATAGTTTAACTTTACTCAAAACTAATTTTTCTAAAATCATATCATAATTCAATCTGAAATTGTTTTTGGCGTCAAAAAAATAAAAAAGTCCAAAATCCGCAATTGATAAATTATTGACTTCATTATCAAATTCAAATAACAAATTCAAATTTGAACTGAAATTTAATTGATAATTAAATATAAAAGCATTAAAATCACTCGGATTTGATATTAAGCCTCTTTCAAGCTTTACTAATGAAAAGTTGTTTTCTTTATTAAAATTTTCAATTTTTATTTTATTTTTTGTTGAAAATTCCGATGCTATGGTACGTTTTCTATTTAGTAACTTGTTTTCTCCACTCCAAGTAATACCTGAATAAATATATTTGCATTTTTCCGAAAATAAAATGTTCGTCAATTTAAAACTAAAATCAAATGCTGTATCTTTAGTATTCAGCATAATTGGGTTGAAAATATATTCGTATACAGTTAAATTAAATAGCGAAATGTTTTTTTAAGTTCGGGAAAACTTAGGGAGTCGTGATCATTATGAATTAGTAATTCCATTATTATTTATTTGGAGCAGTTTAGTGATTATTAGTGCCCCGCTGGCGCGAGCATTTTGCTCGTGTCCACTACCTCTGTACCTAACCTTGCTTTTTTGTTTGCTATCATTATTTATTAACCCTTAACATGTTGGCACTATCATTAAGCCGTTAGGAAAAAAGGAAAAAACTGAAATTTCAGTTTTTTCCTTAAAGTGGGAGATACTGGGTTCGAACCAGTGACCCCCTGCTTGTAAGGCAGGTGCTCTGAACCAGCTGAGCTAATCTCCCTTATTGTTTGTGAGTACAAATGTATACCTATTTTTTAAAATAACAAATAATATTAAACAATAATTTAAAATAGTTGCAATGCGTCGGCTACCATAAACGTGCTACCCCCCACAAGTATTAAATCTCCCTGCTTGTAATTAACTTGTGCTTGCGCTAAAGCGCTTGCTACTGTAAGGTTATGGCTAGTTATTAAGTTGTTAAGTTGTAATTGATGGTGTAACAGCTGCGCCTCCATAGCACGTGGTATATTGGGCTGTGTGGTGTAGTAATGTGCCGTATTAGTTATGTTATTTGCCTTTAATTGTGTTATCATTTTATCAATATCCTTATCATTAACTACTCCAATTACAAAGTGCAACGTACCATTAAGCTGGTGGGTATCAACCTCACGCTGTAAGCAATGTAACACTTGCGCTATTCCGTCTTCGTTATGCCCTGTATCAGCTATTATGCGAGGCGTTGCACTAAGTAGTTGCCAACGACCTAACAAACCCGTATTGCGCTTGGCATTGGCTATGCCCTTTAGTATAACTTGGTTAGTTAGTTTGTACTGCCAGTGGTATTGCATAAGCACATCGCAGGTGGTAAGTGCTGTGGCTATGTTGTACTGTTGGTAGGCGCCCAGTAAATCGCACTGTACAACCACATTGTTACCTAACGGTTGCTGTGTGTATTCCACCAACAAAGTATCATTGGTAATAAGATTGGTTGTGGAGATGTATGTTTCGTTAGCAAAGTAAATAGGTGCTTTATTGTGTTGGGCGGTAGTGGTAAATACATTACGTACCTCAACGTTACTTACTTGACCTATTACTACTGGGGTGTTGGGTTTTATAATACCCGCTTTTTCGGTAGCTATAAGTGGCAATGTATTTCCCAAAAACTGTACATGATCAATAGCAATATTGGTAATAACACTCACTAAGGGTTGCACTACGTTGGTACTATCGAGCCTGCCGCCTAAGCCTACTTCTATTATAGCTATATCTACAGCTTGGCTTACAAAATAATCAAATGCAAGAGCAACTGTCCATTCAAAAAACGAAGGTTCAATACGTTCAAAATCCGTTTTGTGTTGGGCAACAAAATCTACAATGTATTGTTGCGAAATCATTGCGCCATTAATTTTTATACGCTCTCTAAAATCCAATAAATGTGGCGATGTATATAACCCCACCTTATAACCAGCCTCCTGCAGTATACTGGCGAGTATATGTGATGTAGAACCCTTGCCATTAGTGCCCGCTACATGTATGCAGGTCAGTTGTTGCTCAGGATTATTTAACACCTGCATTAATGCGTGGGTATTGTCTAAGTCCGACTTATAAGCCGCTGCGCCTATCCGCTGAAACATAGGCAGGCGTGCAAACAAGTATTCAAGGGTTTGTGAGTAATCCATTAGTTGATTTTTAAAAATCGAACTTTACATAAAACAAGGGCAAAAACCCTAATTGATAATCTATCTTAATAGGGTTGGCCGTTGGTGCGCTTGGGTTGTAACTGTAGGTATAGCCTAATGGATTTTTAATGCCCAGTATATTTACTAAGTCTATTGCTATTTCGGTGGTAGTTTTCTTTCCGTTTATTTTGTAAGCTACACGCACATCAAAACGCTTATAGTCGTTAAATTGTTTGGTATTACGCAAGGCATCTACCTCCACTACATCGCCTACTTTGTTTGATGCAGCAACGTTTACAGGCGTGTAGCGTTTGCCACCTGCTAGTGTAAGTTTTGCGCCAATGTTAAGGTAATTACGGTTTTTTATTTTAAACTCTTTACCTGCTAATAAATTGGTAGCGTAACGCCCGTTAAAATCGCTATTGCGCCATGTATTATCGCTTCCCTTATATTTACTGTCGTAGTAAGAACCTGTAAGCAAAAAGAAAAATGAGCGACTAAAAAATTGTTCCAAAGTAAGTTCTACTCCTTTGTTTATGGCTATTCCACCATTATAAAGCGTATCGGTATATCCTCTGTTTAAGTTAGCACCTTGGTTTAGCACACTAAATGCGCTTGGTTTAACGGTAACAGGTATATTGTTCAACCATTGATGATACACCTCGCACTTGAGGCGAGATGCAGGGCTTATACTATAATCATAGCTTACAATAACGTGCTTGGACTGTGTCATTTTTAAATTAGTATTGTAGTACTTAGTACTGCCTGTTGTGTTGCTGTCCAACAACGAGTAGTATACATAAAATGGTTGCATTTGATTATGCAAACCAGTGCCTAAACTCAACATGCTTTTTTCGGTGATATTCCACGACACGCCTACACGAGGCTCTACCGCATACGTATTTGTGTTAATGGTACTGTATATACCATGCACGCCCGCATTAAGTTGTAGGTTATTATTAAATTTATATTTTACTTGCGCAAAAGGTTGTACAAGCAAGTTGTTGCCTTTGTATAACGTACGGTTAAAAAACTTTTTAGTAGCTTTATTTATAATACTGTCAGCATAATTAAGATAGGTAAGGGTATTGGTAACACCTGTTTTTAAACTTAATTTACTGCTAAATTTTTTGTTATAATAATAATTAATATAGCCCTTAGTTTCGTTAAGTAAACCACGCATTTTGGCTGGGGTAGCCAGTACATCTAGTGTAATGCTATCGCGTAGTACGTTATTATGTTTTGCATGGCTATTATAGCCCGATAGTGCTACAATAAATTTGGAGTACGCTGCTTGTTTGTGTTGCTTACTTAACGTAACGCCTGTAACGCCTGTATTTGACCCAAAATACTGATCCACGTTACTATCTCCATAAATGTTTTGGGTAGTGGTTTTTTTGTTACTTACCAATATATCAATATCGCTCAATCCGCCAATACCAAAGGCAGAGAGATTAAATCCGTTTTTTAACGGAAAGTTTAATTTAAACGACATGTCCTGATAGCGAGGCACGGCATCAGTCCCAATAGGTATTTTTAATGCTTGAAATACCGTAAAAGTAGAGTAACGGTAGGTAAATAAATACGACGCGCCTGTTTTTTTACTCAACGGCCCTTCCGACGCTACTTCTAAGCCTAATAAACCTATTTGCACACTTGTTTCTCGTTTCTCGTTATTACCTGTACGCATTTTTACATCAAACACTCCTGCCAATCCATTACCATACTCTGCAGGGAATGCGCCAGTTAAAAAATCGGAGTTAGCCAGCGATTTATTATTTAAAATACTTATAGTACCGCCCGTGTTACCATTAATAGTAAAGTGGTTAGGGTTGGGTATATCTACTCCCTCTAACCTCCACACAATACCTAACGGAGAGTTACCTCGCACTACTATATCGTTACGAGAATCGTTACTACCATTAACGCCCGCAAAATTACTTGCCATACGCCCAGGCTCGCCACGGCTACCAGCATAGCGGTTAGCTTCCTCAATACTAAATGTACGTGCGCTTACGGTAGCCATGTCGTTATTTACGGCATACTTAACACCACCGTCGGCAGTAATAACTACTTCTTTTATGTTTACGGTACTCTCCGTTAATTCAATATTCATAAACGTTTCTTTGGCGGAGGTAAGCTCTACACTCCCCGCCGTAAAGGATAAGTAGCCCACATACGATGCCCGCAAGCGGTATTTTCCTACGGGGATGTTTACTAATTTAAACTCGCCGTTTTCGTTGGTGGAAGCTCCGCCCATTAGTATAGAATCTTTAAACAATGCTACTGTTACTGCAAACAAAGGTGCTTTGGAATCTTTGTCTAAAATTTTGCCTCTAACAGTTTGTGCCGGAACGGTGGTTTGTGCGTTAGTTACGGTTATAAAAAGTATGCTAACTACTAGTGCTAATACCCCACGTAGTTTCAATAATTTGCGTGCATTGCTGCATACGTTGTACAAGTGTTCCATGTATTATTTCAAATTTAAAGTTGAAAGATAATAATTCATTTTTATATCGCTCAAATAATTGTTGGCGCTCGTTAGCATGTTCTCTAAACGGTGCGTATTCCCAGGGTATATCAGGGCTCGCTAGCAAATAATAGTCGTACGTGTTTTCAGTTACTGATTGTAAAATTGGCGTTGGGCAAGCACCATATTTAACATCGCACCACACCTTGTTTACTAACGGAGCGGTATCGCACAATAGTAGCTTATTAGCACGTTGTGCAAGTGCGTGTTCGTGCTGTAGCTGACCAATGTTTATACTCCCTATATCCGCTTGCGTATATTGGGTTGGGTTGGATAGTTTGGCTAAATATTCGCACGCATATTCGGGTACAAATAATGTGTTATAGTGTAATGCTAATGCTTGGCAAAGGGTTGATTTACCACTACACTCTGCACCTACTACGGCTATTTTAACAAGGCTCAAAATTTTAATGATGTGTGGTTAATACGTGTTATTTGTAAAAAAGACTACGCACTCAATTTTTATTGTAAAATTGAGTGCGTAGGTAGATAAATAATTAATTTTTTATTTTACTCAACATACACACGTTCTGTTACAATAGTTTGCTCAGTATTAATTTTTATAAAATAAATACCGCGTGGCAAATATGTAAAATTTACTGCGTGTGTAGTATTGTTTACATCTGTATTATTATATACTAACTGCCCAAGAGTGTTATAAGCTTCTATAGCATTTATTATTGTAGCAGATGTAATGTTGAATACTCCATTGTTAGGGTTAGGATACACAGATGTGTTTTTTAGGTGAAGATTAGCAAGGCTTAGAACATTAGCGGTGTGGTAGTAGTTGTGACAATCACTACCAGTTGTATCGGGATAAAATTCGGAGCCAAAACCAATATTCATTTGGTTAATTATAAAATTATTACTATCATAAATTACAGTTGATTTATCTGTTTCATCCCAGCTATTAGTTGTGGTATTCCAATATTCATTTGAACGCGTTAACATATTATTATTAGCATCGTAAGTTTTTGTTGTCTTTGAACTATTATCCCAAGTATTAGTGGTAGTATTCCAATATTCATTTGAACGCGTTAACATATTATTATTAGCATCGTAAGTTTTTGTTGTCTTTGAACTATTATACCAAGCATTAGTGGTAGTATTCCAATTTTCAGATAAATCAGTTAATTGGTTATTATTAGCATCGTAGGTTTTTGTTGTCTTTGAACTATTATACCAAGCATTAGTGGTAGTATTCCAATTTTCAGATAAATCAGTTAATTGGTTATTATTAGCATCGTAGGTGTTGGTTGTTCTGCTTTTATAAATTGGATTCCAAAGTTCAACTAATTTAGTTAACGGGTTATTATTAGCGTCATAGGTTTTGATTTCACTCCTGTAATTATCCCAAGCATTAGTACTGGTATTCCAAGCTTCTATTATGTTGGTTAATTCATTATTGCTAGCATCATAGGTAATAGTTGTTTTATAACTAAAATTAAATACGTTAGTTGTGAAATTCAAATTTTCTAATACTAAAGTTAATACGTTATTATTAGCATCATAAGTTTTAGTTTCTCTGTTATTATTATCCCAAGTGTTAGTAGTGGTATTCCATTTTTGAAGGAAATAAATTAGCCTATTATTATTACCGTCATAAGTGTTAGTGGATCTTTCAATATTATTCCAAGTATTATTGCTGGTATTCCATATTTGGTATAAATAAGTTAACGTGTTATTATTAGCGTCATAAGTGTAAGTTTGTCTGTTATTTTTATCCCAAGTATTAGTGGTAATATTAAAAGATTCGAACAATTGACTCAATATGTTGTTGTTAGAGTTATAAGTAGTGGTTTGTCTGTAACTATTATCCCAAGTGTTGGCGCTGCTATTCCATATTTGATACAAAAAGCTTAAATTATTATTATTAACATCGTAGGTGCTAGTTCTTAAATCAGAATTATCCCAAGTGTTAGTTACAGCATTCCATCTTTGAGATAAATAGCTCAACTTATTTTTGTTAGCATCGTAGGTATTAGTTTCTAAACTAGAATTATCCCAAGTGTTAGTTGTAGCATTCCAAAGGCGTATTTTATGAGTTAGGATATTACCATTTGCATCATAAGTAAAAATGTTACGCGTATCATTTTTCCATGTATTTGTACTATCAACCCATATTGCACAATCTGTGCTGTCAATTAGCTGTACCAGATTGTTATTATTTTGTGCATAACTGTTAATGGCTAACGTTGCTAATACTGCATGCACTAATCCTTGTTTTGCTATTTTTAGTATTATTTTTTTCATTTTATCTTTTTTAAAGGGTTAATATTAAATTAAAACTAATAGAGACTAAGCGTCTAATTCGCCCGCTATTACGTTCATTGAACTCATGGTAAGTATGGCGTCGCTTAGCATACTGCCTTTTATCATTTCGCCGTAGGCTTGGTAGTATATAAAACATGGGCGGCGCATGTGTAAGCGAAATGGCGTGCGGCCACCATCACTAATCATGTAATAACCTAGCTCTCCGTTAGCACCTTCTACACCGTGGTATATTTCGCCAATAGGTATGTTTACTTCGCCCATCACTATTTTAAAATGATAAATTAAGGCTTCCATGTTATTGTACACTTCTTCTTTGGCAGGCAACAAAAATTCGGGTACGTTACCCTGATATTCATTAGTACCTAAGGCTTTAATTTTGGCAACTGCCTGCGTAATTATTTTCATCGATTCCCACATTTCGCCATCACGCACCATCATTCTATCGTACACATCGCCTTGCGTACCTAAGGGTATATCAAAATCAAAATCTTCGTAAGATGAATATGGATTTATTACACGTACATCATAATCAACGCCTGCGGCACGTAAGTTAGGCCCCGAAAAACTGTATTCTAAGGCACGTTCGGCACTTATTGCGCCGCAACCAATGGTTCTATCCATAAATATACGGTTGCGTAATAATAAGCTGTTAAACTCGTTTAATGCAGCAGGATAATCTGCTAAAAAAGCATCAATTAGTTCCCAAGTTTTATCAGGCCACTGGCGGTCGAACCCTCCAATACGCCCAATATTAGTGGTTAAGCGCGCACCACATATACTTTCAAAAATATCATACACGCGCTCTCTCCATTGAAACAAATACGTAAAACCTGTTAGCGCACCTGTATCCACCCCAATAATTGAGTTACATACAATATGGTCGGATATACGTGCTAACTCCATAACTATTACACGCATGTATTGCACACGTTTGGGTATTTCGGCATTAATAAATTTCTCTACCGTAAGATGCCAACCTATGTTATTAATAGGCGATGAGCAATAATTTAACCTGTCGGTTATGGGTGTTATTTGATTGTACGGACGGCGCTCTGCCAGTTTTTCAAACGCACGATGTATGTACCCAATAGTGGATTCCGACGACATAATAATCTCACCATCCATCTGCAACACATTTTGAAATATACCATGCGTAGCAGGGTGTGTAGGCCCAAGATTAAGCGTGGTGTATTGTTTTTCTTGTTCGGGGTTTGGTATATCTACTACTTTTTGAGTTGCCATGGTTTTGTATTTTATTTGTTGTCCAAAAATAATACATTTTTATTACCCAACACTCTTTATTTTAAAACAAGTACAGCTCTGCTATAATTTTATCCCCATTACGGTTACATCATCTACTTGATCTTGCGTGCCTTGCCAGTTATCAAAGGTTAGATGTAGTGCGTGGTGTTGCTCATCCATACTTAAATGGCTGTTAGCGGCTAATAATTCTTTGAGTTTTTTGTACATAAATTTCTTTTCTTTTTCGCCACCAAACTGGTCAGGGTAACCATCGGTAGTCATGTACAAAGTGTCGCCTTTGTTTACCGTTATTTGATAATTGGTAAACGGCTTCATGTACGGATAGTAAGCTACAGGCTGCTTATCCGTTTTGTATTCAGTAAGCTCCTTGGTAACGTTATCTACTACATATAAACTATTTTGCGCCCCTGCAAAATCAATTACAAATTGTCCTTCGGCATTAGGTTCTTTGGGTATAGATAGTAAGGTCATGTCCATACCATCTTTACCGCCGTCCATGTTTTGGTTAGGGTTTAGTGCTAGTATAATTACACGGCGCAATTCATCTAACATAGCTGCAGGGGCATACATTTTTTTGGAAAAGAAACACTCGTTTAACACATTAATACCTATTAAACTCATAAATGCTCCTGGTATGCCGTGCCCTGTACTATCGGCACAGGCTATGAGCGTGCGGTTGGGTAATGTTTCGCACCAATAAAAATCGCCACTAACAATGTCCTTGGGTTTAAACAATACAAAATGCTGAGGCACGGCTGTGTTTAGTACCGCTTTGCTTGCCAAAAAGCCTTGTTGTATGCGCTTGGCATAGTTGATACTATCAGTAATATTTCGGTTTTTTTCGGCAATTATTTTATTTTGCTCATCAATTTTGGAGCTGGCACGCCTAATGCTAAAGTACGAATACAACAAACTAATTACAATGCCCGCTAGTATGCTATACGCCCACCACGTACGCCAAAATGGAGGACGAATTTCAAACTTGTACGATAGCGGTTGTGCGTTCCAAACACCCTCGCCGTTTTCAGCTTTTAACAAAAATTCGTACTCGCCAAATGGTAAGTTGTCGTATGCTACTTCGGTTTTTTGTGTTATTGGTAACCACGTTTTGTCCAAGCCTTTAAGCATATATTGGTAGCGTACCTTGGTAGGTGTGGTATGGCTTACGCCTATGTAATTAACCGTTAAATAATTTTTGTTGTAGGGTAATGATAAGTTTATTGGAAGGCCATCGTAATCTACGCTATCTACCTCTGCTTGCGTACGCCAATTAACAGGCCTACTAAACATATCAATACTACGTATGCGTAATTGTGGGGCTAGGGTATTGGGCACATCGTACTCTGGTTTGTACACCACTAAGCCATGCTGTGTACCTACATATACGTGGTTGTTTTCATCTATGTACAACGCTTTGTTTATACACTCTGTAATGTCAATGTGTTTTA
The DNA here is from genome assembly GCA_043778625.1 of Bacteroidia bacterium. Lineage (GTDB taxonomy): Bacteria > Bacteroidota > Bacteroidia > UBA4408 > UBA4408 > JACMRI01. Next base: position 45,513 of record JAYWFU010000131.1, on the reverse strand, counting down.
TGCTGTACGTACCATTTTTGTTTATAGTTATTTTATCTAAGGCGTTAGGTGTGCCTGCCCATATAATACCTGCCTTATCTACCGCTACTGAATATACATCGTTATTACTTAGCCCATCTTTTTCAGTTATGCGGGTAAATTTTTTATTAGTGTATATGTACAGACCCTCGCCTGTAGCCAAGTATATGCTGTTACCACTCCCTGTTACATGTTGTATTGGCTTAGTAGTACAACCGTCTTTATTGGTATAATGTATAGTATTTTTACCATCAAAGCTATACAAACCGTCATCGGTACCTATCCAATATACACCCTTAGCATCTTGGTATAGGCTACGGCACAATCTCATTTTTTTATCTATCCCCTCTAACGGAACTATAGTGTTATTATTTACAATAGCTATCCCAGCTTCTGTTGCTAATACTATTTTATTATCATTATTAATAAGCACATCGTTTATTACATTCCACGATGCGTTGCTTCCTTTATATTCTATGGATGAAAATTTATTATTTTCAAAAAATTGTAACCCAAATGTAGTACCTACTAGTAGTTTATTATGTTGTTTTTTTATCGCATAAATCTGGGGGTTACTTTTCCAAATATCGCTATTATAGTTTTTAGTATAATTACCATTAACAATACTTAATCCCTCAAGCGTACCTACATATATTTCATTATCCGCCTTACATAAGGCTGACACTGAGTTAGCAATCAGTCCTGTTTTTTTAGTATTAGTAATAAGTTTTTCTCCTCCATATTTACTCAACCCACTTATTCCGCTTCCTAACCACATATTATGCTCCGTATCTTCATATATCTTCCATATAGCATCATCCGTTAGCCCATCTTTTTTAAGATAGCGTTTATAGGTACTTCCGTTATACGCATACACACCATTGTCTGACCCTATCCATAATACGTTATTAGTACTTACATACAAATTATTGTAAGGGCTTAGGTCATTTGTATTACCTGTAGGGAATTGTTTTTTAAATCCTTGCAGCGTGTGTTTATATAATAAACGATTACTCCCTAAATATACCTCTCCCTTGTATTCGGCTATGCCATATATTTCATCATCTAGCGTACTATTAATACTATTGTATTGGGTAACGCTATTATTATTTACCTCAAAAGCACCACTCCCTAGTGTACCATACCAGTAGGTGCCATTACGCTGTTGGGCTATACAAAGCACTTGCGCTGTATCTAGGGCTGTATTGGTAGGTAAGGGTTGTACTTTGTTATTGTTAAATACACATACTCCGCTTGCGGTAGCTAGCAGATATCCTTGTGAGTAGGGGTATATAGCAAATATACGGTTATGCGTTAAGCCATTAGTAGTGGTGTAATTGGTAAATTTACCCTTACTATACACTGATAAGCCACCATTAGTACCTATTAACAAATCTCCATTAGTAGCTTTTACTATACTATACACCGTATTGTCTGCTAAACCATTTTTTACGGTTAAATAGTTATAGTACTTACCATCAAAACACGTAATTCCTCCTCCATTAGTCCCCAACCACATTACACCATTAGTAGCTTGGCATACACTTAATATTTGATCTTGACTTAAACCAGATGCTTCAGTATAATTAGTAAAATATAGCTGTTGCGCACTACCACTGGTAGTGCGCAAGAGTAAACAAATAATTATAATACTACGAATCACCAATAACTAAAATTTATTGGTATAGTAGCTTTAACTGCATGGTACCTTGGTTGGTACTTAGCTTTACTATATAAGCCCCACTAGTTAAGTTATAGGCTTGTGTATTAATTGTTAGGCTATAATTCCCTTGCTGTTGTGTGGTGTTTTGCAGTACTGCCACTTCTTTACCTAATAGGTTAATTATACTGATATACACTGGTGTAGCAACATCTAAATTATACTGTAATAATGAGGTTTCAGTAATTGGGTTAGGCATAGCCTGTAAGTGTAAGTTAGTTGCTTGGAAAGCACTTTGGCTAGCTACCAAGTAAGCGCACGATGCTACATTTATTTTGCTAGAATCGCTACTGTAACTAAAGCCTAACTTAGAATTATTAGTAACTGTAAACGAGCAAGTATCGCTAGGCAAACCAGGTATATCTACAATTAAAAAATAATCTCCAGTACTTAAATTAGTTAATTTAAAATTACCATTTGCATCAGTCTGCATTTGGCGCGCACTGCTCCCTCCAGGGCGTTTGCAAGCTCTAATTCCAATTCCTGCAATAGGCTTTGCCTGTTGCAGTACCGCATTAGCACCATTAATGCGAGCATGGCTATAATAGCCAGAGGTAACATTGCCACTAATTTGGTTATTGCCGAGGGTTTGGTTTTCGTATAATAAGTGTATGTTATTACCATCGCTATCTCCACCTATAGCTACCGTATTTATTCTGTTTGCACTAGTCCACTCTGTTTTATCGCCGTAATAAGTAATAAAAGCATTATGATAAATACTAGTATCGGGCCGTATAGCTATACGATAATTACCAAAAGGTATACTGTCAAACTTGTATTGGCCTATGCTATCTAACGAAGCGACAGCTAAAATATCGTTCTTTTTAAAATTTGAACTGTCGCGGTACAAATAGGCTTTGCCCACAGTAACTTTTGTAGTTTCGGTACTATCAGTAAACACCTTACCACTAATATAACCCGTTTTGTACGGATTTATGTAATACGTATTAACGGCAAGAGAAGGATTGCTTGCTGCAGCACTTACCCACATTAAATAAGCAGTACCAAAAGGATTATTACGCAAGAAAAAATACTCTTCCTTATCAATATCATCAACAACAGTAGTTCCTGCAATAGTAAGATAATGCACCCTGTGCGATATTACTTTAGTTACTAGCACATCTTTGTATACAATTGAATCTGTACCTAACGTGTTGGGCAATATTAATGTGCCAAACCCATGAGGCACGAATGTCTTTTTAACGTAAGCGTCAACATGTACGTTTCCTGAGTTTGCATTTACTTTATCGATAGTATAATGCGCACTATCGTAGATGGTAGCACTATTCATTGAAGCGTTAGGCGGAAACACTAATTCGGGTACTTGGTAACGTACACAGGTGTCGTACTTATCTTTAATATTATATACCCCAACGATAAATAAACCATTAGTGTCAATACGCAAAAATTCGTAAGAGCTATCCACAATATCATTAAATATTCCGCTGCCTCCAGCAGGTAGTGTTAAAAACAACGCGTGCGTTGGGCTTAAAGAGCGTGCTTTATTATTAGCCTGAGTAGCATAAAGCGCAGCGTTGTTAGTAATTGTGGTATCAATGCGATTAGTATTATTAGGTATTTGGTTATAGTAGTACGTATTTACAATGTGAATTTCGTTATGTTGCTTAACACTACTAAAGGCTTGATAATAATTCCAAACTTGATTAGCCCCTGCTGAAGGAATTTTGGTAACGTGCGTATTCCATACCTCGGTAGATCCAGTACCTGCTACAGGTAGGTATTTTAAATCAATAGTAGGACCATTATTCTGTGCTACTGCCACTAACTTAACGCTTAGTATTAATAGAGTAAAAAGTTTTTTCATAGCTATTTTGTAATTAATTTAACTCAAACGAACTTAAAATTATTTTGGTAGTTAGCAACACTTATTTTGATTGTTTGTGTGCACTTTATATTAATATGGATACTGTAAATTTTGATTACTATAATAGTTTTTGAAATGATACTTAGTTCAATATTTTATGACCCACCCCGCCCTGCGGGCACCCCTCCTAAGAAGGGGATTTGCGTGGCGTAACTACTAATTATTGATATATTAACTTTAATTGCATTACTCCAGTATTGGTGCGTAATTTTACTATATATGCTCCACTACTTAAGTTATAAGTAAGTGGGTTAATAGTTAAACTATAATTACCCTGTTGCTGTGTGGCATTTTGTAGTATAGCTACCTCCTTACCTAATAGGTTAAATATACTAATATACACTGGTGTAGGGGAATCTAAATTATACTGTAATACAGTAGTTGCTTCAGTTGGATTAGGTATAGCGTTTAAATAGGTGGTAGTGATAGGGAAATTAGTTTTTTGCACGGTTAATACATTAGTGCAAAAAGAGCCTATTTTACTAGAATCTACTACATAATTAAACCCTAATTTAGAATTGCTAGTAACCGTAAACTCGCAAGTATCGCTAGGCAAGCCAGGCATATCTACAATTAAAAAATAATCTCCCGTACTTAAATCAGTTAGTTTAAAATTACCAGTTGAATCAGTTTGCATTTGGCGTGCACTGCTCCCTCCAGGACGCTTACAGGCTCTAATACCAATTCCTGCAATTGGCTTTGCTTGTGCTAATACCGCATTCCCTCCTTTAATGCGGGCATTACTATAATAGTCGGAAGTAAGCTTACCACTAATTTCGTTAGTGCCTGTGGTGGTATCTTGGTGTATTAAGTGAATAGTATTGTTAGTGCTATTGCCCGCTAAAGCTGCAGTATTTATTATGCTGGCGTTAGCCCACTCCGTTTTGTCGCCATAATAAGTAATAAAATTGTTAGGGTATTGTATAGTATCTGGGCGTATAGCTACACGGTAGTTACCATAAGGTATGCTGTCAAACTTATACTCACCAAGGTTATTTAGTGGAGTGGTTGCTAAAATATCGTTCTTTTTAAAGTTAGAGCCTTCGCGGTACAAGTAAGCGACTCCATTGGTAACTTTAGTAGCTTGGGCACTGTCAGTAAACACTGTACCGCTGATGTAACTTGTTTCGTAAGGTTCCACATAATATGAATTTGTAACTAGGGTATCGCCAGAAGTTTGTACCCACATTAAATAAGACGTCCCAAAAGGATTATTACGCAAAAAGAAATATTCTACAGTAGTACTTACTTGTGGAATATCAGAAAATCCGCCACTTCTAAAATGAATATTATTATTACGTGTTTGCGTTACTTGTGCAAGTAACACATCGTTGTAAGTAATAGGTCCGTTAGCCGATGGTAATATTAACTGACCCCAACCATGTGCTTTAAAATTTTTAACTACGTATCCTGTTACCGTAACATCAACAATAAATGCACCAAAGTGTAATTGATCTTTATTTATAGTATAATTTGCTGAATCATAACGATCGCTTGATTGCATTGAGGCGAAAGGAGGAACTAATAATTCGGGATCTCTATACACTATACTCGTGTCGTATTTTGGATTTAAACTATACGCACCTACTATAAACACACCATTAGTATCTATACGTAAAAACTGCCATGACGAGTCCAATATATCCGAAAATGGTGCGCCACTAAAATTAGGTAATGATAAAAGCCCCACATGCGTAGGATATAACGCTCTTACAGGAGACAATGAGGGAGCCGCTGACGGGTTGACAAAATTTTTGTACTTATCGCTTTGTTCAGCATAATATGTTTTTATAGTATGTATTTCATTTGTTGCAGGATTAAACTGTGTAGAATAATCCCAAACTTGAGATGTGGTGGGGCTACCCGTAGGAAGTAAATTAACATTCTTGTTCCAAATTTGTGTTGCCCCCGTACCTGCTACTGGCAAGTATTTTAGGTCAATAACAGGTTTTCCGTTTTGTGCTGTTGCTGCTATTGTAATGCCTAGCGTTAATAAAGTAAACAATTTTTTCATGACTGTGTTGTGTTAAATTTTATTATATAACTATTTGATTTAAACGAAGATAAACTAATTTTAATAGTTAGCAACTATTATTTCATAATTATTTTTAACGATAATCAAAATCAAAAATAGTGGATTAATACTAACGTGGATTTTGAAAAAACTCGTACTTACGGACGAGTTCCTTTTATAAGAGGTAAATTGTTTTTGTCTAATTGATAATAAGCATCTTTAATGTGGTCGCCATATATACTCGGCGTTTCGGTTGCATCTATTCCTGTAATTTTTCCATTACGATTGGCTATCAATAATTGCCAACGTTCGTTTTTTAACTCCCCGTAAGCATCAGAGTGTATTAGAGTATATTCGTTTGCTGACAAACTTGGGTTATAAAAAACAAAACGTCGATTATTGCGTTTGTCGGTAGTGTTGTATTGCCATATTTCGTAAGGAAAACTATTAGGTTCTCTGTCAAAGGCAGTTACTTGGCTAGGGGTACCGTATTGCAAAACAACTCGTCCTCTATCTGATTGGTAACCTTTGCGAATAGTTGTTTTGTATTTTGCATTTACTACGGTAACTTCTTTCATGTATTTTTCAAATACATCTCGTGCATCTTTGCCTTTTAATTCAGCATAACGATATGGATTGTTTGTTTTAAAATCTAACCAAAAATTATACAGAAACTGTTGCTTTAATTTTATAAGCGTGTCTTTACCCACGTTATCAATAAACGGTTTTTGCCCTGCTTTGGCTGCAGGTTTTATAGAGCGTACTAAATCGTTAAGGGTATCCATGTTAGTTATTTGTGTAAACCAATTATTAGCAGAATCAGCAGGGTTGTAGGTGCTTACCGAAGCAGGTGCATAACGTTGTACAAACAGTTGATTTTGTGCATGCACGGTGTTTGTTTTATCTACCACATTAGTATGTAGTATATAATTACCCGTGGGTAAATTAGCCAATGGCAATGCTCCAAAAAAACCAAATTTATTAGTTGCTTTTTGGCGCGTATAATTACCATAATCATTGAGCGGCTGATGCGTATCGGCGTTTTCTAAATAATATTTTATTAAGTAGGGCTGATCGGCACCTAAATATTTGGCAGCGTTGTACAACTCTACATAAAAATTAAGTTGTGTAGCACTATTACCATAATACGTGGATACATAAGGTATAATGTCGAACCCATTTTTTACACTTGGTTTATTATCAGTACTTGCCACAAAACTTTCGACAAGTTCAATACTCGAAAACTGTAACGAATCGTTATACGATGCAGGTGCGTAGATAGGTTGTGTATTAGTAATGGCTTTTACAGTATCATTATTGTCGTTAATAGTTAGCGCCAATGTGTAATTACCACTAGGTAGGGTAAAACGTTGAATATCAATAAACTCGCCAGATAAACGTATTTTTTTTTGCACAGGACTCAACACATTATACGTATTGGTGTATGCCACATTACCGCTAACATCGCTTACTACTAAGGCAACACGTATAGAAGCCTGATAACCATCGGTTACTTTAACTGCATTAGTGGTATACCCGTCAAACGATAATAAATGCTCAATGGTTATACCTGTGTTATCATTGCTTTTAAACGTATGGTGCATGGCATACACACGTAAATTTTTGGCATGTGATATACTTGCAATTATTGCGCAAAATAAGGTAAGTAATACTTTAGTTTTCATAGCTTAATGTTGGTTAGTAGTATAATTATTGGCAATGCTCAACGCTACGTATATAAGCATACTTAACGCCACACCTACTATTCCAAAAGTAATAATACACAATGCACACGCAATAATTAGTAGATATTTGTAACTGTTAGATGCAAAGTCATAACTGGTAAATTTAAGAGCCAAAAGTGGTAATTCCCACAAGAGCCAACTACTAGTAAGTAGTACTAAACCTACTATAATATGATTATTGTGTAAATACGCAGTGTAAGTACCACTATGATACATAGTAGCCAAAGCCACAATAAACAATGCATTGGCAGGAGTTGGCACACCTATAAAACCTGTAGTTTGGCGAGCATCGTTGTTAAAATTAGCTAATCTAATAGCCGAAAACACAGCTACCATAAATGCCAACGGACCTATATCCCACACCACGATTTGGGTAGATTGATTGTATTCCATTATTTTATACAAGGTATATGCAGGCACTACTCCAAAGGTAACCATGTCGGCTAGGCTATCGAGGTCTTTGCCTATTAAACTAGTGCTTTTGAGTGCACGTGCCACAAATCCGTCAAAAAAATCGAATATGCCCGCAATTACTACTAACGCAAACACGTTGTTGAACAACCCTAACGTAGCGTAATGCAGCGCGTAGCAACCACAAAATAAGTTGGCGCAAGTAAGCGCATTAGCAGCATTATTCCGTATAAAATTTAGCATGGGGTGTGTAATTGTATTTTACTCTTCTTCGAGCAGGGTTTTAATATCAGCTATTAGTTTTTTTTCGTCTTTGGGGCTAGTACCATCATAAAAACCACGTATGCGTTTTTTAGTATCTACCAACACTAAATATTGCGAGTGTATAAAATCGTCGGGGCCACCATCGCCAGCCTCTAGCTTAGGTAAAAGATACATAGTGCGCGCTACGTCGTACAATTCTTTTTTGTTGCCTGTTACAAAATTCCATTTAGTAGCATTAGCGTTGTGTGCCTTGGCATACGCTGCAAGTACAGGTACGCTGTCGTACTCGGGGTCAACCGTGTGAGATATGTACTTAATACGGTTTTCAGTGGCATATACTGAATCAATACGCTGAAGAGTGTTGCTCATAATTGGGCAAATACTTTTGCAGGTGGTAAAAAAATAATCAGCCACATATATTTTATTTTCAAAAACGGCAGGGGTAACAGCATCGCCATTTTGATTTACAAACGTGTAGTTACCAATAGCATGACCTGGATTACCAAAAATAGGCAAAGCTACTATTGCCTTGTGTTGTAGCTGCTTTACAAATGCAATTCCGCCAACTGTACCCGCTACAATAAATAACAATAAGTAAATATATTTTTTATCCATAATGTATTTTAGTGTAAATTGTTATGCAGGTATAATAGTATTCCAATTAAACACATCAGGAGTTTTACCTTGTTTTAATTGGTTTAAATAATTGCCGCCCTTTATTTGAAAACTATTTTCATTAACGGCAGGTAATTCATAATCAATATTGTTGTAATTAAACAATTTAATAGCTGCAATGTTAGCTGCTGTGCCTGCACCAAACATTTCTTGCAAAGTTCCATTGGCGTGGGCTTCCACTAATTCATCAGCACTAATTAAACGTTCTTCAACAGCTAAACCCCATGTACGCCCTATGTGCAACAAACTATTGCGAGTAACACCTGCTAGCTTGCTATCGCTCAATACGGGTGTTATAAGTGTGTTGTTAATTACTAGCATTAAATTCATAGCGCCACTCTCTTCTAAGTACTTATGCTCAACGGCATCAGTCCATATAATTTGATGGTAACCCTTTTCTTGTATTAATTTGGTAGGATACATCGCACTTGCGTAGTTACCCGCTGCCTTGGCAAAGCCCACTCCACCTTGTGCAGCACGAATATACTGTTGTTCGATAACTACTTTTAAGGGTTCTTTAAAATATGTAGCTACAGGGCAAGCTATGATACAAAACTTGTAGTTGTCGCTAGGTTTTACACCCACCGCCTCATCAGTAGCAAACATTACTGGGCGCAGGTACAACGACGCTCCCTCTTGGCGAGGAATCCATTTATTATCTATTTTGAGTAATGCTTTTAATCCGTCCATAAATATATGTTCGGGTATTTCGGGCATACACATACGAACTGCTGAACGATTAATACGCTCAAAGTTTTCGCGCGGACGAAACGTTACTGCTTCGCCTTGCTCGTTTACAAAGGCTTTCATACCCTCAAATATAGATTGTCCGTAATTAAGTGCAGAAAGTGATGGACTCATTTCGAAACGAGCAAACGGTACTATTTGTGGAGTTTGCCAAGCATTATTTTCATAATTGGCTACCAGCATGTGGTCAGAGAATACACTACCAAAAGGTAGGTTATTAAAATCTTTTTCGCCTAGGCGAGTATGTGCAATGGGTTGTATTATCATAGTATAAAATTATGTACTACAAATATACTTTTATAGTTAATGTAATGGTGGTTTTATTTGCTTGAATTTCTTGTTGTTTTCCGCCTTAGTTCGTGTCGCCACGAACCAGTTAACGCAATGTTGTTTCGTGGGGACACGAACTAAGACGACAATAATCTGAGTTTTATTTGATGACGTAATAGTTTAGCTCATCAATTAAAATTCTAAATTATCCAACACATCATCGCTTACCAAATTAGCTACCGTAACTTTAAGTTGTGGGGTGCGATTCATTTCGCGTTCAATGGCAAATAAAGCTTCTTTATTGCGCGCCCACGCACGGCGGGCTATGCCGTTGTTAACATCCCAGTGAAGCATACTTAATAGTTTAGTTTCAGTTTCCGCTTCGCCATCTAATACTAAACCAAAACCACCGTTAATAACCTCACCCCAGCCCACGCCACCACCGTTGTGCAGGCTTACCCACGTTGCGCCACGAAAGGCATCGCCCACAAAATTTTGTACCGCCATATCGGCCGTAAAGCGCGAGCCATCATAAATGTTACTTGTTTCACGGTAAGGGCTATCCGTACCCGATACATCGTGGTGATCGCGCCCAAGTATTATAGGCGCAGTAATTTGCCCTGTGGCTATGGCTTTGTTAAATGCTTGTGCTATGCGCATACGTCCCTCAGCGTCAGCGTACAATATACGTGCTTGCGAGCCTACCACTAATTTATTTTGCTGTGCTTGTTCAATCCACAATATATTATCGGCTAATTGTTGTTGTATTTCCACAGGGGCAGTGGCTTTAATGGTTTGCATTACTTCTAATGCAATAGCATCAGTAGTAGCTAAATCATCAGGATTGCCACTAGCACACACCCAACGAAATGGACCAAAGCCATAATCAAAACACATAGGACCTAAAATATCTTGCACGTAACTTGGGTATTTAAAGTTACCATCCGCTTTCATTACATCTGCGCCTGCGCGCGATGCCTCTAACAAAAAGGCATTGCCATAATCAAAAAAATACATGCCGCACTCCCCTACCCTATTGTTAATGGCGGCTACGTGGCGTACCAACGTTGCGTGTACAGCAGTTTTAAATTCTTGGGGCTTATTTGCCATCATATCATTAGCAACTTCTAACGAAACATTTGCGGGGTAATATCCGCCTGCAAACGGGTTGTGGAGGCTACTTTGGTCGCTCCCTAAATCTACCTGTACGTTGCGCTGTACAAGACGTTCCCACAGTTCTACAATATTGCCGTGGTAAGCTATTGAAGTAGCTTCCTTGTTGGCTACGGCTTGCAACGTGCGGTCAATGGCGGCATCTACGTTATCAAACACCTCATTCACCCAACCTTGACTATGGCGGGTGTGTATGGCATGGGTATTAATTTCGGCCACAAGGCACACCAAACCAGCTATTACAGCGGCTTTGGGCTGTGCGCCACTCATACCGCCTAAGCCACAGGTTACAAATAATTTGCCTGCAAGGCTGCCACCATTTTTTTGAATAAGCATACGTGCCGCATTAAGTACAGTAATAGCTGTGCCGTGTACAATGCCCTGTGGGCCAATGTACATGTAGCTTCCAGCGGTCATTTGTCCGTATTGGGTTACGCCAAGGGCATTGTATTTTTCCCAATCGTCGGGCTTGCTGTAGTTGGGTATCATTAATCCGTTAGTAACCACTACACGTGGCGCATTAGCATGCGACGGAAACAAGCCCATGGGGTGTCCGCTATACATTACTAACGTTTGCTCGTTAGTCATAGTGGCTAAGTACTGCATAGTTAGGCGGTATTGTGCCCAGTTTTGAAACACCGCACCATTGCCACCATAGGTAATAAGTTCGTGTGGATGCTGCGCAACGGCATGGTCAAGATTATTTTGTATCATTAACATAATAGCTCCTGCCTGTGTGCTTTGGTACGGATAATCAGTTAACGGGCGTGCCATGATTTTATGTTGCGGAATGTATCTATACATATAGATACGTCCATACGTTTTTAACTCTTGCAAAAATTCAGCGGCAAGTACTGCGTGTTGTTCCGCAGGAAAATAACGTAAGGCGTTGCGTAGCGCTAACTTTTTTTCGATAGCTGTTAATATATTTTTACGCTTAGGGGCGTGATTAACAGTAGTATCAAGCGTGTAGGGCGCAGGTAATTGAGTAGGTATTCCTTGTAAGATTTCGGTTTTAAAATCAATCATTATGAATTGTAATTGTGTTATTTATTTTAACATTTTAATTTTATTTATTGCCTCTTGAGTTTTTAGTTCTCTCCACTCTTTTATTACTCTTATTTGTGTTATTATTTCAGCTTCTTTATTTATGTCAAAACTAACATTATCCATCTCTAATAATTTTTCACACATTAATTTTACGGAAGCTATAATTCCGTTACAAACTATATTTCTATCATTTTGTGCTATAATAATTTCTGATGTTAATGTCTTTGTATCTTTATCATTATGCGCATAACACTTATTCCTGAGTATTTTTATTTTCTCATACGATTCTTTAAATTCATCACTATCAATCTTTTCCAAAATCGCATTTTTCAAGTACCTATCTTCAATTCTATCAACAACTTTTGAAATACTATAGTATTCATTTTTATTTATCAATATGCTTACTAAAATACAAAAATTGATATGTATAGCATCAATACTTCGAACAAGAAATTTATTTGAAGTATATATTTTTAATTCTTCATTGTTTTTCAAACTTGAAATTGCATTAAGCTCTTTATTGTACAAGTATAATTTGTAAGCATTCGCATTAATTATATCAAGTATATCTTTAGTTGTATTTTCCATTCGTTACGTTTATTCAGAATAGATTTTAAAACCTCACCACTAATCCAAATTGCACACGCGATAGCGGTTCTTTTTCGTTAATAGCATTTACCACAGGCGCTGCACCATTAACACTTACTGATTGTTGTGTGTACGCTGCATTGCTTTTGTCATAAGCAAACATAGGACCTATATAAAATGACCCTGCATTAAGTAAATATTTTACTCCTGCAAACGTTGTAAATAATGCCCCTGTGTAAACCCCAGCAATGATAGGTGTTGGACCGCCTTGTACATAAATACTTGTAGCATCTTTATAAGTACCAATGCCTATACCAGCGGTAGTGATTAGCGCATCTTTGTTTTTGCCAATTTTAAGTTCGTAGCTTAATTGTGGCGTAATTGTGAAGCCGTGACGTTTAACCACAAAACTTGCTTGTACTTGCCCCAATGTGCTAAAGCCTTTTGGTGCAGTATTATTAAAATTAAGATACTGACCACTACTACCTGCTGTTGGACTTGAGGCACCTATAACGTCCAGCGTACCTACCATATTTACTTTGCCTGCAAAATAATCGATGCCTGCACCAATACTTATTCCGTTTTTAAACTGACCTAATAATTGTGCATTTAATTCGTAATTATTCCCATTTAAACTTTTAGTGCCTTTTGTAAATAATAATGCTTCGCCCTTATTAACCACTGGTACTATAACGTTGGCGTAACTTATTCCTGCTTCAAACCTAATGTATTTGTGTTGTATGCGCCGAACCGAATCGAGCCTATTACTTATTGTACTATTATTAGTTGGTGCGCTAACAATAGCTTGTGTAGTATTTGTTTTTTCGTCTTTATAGTTGTTTTGCAACCGCTCCACATTATTAATAGCACTGGCTACATAGCTTACTATTGTTGGCGTGTAACTAGTAGCATTAAATTGCACTAGCTTAATGCTATCAGTACCTTGTTTTATGATATTGAAATAAATGCGTGCGTCGTCAATTACACGTGTACCGGTGTATTGTACGGTATTGTAAGGCTTTAGCGTTACATCGCCTTTAATAGTATTAATTAATGTTTTGGGTACTAACTTATAATTTCCTTTGGTAAAAATCTCTACCTCATCATAGGTTAATGTAGTTTTGTTTACAATGCCTTTGAGGGTATCGGTAGTAGTAATAATAAGGTCTTGCGCCTGAGTTGCAGTAGCAATAGTAGTTAGTGCAATACAGGTTATGAGAATTTTCATTAGATGATATTAGATACTAGACAATAGATATTAGATACTAGATATTTAGATAGTAGATACTAGACATTAGTTAGGCGTTTTTAAACTGCGAAATAAAGCGCACATCGTTTTCAAAAAACAAGCGTAAATCGTTTACTTGATATTTGAGCATTGTTATACGTTCGATACCCATACCAAACGCAAAACCACTGTACACAGTACTGTCGATGCCACAGTTGGTGAGCACTTGCGGGTCCACCATGCCACAGCCTAGTATCTCCACCCAGCCTGTGCCTTTGCATATATTACACCCTTTGGCAGCGCAGAATGGACAGCTAATATCCATTTCGGCGCTAGGCTCAGTAAACGGAAAATACGATGGGCGCAAGCGTATTTTGGTGTTAGCACCATACAATTCTTTAGAGAAATAAAGTAGCGTTTGTTTTAAATCGGCAAAGGAAACACCTTTGTCAATATACAAGCCTTCCACTTGATGAAACTGGCAGTGGGCGCGGGCCGACACAGCCTCGTTGCGGTACACACGCCCTGGCGATATGGTGCGTATAGGCAATTGCCCGCCCTCCATAATGCGTACTTGTATGCTTGAGGTATGCGTACGCAATGCCATGTTAGGCGCATCTTTTATAAAAAAAGTATCTTGCATATCGCGCGCTGGGTGTTCAGGCGGAAAGTTTAAGGCCGAAAAATTGTGCCAGTCGTCTTCTACCTCAGGGCCATCGCTAATGTTAAAACCTATGCGATTAAATACCTCCAAAATTTCGTTGCGCACTACGCTTAGTGGGTGGCGTGCCCCTACTTGATGCTCGGCTACGGAGCGAGTATAATCAACACCTGTGGCAGCATCGGTAGTGTTTTCTAACGCTTCTCTGCAAGTATCGTATATGGCTTGTGCTTGTGTTTTAAGCACATTTATCAATGCCCCAATTTCTTTTTTATCTTCGTTAGGCACTGTTCTAAAATCGTCCATTAGCGCACCTATTTTACCTTTTTTGCTAAGGTATTCGAGCCTGTAATTTTCTAAGGCAGTAGCGTCTTTTAATTGTAGTTGCTCAATTTCTTGAGCAATGGCGTGTATTTTATTTTTCATGTATATGTGTAATAAAAAAAAGATGCGTTAGAATATTCTAAACGCATCTTCAAATGTAATAAACCTAATTGCGTTATGCAAATGCGCAAATAACACCACCCATCAGCGTTAACGATACTGCCCAGTAACCTACGTGTATGGCTATGTATTTAAAACTTTTGTTTTCGTACAATGCCGACGTACCCACTACAGGCAATACTAAAAATATACTACTTAAAAAGCCGTGTAATGCACCGTGCTTAAATGTGCGGAAGTTAGTGCCGTACTTAGCCATAAAATCTTGCACGTATAGTGCTAAAGGCGATGTAGGGTCGTTGAGGGTTGAGTCGTTCATTAATGTAGACATTATACCCGTTTGATGTATTACAATGTTAGGTAATAACATTGCCACAAATACATTAAATAACATACTTAAACCTACTACTTTAAACCTATTTACTTCTTTGGCTTTTTCTTCGGTAATACCAGTTTCTTGCATCCATAGGTTGCCAAATCCAATTTTGCTATACCACAATATGCCTACTGCCATTGGTATTAATGAGGTTGCTAATACTATTAAATAATTTACTTTCACTTTGCTAATATTTTTTAATTTTTCATTTATTTATTAATTGTTTCAAAAGTATTGTTTTTATTGTGAAAAACTACTTATTGTTTTCTGTGTTTTGTTTTAATAGCAAGTCGTACTTAGCGTTGAGGTCGTTTATTTTTTGTTCTAATATTAGGTAGTACTGTGCTTTTGATTTTAAGGTTTCAATTTGTTGTTGTTGTTCTTTAATAGCTTCAATTAATAGTGGTGTAAATTTGCTGTAATCTACGCCCTTGTAACCATCAGCCCCTGTGTTTACTAACTGCGGGTATATTTTTTCTACCTCTTGTGCTATTACTCCTATTTGCTGGCCATTGCCAAAACCTTTGGCTTTAAATTCTTTTTTCATATCGTAAGTTACCCCACGTAATTGTAGCACATTGCTTAAGGCGTTAGTCAATGTTACTATATTTTGCTTATAGCGCGCATCGCTTGGATTTATTGCGCCTGTAGCGGTTATGCTACCTGTAACGGACAAATCAGTAGAAATAAAAAGCCCTGTAGCGTTTGGTGTAGTATTAGTGTAAATGCGTGATTTTTCAAACCCTCCTACTTCTTTAAATATTAAATCGCCTGCATCAACCCCTGTGCTTTGTATGGTTATACCATCGCCGCCATCGGCTACAATAGTTAATTTTGAAACGGGAGTATTGGTTCCTAAACCTACGTAACCTGAAAGAGCAGATGTAAGAACAAGTTGATAGTTGTTACTTCCTGCTTGCATTTCTAAGTTTCCATTAACACCTGCTGAGGTATAATTATAAGCACCTATACGCATATTATTAGAACTAGGTATACTAGCATTATCCATATAAATAATACTGTTTTTAAGATTATCGTACACTTTGAATAATGCGGTAGAACTACCTACTGAGTTACCATTATTACCTGATATATATAAACTTGACTCAGGAGTTGAAGTACCAATACCTACGTTGCCATTTTCCATAATTTTAATGCCTTTAAACCCTCCTGTTGGATTTGTACCAGCAACCCAAGGTGCTATTACTAATCCAGAGTTAGCATCTAAATCAGGGTCGTTGTCGTTACTAAATATTAATGACTTATCATTAGCAAGTACTAATCCATTCCAATCAGCAATAGTAGCTCCCGAGTGAAAATCAAAAAAACCAGTTGCTCCAATACGTTCTAGCCTAGTAATAATGCTAAATGTAGCTGCGCTATTATCTACTACGTGTAATTTGCCTACAGGGCTAATAGTTCCAATGCCTACATTTGCGCCTTTATCTTGCAGAGCTAAATCCGAATAGCTGTTGTTTTCTAGCAAACCCTTGGCAACACCTCCAGTGCTGTACGATTGTATAGTGGTTAGCCCTATGGGTTCAATGTGTAGGTGTGAGTTAGAGTTTCCGTCGTAAATTTTAATACCATTATCAGTCCACGGCTCAATAATATCAGTTATTACAGCGGAGCTAGAGTACCCCACGTTAAACAAGCTACGTGCGTGCACACCGTCTTCGGCTACTATATCGCCCTTAACTTGTAACTTGTATGCTGGGGTTGCATTGTTAATACCCACATTACCATCGCCCTTAACTATAAGTAATGAGTTTGAGTTTAAAACGGTGTTAAATATATTAGTGTTAGGGCTAGCAAAACTTACGTTATCTTTTTGTAGCACGTAAATACCAGTGTTAGTATAGCCTACATCGGTTCCCCCAATAAATGCGGCATCGGTATTCATTAGTCCGCCAAAGTTTTTTGATGCGTTTAGTGCTGTTTTTGTATTAGCGGTTAACTGTACATCAAGTAAGGCTAGCGGACTAGTTGTGCCTATACCCACATTGCCATTGGTTAATACGCGCATAGCTTCGGTGTTATTGGTTTTAAATACTAAACTTTGTGCATCGGTAGTGCCTAAAAAATTAGTTGCAGGTGTAGTGCCTGCATTGCCCATAATAAGCCAGCTGTTGTTAGCTTGCCACGTAGGCGCAACACCCACACCTGCACTGGTAAGCACTTGCCCTACTGTACCTGCAATGCCATTAGGTAATAGTGCACCACTAAATTTTAAGTTGCCTACAACATCTAGTTTTTCAGTAGGTGTGGCAGTACCAATGCCTACATTGCCGTTAGTGTTAAGTATACGCATAGCCTCAGTGTTAGCAGCTTTAAACACTACATCAAACGCATTGGTTGTACCCAAAAAACTTGCTGAGGTAGCATTACTGTTACCCACTAATAGCCACGCATCTCCGCTCGACGGAACAAGTATTACGTCGCCGTTGGCATCAACTGACAATGATTTACCGTTGCTAAGCACCTGTGGTGAGGCAAGTGTTAAATTAGTAAAACGTAACCCTGACGTATTAGGTAGTGCAGACTTTATTTCCAACGTATTAGTAGGAGTAGTAGTGCCAATACCTACGTTTTGCGCACTTAATATCGTGTTGGTTATAACAATAACAGTTACTGTTAAAATTATGTTGAGTAAAAAAGTAGTTTTCATAATCATAGAGAATTAGTAGTATTAACGATGTTCTATTTGCGCTACTAATTTATTAAATAATTCAGTAGTTAGTGCATCATCAGTATTTATAATAGTAGTAGGCTCTGGCAATAGTTTCCAACGCTTGTGGCTCCATAACCAGTAGGCAGGCTGTTGTAATATAAAGTATTCGTTAAGGCGTGAGTGTAATTGTGTAAGCACACCATAAGGCAAGCTATTGGGGTCATCGGTTAATGTGTAATAAGTTGCCTCGTAGTAACCACGTTTAACTTTGCGTATAACCGCTTGCAATGCGCTGTGGTTGTGCAAGTTAGCATAACGCTCTACTCCAAAAGCTACCGCAGTAGGTTGCCCTAAAAACGTAAGCCAATATGCCTTGGTTTTGCTACCTGGGCTTTGATCCATTATAAAACCACAGTTCATTAGCTGGTTTTTATTGGCTTCGTAAGCGGCAGGTACATCAACAGGAGCTAGTAAATTAACTCCAAAACGCGAACGTGATTGAATTACCTTTTGGTTCCAAAATTTGTTTTTTAACGGAATAAAAATACCAAAAGAGTTGTGTGTGCTATGGCTTGCATATAGTGTAGCCCCCCATTCCCAGTTGCCATAATGCCCTGTTAAACCTAATATACTCTTACCTTGTGTGGCACGGTCGCTAAACATTTCAGGGTTTGTTAATTTGCAACGCTTTGATAATTCAGTTTTACTAATGCTAAAGTTTTTTATACTTTCTATCATCAAATCAAATAAATGGCTGTAAAACTCGTCTTGAGTTGCTTTTAATTCAGTAGCTGATAAATGTGGTAAAGCACGTTTCATATTACTTTGCACTACCGTTACACGGTACTTAATTAGTTTGTAAATAATATAGTAACAGGCGTCGCTAAGTAGGTATAATACACGTAAGGGCAACCAACTTAATGGTAAAATAATACCGTAGTATAAGATGTAATTGAAAATTATCATTGATTAAAATAAAGTTTTAAAAGTTGTGTAGCACTTGTATCGCCTAGCTCTTGCGCTTTTTTAAGTCCGTTAATAGCTAGGACTGAGTTAGTTTTTTCGAGTAATAACGCCCTGTTAATTAGTGCCTCTGTATCGTCAGGATTAATGTGCAATGCCCAACTATAATCAAGCAATGCGGCTTTGTTATTATTTAATTCTTGATAGCTCAACGCCCTATTTACAAAGGCTTGCGAGTAAGTACTGTCCTTTTGTATGGCAAGCGTATAATCGTTAATGGCTGTTGCAAACTCGTTACGATTATAATAATAACACCCTCTATCAAAATACGAATAAGGGTAATCAGGATTAATTTTTATGGCTAGTGCATAATCATTCAGCTCAGCAATGGTATCGCCAATATCGCCATTTAATACTCCACGGCTCACTAACGCCTTTACGTTGTTGGGGTCTAGCTTAATACATTTGTTAAAATCGGTAAGGGCTTGCATAAATCGGCCTGTGGCATCGTAATATTTTGCCCTATTATAATAGGCGTTGGCGTGTGTGCTATCAATGGCTATTGCACGGTTAAAATAACCAATACTCGAATCCAACAACTCGTTGCGTACGTACAATACGCCAATATTTACGCAGGCTTCTAGGTTATTAGCATCTAAATATAATACTTGTTTATAGGTTTTAATAGCTTCGTTATTGTTGCCCTCTTTTGCAAAAGCTAGTGCTTTGTCCTCTAGTTTGTCAATTGATGTAGTAGTACATCCAACTAAGATGCACGCAACAATAAAATATATGTACTTATATAGATACATGTATACTACTATAAATTTAGCATTAAGTAACGGTACAGGTTTAGCATTGCATCAATATCAGCCTTGTGTACTTTTTCGTGTGGCGAGTGTACATTTTGTTCGGCAGCACCTACAAAACACCAATCAATAGGGTAGGGGCTTTTGTGTATTACATTGCCGTCGCTTCCGCCTGCATCTTCTACCTCTAACTGAAACGGAATGCCCGATTGTTTTGCCAGTGCTATAATTTTGTTAATGTAGGCTTTGCGAGGTATGCCACTATCGCGCATAGATACTGCGCAACCTTTGCCTGCTTCAACACCTTCGGTTATCCAGGTAATATCGCTTATTAGGGTTTGACGAACGCCATAGTTTTCAAAAATAAATTTGGTTAAAAACTCTACACTTCCTCCACCAGTTTCTTCCCAAGTGCTAAAGCAAATAATGCCATTGGTTAGTGTTTCGGCTAGTTTTAGGGCATTATACACACCAAGCCTATTATCCATGTAGCAACTTTGTATGTACTCCTCGTCCTCTATATAGTCGCAATCAAACACTAAGTTAGTGCCACGCTCAGGGGTACGGTTGGCTTTTAACTCCAATGTACTCACCCCATCATCATTAGTAGTTTTGAGTAACTCGCCTTTAATTTCGCCAGCGGTATCGTAACCTATTAATTTGTATCCGCTTACTGCACGTGGACCGCCAAGTTTTACTAATTGATTGTTGTAACGGTGCGTAAAGCCTATGCTATCAATGTGTGCAAACACAGCAGTACGAGGGGTGCCAAATACGAGTACTATACAGTTTTGAAACCCATCGCCACTAAATACTTGGGGCTGTATTGCCCACGATGATGAATTTTGGGCAACGTAATTTAATAAAAACTGTGTTAATAATTCTTCCTCACCAGCTGGAGCGTAGGTTTGGCAAAGAGTTTTGAGTAATGTGTTCAAACTAAAAATACGTTAAATGTATACTACAAAAAAAGGCAGCTTAATTAAAAGCTACCTTTAAAATAATTTATAATTAAGCTACGTGCTTATGATAAATGACCAGCATTAACTGCATCAACTAATGTTGCGTAAATACCTTTTTTGTTAATGGTTTTAATAGCTGAGGTTGATACTTTTAAGCGTACCCACTCTCCAGTTTCTGGAATAAAAAACTTTTTAACCTGTAAGTTCGGACAGAATTTACGACGAGTTTTACGGTTAGAAAAAGAAACTTTATTTCCTACTATTACCTTCTTTCCTGTTAATTGACAAATTTTCGACATGATTTTTTACTTTTATATATTGTGCAAATGTATACTATTTTTTTTACGAACCAAATACCTTTTTCAAAATATCACTAACACGTGATGCTGGGTCTTTACGTATTTTGGTTTCTTCTTCGGCTACTAGCTTAAATAAGCCCAAAATAGCTCTATCAGTAACATACGCCTCCAAATTAGGGTTAACTTTTTGCACCATTGGAATTTTGTTATAACGTGTAAATAACGGATTCCAGTATTTAGTGGCATTAACTTGCGCTAGGGCTTGCTTAATTATAGGTTGAAATTTGGCTTTAAGCTCAGTATTAGTTCCTTTTTGCAAAAATTGAGTGGCGGCATCGTTACCACCATTTAATATACTTAAACCATCGTTAATGGTAATGGCTTTAATAGCGTTTAAAAATATTGGACCGGCATCAACAGCTGCTTTTTCGGCGGCACGGTTAAGCGATGTTACTAACTGGTCGCATTGTTTACCCATACCTAATGCACGCAATTGTTGCTCCATTAAGGCAGCATCTTTAGGGAAAGGTATCTTTATGGCGGGGTTTTTTAAATAACCGTCTAGTTTATTGGCTTTGGCGGTAGAGTTAGTAGTACCCACGCTTAATGCCTCTCTCAATCCACTAATAATATCAGTATTGCTAAGCCCTGAACCCAATGCTCCTCCTGTGGCTGTTTGTACTGTTGAACTAGCATTTTTTACGGCATCTTTACCTTGGTTGATAATATCTTTAAATATTTGTGCTTGCGCTACGTTTAACATTTGCACCGCCACACAGGCTGTTAGTATTATCTTTTTCATTACAATATTGGGGATTAGTTGGTTTAATTAGTTTTATTTTGAAACGGTGTCAATAGTGTTTTTAAATACGTTTTCCATCATTAATTTCAGCACATATTCCAATTGTTGTTGCTGGTCAATGTCGGAGTTGTCAAACAGTATGGCATCTTTAGCTTTGGTTAATGGATTTTCTTTTCGGTGCGAATCAGCGTAATCGCGGGTTGATAAATTGTGTAGTACTTCTTCTTTAGTTATATATATTCCTTTTGAGGTAAGTTCATCTAATCTGCGGCGAGTACGTACATCAACATCAGCGGTCATAAATAATTTTAATTCGGCCTGTGGAAACACCGCTGTACCCACATCTCGCCCGTCCATTACTACTCCCTTATTTCGCCCAGTTTCTCGTTGCATTGCTATCATTACTTTTCGCACTTCTTTAATGGCACTTACCGCACTTACATTATTGGCTACATCCATCATACGTATTTCCTTTTCAACATCCGTGCCATTCAAATACACATCGCTCATTTTGGTAAGTTCGTTGTAGCCAAATGTTACCTTAATGTTAGAGAGTTCGCCTATTAAACGAGGCTCGTCAATTACTCCGTTGTTAATGATATTATTTTGCAAGCAATATAGTGTTACCGCTCTGTACATTGCGCCCGAATCTACGTAATTATATCCCAGCTTAGCTGCCAAAGCCTTAGCCAAGGTGCTTTTGCCACACGATGAGTACCCATCAATGGCTATGTTAATACGAGGAAAATCGTGTATGGGAAGTTTTTGCATGGCAGCGAAAATAAAAATTATGTAATCGCACCAAATTTATGTATTGTTTGCTTACTATTTCACATTGTGAAAAAAAAGTTTGGCAAACCTACTCCCTAGAGCTATATGTACCTCTAATCAAACGCCTTAACTTAAATATTATTGAGCATTGTAGTTACCATACGTTGCAAGTCGTAATTATGTTGCCAACCCCAATCGTTGCGGGCATAGTCGTCGTTAATGGTTTGTGGCCAACTATCCGCTATTTGTTGCCTAAAATCAGGCGCATAATTTATGCTAAAGTTGGGTAAGTGTTTTTGTATTTCGGTAGCTATTTGAGCTGGGGTAAAGCTAATGCCACTAATATTGTAGGCGCTCCGTATTTTTATTTGCTGGGCAGGGGCATTCATTAGTTCTAATGTGGCACGTATTGCATCGTGCATGTACATCATAGGCAATGCAGTATCGGAGTTTAAAAAACTGGTGTAACTATTGTTTTTACGGGCTTCGTGAAATATATGTACCGCATAATCAGTAGTGCCTCCGCCTGGCGCAGCGGTATAGCTTATTAAGCCTGGGTAGCGTAAGCTACGTACATCAACATTATATTTATTGTAATACCATTGGCACCAACGCTCGCCCGCCTGCTTACTTATGCCATACACCGTACTTGGCTCCATTACAGTGTATTGTGGTGTGTTGGTACGTGGTGTTGTTGGGCCAAATACCGCTATGCTACTTGGCCAATATATTTGTTTAATGTGTTTTTCTTTGGCTAATTCTAACACATTAAACAAGCTTTCCATATTTAGTTTCCAAGCAAAAGCTGGGTTTTGTTCGGCGGTAGCGCTAAGTAATGCGGCTAGTAAATATACTATGGTTATGTTTTCTTTTTTAACTAATTCAACTAGTGCGGTTTTATCTAAAGCATCAATAATAACAAATGGTTGGCTAGGTAGTAATGGTGCTTTTAAATCGCTGGCTATTACGTTGCTATGTCCGTATTGTAGGCGTAATGCTGTTACTAGCTCAGTACCTATTTGTCCGTTACTACCTATTACTAATACACGCTCGGTCATTGGTTTTTATTTTTTGTGATTATCACGCCAAAGTTGGTTAAATGATTTGGAGTGTACAATAGGAAATTCGCGCTGGTCGCCCCATTGTTTTTTAAAAAATTGTTTAAGCATAAAGTTTTTTAGCGTAGCTCCGCCCTTTTCCATTTTACTGCGTTTAAGCATATTACTTTTCCAAAAAAACAGTGCAATATTATCACTCTTGCTAGTTAAGTGTTTTTGTACTATGTGCTTGCGGTTGTGTATTAATTGGTTGTGTATATCAATGTTTAATGGGCATACTTGGCTGCACTTACCACACATAGTACTAGCGTAGCTTAGGTGCTTGTGGTTATGTAGCCCCAGCTGAAATTGATTTTTAACCATAGCTATTGGCCCAGCCACGGCTGATGAAAAGGCTTCGTTACCCACTACATTACTTACTGGGCACACACTGTTGCAAGCCCCGCAGTTAATGCAGTACAGCGTTTTGCGTTGTTCTACTTGTTCTAATATTTTGCTACGTCCGTTATCAATAATAAATAATATATTTTCGCCTGCTGATTTTTCGGCCTTACCAAACACTATGTTTATTTGATGTTGAATAAGTTGCTGTTGTTTAAAGGTAGAGAGTAAGGGTAAAAACAAATCAACATCGGTTAATTTGGGTATAATACTATCAATAGTGGTAAGTAGTAGATTAATATTTTTGTTGTTAATTACTGGTTGCTCCGTAATAACCACTGCGCCTGTATCGGCGGTAATAAATGCGGCGGTGTATATATCAAGTTGTTGTGTGCTATTAATTTTGTTGAGTTCGTTATCCACCACAAATTCATTAACGTTAAGTTCGTTAACAAGGGCATCGGAGCTACATACGTTCCACTTTAGTTTATTTTTTTGATTTATTTTTTTAAATTCATTAATAACATCGGTTTCGTTTTCGCACCATACCACCTTACCGTTGCGGCGTGTAAAGGCATATTCAAAATCAATTAGTAGGCGTTCGAGGTTTTCGATACTTTTAAATTTTAGTGCTTCGGCACGTTGCTTAGCTATGTTAAGGTGTGCGTAATGTTCGCCTACAACACTATCAGTACCTTGTAACTGTTGTTGCGCTTGGTGTGTGCGCTGTTGTACTATTTGTTGGTTATCTAACGCAAATGCAAGGTGCGTATCAAAATGTTGCTTGGATTCCACTTTAACTAAAAATGTTTTTTGTAATTATTTAACTTTTAAAGTTGAGTAATACTTAGTAGTACAGGGGCTACGCAGTTTTATTTTATTAACTATATGTGGTTAATTAAGTAGGTAGTGTTTAGTACGTTTACATTATAATTGCACCCAATAACCTTGTTAAGTATTAGCTATTACTACTATTTACGTTTGGTAAACATATCCATAAAATAATTGCGTTGCTTGCGCGATGCGCCATAATGCAAGTCAGTAGAGCGTTTAACGTCTTCTATACTATAAAATGATTCGGAGGAGTGTGTTTGTATTAACTGTATTACATGTTTAATTTGTTTGCGCTCCACTACTGTAAATATTAATTTTACAGGGCCTCGTGCACCTTGAGCATCAATTTCGGTAAAGCCTATGTTGTGCTGCCTAAAGTTATTGAGTAGCAACTCGTCGTTTTTACTGGTAATAATTCGTATTACTTGTTTGCCTAAGGCTATTTTTTCTTCTAACGCTAAACCTAAGTAAGTACCTGCCGAATAGCCTCCTGCAAAGGCAATGTAGCTCATTACATTGTTTAAGTTTTTTAATATTTGGCTTACCGCAATTAACCATAGCAATACTTCAAAAAATGCAATTAACGGTACAATATTCTTTTGCCCTTTGGAGGCAAGTACACTACGTAAGGTAGCCAAGCTCACATCAATTAATCTACTACAAAATATTAACGATGGAAACAGTACCCAATTATAAAACGTGGCGTGATGTAGCTGTATGTTGGTTAAAAAATCGAACATAGCGTGTGGTTACATCAAAAACAAGTCGAGCATAACAAATGCTCCAAACACCACGCTGGCTATTCCGTTGGTGGTAAAAAATGCTAAATTAACTTTAGACAAATCAGTAGGGGTAACTAACGAGTGCTGATACATTACCAACCCAATAAACCCACATGCGCCTAACCAGTACCATATATGAAACCCGCCATAACTGCCCGCCCATAGTACCAGTAAGCAACTGCCCACGTGCAATAGCTTGGCTAAATTTAAGGCTTCGGCTTTGCCCAAGTGTTGGGGTATAGAGTGTAGATGATTGTTAGCGTCAAAATCTTCATCTTGCAAAGCATATATAATATCAAAACCACTTACCCACAACAATACTACCACACTAAACAATACAGGTAATAGCATAAACTGCCCGCTTACCGCTACAAATGCACCTATTGGCGCTAACGACAAGCCTACCCCCAATATTACGTGGCACAATGCCGTGTAACGCTTGGC
The DNA here is from genome assembly GCA_043778625.1 of Bacteroidia bacterium. Classification (GTDB taxonomy): domain Bacteria; phylum Bacteroidota; class Bacteroidia; order UBA4408; family UBA4408; genus JACMRI01. Next base: position 19,471 of record JAYWFU010000131.1, on the reverse strand, counting down.
CCAACTATAACCTAGTATAACCGCTAAAGCCACTGGCGATAGTGCAAAACAAAGAGTATTAATGAAAAAAGTAACGGTAATAAATGCCACACAATTAAGCACTACAAACGCTAAAGCGGCATTGCTACTAACTACGCCAGCAGGAATTTCGCGCATGGCAGTGCGTGGGTTTTTGGCATCGATACCAGCATCAATATAACGATTGTATGCCATGGCAGCATTGCGGGCAAGCACCATACAGGCTATAACTTTTAAAAATAGAAGTGCATCAAACGGAAAGTTAAACTTGCGTACTGCCACAAAAAAACCAATAACCGCAAAGGGCATGGCAAATATGGTATGGCTAAACTTAACGAGCGAAAAAAAAGATTTTATAGAATTAGAAGGCATATTATTGTGAATATTTTTTTGATACGTTGTGTTAATTAATAGATATTTGCACACAAATTAACTTATTAAATTTTTAACAAATATACAACATGAGCGAAGGAAGACAAATAATATTCTCGATGTCGAAATTGAGTAAAACATATCCAGGAGGTAAGCAAGTATTAAAAGATATTTATTTATCGTTTTATTATGGAGCTAAAATTGGAGTGTTGGGCTTGAATGGTTCAGGTAAATCAACGTTACTAAAAATTATTGCGGGATTAGAAAAAGATTACCAAGGCGATGTGTCTTTTTCGCCAGGCTACAGAGTGGGCTATTTGGAGCAAGACCCCAAGTTAGACGAAACCAAAACCGTAATTGAAATTGTACGCGAGGGTGCACAAGCACACGTGGATATATTAAACGAATACGAGGAGGTAAATAATAAGTTTATGGACGAAGAAATAATGAACGATGCCGATAAAATGGATAAGCTTATTAACCGCCAAGCTGCCCTGCAAGAGCTTATTGACCAGCACGACTTATGGAACTTAGATAGCCGCCTTGAACTAGCAATGGACGCACTGCGTTGCCCCGAAAGCGATACCTCAATTAAAGTACTATCGGGTGGTGAGCGACGTCGTGTGGCGTTGTGCCGCTTGCTATTACAAGAGCCCGAAATACTATTGTTAGACGAACCTACCAATCACTTAGATGCAGAGAGTGTAGATTGGTTAGAGCAACACTTGCAAAATTACAAAGGCACTGTTATAGCCATTACTCACGACCGTTACTTCCTAGATAACGTGGCAAGTTGGATATTAGAACTTGACCGTGGCGAGGGTATTCCATGGAAAGGTAACTACACCGAGTGGTTAATGCAAAAACAAAAACGCCTACAACAAGAAGAAAAAACTGAAAGTAAGCGACAAAAAATACTATTGCGTGAGTTAGAATGGTCGCGTATGGGTACTAAAGGACGTGGTGTTAAAAGCAAAGCCCGCCTTGCTGCCTATGATCGTATGATGGGCGAGGACTCCAAGGCTAAGGAAGAAGCGCTAGAAATATTTATACCCAACGGTCCGCGCCTTGGTAACGAGGTTATTGAAGCTATTGATGTTGCCAAAGGTTTTGGCGACAGACTACTGTACGAAGGACTAAGTTTTAAATTACCTCCAGCAGGTATTGTAGGTATTATTGGTCCCAATGGTGCAGGAAAAACTACATTGTTCAAAATGATTATGGGCTTAGAAACCCCCAACAGTGGCGACTTTAAAGTAGGGCCTACCGTAAAAATTGCTTACGTTGACCAAAGCCATGCCGATATTGACCCCGAAAAAACGGTGTACGAAAATATATCAGGCGGGTTAGATAATATAATACTTGATGGTAAACCAATGAATGCTCGTGCTTACGTTGGCCGTTTTAACTTTAGCGGTGGCGACCAAGGCAAAAAAGTAAAATTACTATCAGGTGGCGAGCGTAACCGCTTGCATTTAGCTATGGCTTTAAAAGAAGAGGGTAACGTATTGTTGTTAGACGAACCTACCAACGACTTGGACGTAAACACCCTACGTGCATTGGAAGAGGGGTTAGAAAACTTTGCAGGCTGCGCTGTTATTATTAGCCATGACCGTTGGTTCTTAGACCGTGTGTGTACCCACATACTAGCCTTTGAGGGCGACTCGCAAATATATTATTACGAAGGTACGTACAGCGAGTATGAAGAAAATCGTAAGAAACGCCTTGGTAACACTGAACCTAAACGAATTAGGTACAAAAAAATGACGGTGTAAAAATAATTGATGATTACTATCTTCTGCCTTGGTTTATATCCTTACAAATCAAGGCAGAAATAGGGAGCTTTATGTAAAGAAATGAAACGCCTTGTACTCTTGGACTATTATAGTTTGATAATTTTATTGTTATTGATTAATCTAATTGGTTATTTAATAGTATTGCCTTATATACAAAAAGAAACTAACAGCCATTTGGCTAGTGGTCATTTTTTTTGTGCAATATGTTTATTTCTCTCGATACTCCCTATTATTTTTGTTGTACATAATACATCTCTACAAACAATAAAGTATATTTTATTGTTTGTAGCAATTTCTATATCATTTTTAATATTGGGATATAAATTATGGTATTTATATTGTACTGTATGTGAAAGTAGTGGTTAATACACATTACCTTAATTAATAATTGTATACTATTATTTGTGCCTAATTACGTTAGGATAGTCCGTAATAATTCCATCAACACCAAAGCTTAATAATTGTGCGGCATTGGCGCTATCATTCACTGTCCAAGGAATAACTTTAAGGTGGCGAGCATGCGCATTAGCTACTAATTGAGGGGTAACCAGTTCGTAATCGCAACTGTATACTTGAGGCATAAATTTTAGGGCAGCTAAATTTTCTTCTAACGAAAGTTTGTTTTCCACTAACAACGAAATAGTTACTCTACTATCAATACGCTTCATGGCTTGTAAGGCGCGCACATCAAACGACTGAATGGTTACCGTATTTAATAGGTGTAGTTTATGTAACTCATCGTATAGCAATTGTGCTACTAACGCAGGGTTAGGGTGTAGCACGCCATCGTTAGCTACATCAGTTTTAATTTCGATATTAAAATTGGGTATTGGTGTATTGTTTTTAGTGCAGTATTCTACCACAGCTATGAGCACAGCCCGCAACAAGGGCTTGTGTTCCTCCACTTTTTGTTGTTGCGGAAAGCGAGCTACTGATTTGCTGCCACAATCGTACTGGGCTATGGAATCGTAGTTGAGTTGGTATATATTGTGCTGTTTTTCGTTAAGAGTATCAATTGCAATTGCACCATTAATTGAGCAGATTTCGGCACGCATATATGCCTCGTGCGACACAACTAACTTGTTGTCGTGGCTTGTTACAACATCCATTTCCAGTGTATTTACCCCTAGCTGCAAGACTTTAATAAATCCAGCAATGGTATTTTCGGGATATAACCCACGCATGCCTCTATGCCCTTGTATGTCAATACTGTCGGGTACGTATAGCACGGCTATTTTAGGGGTTGCTAGACTGTCGATTTCCATATCATTGTTAGAAGTAGTGCTATTGCACGCAGTGGTAGCTAACAATGTAATAGCTACAACGCTAAGTAGTTGCGGAGTTTTAGTTAAATTCATGCCGTTGGTTTTTTAATTGCTTTATACACTATTACTTTTTCAAATTGTTTAATGATGTGTAGGTTGTAGTTTTGGAACAACGTGGGTAGCATTTCGCGTTGCCCCGATGTGTTTAAAAATTGTTTCTCGGTAAACAAATACAAATTATCTACACTGCCCTTGTAGTGCTTGTGTAGCCAGCCATAGTTAAGCCCCGACGAATAATATTGTAAACTTACCATTTGTCGGTTATGGTTAATTTCTAAAGCAAGCTCAGGGTTAGTAACCATTATTAAATTATTGCCTATGCGTAACGAATCATCAATAAAGTGTAAGTAATTAAGCGCTTGCGCATCACAATAATTTAGTGCAAAACCACTGTTGCCAATAGGATTGTGTTTGTTTACTACAAATTTTTTGTAGGTAAATGTCGCAAGCCCGTATAACACTAATAGCGTAACACCAGTATAGGCAAGTAATTTAATCCATTTGTTATTGAGTTCTTTAACGGTTAAAATAAACAATGGAATAAATAACAGAGTTAAAAACCTAAAATGACGGTAGTTAAAATCAATTGCATTTTCGTTGAGCGCAAAGTATAAAAATACCATAACATACACAGCATAAAAGCTGAGTAATAAATTAAAATAAGTACCGTATTGTGGTTGCAATTGCTTGCCAAAGCTATATAACAAACCCATAACCAAGATTGTAATAAGCAATAGTACAATTGGTTTATTGGTTACGAATAATGCTTTAATTGTGGGCGGAAGTTTATCATCTTCCAAATCGGTAAGGTTAAGTAAGCTGGCTATTGGCGCAGCACTTGCCACAAATGTATTTTCGTATTTGCTATGTACATACACCCCCCCTTTTAGTGTAGAAGTATCAATTCCTTTGTTTTGATAGGTATATTTAAACGTTACAAAAGCCAGTAAAAATGACCCTCCCAAGATTATTGCACTGCGTAGATTTTGAGTAAATCTATTTTCAACAATTAAAAAAACTACCAAAGCTATGCACGCTACAATCATACTTAATTTAAGCATAATCATACCAAAACAAAGCAGTGCAAATATTATAAAACCAAGCGCATTGGTTTTATTAACTAAGTGTATACCTACTAACACAAACCACGGAAGAGTAGCAAATACTAAGGTTTCGGCTAACAACACATTGTAATAATTAGTGTTAAAATTACTACGGCAAGTTATAGCCAACAAAATAGTTAGCCATATAGTAAGGGAATCAAACCCTAATTTTTTAAACAATTGATAAGTACCTACACAACCTATTATTAAACTTAATAAATTAAAAAACACACACGCATTTTTCATACTAACACCCACATACACTAGCACTGCAGGCAGTAAATATGGTAAAGGCGCCCAAGCCGACACAAATACCTCGTTGTTAATAGCTAAGTTATGCGCACTAGGCACTGTAATAGTGTTAAATGTGCCGCCATTAGCCATGTTTTTTAAACACATTAAACCACAAGCCGTGTCCTCGTTAACAGTGGGTGGGCTTATACAATTGGCGAGTATATAATAACCAATAATTGCAATTACGGCATATTTAATAATGTTGTGTAGCACTTATTTAGTTGTGTTGTGTTTTCACAACTTGTAAGGCTTCAATAAATGCAATGGCGGTGGTATCAAGCTGTTCATAGGTGTGGGCTTCGCTTACAAAGCCAACTTCGTAGCCGCTTGGTCCTACATAAATATCACGGTTTAATAATTCGGCGTGCAGTATTCTAAAATACTTCATGCTATCTGCATCAATTTCTTCAGCACTATTAATAGGCGTAGTGCTAAATGCAATCCAAAATATAGAACCTATGGTGTAAAAAGTAAAAAAAGGAGTATCGTTAGTAAAAGCAGCATTAATTTTGTTTATTAAATAATTAGTTTTAATAAACAGATTACAATAAAACTGAGGCTTTAGGCACTCCGTAAGTTGGGCTATACCTGCGCTCATAGCCACTGGGTTACCACTTAGTGTACCTGCTTGATACACAGGCCCATCAGGGCTAATGCACGCCATAATTTCGTTACTAGCTCCGTAAGCCCCTACTGGCAGTCCTCCACCAATTATTTTGCCATAGGTAATTATATCGGGCTGAATATTGTAATAACCTGCAGCGCCTTCAAATCCTACTCTAAAACCACTTATTACTTCATCAAAAAATAATAATGTAGCATTAGCGGTACACTGCTCACGCAAAAATTGTAAGTAGGCTTTGCTTTGCAATAGTAAACCATTATTGGCAGGAATAGGCTCTATAATAACACAAGCTATTTCATTTTTAAACTGTGCAAATGCTTGCAGTACGGCTTCAGTATTATTAAGTGGCACAACAATAGTTTCGTTTACAAAACACTCGGGCACACCCGCACTACTGGTTTGCCCAAAGGTTACTAATCCGCTACCTGCTTTTACCAATAACGAATCGCTATGCCCATGATAGCAACCCTCAAATTTTAAAATTTTAGTACGCTTAGTATAACCGCGTGCTAAACGTATAGCGCTCATTACAGCTTCGGTACCACTGCTTACGAAACGTATTTTCTGTATGTATTTATTGTTGCTTAATATTAGTTCGGCTAACTCGTTTTCTTTGCGTGTAGGTGCGCCAAACGATGTGCCTAATTGTACGGCATCAATAATGCTGTTGCGTACATTATCATTATTATGTCCCAAAATTAGGGGCCCCCACGAGCAGCAGTAATCAATGTATTTATTATCATCGGCATCGTACACATTAGCACCATTGCCACGTTCAATAAAGATGGGTGTGCCTCCAACGCTTTTAAAAGCACGTACTGGTGAGTTTACTCCACCTGGGAAATATGTTTTAGCTTTTGCAAAAAGGAATTCGGAATTAGCTCTGTTTTTCATAAATTACAACTCTATTAATTTTATGATAAAAGTAATGAAAAACAATAACATCAAAAACGAATTATAGCGTAAATAAAAAGCTATTGTAACAAACTGTAAAATTGTTATTGCATTAGCAAAACGACATCTTAAAACTAAAAATTAAGTAAAATTATTAAAGCATAAAATATCTATATAGTGTTTGAATCCGTTGTACAATCAAAAAATAGCGTTCAATTATTGAACGCTATTTATAATTTAAAAGAGATAAAATAAAAATGGACTGAACTTATAAGTTCAGTCCATTTTTTAAAGTTTAATAATTTATTACACTATTGTAGCAAACTTACTTTGGTTAGTTTCGCGTAGTAGGTTGTATACAGCATCAATAATATCATCAGTGCTTGGCTTGCTAAAGTAGTCGCCGTCAGTGCCATAAGCAGGGCGGTGATTTTTGGCAGTAAGTGCAATTGGCGCACTATCTAGGTACTGGTAAGCATCTTGCACTTGTAGTATTTGTTGTAGGATAAATGCACTTGCGCCACCCTCCACATCTTCGTCAATAACCACTAAACGATTGGTTTTTTTAACACTCTCCACAATCAAATGATTTACATCAAACGGTAATAATGTTTGCACATCTATCACCTCTGCTTCAATGCCAAGTGTAGCCAATGTTTCGGCAGCTTCAGTAACTAAACGCCAAGTACTGCCGTAGGTTACTAATGTAACATCAGCGCCAGTGCGAGTAGTTTCGGGTATGCCTAGTGGTGTTTTAAATTCAGTAGCGTTGTTAGGCATTTTTTCTTTTAAACGATAGCCGTTCAAGCACTCTATTACTATGGCCGGTTCGTCGCTGGAAAGTAAGGTGTTGTAAAACCCTGCGGCTTTAGTCATGTTACGTGGTACGCACACGTGTATGCCACGTAGTGCATTAATAATCATGCCCATTGGCGAACCGCTGTGCCACACACCTTCCAGCCTATGCCCACGCGTACGAATAATTAATGGCGCTTTTTGTTTGCCCTTGGTACGGTAGCGCAATGTGGCAAGGTCATCACTTAATATTTGAACGGCGTATAATAAATAATCTAAGTATTGTATTTCGGCAATAGGGCGCAAGCCACGCAAGGCCATACCTATACCTTGCCCTATAATAGTGGCTTCGCGTATGCCCGTATCAGTTACACGCATTACGCCGTGTGTTTTTTGTAAGCCCTCACAGCCTTGGTTCACATCGCCAATATTACCTACATCTTCGCCAAATATTAGCACGTCTTTATGCTTGGTAAGTAGCTGATCGAAGTTTTCGCGTAGCACTTCGCGAGCATCTACCTGCTTAGCATCATCATCATAAGTTGGTGCTACTTCGGCTATTTTTACTGCACTTGTAGGCAATTCGCTGTGTAGATTAGAGTTGTATCTGTCGTAATTAGCAGTGGTTGATTGTGCTAACCAATTCTTGATTTCGGTTTTACTTGTTAACTCTTCGTTACGTGTAAGGCGTAGTGTACTACGTAGGGCAGTAATAATTTCTTTACGTATAGGCTCTTTTATTGCGTTTAAATCAGCAATATTTTTTTCAATTATTTCTTTAGAAGTGCTTTGTGATGCAATGTTCGTAAGCAATTCAACGGCTTGTATACGTTCGTCAAGTATAGGCTGTAGGTAGTTAGTCCACGCATTTTTTTTGCTGTCGCGAATAAGCTCTTTAGCTGTGTTTTCAATAGCTACTAACTCCTCCTCGGTAGCAATGGCAGCGGTTAGCATCCATTCACGCATTTTTTTTACACAATCAAAATCCAACTCCCATTGTAATCGTTCAGCATCTTTATAACGCTCGTGGCTACCCGATGTACTATGCCCCTGTGGCTGCGTAACTTCCTCCACGTGCACTAACACAGGCACGTGTTGTGTGCGAGCAATATCAACAGCTTTGGCGTAAGTTTCGCACAAGTGCGGATAATCCCAAGCTTTAGTTTTAAATATTTCAATACCGTTAATATGATTTTCATTCCGCTGAAATCCAGCTAATGCTTCTGATATACTTTCTTTAGTAGTTTGATATTTTTTGGGTACTGATATTCCGTGTCCGTCGTCCCAAACGCTCATTACCATTGGCACTTGTAGTACTGATGCTGCATTCATTGTTTCCCAAAACAATCCTTCGCTAGTGCTAGCATCGCCAATAGTACCAAAGGCAACCTCGTTACCTCCATTGGTAAAGTTAGCGTGGCTTTCAGTTAACCCGTCTACACTACGATAGTATTTTGAAGCCTGCGCCAAACCTAACAAACGGGGCATTTGCCCAGCAGTGGGCGATATATCCGACGACGCGTTTTTTTGTTGCATTAAATTCCTCCACTCTCCATTAGCATTAATACTTTGTGTGGCAAAATGCCCGCCCATTTGTCGGCCTGCGCTCATAGGTTCTTGTTCAGCATTCGTATGTCCATAAAGACCTGCAAACCATTGTTGTATGGTTAAATTATTAGTAGCAAACATAAAGGTTTGGTCGCGATAATAGCCGCTTCTAAAATCACCATTACGAAATTGCTTAGCCATAGCCAACTGTGGAACTTCCTTGCCATCGCCAAAAATTCCAAACTTGGCTTTGCCTGTTAATACCTCCTTACGCCCTAATAACGATGCCTCACGGCTTTCGGCAGCTATACGATAATCGTTTAATACTTCGGTTTTAAATTGGTCAAACGTTAGTTTGTTATTGGTAGTTGGTGTTTCCATAATAAAAAAATAAGTGTAAATAATACTCGAACAAATATAACAATATTTGATGATGACAATTAGTATTGAAAGTTGTAGTTTTAGTAGCGTTGTTGAGTAATTAATACAAATGCAGCTTGTTTACAAAAATTAAAAAATATGTACTAGTGTTCAATACCAAACATTTTATGGTCTTGGTTAGTATCCTCGAACAATAAACATTGCATTACTAACTTAGTAATATTTTCAATAAAAAATTTGATTGCGAAAATGACACTCGCCAAACAGTTACTTATGAAGTAATAAGTAAGTAGCAAAGCAAAAAGAACTATTCTTAATTAAGAATAGTTCTTTTAAAATATTGACTTATTTCCAACAATTAAATTAACTGAGTAGAGTTACCTAAATAGATTTTATCACTACTCACTATTTAGTTGTTTTAAACTTAATACTGTTTAGCGTACGCTATCTACTACGTCCTTATTTATTTTTATAGGATATTTAGCATGCAGCTCTTTTAACCATTCTTTTTCTAAAAAGTTTTGATAGTCCGCAGTAATAATTCCTCGCGATTCGTTTAATGCCTTTGGACCTGTTGGTAATATTTTATCGGCTAAGTAAGTGTATACCATATTGTTTTCAGTAACTGTAGCCATTTTTGTTTTAGCTTTAGCTGCTGCATCAGCATTTATGTTTTCTCCTTTTTTGTACGTTACACGGTCAATCGAAAGATTTAATTGCGAGTCTTTATTTACTACTTTAATTATTTCGTCGTTCGATTTTTTCTTCGCTAACATTTTTTGTACTTGCGCATCTACCTTAGCGTCTTTACATTTGTAAGTAACGGTTTCGTAACGCTCTTCCCACATATAATTTGTTTTGTTAGCATCGTAATATTTCTGCAACCCCACAGTATCCTTAATTGCCGCGCTCCATACTTTTTGGTCAGTAAGGTCAAACAATAATATACCATCTTTATACTCTTCCAACAACGCATGGTATTCAGGGTATTTATTTTCAAGTTGCGAAGTTTCGTAAGCAGTACAAATACCCTCTACGTAAGGTGTCCAATTATCATTAATTACTTGTTGTACACTACCTTTACCTCCACGCTGTTGGCGAGTTTCAAGATATTTAGCATAGTCAGCTTGCGTGTAGTTTTTTCCTGCTAGTGTACACACCACTTTATTCATAGTAGCGGTTTTGTTAGCTTTCCAGCGGCTATTAAAAAAACTGGTATCAATACCCTTAGTAAGTTCATCACGATTTTTTAAGTTTTCAGAATATTTGTATTCCGTTTTCACTTTAGTTATAAACGACTCCTTACCTTTTTGTGCACGAGAATCACGTTGTACACGCTGCTTTAAATCGGCTTTCATATCACTATAACTAGCTAATGGTTTAACGCTAATGCGCTTTACAATATGCCAACCGTATGATGTTTTAAATGGTACAGATACATCGCCATCGTTTTGTAGTGCAAAGGCTGCATTTTCAAATTCGGGTACCATGCGGTTAATTCCAAACGGAGGTAACTCTCCTCCGTTTTTAGCAGAGCCTTTGTCGTCGCTGTATTGTAGAGCAAGTTCATTAAACTTATCTCCTTTTTTAATGCGATCATTAATTTCATTAATTTTTGCGTAGGCTTTGCTACTATCTTCTGCCGAAGCACCTTTTTTGCACAACACTAATATATGTGCTACTGTTATGGTTCCTGGGTCGTTGCGTTTATCAGTTACTTTAACTAAGTGATAACCAAATTTAGTACGTACAGGCATACTTACCTCTCCTACTTTGGTGTTAAATGCTGCATTTTCAAACGGATAAACCATTTGTAATGCCGAGAAATAACCTAAATCACCCATATTTTCTTTAGCTGATGGATCTTGCGAATTTTCTTTAGCCACCTTACCAAAATCTTCGCCTTTACCTATACGTGCACGCAATGCCATCACTTTAGTGTAAGCAACTAAGGTGTCCTTAGGTAGCGCTGCAGCATCACAATTAATTAATAAATGGCTTGCACGTACATTCATTTTTGTACGGTCATAAGCTTCGGTTAATAACTTATCATTTACTTCTTTATCAGTTAAGTAGGGCTGCGAAATGCTTTTACGATACCCCTCTAATTCACTTTTGTAAGTTGCTGAAGTATCTAAGCCCATATCCTCAGCGGCTTTAACCTTTAACTTAAAATTAGTAAACAGCTCCATATATTCTGTTACGGATTTTTTGTCGGTAACTTTATCTTTATTGTTTTTATGATAAATGTTTTCAAACTCAGCTTTCGAAACTTTCTTGTTTCCAATTTCCATAAGCACTGGCGAGTTGTTAGTTTGCGCTTGACTTATAACGCTTGATACTACAAAGGCTGATACAATTAATTTTTTCATTGGTTAAATGTGTATGTTACAGTTTTAAGATATTGATTTATATTTTCTAGTTTTTCAATTATTAAAATTACCCTTGCAAACGACTCATATATTTATCCATTTGTAGTAGTTGGTCTTTTAGTTGTTTAGTTTTGGGTTTTAACTCTTTGGCTTTTCTGTAATAAATTTTTGCCATTTTATTTTGACTACGCTGCATCTCTAAGCCTGATAATTGTAGGTAAGCAGCAGCTTGGTTTTCTTTATCAGGTAATCCAATTTTTATAGCCTGCAAAAAATAAGTTCGTGCCTCTTTATTTTGTCCTTTTTGCAATGCTATAGTAGCTAATTGTAAATAGCTCATTCCTTCTGTATCGCCCAGCAAGGTAGATTTTGTGTTCATACTCTTACGAATATCTGCTTCGGCTTTTTCAAAATCATTGTTTACCAAAGCCACGTTGCTCTGTAACATATAATAGGCCGAGCGCACTGGTTTTAATAGCAGTTTTGGATATTTAATTTTACTTAAATATAGTATTGCGTTATCCATATCATTTTCTTGCACGGATTCCTGTACTATACGCATTGTACCAATCATAAAATACAAGGCTAATGATATTGCAGCTACTACAAAACATAAAATACCTGTAACATGCTCCCCTGCATAATATATTAAGCCACCCACAATTATTAACCCCACTACAAAGTATAATCGGTATAGAATATAGAAACGTAACGCTTTCATTTTAAATTATTTATTGTAATTAATTAATACTATTAACGTTGCAAAAGTAATGATTTACGGCGTTTTTTACTATTTTTTTAATGTATGTGTATAAATAATTAAGATAACTTTTTTTAACTTAAAAAACAGAATGACTTTACTTAATTTCATAGCAAATTTTGGGAGTGAAAAAGTCTGTATTTCAAATTTTAAAATCAAACGAAACGCAATACGAATAGTTTGTAATTATGAAAGCACAATAAATTGTTAAATAAAAAATAAGCAGTATTGTAAGCATAAAGCTTCTAAATCATATTTGTTATTGCTTCATTTTGTTGCTCTCAAAATATTATTAAGCATTAAAGCCTGCTACATTTATTACTTTATAACTTCTATTTTAACTTTAGCAAGCCCATGTTGCACAAATCCCAGCTGATTGGCGGCACGCAGCGTTAAATCAACGCTTCGTTTGGAGCGTGGTGGTAGCCTATCATTCACCACTACTCTCACTTGCTTATTGTTTCCAATATTGGTTATTAATAGCTGAGTGCCAAACGGTAATGTTTTGTGTGCGCAGGTAAGTTTATCATGCCTAAACACTACACCTGAGGTTGTTCTTCGCCCTTCAAATCGTTTGGCATAATAGCTAGCAATGCCTTTGGTGGTACTAATTATAGCCCAAGAAGTATCCGTATTAGTTACGGATAGTGTGTCGCCCGTTGTGCGTAAGGTATCGCTTGCTACTTGTTGTGCGCTAACATAACTTATGGTAACTACAAGTGCTAAGGTGAGTATAATTTTTATCATAGCCTAAACTTAGGTAAAAACTATTACAAAGGCTACTCCTTGTGGTGCAACATCGTGTATGGTAATAGTACCACTATGTAATTGCACCAAGTGTTTTACAATAAATAATCCAAGCCCTGAGCCTTTGGTTTGGCGCGTGGTTTCGTTACCAACTCTATAAAATTTATCAAACACGAGTAATTTTTCGTTAGATGAAATACCTACACCATTGTCTTCAATACGGAGTATAATTTCGTCGTTGTGGGTGGTAAACACTACGTTTATTTGAGGCGTAGTAGTAGTTGCCGAAAATTTTATAGCGTTATCTAGCAAGTTGGTTACAATACTCGTAATGGCTTGTGTATCAGCGTATAGTTGTAAGTTGGGGGTTATTGTGGTTACAAACGTTATTTTGTGTTTATACATTAACTCGTAATTAACTACAAGTGCAGTTATTAATTCGGACGCATTGCACCAATTTTTAGTTAATGGATATTGCCCATTATCAATACTTGTGGCGTGTAGTATATTATCAACAAGGCTTGTTAAGCGCAACAAATCATTGTTAGCGTTGGTGAGTAATGTTGTTTTTTGCACATCGGTTAATGTACGTTTTTGCATGGTGTCTAACTGCAAACGTGCCGATGCTATGGGCGATTTGAGTTCGTGGGTAACCGCCATTAAAAAATTTTTTTGCTGTGCGTTTATTTTTAATTCTCTACGCAAAATTCGTCTAAACTGAAAAAAAGCCAACGCTAATAATAATAAGAATATTGTACCTTCGCCTACTACCATAGTAGTACGTTTGTCGAGCTTGGCACGTGCTAGTGTTAGTGCATCATAATAATTTTGAGCAGTTAGCTTTTGTTGATTAACCACATCGTTCTTCAACAAAAAAATTTCGTTATTTAAACGTACAATACTATAGCCCCACCATACTAATTGCAGGCACACATAGGTAAGTATTACGTAGGTTATTTTTATTGAACTTTTCATGGGTAAAATAATTGATAATTGGCAATATTGGTAGTAGTAAGTATAACAATTATAAATAGCTTGATAGTTGTTTATAGTATACTACACTAATGGTTTTTGCGTAGCTCCCTGAGTTTTCATCGAAGGGGCGTATACTCGTAAAGGTTTTTTGTACACGTCCCTTCGATGAAAACTCAGGGAACTTGAGGAACTACTAAACATATTACTTAAACTATTTATTATTTATAATTGATTTCATTAATAACGTATTGTGCCGTGTTACGGCTTTTATGTTCGAGTAATCGAGGTTGGTGTTGGAGTGTTTTTTCAATACTTTCAGCGGTATAATGCCTGATAGTAATAAGCTGTACATTTTTGTTATGCAACACTTTGTATTGCCTGTTAAGTGCAGTAAGCAAGGCATCAAGCTCCGTAACATCATCAGTTACTATTGATAAATTTAGCGCTGAATTTTGCATTAAATGTACTTTAATATTAAGTTGTGCAAACACACTAAATAAATACGAAATATTTTCCTCCACAATAAACGAAAAATCACGTGGAGTAATGCTCAATAATACTTGGTTAAGCTTTACAATTATTGAGGGCGCAATACTATCATAAGTGTAGTTGCCAATGCTTGTGCCATTGTGCGTAGGGTTAATAAATGAACGAACGTGTAGCGGTATGTTTTTGTTTTGTAAGGGCTTAATAGTTTTAGGATGAATAACCGTAGCGCCATAGTAGGTAAGTTCCACGGCATCTTGGTAGCTCAGTTGTGGTAGTAATTGCGCATCGTTAAAATATTTAGGGTCGGCGGTAAGCACGCCTGCTACATCTTTCCATATAGTTACATCGGTGGCATTAGTGCAATACGCTAGTATTGATGCCGTGTAGTCCGAACCTTCTCTACCCAATGTTACTGTGAAGTTTTCGTCGTCGCTGCCTATAAACCCTTGTATAACACACGGGTGTTGAGGTGTAGGTTTTACTAAATTAATAACACATTGCGCAGTCCATTCCCAATTTATTTTTGCTTCGCGATACGTATTGTCGGTTTTAATAATATCTCGGGCATCTAACCATGTTGCGTTTATGTGTTGTTGTTGCAAATAGGCGCATAAAATATGCGAGCTTAATAGTTCGCCCACGCTTACTATTTGGTCGTAGGTGTGGTTGTAGCCCTTGGTGGGCGTATCGTCTAGCTCCCATTGCAATGCTACTAGCTCGTTGTGTAATGTAGTAAATATAGGGTGGTTAGCATTGGCAAATAACTCTTTAGCAATACCCTCGTGATAATTTTTCACTACTAATAAAGCATCTTCTGTAGGTTCGTTATTCAAATAATTAGTTACCAATACCTCTAAGGCATTAGTAGTTTTGCCCATGGCACTTACCACAATTATTAAGGGTTGATGCAGGTACTGGGCAATAATGTGTGCTGCGTTTTTAACGGCTTCGGCATCTTTAATTGATGCTCCTCCAAACTTAAATACTCGCATTGTTGGTTAGTGTATCGTCAATTAATATTACTTAATAAGCCCGCGTAATTTCTCTACATAGTACGGCAACTGTTTTACCAATGCAAGCTCACGCATTTTTTCGCGCGCCTCTTGTACAGGGCTTCCAAAATAAGTTTTGCCACCTGCAATACTACTAGCCACACCACTTTGCGCCAATACTATTGCGCCTTTGCCTATGGTTAAATCTTTGTTAACGCCTACTTGCCCCCATAGTATTACATCGTCTTCAATAGTGGTAACACCAGCAATAGCAGTATGTGCAGCCATTAACACATTTTTACCCACAATAGTATCATGGCCTATGTGCACATGGTTATCTAACTTAGTGCCTTGCCCTATAACGGTGTCGCCACTTACGCCTTTGTCAATAGTGGTGCAGGCTCCAATGGTTACATCGTTGTGTAGTATTACACGTCCGCAGCTGTACATTTTAGTATATCCTTTGTCGGGATATTTTTTAAAATAAAAAGCATCGGCCCCTAACACTGCATTGGCGTGTATCTCTACATTATTACCAATTACGGTATGGTCGTACACTACTACATTAGCGTGCAATGTGCAATTAGTACCAATGGTTACATGCTCGCCTATTACAACACCTGCGCGTAACACGGTACCTGCGCCAATAGTGGCGGTAGGTGCTATTGCTTTATTAGTTTGTTGTACGGGGCGATACTTTTGTGTAAGCATATTATAGTCCCGAAACGGATCATCGCTTATTAGCAATGCTTTCCCCGCAGGGCAATCTACTTCTTTGTTAATGATGATGGTGGTAGCTGCTGATTGTAGGGCTTTGTCGTAATATTTGGGGTGGTCAACAAAGGTTAAATCGCCAGCTTGCACCATGTGTATTTCGTTAATACCTGTTATTAAATGATTACCATTGCCCACAGGTGTTGCGCTGGTTAGTTGACTTAATTCAGTAAGGGTTACAGGGGTGGTTAATTGCATTGTGTAGGGTTGTTATTTTGGATAGTTAAAAATGGCAAGAAAAATTGGATATTTAGAGATTAGATGTTTAGTATTTAGATGTTAGACATTAGATAATAGATGTTAGATAATTTGGCACACTGTTTATTTGTAAGTAGTTATAGCAATTATTTTAATTAGTACGCCAAGTAACGTTTAAACAATACTTGCATATAGGCTTGTGCGGTGCGCACCACACTATCTTTATTAGTGCTATGTAGGTGGTTAGGATTAATTGTGTGAGTAGTGTAGTTATAGTTAAATGTATCGTTAGCCGTAAGCCAACCAAAGCCATTAGTAGCACTGTAAAAAGCAAATTGTTTGGAAGCCGGGTTTAATAAATTTTTGCCCCAAGCGTAGTGCGTTGTATTTATGTTAAGTTGTGTAAGTAGTGTTTTGCTTACGTCAGTTTGTGAGCCTAGTTGTGTAATTAATACACCTCGGTGTTGTGGCTTAATAACATTGCCAAACATGGCTAGTGGAATATGCTTATCAGCGGGGCTTTCCCAAGCATGCTCTTTGTGGGTACGTTTGCTGTGGTCGGCCACTAGCACAAATAGCGTATTGGCGTACCACGCTTGCTTTTGCGCTTGTGTAATAAAGTTACCAATACAACTATCGGAGTAGCGTACGGCATTTAAGTATTCATCGTAATCAGTACCATAACTATGCGTGAGGAATGGCGGAATATCATACGGCGGATGCGTACTTGTGGTAAACAAGCAACTTAAAAACGGAGTAGGCATAGTATTAATATCCTTGAGCATGCGTGCCGTAACATACTCGTCGTGCGCACCCAGCTTACCTTGTGGCACATTGGCAAAATCGTTAATAGCCACTAGCTTATCAAATTTATTATATACCAAATAGCTTTGTATGTTTTCGTATTCGAGCTGTCCGCCAAAATAAAATGCGGTGTAATAGCCTCGTTTTTTTAAATCGTTAGCAATACAAGGCACATGCGGATACTTGCTAGGCTGGGTTATTATAGAGGTTTCGGGCTGGTCGGGGAAACCACCTAATGCGCCTGCCATGCCTTCATCGCTACGTGCGCCTGTGGCGTATATGTTGTTAAACGTAATGCCTTGGTGCATTAGGCGTGCTATTTTGGGGGTGTAGCCGCTATCGCCACCGCAGGCTTGCACTACATCGGCACTCATACTTTCTAACAATAAAAAAACAATATTAGGTTGTGTGGTAGTTAATACCTGTATAGCGCTATCGTTAGGGGTAGTGTATAGGTTAGCCACCAAACGCTCTGCATCGGCATCGGGCATTGTTTCGTACGGATTACTATTTAAGTATTTTTTGTTTTCGATAAGGCTGTGTATTACGTTCCATAAGGGGTTTACGGCAGCATTATTTAACGTATTGTAACTGCTATAGTAACTAATGCCCGACTGTATGGGTATTTCTTGCAAACCGCCACGCATAGGTATTATGTTTAGTACAGCTATAATTAAAAACATAAACGCATACGTTATTTTTTTAACTATTTCGGTTCGTGTACTCACGAAGGGAGGAGTAGTAAGCACTGGTAACGTAATTAATTTACGTTGTAGTGTTACAAACATCAATATGCTAATTGCCGTAACTAAAAACACTGCCACAAACCCTAACACTACATTAGTGTAGCCCGCTGTTAGCACTACTTCTTGCGGATGTAGTATGTACAGCAGGGCTTTGTAATTAAGTTTGGTGCCCCACTCTTGGTAAAGTTTTATTTCGGTAACGCACACCAAGGTGTATATAAGGGTTATTATACCAGCATAATAAGTTACTACTCGTAAGGTGTTACGTGCTGATAAAAACATACTAATTCCCAACAACACGCTTAACGGCATGCAAAAATACGCTAGTGTTGATGCATCTATACGCAACCCCATTACAAAACTATACAAGCTGTGTGCTACCGTAGCATTGGTAAAATCAGTACGATAGGCTACTAAAAATACCGCCCTAAAAAAAGTAATACTACTAAACCAAAATGCTACGCATAGCGCAATTAATTTAAACCTAAAGTTAAGTTGTTGCATTGTGGGTGTTTAATAAGAAATGATGATTTAATTAAAAAAACAAATTTAACTTTATAGTGCGATATAAAAGCACTAGGTGTTGTTTTGTTGTAAAATAGTGTAAATTTATACTCACGTAATTTATAGTAATGCTAGTGTTTACAAAAGTGATATTAAAAAATAAAACAAATAATGAAAGTAGTAGTAGATATACCAGATAGCGAGGCAAAATTCGGAATGAAAGTTTTGGAAAGTCTTTCTTTTATAAAAAAAGCAAAGCCTATGAGCATTGCTGCCGTTAAGCTTTGGGAAGACCTTAAAGAAGCGGCTGAAGAGGTGCGGTTACATAAGCAAGGAAAATTAAAATTAAAAACGGCTCAAGATTTACTTAATGAGTTATAACATCGTACCCACACAACGCTTTGAGAAAGAATTAAAGCGACTGAACAAAAAATTTCCCTCACTCAAAAATGAATTTGCCGAGTTAATTACAAGTATTATTACTAACCCCGAAGTGGGTATTTTTATTGGTAATAATTGCTATAAAATACGTTTAGCTATTGGTAGTAAAGGAAAGGGGAAAAGTGGTGGAGCAAGAGTTATTACTTACCTATACTTAGAAACAGAAACGATATACCTCCTTACCATTTATGATAAAAGTGAAACAGAGGACATTAAATCAAATGAACTTAAAGATATAGTAGATAGCTTGAAAATGTAATAATTACCAGCAATATTGTGGCATTAGCTTAAGCTGAATGGCTACCCAGCGCTTAAAATAGCGGAGATATAAGGCTTGAAATTAAACTTAAAAAAATGACAATAAATCATTTTATATTAACGAAAGATTGTACTGCAGTAATTATTTCTTTTATATCAGTTGTTTTTAGGGTCTATGACGTTTGGTGTGGGTAATCAAATTTTAGTTTAGCGGTAAGAAAATAAATCATATTAATAAAGTTCTCTGTTTTTCTATATCC